>JAXDNY010000001.1:0-2518 GCA_034669145.1 Hyphomicrobiales bacterium
GTGCAAGGCAGCACCGCGGCGAAAAAAGAAAACCCGATCCGCGATTTGATGGCGAAGCGCGCCGCGAAGGAATTGCGCGACGGTTACTACGTCAATCTCGGCATCGGCATCCCGACGCTCGTTGCCAATTTTATTCCCGAAGGCATGAACGTCACCCTGCAATCCGAGAACGGCCTGCTCGGCATTGGACCGTTCCCCACCGACGACCAGGTGGACGCCGACCTGATCAACGCCGGCAAGCAAACCATCACGACCATGCCCGGCTCGGCCTTTTTCTCGAGCGCCGACTCATTCACGATGATTCGCGGCGGACACATCGATCTCGCCATTCTCGGCGCTTTCGAAGTCACGGATAAAGGCGACATCGCCAATTGGATGATTCCCGGAAAAATGGTCAAAGGCCCAGGCGGCGCGATGGACCTGGTCGCGGGAGTGAAGCGCGTGGTGGCGGTGATGGAGCACACGTCGAAAGACGGCACCCCGAAGATTTTGAAGGAATGCACGCTGCCGATCACGGGCCTCGGCGTCGTCAACCTCATTATCACCGACCTGTGCGTGTTCGAGGTGAAGGAAGGCGGCGGCCTCGTCCTGATTGAGCTGCATCCCGGCGTCACGGAGGACGACATCCGCGCCAAGACGGGCGCGCCCTTCAAAGTGGCGCTGAAGACCTAAAGACCGGAAAATATTGTAAGCGGAGCGGCGCCCGCCATACTCGCGCCGGCCGAATGAGCGACCGAAACTTCTTCGCCGAGCTGAAGCGGCGCAACGTCTATAAGGTCGCCGTCGCCTACGCCGTCGTCGGCTGGCTGATTATCCAGGTTTCTTCAACCGTCTTGCCGACGTTTCACGCGCCGGAGTGGGTTGTGCAAACGCTCGTGGTGCTGGTGGCGCTTGGCTTCCCGATCGCGCTCGTGATCGCCTGGGCGTTCGAAATGACGCCGGAAGGAATAAAGCGGACCGAGGATGTCCGGCCGGATGCAGAAATCCCGCAGTGGAGCCGGCGAAAGTTTGTCGCCGTTATCGTCGCCCTGGCACTACTCGCGGCAGGGCTGTTCATCTACCAGGTGTTCCGTGCCAAAGGACCGGCCGCAGAGCCAGCGACCGCGCTGCCGACCATCGAGCAGTCGATCGCCGTTCTGCCGTTCGAGAACCTGAGCGAGGACAAGGCTAATGCGTTTTTCGCCTCGGGCATTCAGGACGAAATCCTGACCCGGCTCGCGAAGATCAACTCGCTCAAAGTTATCTCACGGACTTCGACCCAGCAGTATCAAAGCAAGCCGCCGAGTGTGGGCGAGATCGGGAAGCAACTCGGCGTTGTCCACATCCTTGAGGGCAGCGTCCAGAAAATCGGTAACGCGGTCCACATCAACGTCCAGTTGATCAAAGCCGCGACCGACACGCATGTCTGGGCCGAGAGTTACAACCGCAAGCTGGACGATATCTTCGCGGTCGAAGCGGAAGTTGCCACTGCGATCGCCGAGCAGTTGAACGCCAAGCTCAGCGGCTCTGAGAAAAAAGAGCTGGCCCAAAAGCCTACCGACAACCCGGCGGCATACGAAGCATACCTCCGCGGCTTAACCCAATTCTGGCAATTGAGTGAGGAGTCGCGGTATGCCTCGGTGGGTTCTTTCGAAGAAGCGGTGCGGCTCGATCCAAAATTCGCGCTGGCCTGGGCAACTCTATCCCGAACCCATTCGATAACGTATCTGCAAAACTACGACCGGTCGGCGTCGCGCAGCACCGCGGCTGAAAGCTCGCTCGCGGAAGCTGTCCGACTGCAACCGCAATTGGCCGAAACGCAACTGGCGCGCGCCTGGTTCCAGTATTGCATCCGCCACGACTACAAGGGCGCGCACGAGATTCTGCAACAGTTGCGAATGATCTGGCCAAGCAACGCCGAGATCGTTTCGTTGATGGGATACATCTCCGCGCGGATGGGAGAGTACCAAAAAAGCACCGACTACCTTGACGAGGCAATCGGGTTGGATCCGCGCGATGCTTACCTTCGAGCCCAGACTGTTCAGACCCGAACGGCCAGGCGCGATTTTGCGGCGGCCCTGCGCCTTGTCGACGAGGCTCTCCAGATATGGCCGAATGATCTGATTCTCGGGCTGGACAAAATTGAGATTCTCCAGGGCCGCGGCGAACTGATGGAGGCGCAATCGACGGTTGATCGGATACTGGCTACGCAGAGTGACAGCCTCGTCCCCCAGGCGGTCTTGGCGCTTGGGTATCAATGGAAGTTGCGGCGCACTACGCCACCGGCCGTTGTCCTTCAGCAATATGAGAGGATGAGCAACAAATCGGGCTCGAGAATCTCGAACCTGGCCCTCGCGGAGTGGGCTGATTTTTTGGAATCCTCCGGCGACAAGGCGCGGGCACAGGCGGTCTTCGCGCGACTGCGTGACTCGACGGAAGCCTCGTTAAAGGAACAGGCGGATAATGCCTCAATAGCTGGGCTTCGCGCCTATGCTCTCGCTGGATTAGGCGAGCGCGAAGCTGCTATAACCGCGGTCGA
>JAXDNY010000002.1:0-4426 GCA_034669145.1 Hyphomicrobiales bacterium
CCCCCCCCGGGCGACCCCCGCGAGGGGGGGTGACGCCTAGGGTTCCCGCCCCAATTCGGCCGCGGGCTTAATCGGCATTTAACTAAAATTCGACCTAATGGCGCCCGGTAGGCGTGCGAGCTTCATGTGCGTGAAGTTCCACGTTGCGTGTGTTGTGTATTGTTCCGTGCGGGTGAGTGATGGCGGACGGCGTCGAGACGGATGGCGGGCTCACTGCGCGCGCCGATCAACCTCCCGGGATATCGGGCTCTCAACGTTTCCTCGGCGGCACCGCGTTCGCGGCGGTCATTCTGGCCTGCGGCTGGACGCTTTACGTCACCCTGTTTGAAGTCCACCCCGTCGATGTCGCGCCGACGCCCACGATCACCGTGCTGGCCGCAAGGCCGGCCGTGGACGCACCACCGGCTGCACCGAAGAAACGCGGCCTGCTGATCGCGCCGGTCTTCGATATCACGCTGATCGATCCGTCGCGCTCCTTCGGCCTGCCGCCGACCTCGTTCTCACGCGGCGCGCCGGTGAAGCAGGCGATGCAGGCGGCAACGCAAACGGTTCATGTGGTGCAGAGCATCCCGTTGCCGACACCGCGTCCCGCGGGTCTTGGCTCGGCATCGCTCGCGCTGGCGAAGGCCGTCCCCGACGATCCGTTCCAGAAACTGTTCGGCAAGCGCGCTGAGAGCGGGAACGCACTCGCCTACGCGCCGGCTGACGGCGGGGTGTCCAACGATGGCCGCAGCGCTTCATCCGGCAAGCTGCCGTCGAACGATGGCGTGACCGCCATCTACGACATCTCGGCGCGCACCGTTTACCTCCCCGACGGCACCAAGCTGGAGGCGCATTCGGGGCTGGGACCCAAGATGGACGATCCGCGCCACGTGCATGTGAAGATGCATGGCGCGACACCGCCACATGTCTACGATCTCGCGCCGCGCGAAGCGCTGTTTCATGGCGTAGAGGCGCTGCGCATGCATCCGGTCGGCGGCGCGGAGGCGATCTTCGGGCGCGCGGGGCTGCTCACGCACAGCTATCTGCTCGGGCCGAAGGGCGATTCGAACGGCTGCGTGTCGTTCAAGGATTACGATGCGTTCCTGCGGGCGTACAAAAGCGGCAAGGTGAAGCGCCTCGTGGTCGTCGCGAGCGTTGACGATCCGCAGCTCGATCTGCAAATCGCGGAGCGGCAAGCAACGAAACCCGCCCGAACCTACGCGCCTTCAACGGCCGGACTATCCCGCGGGCGGATTGAAGACGACCGCTACTTTGCGTCCTTCAACGCGTCCCTGGCTTCACGCACCAGCTCATCGGCGAGATCGTTGAACTGATCGCCCGAGTGGCCTTTGATCCAGTGCCAGCGCACCGTGTGCCGGTCGCGCGCGGCTTCCAGCCGCTGCCATAGGTCCTGATTTTTCACCGGATCCTTCGCGGCCGTACGCCAGCCGTTGCGTTTCCAGTTGTTGATGTATTTCGTGATGCCGTCGCGCACATATTGGCTGTCGGTGTGCATGTCGACGACACAAGGCTGCTTCAGCGCTTCGAGCGCAGAAATCGCCGCCATCAGCTCCATGCGATTGTTGGTCGTGAGCGGCTCTGCACCCTTCAGCTCCTTCAGGTGCTCGCCCTTGATCAGGATCGCTGCCCAACCGCCTGGTCCGGGATTGGTGGGCGCACAGCCGCCATCGGTGTAGATGACGACGTTGTGCGCTTCCTTCGCGCTCATGCGTCGATCCCGTAGTCACGCACGCCACCGACTGCACGGTGGAAGCGCAGCTTGCGGACATATTCGAGCGGGTCCTTCGGGCGCACCAGCGCGCCGGGCGGCACGTTGAGCCAGTCGACGAGGCGCGTGAGCAGGAAGCGCAATGCTGCGCCGCGCGCGAGCAGCGGAAGGCAGGCGCGCTCTTCGGCCGAGAGCGGGCGCGCCGAGACGTAGCCCTGCAACAGCGCGCGCCCCTTGGTGACGTTGTAGGCATGATCCGGCTCGAAGCACCACGCGTTGAGGCAGATCGCGATGTCGTAGGCGAGCGTGTCGGTGCAGGCGAAATAGAAGTCGATCAGCCCGGACAACTGATTGCCGAGAAAGAACACGTTGTCGGGAAACAGATCCGCGTGGATCACGCCCTCCGGGAGCCCGGTCGGCCAGGCGCCTTCCAGCTTGGTCACCTCGCGCTCGATCATCTCGCGCAAGCCCGGCTGCACGCTGTCGGCGCCGGCCGCCGAGGCAACGTAGAGCGGACGCCAGCCCTCGACCGAGAGCGCGTTGCGCCGCCGCATCGGAAAATCCGCGCCCGCAAGATGCAGTTTGGCGAGCGCCGCGCCCACCGCCGCACAGTGCGCCGCGCTCGGGCGGCGCGTCGACATGCCGTCCAGAAAGGTCACGATCGCAGCCGGGCGACCGGCGATCCAGCCGATCACGTCGCCCGCACGGTTTTTCACTGGCTGTGGGCAGTTGAGCCCGCGGCTCGCCAGGTGTTCCATCAGGCCGAGGAAGAACGGCAGGTCCTCGGTCGCGACCCGCTTTTCGTAGAGCGTGAGGAAGCAGTAGCCGGTCGTCGTGTGGACCAGGAAGTTGGAATTCTCCACGCCTTCCGCGATGCCCTTGTAGGACAACAGCGCGCCGAGGTCATAGTCGGCGAGAAAATCGGCCAGATCTTCCGCCGAAACGTCGGTATAGACGGCCATCCCACGACCTTTCGGGCGATTCCCGAATGAAATCCGCCGGTTCCGCGCGAATTGGGCCGCCCGGCGCGGCTCTGTCAAGCAGCCGAATCAATAGACAGCACGGGGCCGGATGCCTATATTCCGGCCATTCCCGTCATCCACGATGACAAACAGGCTTCGCCCGGAGGGCGGGCGGAGCGCAGAGGAGATTTGCCATGGCGATTCCGCTGATGCCGAAGGCGACCGCCGTCTGGCTCGTCGAGAACACCGCATTGTCGTTCGAGCAGATCGCGGATTTTTGCAAGCTGCACGTGCTCGAAGTGAAGGCGATCGCCGACGGCGACGCCGCGCAGGGCATCAAGGGACTCGACCCGGTGCTGACCGGGCAGTTGACGCGCGAGCAGATCACCAACGCCGAGGCCGATCACAGCATCGTCCTGCAGATGTCCGACCCGAAGGTGCGCCTGCCCGAGCAGAAGAAAAAGAAGGGCCCGCGTTACACGCCGGTGTCGCGCCGGCAGGACCGGCCGAATGCGATCCTGTGGCTGGTGCGCAATCATCCCGAGCTGAAGGACGCGCAGATCATGCGCCTCGTCGGCACCACCAAGTCGACCATCGCCGGTATTCGCGACCGCACCCACTGGAACGCGCAGGCGCTGCAGCCGCTCGACCCGGTGACGCTCGGCCTCTGCTCGCAGATCGATCTCGACTTCGAAGTGCAGCGCGCCGCCAAGGAAAAGCCCGTGGTGGAAAATCGCGGCGCGACCTTGCTGCCGGCCGCTGTCACCACCGCGGCGGCGGAAGCCAAGGAAGCCGAGCAGCAGGCCGCAAAGAAGCCCGCCGACGACCTCAACGTCGACGCGGTGTTCGCGAAGCTGAAGCAACTCGGCAAGCACGACGACAAGGGCGAGTAGGCGCCTGCGCTGACGAACTCGCGTCAGGTGCGCTTCGGCACCGGCACGATAGCGACTTCGTTTCCCTTATCGTCCATGACGCGGATGGCCGTGCCCTCGTAGAGGGCATCCTTCGCGCACTCGCGCGCGACGAGATTGGCGTGCGCCATCGCGCCTTCCGCCGGGCAATCCTTTTCCCAGGAATGCCGCAGATTCTTGCCGCGCAGCCGAAACCGGTACGTCATGGGCGGCACGTATCGGCTCAACTTATGAGAAAATCGTCAACCGTTCCAAAGAGGTTCGTTACGAACGATTAACCGTCTTCCGGCCTGCTGGCGACGCGCCAGGCTACTGCTCCGGCACCGGCACCGTGTAATTGAGCGCCAGCCGCCCGCCGTCGACATAGATGGTTTCGCCGGTCAGATAGCTCGCATCCTTCGAGGCGAGGAACGCCGCCACCGAGGCGATCTCGTCGGGGTCGGCGATGCGACCGAGCGGCGTGCGCGACAGCAGCCGGTTTCTCGCCGCCTGATCGGCCGCAACGCCCCTCAGGATGTCGGTCATGATCGAGCCGGGTCCGATCGCGTTGACGCGGATGCCGTAGGGGCTCAGCGACAGCGCCATCACCTTGGTGAGCTGGTCGACGCCGCCTTTCGACACGCAATACGGCACCTGGTACGGGATCGCGACGCGCGCATTGATCGAGCTCATGTTGACGATCACGCCCGGCGGCTTGCCGGCCTTCACCTGCGCAACCATCTGCTTGGCCGCCACCTGCCCGATCAGGAACATGCCCTTGAGATTGACGCGCAGCACGCGGTCGAAGTCGGCTTCCGCGACATCGAGAAAATCCGCCGTGTGGATGATGCCGGCATTGTTCA
>JAXDNY010000003.1:0-3216 GCA_034669145.1 Hyphomicrobiales bacterium
CGAGTCCAGGCTGGTCGAGTCCACCGCGATGCTGCACCGCAGCTTGGCACATGATTTGGAAGTGAAGGCAGGAGGAGCGCATTCGCCGGCCGCTTTGCTCAATATTTAAGCGCGTCCAGCGCTCCGGCGTGCGGGAGAGGTCATGATAAACACGACGCTCACGATCAGCAGCAAGACCTACTCGTCGTGGTCGCTGCGCGGCTGGCTGCTCTGCAAGATGGCCGGGCTGCAATTTGAGGAGCGGGTGCTGTCGATGGACGATCCCTCGACGCGGGCCGAGCTCCTGCTCTTATCGCCGTCTTTCCTCGTGCCCTGCCTCGAGCACGACGGCACGTCGGTCTGGGACACGCGGGCGATCGCCGAATATCACGCCGAGATCAAACCCAAGGCGGGCCTTCTCCCCAAGGATCGCGCCGCGCGCGCGCATTGCCGCGCGATATCGGGCGAGATGCATCAGGGGTTCGCCAATCTGCGCTCGGCGCTGCCGATGAACCTCAAGGCCACGCATCCCGGCTTCAAGATCTGGGCGGGCGCGCAGGCTGACATCGACCGCGTGCTGTCGATCTGGAAGGGCTGCTTCATCGCCTATGGCGGCCCGTATCTGTTCGGCGCGAAGCCTGTCGTGGCGGACGCGATGTACGCGCCGGTCTGCACGCGCTTCGACACCTACGACGTGAAGCTCGATGGCGATTGCGCCGAATATCGCGATCTTATGCTGCACCATCCCTTCATGGAGGAATGGCGAGCCGCCGCGCAGTCCGAGAAAGAAGAGCTGGAAGAACTCGACGTCGAATTTTAGCGCCCGGCCCGGTCTCAACGCCGCTTCCCAAAAAGCAAAGACAATAATAGCGTGCGCACGGGTCCTCATTAAGAGGCCCTGGGGGCGGTCCGATATTGCGAACCGCGAACGTTTGGGGAGTGAACATGCGTAAGATTATTATTTTGGCCGCGACGGTGGCTGGTCTTGGTATCCTCAGCACATCGCAGTCGATAGGTGCGCCGGCAAGCGGCGGCGCGATCCTCGATGCGCTGAAAAGCACGTCGCCGATCCAGGACGCCAGGGTATTTTGCTACAACCGCCATAGCGGCCGCTTCTTACATTGGGGCCATTGCCGGAGGAGCGTCCCGAGGGTCTATTGCAGAAACCGCTACACCAAGCGGTTCCTGTACTGGGGCGCATGCCGGCGCTGATGGTGTCTCAAACGCATTTGTCGAGACTCTACTAAGCCTAAGCCTCAAAATCCCACCGCCAGCGTGCCGCGCTGGCGGGTATCGGCCGCGCCCATGATCCAGCCGTCGCGAATTGCAATCGTCGCTGTCGAGCCCATGGCGCTGCCCTCGATCACGTTCTGACCCTTTGCGCGTAAGAGCCGCAGCGTGTCGGGCGAGAGGCCGCGCTCGACGCGCAGCTCGTCCGGCCGCCATTGGTGATGGACGCGTGGCGCGTCCGTCGCCTCGGCGATGTTCATGCCGAAATCGATCACGTCGAGGAGCATGCCAAGCACCGTGGTGATGATGCGCGGCCCGCCCGGCGAACCGGTGACGAGTTCGACCCTTCCGTCCTTCAGCACGATCGTCGGTGCCATCGAGGAGAGCGGCCGTTTGCCGGACGCCGGTGCATTCGCCGCGCCGCCGACAAGCCCGAATGCGTTCGGCGCGCCGGGACGCGCGGCAAAATCATCGAGTTCATTGTTGAGAAGCACGCCGGTGCCCTCGGCAACGAGACCGAGGCCATAGGAGAAATTCAGCGTGTAGGTGTCGGCAACCGCGTTGCCGTCCTTGTCAACGACCGAGAAATGCGTGGTCTGATCGCCTTCCGGCGGCGCCGGATCGACGCGGCGCACGTCAGCGGCCGGGCGCGCGCGGTCAACCGAGATGCCCTTGCGCAATTCGGCGGCGTATTTCTTCGCGATGAGGGACGCGACCGGCACGCTCGTGAAGGCGGGATCGCCGAGATATTCGGCGCGATCGGCGAAGGCGATTTTCATCGCTTCGGCCTCGATCTGGATCATATCCGCAGACCCGGCGCCCATCGCAGCGAGATCAAAGCCTTCCAGCACATTCAAAAGCTCGATGAGATGCACGCCTCCGGACGAGGGCGGCGGCATCGCTAGAATCTCGTGGCCGCGATAGGTGCCGGTGAGTGCCTGCCGTTCGGCCGGTTTGTAGCCGGCGAGATCGGCCACATTCATGCGGCCACCTTCGTTGCGAACGGCTTTGGCGATGTTTTCGGCAATGCTGCCTTCATAAAAGGCACGCGGGCCGTCTCGGGCGATCGCTTCGAGGGTGCCCGCCAAATCGCGTTGCACGAGCCGGTCGCCGCGCTCGAAATTGCTGCCATCAGGTCGCAGGAAAATTGCGCGCGAAGAAGCATAGCGGCGGAGCCGGGTCGTGCGCGGCAAGGAGTCGGCGAGATCGTCCTCCACCGCGATGCCGTCCCGCGCGAGCGCAATGGCCGGCGCAATCAGATCCGCGAGTGCGAGCCGCCCGGAGCCGTAATGCTCATGGGCATAAGCTAGTCCCGCGACAGTGCCCGGCACGCCGACGGCGAGCCCGCTGTCGCGCGATTTTGAGGGATCGGCGAGGCCCTGCGGGTTGAGGAAGACCTCCGGCGTGGTCGCCGCGGGCGCGGTCTCGCGGTAATCGAGCGCGATCGTCTTTTGCTCTTTTGCGAGGCGAATCAGCATGAAGCCACCGCCGCCGAGATTGCCGGCGCGTGGCAGTGTCACCGCCAGCGCAAATCCCGTCGCCACGGCCGCATCGACGGCATTGCCGCCGCGCTTGAGGATGTCCAGGCCGACGCGCGCCGCTGTCCCTTCCTGCGCGACGACCATGCCGTTGCGCGCCAGAATCGGCAGGACGCGTGCCTGGCCTTCAATAATCGGCGGCGCGCTGTCAGCTCGCGCAACAGCCGCGAAACCGAGTGCGAAGAAGAACGCAACGCTGAAGCGCGCGAATTTTCCGCGCATCATTCGCCCATGCGCTGGCGCCAGAGCGATTCGCCGATATAGCAGGAAACGCGCGGGTTCTCCGTTGATGCGCGGCGCAAGAACGGGTTCATCTGCGGGATCGCCTCGGGGGCGCTGGCAATGTCGAGCACGAGTTTCGTTCGCGTTCCCTCGAGGAATGCTTCGGGCCCACGCACCGGGATCATGAATGCGCCGGGACCGCCGATGACACAGTCCTCGTAGTACCAGTCGAGATTCTCGATATCCA
>JAXDNY010000004.1:0-25984 GCA_034669145.1 Hyphomicrobiales bacterium
TTTTGGCATACGGGGCGCGCCAGCGGCCACCCAGCCGCCGGGACTAACGGATGCGGGTGTAGCTCAGGGGTAGAGCACGACCTTGCCAAGGTCGGGGTCGAGGGTTCGAATCCCTTCGCCCGCTCCAGTTTTTCTCAAAAAATCAATGATTTAGGCCAGCGCGGTCGCGCTGGTGCACGACAACGGCTACCGCTTGACCTGAGCAACCCGGATAACCATCGGGGAGCGGACGCCAGCCGACTTGGTCGCTTGCGCGCGTGACGCCAGCTGAACGCGCGCCCATCGGGCGACGACCTTGGGCTTCGCTTTCTCGGCGATTTTGCGCCGTGCCGCCTCGCGCGCCTTCTGCTCCGCAAGCCGGGCAAGCTCCGCGCGGCGCAGTTCCTCGGCGACGACCTGCTCCTGCTGCATGCGCTCTGCCTGCTCGGCCGACGCGAAGCTCGGTAAGCGATGGCAGGGAACGTAGCGTGGGACGCGATACACGACCGCCTGCTGCTTCACCCAATGCGCGGCGGGCCGCCCCGTAACGATGTGCACGTAGTCCTGGGTTTCCTTCGGCAGGCCCGAGCGTCCTTCGAGCCAGTCGGAAACGCGTTTCGGACCCGCGTTGTACGCGGCGGCTGCGAGACCGAGGTTGCCGAAGCGCGCGTGCAGCGTGCGCAGCAACCGCCCGGACGCCGGCAACGCCGAGCGCGAGTCAAATGCGTCGAGGCTCAGCTTCTCGGCCACGTCCGGCATGAATTGCGCGATACCCATGGCGCCGACCGGGCTTATGGCGTCGTGATCAAAGCGGCTTTCCCGCCAGATCAAATTTGTGAAGAAGCCGAGCGGCAGATCGTTGCTCCGCGCCACCTTGAGAAGCGTCGTACACAGCTCGTGATCGGATAGAGCCGTGGCATTCGATCCCGCCAAAGCCGCCCGGGCGCGCTCCAGCGAGGTGCGCTTTCGATCGGGGGCCGCGTCATCCGCCGGAGCGTCGGCGCTCGAGCTCTCCGGTTCGCCAAGCACGGCGTTGTCTGTTGCCGGCGCTGCGGATTGCGCTGGTGCGATGACTTTCGGCGCAACGAGGATGCCCGGCGCATGACGATGGAAATTTGCCGGAGCCACACTGCCGAAAAACAGGGCGGAAGCGAGAGCGCATGAAACCGCGATGCTCAATCGTTGCATTTTTAGAAATCTGTCCCGACCGACGCGCGGCCACGGCGATGGGCGCGCTGATGATTTTTGATTGAGGGAGGGCCCTTAGTGCTGCATGTCGGCCAATGCCGACGAGAATGTGGACGCTGGAGGGCAAAGTGGTGACGTAGGTATTCTCACGGAGCCGCGGCAATGGAACTCGTTGTATCAATACCCCTCCGCCAGCGTGCCGCGCTGGCGCGGATCGGCGGCGCCGGTGAGGCCCTCCGGCGTCACCATGATCGAGTTGGCGGAACCGAAGGTGCGGCCGACGACGATCTTGTGGCCGCGCGCCTCGAGCAGGCGGATGGTGTCGGGCGAAAGCCCGCGCTCGGCGTCCACCTGATCCGGCATCCATTGGTGATGGATGCGCGCCGCCGCGACCGCCTCGGCGATGTTCATCTGATGGTCGATGACGTTGAGGATGACCTGCAGCACCATGGTGATGATGCGGCTGCCGCCATGCGTGCCGGTGACGAGGAACACGCGGCCGTCGCGAAACACGATGGTCGGCGACATCGAGGAGAGCGGGCGCTTGGCCGGCCCCGGCGCATTCGCTTCGCCGCCGACGAGACCGAAGGCGTTTGCGGCGCCGGGTCTGGCGGCGAAATCGTCGAGCTCGTTGTTGAGCAGGATGCCGGTGCCTTCGGCGACGAGACCGAGGCCGTAAAAGAAATTGAGCGTGTAGGTGTTGGCGACCGCGTTGCCTTGCGTATCGACGACCGAAAAGTGCGTCGTGTTGTCGCCTTCATATGAGGCGGGATTCCCGGCGCGAACCTCCTGTGCGGGCCGCGCGCGTTCCGAATCGATCGCCTTGCGCTGCTCGGCGGCGTAGCGCTTCGAGGTCAGGCCCGCGACCGGGATTTTCACGAACGCCGGATCGCCGAGGAAAACCGCGCGGTCCGCGTAGGCGGGCTTCATCGCCTCGATCATCAAGTGCAGGGTCGCGGCGGACTGCGGCCCGGTTTCGCGCAGCGGGAAGCCTTCGAGGATGTTGAGCATCTGGATCAAGTGCACGCCGCCGGAGGAGGGCGGCGGCATCGAGGCGATGTCGTAGCCGCGATACGTACCGCGCACGACCGGCCGCTCGATGGCGCGGTAATTCCTCAGGTCGTCGGGCGTCATGATGCCGCCGTTGGCGCGCACACCCGCGACGACCTTTTCGGCGAGCGGCCCCTCGTAGAACGCGCGCGGGCCGCCGCTGGCAATCGTTTGCAGCGACGCCGCCAGATCGGATTGCACCAGCCGGTCGCCGCGTTCGAGCGCGACACCGTCGGATCTGAGAAAAGTCTTCGCCGAACTTGGCCAGCGCGCGAGCCGCGGCTGCGCGCGCGGCAGCGTGTCGGCAAGCTCGTCGTCGACCGCGAAGCCTTCGCGCGCGAGCCTGATCGCGGGCGCTATCAGTTGCGCGAGTGTGAACTTGCCGGAGCCGTACTTCTCATGCGCAAGCGCGAACCCCGCAACCGTGCCGGGCACGCCGACGCCGAGCGCGGAGTCGCGCGACTTGCGCGGGTCCGCTTCGCCCTTCTCGTCGAGGAACGTTTCGCGGGTCATCGCGGCGGGCGCGGTCTCGCGATAGTCGATCGCGATCGTCTCGTTGCGCGCGGCCAAGTGCACCAGCATGAAGCCGCCGCCGCCGATATTGCCGGCCTGCGGATGCGTCACCGCGAGCGCGAAGCCGACCGCAACCGCGGCGTCGATTGCGTTGCCGCCGGCTTTCAGAATCTCCACGCCCACATGGGTTGCGCGCTTTTCCTGGCTCGCCACCATGCCGTTTTTCGCCAGCACGGGCAGGAAGCGCGCCGTATTGGTGAGGATCGGCGCCTGTGCCGGTGGCGCGGTCTGCGCCTGCGCAAACGAAACGGCGGCCAGCAAGCCGGCCGCCGCAATCGCCATGAGTTTCAGTGACTGCAGCATCGCCGCAGTCTAGCCGCTGCAACAGATCGTTACGACCCGCCCGCCTCGTCGAGGAAGCTTTGCACCGCCTCGAACAGCTTCATGCGGTTCCGCTCCATGATGATGGTGTGCGTGCCTTCGGCCAGCATGACGAAGCGCTTGGCCGGCGAGTTGACGAGCAGCGGAAACAGCGTCTGGGCCATATAGGGCGGCGTGTCGCGGTCCCATTCGCCGAGCACGAGTAGCGTCGGCACGGTAATTTTGGCGGGATCGTAGTACGGCTTGCCGTCTCCGAAGAAGTCGAGACCGTCCTGCACCACGCCGTTCGGCGCGCGCAGCACCGGCGGGTTCATCTTCGCACCCTCCGGATCGGTCGCCCAGGTGGCGTCGGCCCAGGCGTCGAACCAGCCGGCCGGGATCAGCGCCGCCTTCTTGTCCTCCGGGACGCCGGTGAGCCAGCGGCCCATCGCGGCGTCACGCGACACCATGCGATAGGCCGGCGTCGGGCCCGGCCCGGTCTGCACCAGCGACGGGGTCTGGCGGATCCACGAGGGCGCGTAGAGCACCAGACGCTCGACCTTGGCGTTGTTCTGCGTCGTGTAGGTCGCCATCAGGGCGGTGCCCCACGACCAGCCGAGCAGATTGACGCGCGGGATGTTGCGGCGCGCCAGCACGAAGTCGACCACCGTGCCGATGTCCTTCACGGCGGTGTCGCCGCGCACGATCGGCGGATTCTTCGCCGGGTCCTCGCTCATCTCCTTCGGCCGGGTCGATTTGCCGTAGCCGCGCAGGTCGAGCAGGTACACGTCGTAGCCGCGCGAGGCGATGTATTCCATCCACGAGACGCCATCGAGCTTGAGGTCGAACGCGGTGGACGACGGATAGGTCGCGCCGTGCACGTAGATCACCGTCCGCTCGGGGCGGAACGAGGTCATGTTCGCCGGGCGCTTGTTGCGCACGAAGATCTCGATCCCCGCATCGGGGGATTTCACCATGATGTCTTCGGACACGAGTTGGGTTTGCGCGGATGCTGCGGTCGCAATCATGGCGGCGATGATACCGCCCGCGAGGATTTTCATGTGTCGCCTCCCTTGTGAGGTTGTTTGTCTTGTCGCCGCTGTGCGGTCGGCTGGATAGTAGCAAGAGTCGGCGGCGGGAGTCTTGGGGAGGCGGCAATCGCGTGAAGGTTTTCGGGATCAGTTAGGCTTGGATCGTTTCGCGAGAAGGGCTTCGACCCGCGCGAGGTTGCGGCGCGTTCCGGAGATGTAGAAGGTGGCTTGCGCCGGCTCGAGGACCGACAGTGCGTCCTGATAGGCTGCGAGGGCGGCGTCAAGGTTCGCGGTGCCGCTCTCGCGCTCGCCGAGGGTCGCGAGTGCGTTGCCGAGATTGTTCTGCGTCAGAGCCCAGTCCAGTGGGACGCGTTCGCGCGTCCGTTCTTTCAGGGCCTCGCGATAGGCTGCGACCGCTGCGTCGAGGTTCGTGAGGCCGGTCTCGCGCGCACCGAGGGTTTGGAGTGCGGTGCCGAGATTGTTTTGCGTCGTCGCCCATTGCAGCGGCGTGCGTTCGCGTGTGTGCTCCTTGAGCGCCTCGCGGTAGGCCGCGACGGCCTCGTCGAGACGTGCGGTGCCGCTCTCGCGCTCCGCGAGGGTCACGAGTGCATTGGCGAGATTGTTTTGAGTTGTCGCCCAGTAGAGCGGGACCCGTTCGCGCGTCCGTTCCCTGAGCGCTTCGCGATAGGCTGCGACCGCCTCGTCGAGTCGCGCGGTACCGCTCTCGCGTTCCCCCAAGGAAACGAGTGCGTTCCCGAGGTTGTTTTGCGTCCCCGCCCATTGGAGCGGCATGCGCTCGCGCGTCCATTCCTTGAGCGCCTCGCGATAGGCCACGACTGCCTCGTCGAGCCGCGCGGTGCCGCTTTCGCGTACCCCGAGGATCTGTAGGGCAGTGCCAAGATTATTTTGCGTCATGGCCCAGTCGAGCGGCGTGCACTCGCGCGTCCACTCCTTGAGCGCTTCGCGATAGGCGTCAACCGCCTCGTCGAGCCGCGCGGTGCCGCTCTCGCGCTCCCCTAGTCGCGAGAGCGCATGGCCGAGATTGTTTTGCGTACCAGCCCAGCTACGCGCCGCGCGCTCACGCGTCCATTCCTTGAGGGCCTCGCGATAGGTAGCTACCGCTACTGCCAGATCGTCATTTGACCCAGCCTGTTCACCGATTGTCGTTTTGATCAGGGCGTAGCTGTGCAACACCGAGCCGCGCGTGTCCGCATCGAACGCCGGATTTGACTGCCTGACGATCGGCTCACAACGCGCCGCGGCAGCGCGCATCGCTGGCAAAATGAAATGGCCGGTCATGTCGATGGCCGGCGCCGCGCCGATCATGATGCGCGCCGCGACTGCGCCCCCGAGATCAGACACAAAATTGATCGGAAGATCGAGAGTGTCGGTGAGCTTGTAGCTTCCGGCTTTCTCTTGGTCGTATTCAGCGGTGACAAATTGCAATGACAGTACGGTCTCACCGGCGGCGTTCTTCCCTTTCTCACGGCCTGCGATCAGCACGTCGCATTGTTTTTCCTTGAGCCAGCGCTGAGCCACCGCGTATGCGCCATGTTCGGCGTCGTATTCGTGACCGTCCGCCAGCGGAAGGATGCTTGACCAGCGTGTAATCTCGATAGCGTCGCGGAATTCGCGTCTAATGGTCTCCGCCAAGGTGCGGCGATGGGAGTCGTTGTTGTCGCCGTCGATTTTCGCAAGCAGGATGGCGATCTTCCGGCCGGCACTCCGGCGGATGTCTCGTTGGGCGGCGAAGCGCGTATAGCGATCGTATAGAGGCCCACCGATCCAGCTCAGTGGCTTCTCAACGATCTTCCAAAGCAAACCCCACTCGATCACTTTGGCAACTCCGGATTCGTGCGGCGCATCCGGAACAATCCTATCGGGGTGCGAGCCGGCTCCACAACCGCCGCGTGCTACCTCCCCTGCCCATGATAAATCGCGTTCGGGCGCATGTCGGTGGCGCTCGCGACGCGGTTCGACATGTTGAAGAAGCCCGCGACCGCCGCGATGTCCCAGATGTCGCGATCGGTAAAGCCCACGCGGCGCAGCGCCTCGCGGTCCTCTTCCTCGATGGCGTAGGACTCGACCGTCACCTTCACGGCGAAATCCAGCATCGCGCGCTGCTTCTTGGTCAGCTTCGCGGCGCGATAGTTCATCACCATCGTCTCGCCGAGCGCCGGATCGCCCGAATAGACGCGCACCGCCGCCCCATGCGCGGTGAGACAGTAGTAGCAGCGGTTCTGCGACGAGACCGCGACCGCGATCATCTCGCGTTCGAGCTTGGACAGCCCCGACGGCGCCAGCATCAGGTCGTTGTAGAACGCCGCGAACGCCTCAAGCTTGGCGTTGTCGAACGCATAGGCGAGCAGCACGTTCGGCACGAAGCCGAGCTTCTCCTGGCATTTCTGGAAATAGGCCTCCATGGCGGGCGACAGCGTGCCCTTGGGCAGATCGAGCGCCATCACGCGCGTGTCGTCCTGGCGGGGCACGCCTGTCTCCGGCTTTTGCGCGGGCGCCGCGGGCTTTTTCGCCGTATAAGCCAATACGTTGGATTTGCTGGATTTTTTTGCCACGGCCACGTTCCTCCTCAAACCGATTTTCACCCGCACCGTACAGCTTCGGTGGCACGGAAGAAATCACCGATCATGCCCGAGGCACCGAGGTATCTCTCGACGGCGTGATACGGATCGGTGAGACTCAGTTACACGACAGCCAATCTCACCCGCCGGGGGGAAGAGCATGAATGTCCAACCGCAATTCGGCAGCGACGACGAGCGTGCCGCGCGCCGGCTGATCGAGCAGGCCGGCACCATCCTCAAAGGCCTGCGCGGCGACATGCCGGAGAGCTTCGCGCCGCTGATGTTCGCGGGCGTCTCGCCCGAGGATCTGGTGCGCTACGAGGCGCGCGAGCTTGCCGACCTCGCCGAGGCCGCCTGGCTGTTCCTGGCCGAGCGCAAGCCCGGCGCGCCCAAGGTCCGTTTCGAGTCGCGCCCCGGTCCGACCGGCGCGGAGCGCATCAAAGCCGTCTCGATCATCGAGATGATCAACAACGACACGCCGTTCCTGCTCGACTCGGTGATGGCCGAGCTGACCCAGCAGGGCATCGATGTCCGGCTGGTGCTGCATCCGATCTTCACGGTCGAGCGCGACCACACCGGCGCGCTGATCGGATTCCGCGGCGACGGCTCGGCGGTCGGTTCGGCGCAACGCGAAAGCTTCATCCACATCCATATCGAGCGCATCGAGGATGCGGCGCGCCAGGCCGAAATCGTCCAGGCGATCGAGGCCGTGCTCGCCGACGTGCGCGTCTGCGTGCAGGACTGGCGGCCGATGATGGCGCGCGTCGGCGAAGTCATCGCCGAGATCAAGAACAACCCGCCGCCGCTGCCCGTCGAGGAAATCGCGGAGGCGACCCAGTTCCTCGAATGGCTGGTCGCCAACAATTTCACCTTCCTTGGGCTTCGCGACTACGCGCTCACCGCGGACGGGCAGGACAACGAGCCGATCTTCGAAACCGGTCTCGGCATCTTGCGCGATCCGCAAGTGCGCGTGCTGCGGCGCGGCAACGAGCTGGTCTCGATCACGCCGGAGATCATGGAATTCCTGCAGGAGCCGAAGCAGCTCATCATCACCAAGGCGAACGTGCGCTCGCGCGTGCACCGGCGCGTGCACATGGACTACATCGGGGTGAAGCGCTTCGACGATGACGGGCAGCTGATCGGCGAAGTCCGCATCGTCGGCCTGTTCACCTCCACGGCCTACACGCGCTCGACCCGCTCGATCCCGTATCTGCGGCGCAAGGTCGACAACCTGATGCGCCGCTCGGGCTTCGATCCCGACAGCCATTCGGGCAAGGCGTTCGCGGCGGTGCTGGAGAGTTATTCGCGCGACGAGCTGTTCCAGATCGACGAGGATACGCTCTACCAGTTCGTGCTCGCCATCATGCATCTCGACGAGCGCCCGCGCGTACGCGTGCTGGCGCGGCGCGACCGCTTCGACCGGTTCGTGTCCGTCATGGTGTTCGTGCCGCGCGAGCGTTACGACTCGGCGGCGCGCGAGAAGATCGGCAGCTATCTGGCGAGCGCCTACAAGGGACGCGTCTCGGCGTTCTATCCGTTCTTCACCGAAGGCCCGCTGGTGCGCGTGCATTTCATCATCGCGCGCTATCAGGGCGAAACGCCCGATCCGGAGCGGGCGACGCTGGAGCAGGCGGTCGAGGCGCTGGTGCGGACCTGGACCGACGGGCTCGCCGAGGCGCTGACCCTGGTGCACGAGCCGATCAAGGCGCAGCAGCTCATCCGCCGCTATCGCGATGCGTTCCCGGTCGCTTATCGCGAGGCCTATGTGCCGCCGGTTGCGGTCGCCGACATCCGTCTGATCGAATCGCTCTCGCCCATTCGTCCGCTCGGCGCGGATTTCTATTCAAGGCGCGAGGGCGACAACGCGGGCGCGGGCTTGAAAGTCTGGAGCCGGGAAAAGCCGATCCCGCTGTCGGAACGCGTGCCCGTGCTGGAAAACATGGGCTTCAAGGTCGTGGACGAGCGCACCTATCGGATCGAGCCGAGCGACATGGGGGCGGTCGAGGTGTGGCTGCATGACATGCTGCTGGAGCGTGCGGACGGCCAGGCGTTCGACATCGAGGCACTCAAGGCGCGGCTGGAAGCGACGTTCATGGCGGTGATGCGCGGCCGCGCCGAGAACGACGGCTACAACGCTCTGGCACTCACGGCGGGACTGCAATGGCGCGACGTCGCGCTGGTGCGCACCATGTCGCGCTACATGCGCCAGGTGCGCGTCCCCTATTCGCAGGACTACATGTGGGCGACGCTGCGGCGGCATCCGGGCGTCGCCGCCCAAGTCGTGGCGCTGTTCCATTCGCGCTTCGATCCGCGCGTCGACATCTCGATGGAGGCGCGCGCCGAAAGCCAGACCGCGCAACTCGCCGAAATCGAGACCGCGCTCGCGGCGGTCGAAAGCCTCGACGAGGACCGCATCCTGCGCCACTTCGTCAATGCGGTGACGTCGGCGCTGCGCACCAACTTCTACCAGACCGAAAACGGCCAGCCGAAGCCGACCATCGCGATCAAGTTCGACAGCCGCAAGGTCGAAGGCCTGCCGCTGCCGAAGCCGCTGTATGAGATCTTTGTCTATTCGCCGCGTGTCGAAGGCGTGCACCTGCGCTTCGGCAAGGTCGCGCGCGGCGGCATCCGCTGGTCGGACCGGCCGCAGGATTTCCGCACCGAAGTGCTCGGGCTGGTCAAGGCGCAGCAGGTCAAGAACGCCGTGATCGTGCCGGTCGGCGCCAAGGGCGGCTTCGTGCCGAAGCAGCTTCCCTTAAGTCCGCGCGAGGCGGTGCAGGCCGAAGGCACCGCCGCCTACACGGTGTTCATCTCCAGCCTGCTCGACATCACCGATAATCTCGGCCCGGATGGCGTCATCCCGCCGGACAACGTCGTGCGCCATGACGACGACGATCCGTACCTGGTGGTCGCGGCCGACAAGGGCACGGCAACGTTCTCGGATACGGCGAACCGCATCTCGCTCGATCACGGCTTCTGGCTCGGCGACGCGTTCGCCTCAGGCGGCTCGGCCGGCTACGACCATAAGAAGATGGGCATTACGGCGCGGGGAGCCTGGGAGGCGGTCCGGCGCCATTTCCGCGAAATGGACGTCGACATCACCGTGACGCCGTTCACGGTGGCGGGTGTCGGCGACATGTCGGGCGACGTGTTCGGCAACGGCATGCTGCGCGAGCGCACCATCAAGCTGGTCGCGGCGTTCGATCATCGCGACATCTTCATCGATCCCAACCCCGATCCGGAGCGCAGCTTCGCTGAGCGCCAGCGCCTGTTCGATCTCTCGCGATCGAGCTGGCAGGACTACAACAAGGACTATCTCTCGGCGGGCGGCGGCATCTATTCGCGCAAGGCGAAGGAGATCGCACTAAGCGAAGAAGCGCGCACGCTGCTCGGGCTCGAGAGCGCGAAGGTCGCCCCCCCGCAGGTGATGACCGCGATCCTCAAGCTCAACACCGATCTGTTGTGGTTCGGCGGCATCGGCACCTACATCCGCGCCACAGCTGAGACCGACGATCAGGTCGGCGACCGCGTCAACGATCCGATCCGCGTCACCGGCGCGGCGTTGCGCTGCAAGGTGATCGGCGAGGGCGCCAATCTCGGCGTCACGCAGAAGGGCCGGGTCGAAGCGGCGATGCGCGGCGTGCGGCTCAACACCGACGCGATCGACAATTCGGCCGGCGTCAACACCTCAGACGTCGAGGTGAACATCAAGATCGCGCTCACGCCCGCGATGCGCGACGGGCGACTGTCTCTCGATGCGCGCGACAAGCTGCTGGTCGAGATGACCGAGGAGGTCGGCCAGCTGGTCCTGCGCAACAACTACCAGCAGACGCTCGCGCTTTCGCTCTCGCAGCGACGCGGGCTGGAAGATCTGGGCTTCCAGCAGCGGCTGATGCAGACGCTGGAGAGCCGCGGCCATCTCGACCGCGCCGTCGAGTATTTGCCGGACGACATGGAGATCGGCGAACGAAGGAAGCGCGGGCAGGGGCTGACGCGGCCGGAGCTTGCCGTGCTGCTCGCCTACGCCAAGCTCACGCTTTACGGCGACTTACTGGAATCCAGCGTGCCGGACGACCCCTATCTCGGCCGTGAGCTGCAGCGCTATTTCCCGAGCCAGCTCGTCGCGCGCTTTCCCGACGCGCTTGAGCAGCATCGCCTGCGCCGCGAGATCATTTCCACCCAGCTCACCAACTCGATGATCAATCGCGGCGGGCCATCGTTCGCGGTGCGCATCGGCGATCAGACTGGCGCCCCCGCCGCCGCGATCGCGGCCGCGTTCTTCGTGGTGCGCAACAGCTACGACATGATTGCGCTCAACAGCGCGATCGATGGGCTCGACAATAAGATCACCGGCAAGCTCCAGCTCGATCTCTATGCGGCAGTCGAGGATCTGCTGCTCGACCGCATCGTGTGGTTCGTGCGCAATGTCGATATCTCGAAAGGCTTGGAGGCAATCGTCGAGCACTATCGCGCCGGCATCGAGGCGGTCGCGGCGGCGCTCGGCACTGTGCTGCTGGAAGACGCCAAAAGAGCGCTCGCGGCGCGCGTCACCGAACTCACGAATGCCGGCGTAGCGGACGAGCTCGCGCGCCGGATCGCCAATCTGCGCCCACTCGCCGCCGCGCCCGACATCGTGTCGGTGGCGGATCGCACCGGCAGACCCGTGGAGGATGTTGCCGCGACCTACTTCGCGGCCGGCGCGTTCTTCCAGCTCGATCGCATCGCCAGCGCGGCGCGCGGCATCCAGGTCACGGACTATTTCGACCGGCTGGCGCTCGACCGAGCGCTCGACTCGATCGGCGAAGCCGAACGCCGCCTCACCGCCGAAATGGTCGGCGATGGCGTGACCGGCCCGCAGGCGGTCGACGCCTGGGTGACCCCGCGCGCCGGCGAAGTGGAGCGCATCCGCGCCGCCGTGCACGGCATCGCAAGTTCGGGGCTCACGCTGTCGAAGCTCTCGGTCGCCGCCAGCCTGCTGGGCGATCTGGTGAAGCATTGATCCACCGCTGTCGTGCCCGCGAAGGCGGGGACCCAGTAAACGCCGCTGATCGTGTTGGGTTTGATCGTGAGTTACTACGTCTACATTCTCGCCAGCAGAATCGGAGGCACGCTCTACATCGGCGTCACGAATGACCTCGTGCGGCGGGTCTTCGAGCACAAATCCAAATTCGTGCGCGGCTTCACGAAGCAGTACGATGTCACGCGTCTCGTCTATTATGAACAGTATGATGACATCGAGTTGGCCATTCAGCGCGAGAAGCGATTGAAGCCGTGGAATCGGCAGTGGAAGATTCGGCTGATCGAAGAACGGAACCCAAACTGGGATGACCTCTACCCCGCGATTGCTGGTGCTAGAACTGCGCCATACACGACGGCCGGTGATTACTGGATCGTCCGCGTTCGCGGACGATGACAGTGGAGGTGTCCCGTCGCGCCATCGTCGGCTGGGTGCTGTTCGACTGGGCGGCGCAGCCGTTCTTCACGCTGATCATCACGTTCGTTTACGCCCCGTATTTCGCCTCCGCGATCGCGAGCGATCCGGTGCAGGGCCAAGCCTTGTGGGGTTTTGCGACAGCGGCGGCCGGTTTCACGGTCGCGGCACTTTCGCCCGTGCTCGGATCGATTGCCGATGCGTCGGGGCGGCGCAAGCCGTGGATCGCGGCGTTCGGCGTGCTGGTCGTTGCCGGCTCGGCACTGCTCTGGCTCGGGCGTCCGGGCGAGCCTTCCGTCATCCCGCTGGTGCTCACCGCCTACGCCGTCGGCGTCGTCGGCGTCGAATTCGCGGGCGTGTTCACCAACGCGATGATGCCCGCGCTGGTGCCGCCCGCGCGGCTCGGCCGATTGTCGGGCACCGGCTGGGCGGTCGGTTACGTCGGCGGGCTGTTGAGCCTCATCCTCGTGCTCGGCTTCCTTGCCGGCAATCCGCAAACCGGCAAGACGCTGCTCGGCGCCACACCGCTGTTCGGGCTCGATCCCGTATTACGCGAGGGCGACCGCGCGGTCGGGCCGCTCAGTGCGGTGTGGTTCGTGGTGTTCATCCTGCCGCTGTTTTTCTTCACGCCGGACCGGCCAGCCGCGATGCCGCTCGGCGCCGCGGTGTCGCACGGCTTGCGCGAACTCGCCGTGACGCTGCGCCGGCTGCCGCAGTATCGCAACGTCGCGGTGTTCCTGCTGGCCCAGATGATCTGCGCCGACGCGCTGCTCGCGCTGTTCGCGTTCGGTGGCATCTATGCGGCCGGCACCTTCGGCTGGAGCACGATCCAGATCGGCGTGTTCGGCATTCTGCTGGTAATCACCGCAACGATCGGCGCTTACGCCGGCGGCAAGCTCGACGATCGTGTCGGACCGAAGCGCGTCATGCTCGGCAGTCTCGCGATCCTGCTCGTCGCGACTGTCGCGATTCTCTCGACCGGCAGCGATCACATTCTGTTCGTCGTTCCGGTCGCGCCGCCGGTGGCGGGCGCGGGACTGTTCGCGGCGCCGGCCGAGAAATTCTTCATCGCGATCGGGCTGTTCATCGGGCTCGCGGCGGGACCGTTGCAGGCCGCCGCGCGCACGCTGCTAGTGCGGCTCGCGCCGGCGGACAAGATCACACAATTTTTCGGGTTGTTCGCGCTGTCGGGAAAGGTGACGTCGTTCGCCGGCCCGCTGTTGGTCGGGATCGTGACCACGGCGTTCGCAAGCCAGCGCGCCGGCATGGCGGTGCTGGTGGTGTTCTTCTGCGTCGGCGCGCTGGTGCTGAGCCGCGTGCAAACCGCGGATCGCAGCCTGCTCTAGGCGCGGAAGCTCTGCATCAGCGCCGCAATCTTGATGGTGGCGAATTTGGAGTATGTATCGGAGACCGCGTAGGGCAACACGATCTGATCGTTGTGCCGCATCGCCCCGCATGTGTAGACGACATTGGGGACGTATCCCTCGCGCTCCGAGGGCTCAGGCCGGACCAGCGGCTCGCGCGACCGTGCAAGAACCCGGGACGGATCCTGCTTGTCGAGGAGAGCCGCGCCGATCGAGTATTTCCGCACCGGACCGACGCCGTGGGTCAGCAGCAGCCAGCCTTCGTCGAGCTCGACCGGCGATCCGCAATTGCCGATCTGCACGAACTCCCAGGGGAATTGCGGCTTCAGAATCGCAACGCCGCCGTCCCAGGAATACAGGTCGTCGGAACGGAGCAGGTAGAGATTCTCGTTGTCCTGCCGGCCAATCATGGCGTACTTGCCGCCGATCTTTCGCGGGAACAAGGCCATGCCCTTGTTGCGTGCCGCGCCTCCGCGCAGCGGCGACATGCGGAAGGAGACGAAATCGCTGGTCTCGATCAGCTCGGATCGTATCGCCCTGCCGCTATAGGCGGTGTAGGTCGCGTAAAAGTTTTTTCTCGCGCCATCGTGGAATTCCACGAAGCGGGCATCTTCGATGCCGTTCGATTGAGAGAGCGTGACGGGAAAAATCACCCGCTCGCTGATATCCTCGTCCGGCTTGAAGATCACCTCGACGGTGTCCCCGTCTGCGCCCGCTATCCGGGTTTTCACTTTGGGAACCGAAGCAAGCCGCGCGGTCGGATCGACCGTCACGCTGCCGTCCGCAGCGACCGACCCGGACCGGAACGTCAGCGACGAAACATGTCCTTCTCCGACCGCGCGAAGGCTGAGGATGAAGCGGCGCCCGCCTTGCGGCGCGCCGGACTGATCGGGATGCGAGACGATGCTCGGATTGAACAGCGCCGAGGCTTCGAAGGAATATTCATTGAGAAAATAGGCTCCGACCAGCTGGCGCTGGCTCGCGGTGAAAACCGCGTGAGGCGCAAAGGCGTCTTCCATCTCGTCGGCGCGCGCCTCGAAGGTTGCCAGCAGGTCGCGGTGGCGGCCCTGGAAATTCTCAAGGACGTCGGCGAGTTGGCTTTCTGCCATCTCGGCATCGAGCGTCATGACCCGGTCGACGATATGGTTCGCCCGTATCTTGTCGGTCGGGTTGAAGTAGCTTGGCTCGACCGCCGGCTTGAACGGGCGCACCACCACCCGCGCGGGATCGGGGCGCAGATGAAGAGCCTGCCGGTTCAGGAACGTGACTTGCGACAAGGCGCCCTCGGCTCGTTCGGATGGGATTTCGCGGAGCTCAAGCACGCAAGGCCTGAAGCGGCGTCCGTCTCGCGCTCTCGCTGCTGGTCAGCGCGAGCTGACGAATTTCCGCGAGGCTGAGAAGATAGGACACAACCGACTCGCCACCCCTGTTCTCATTTGGGCGGTCGCGATGCAATCCATCGCGACAGCTGCCGGTTTCCGTATCGACCAGGGGCAGCGTCAGATCGTTGCTCCCGAGGAACCAGGCGAATGCGCGCGCCGCGTCCGCTCTCCATTCGGGATCGCCATCCGCGCGCCAGGCCGCAAGACAGGCCGAGATCGTTGCGGTGGCTTCCAGCGGCTGCTGATCGAACGCCTGCGGCTCGCGCCGCTGGTCCCCAAACCCCTGCGTACCGATGGGCCTGAACAATCCCGCCCGCGTCGTCTGCTGCGTCATGAGCCATTGCAGGGCTCTCAAGCCGGCCTCCACATAGGTGGGCGTTCCGGTCGCATCGCCCGTCACGATCAGGGCCTGCGGCAGACGCGCATTGTCGTAGGACAGCCCTTCCTCGAACCAGACCCACTCCTTGGTCTCGACGGCCGACAGGAGGGACATCAGTCTGTCGGCGAGGACATGCCGAAGCCGCCCGGCGCGCGAATCCTCAGGCGTAATCGCGCAGTAAGCGTCCAGCCCGAGCAGCGTGAAGGCCCACGCGCGCGGCGAACTGAAGGTCTCCGCAGGCCGCATCGCCTCGGCAAACAGCGCCGTGGCCCATCGCCGCCGCGACGGATTGGCGTCCCCACGTGCGCACTCGCCCAAGGCCCAGAGCGTGCGCCCGTGGCTATCCTCGGAACCGCGATCTTCCAGCCAGCGCCGGTCGAAGCTCATGAAATTGCGAAACCGCCGGGTGTCCGGATTCCACGCATGCTGGACAAAGGCAGCAAATCGGGCTGTCAACGCTTCGGGCAGCCGCTGCTCGCCGGGGCCGTTGAGCGCGCACGCCACCAACAGCGCCCTGGCGTTATCGTCGACGCAATAGCCGTGAGCGCGATCCGGCACCGAATGCACCGCATGCTGGAACAGCCCGGTGTCGTCGCACATCGACAAGAAATGTTCGGTGCGCATCTCCGGCGCGGCGTGGCTGTCGCGTGAGGCGACGTTTTGGTCGGGCCGCGCGATCACCCTGAGCCGATGCCCGCGCCGCGCGCTCTCGAACGCCGCCAGGTAGCGCTCTGCGGTCCGCTCCCACGTCATCGGCCGGCTGCTCACATAGGCGCGCTTGCGCATCGCCTGCCGCCGCGCGTGGTCAGTCAGCAATCCGGCGATTTCGCTCCCGAGTGCCGCCGAATTGGCGAATGGGACCAGAACGCCGCGTCCGTCGGCCAGCAATTCCCGGGCGTGCCAATAGGGCGTCGAGACAATCGCCTTTCCGAGCGCGAAGCTGTAGGCCAACGTGCCTGACGTCATCTGCGACGCATTGAGATAGGGCGTCACGTAGACGTCGCACATCGCGATGAAGTCCAGCAACGTCGCGTGGTCGACGAATTGATCGAGGAACACCACATTGTCCTCGACGCCGACTTCCCGCGCGCGCGCCACGAGGCTGTCACGGTAGGCCTCGCCCTGCTGGCGAACCAGATTGGGGTGCGTGGCGCCGAGAACCACGTATACGGCATCGGCGCAGCTGTTCAGGATCGACGGCATGGCATCGATCATGAATTCGATGCCCTTGCTCGGCGAGAGCAGTCCGAACGTCAGGATGACGGTTCTGTTGGCAAAGCCCAGCTTCGCCTTCGCGTGTTCGGGCTCGACGAATGGAAAGTCGGGAGTCCCGTGCGCGATCAGCTCGATCTTTTCTGCCGGCACGCGGTAGACGGACCGCAACAGCTCCCGGCCTTTCTCCGCCATGACGACGACGCGTGACGATACCTCGACGATCCGATCGAGCACGCCGCGTTGCACCGGCGTCGGCTCGCTCAGAACGGTATGAAGTGTCGTGACGACCGGCATGGTCAGGCGCGAGAGCAGCGCCATGATGTCGCCGCCGGCTTCGCCGCCGAAAATGCCGAATTCATGCTGCAGCGAGACGACTTCGAACTGACCCGCATTCAGGAAGTCGGCTGCGCGCACGTAGTCCTTGATCTTGTCGTCGTTGATTTGCAGGCGAACGACCGATGGATAGTCGTAGGTATGACCGTGATCCGTCATCGCGACGATTGAGGTCTCGACTTCGGCGTTCGATGCCGCGATGGCTTGCTGCAGATCGGTCGTGAAGGTTGCGATGCCGCAACGGCGCGGGAGCGAATTGCCGATGAACGCCAGGCGGCTCAACTGTGTCACGAGTGCACTCCTGGCGGGCGCCACGGCGAACCGGCTGTTGAGGCGCGTACCGCGAACGGCCGGATTTCGAAATCGGCATCCTGTTGATCGAGCTTCTGCAGCAGCCCCAGATTCGGCTTTGGGCCCAGATAGGCCAGCAGCCCCTTGAAACCGCGGGGTCCGACCTTGAGGTTCGTGCGATCCGCTTCCAGAAAAATCGCTTCGCCGACGAACGCGTTCATCAGCCCGACCTGGACATGTCCGTCGATAACCAGGACCCACGTCTCTTGCTCGGCGTCGAGCTTCCAGGTCGAATTTGGCGGCAGATCGATATGCTCAAGAATGAAATGCGGGCTGGCGACGAGCACCGATCTGGCATCGGTCAGACGTTGCGGCACTGATTGACGTTCGGCCGGCCCCGCATTGGCCGCCGCCACGGCATTGTCGACGTGGATGTCGCGCTGGCGGCCATGATCGAACAGGCGAAACGTCGTGTCGCTTCGCTGCTGGATTTCGGCCAGCACGAGTCCCGGGCCGATGGCGTGGATGGTGCCGGCCGGGACGAAGATGGCGTCGTCCTTCTTGGCCGGACGCCATTGGATCAGGTCCGCGATCGAGCCGTCCTCGATCGACGCCCGCAATTGCAGCGCCGTGAGTTGCCGCTTCAGTCCGACGGCAACTTTAGCCTCGGGCGTTGCGGACAGAACATACCAGGCCTCGGTCTTGCCGTTCACAAGGCCGATTGAATGCGCGAATGCATCGTTCGGGTGAACCTGAATGGACAGGGGCTCTTTGGTGAACAGCAGCTTGAGGAGCAGGGCGGACGCCGGCGCATTCGCGTCGGGACGCTGAAACCAAAGTTCGCCGATCGCGACATCGTCCGGCTGGATATCGCTCCAAGGGAGGAGGTCGGTGCTGCCCCAGGGTTTGCTCACAACGCGCGTACAGGCATGTTCGATCGTCACGCTGCTCTCCTGGTTCGGACCGCCCAGCTCGGGGTAGCGTAACTTTGGCGACGTGCCCGGAAGACACAGCCGTGTCTCCGTTCGCTATTGCGGTGCCGCGAATAAGATCAAGAAGAGGGAGCACGATCGGCCGCCAGGTCGCTGGCGCCGTCCGTTCTCGTGATCGATGGTTGCTGCTGGCGACCGTACATGGGTACGACGCAGCCGGGTTACTAGGACGGCGACGTTGATTGTTCGCACGAGCGCCTCCTTTTCAGGAGCATTTCAGCCGCGCCAATCGAAATAACGGCTTGCGCCTCGGCTCAATCAAATCCGGCCCATCAGAAGAAGTACGACCAGTACGATGATGATGATGCCGATGATGCCGACGCCGCCGTGGCCATAGCCGTAACCGTAACCGCCAAAACGGCCACTGAAGCCGCCCAGCAAGAAGATCACGAGAATGATGATAAGGATGAGCCCAATCGACATGGTCTATCTCCTGCTGCAACGCCGACGGGAGGCCTTGCGACGCCCGGCTTTGTGCAAGTTAGGCAGGTTCACGCGTGACGTCTGAGCAAAATTGCTCAGTTTCGCCAACAGTTCGCAGCGGCCCCAAAACGACGCTTGAATGACGTTCAGTGCCGGAAATGCCGCGTCCCGGTGAACACCATGGCGATGCCGTGCTCGTCGGCGGCCGTGATCACCTCGTCGTCGCGCACCGAGCCGCCCGGTTGAATGACCGCGGTGGCGCCGGCCTCGATCGCAACCAGCAGGCCGTCGGCGAACGGAAAGAACGCATCGGACGCGACCACCGAGCCTTTGGTCAGTGGCGCCGACAGCTTCTGTTCCCTCGCGGCGTCTTCGGCCTTGCGCGCCGCGATGCGCGCGGCATCGACACGGCTCATCTGGCCGGCTCCGATGCCGACGGTGGCGCGATCCTTCGCGTACACGATGGTGTTCGATTTCACGTGCTTGGCGACGCGGAAGGCAAAGCGCAAGTCGGCCAGTTCGGTTTCGGTCGGCGCGCGCTTCGTGACGGTCTTCAATTGCATTTCGTCGACCACGGCGTTGTCGCGCGACTGCACCAGCAGGCCGCCCGCGACGGACTTCACCGTCAGCCCCGTAGCGCGCGGATCAGGCAAGCCGCCGGCGAGCAGCAGCCGCAGATTCTTCTTCGCAGCCACGATCGCGATCGCTTCTTCGGTCGCATCCGGCGCGATGATGACCTCGGTGAAGATCTCCGTGATGGCGCGGGCGGCCTCGGCCTCGAGCGTGCCGTTGAGCGCCACGATGCCGCCGAACGCCGAAGTCGGATCGCAGGCGAGCGCCTTGCCGTAGGCTTCGGCGAGGCTCGCGCCTTCGGCGGCGCCGCACGGGTTGGCGTGCTTGACGATCACGCAGGCCGGCCCGCGCGCGGGCGAAAACTCCGCGACGCACTCGTAAGCCGCGTCGGTGTCGTTGATGTTGTTGTAGGACAGCTGCTTGCCCTGCACCTGCCGGGCGGTCGCGACGCCGAAGCGCTGTTCCGGCGCGCGATAGAACGCCGCGCTCTGGTGCGGGTTCTCGCCGTAGCGCAGGGCTTCAATCAGTCGACCGCTGAACGTACGCCAGGATGGAACGTCAACGTCGGCTTGTTCGGCCAGCCAATTTGCAATGGCGGCATCGTACGCGGCGGTGTATGCAAATGCCTTGGCGGCAAGTTTACGACGTAGTTCGGGCGTAGCGCCGCCATGCGACTTGATTTCTGCTTGTACAAGCTCGTAGTCGGCTGGGTCGACAACAACAACGACGTTCTGATTTTTCGCTGCGGCGCGGATTAAGGCAGGACGATCAATTTCCACCTGTTCGATGCAGTTTTCGGGACTTGTAGCTCGAGCTACAACGGCGTTGAAGGGCTCGACATTCATGACCACAAGGTCCACGCCCTGAATTGCGTCTTGAATTGCCCGGACGACCTTAGGAAATTCCGACATATTGAAAGTCTCCGCAGCCTATCGGCATTGTTATAGCATTGCGGAACCGGCCAAGAGGTGGCGACAGCCCTCCTTGGTAGGATTTTTCCAAAGATTCTACGACGATAGGGGCTTGTCGGTATCGGGAGAAACGGCTGTCTGCGCTAGGCGGTGGCGGCGGAGTGTCTCCTGCTCCGTCGCTGATAACGCATGATCGCCCTACGGATTTTTCGCCGTCAAGAACCAGTCAGCTATTGCCTTATCGTACTCAGCCGTGAGTTCGAATACCTTTCGAGCACATCTGCGCCGAAACTCGGAAGTAGTGTGACCGTTGTGGCGTCTAAGCTCGCTGATCAGCTCAGGATAGTCACTAGGATCGCAAACGGCAGCCACGCATGAGTGGTTCTTTGCTGCGGCTCGCAACAGTGCCGGACCACCGACATCAATATTCTCGATGCACTCAAAAAAGTTTGAGCTGTTAGCAACAGTCTCCCTAAACGGGTACAGATTGACAATGACCAGATCGATGTACTTAGCAGCAACAGCTTTCTCTGCCAGTTTTCCGTCATGGTAACCCTTCACTGCCAAAACGCCCGCTTGGAGTTTTGGATGTAGAGTCTTCAGACGACCATTTAGGTTCTCAGGATAGCCAGTGTAGCCCGTAAGGTCAGTCAGGGCTATTTGTCCGTTTGACCGAAGGTGCTTCGTAGTGCCTTCCGTGGCAATAATTTCCACGCCGAAGTTCGCTAGTTCCTGCCCCAATTCCAATAAGCCAGCTTTGTTTGAAACAGAGGCGACCGCTACCTTCACAGGCATCAAGTCTGGCACCGCTTCAAGAGCGGCAAATAAGTCGGATTGAGAGTGGCCAGACGTGCTCTTGCTCTGTTCAGACTGAGATCGAGGCTTGGACGCCTGATTGTTAGGCGACCAAGCGTCCGAACGCGGGCGCGCGTTGAGCATAGCCGTCATTTACTACTCCAGCGGTGTTCCGAATGTCTTTGAGTGATCAACGCCTGCTAGTCTTCACAGGATGACCCACATCCACAAGGTATGTAAGACCAACAGAATCACATTGATAGGTGATTTGCAATGCGCAGGGAGAAAAATTTCTCGGCATTCTGGTAGTCGATTCAAATCCTTAGCTAATTCCATCTAGCGGCCCTCGGCCGCCCTGGGAATAACTAAGCCTACAGCGGCAGTTCCGGCTCTTCGCGCACCTCGGCGTGGCGTACCGGTTCCTGCGCATCCTGATGCGACAAGGTCCAGTGTACGCGCGGCACTGCGCGCGCATGGCCGTAGATCACGATCTGCACGGCACGGCGCGGGCCGTCGGGGCCGGCCAGATAGACGCTTTCCTCCAGCTCAACCCGCTCCTCGTAGGCGTCGAAGGTCCACACCTCCTTGTTCGGCAGCACCAGCATGACGCGGTGGCCGTCGCTGTGCCGGTTGGCCTTGACGAGGGGGTGGAGGTGGAAGCGCACCGCGAAGGCATCGCCGCGCCGGGCCGGCAGGCTCTCGCCATGCGCCGGAACGAACAGGTCCTCGCCGTCGAGCCGCCGGCCGTCGCGCGAAAGCCGCAGCGCGCGCTGATGTACGACGCCGAAGCGCGCCGCGTAGCCGTCGTGCGACAGCCGCAAAGTCAGGCCGTTGTCGCGCTCCTGCCGCGAGACCTGTACGTTGGACGGTCCGGACAGGATGGGGGCACCAAGCAGCGGCTTCAGGGATTCCGAGGTGAGGAAGCGGCACGAGGAAGTATCGTTGAACACCACGGTGGAGTGCGCGGCGGAGGCGCGCGCCACGTGGCGCCAGGTTTCGCGGCTGGTTTCGGGCAGGCCGCAGTTGACCACGATGCGGTGATATTTCGACGACAGCTCGAACGACAGGCAGCCGGCGTGCGCCTCGTGGCTCATGGGAAGCGGCGGCGGCGGCCCGGCGTCAACAAGCAGCAGCGTCTCGCCCGCCTGCGCGCGCTGATAGCCGGAGTGCGGCGCATTGGCGACCGGCGTGCCGCGCGCGTCGTCATAGGCGAGCACGGTGGAGACGAGATCCGTGCGCGTCGGGCCCATGCCGTTGAACAGCGCGAAGTTGCCGTCGCCGTGGCGAAAGAAGCGCAGCATCGGCATCATGCGGTCGATCGCATTGTTCAGCGCCGGAGGCGGCGGCACGTTGCGCGCCGCGAAAGCCTGGCGCAGCGGCAGCAGGTCCAGCAGCAGATCGACCAGCGCACCGGGATTGCGACTCGCGTGGCCGCCGTCCGGCAGGATCTGGCGGGCCAGTTCGTCGGTAAGCATACGCGTCACGCTTTTGAGCATGCGCGCCTGCGCCTGCATGCACAGCGCCGCGTAGGTTAGCGCGACGATCGCCTGCAGCCGCGGCACGCCGTCGCGCGTCGCCGAATAGCTGCGGCGCAGATAGCGCACCTGGCGGGTGAGGTTGCGCAGGAAGCGGCGGTAGAACCGCATGTCGGCTTCGTGCAGTACCAGCGGCGCCTGGCACAGCCATGAGATGATGCGCCGCGCCACCAGATCGGGGCGCCAGGCGTCCACGGTGTCGAATGCGCCCTGCAGTGAAATCCATTCGTCTACCAATGCGCGCGCATTGGCGCGGGTGATGGCGGATTCGGCGGCGCGCAGATGGCGCAGCCAGCCGAAGCCGAGCAACTGGTCGGACCATTCGTCCGAGGGCGGCTCGATCTCGAACGGCGAACGGCCGTCGCAGATCACGATCTTGCCCGCGAAGGCGAAACGGCCGGAATAAATCTCGCTCGCGCGCGTGGGGTCGGCGGTGCGCAGGTCCTGCGGGGCGATCAGCAACCGGTCGGCGATCGCGGAGGTAAAGCGCCAGCGCACCATCGGGTGGGCGTTGAACCGGCCCATGCTGGTGCGCAACGCCCGGCGCGCCGCGAATGCGGCCAACCTCGTGCGATCCGCGATGGACCCGCGGGACATTGACGCGTTGACCCCCTCCGCCCGCTGCGGGCCTGGTCCCGCTGGGATTCGGGCCAAGATAGCGCCCGCGCGACTCCGGGCCAACAGCAGCTGAAAAACGCCGTTAAATCCGCTCCAGCCGGGCCGCAAAGAAGCCGTCGAGACCGCCCATGCGCGGGTCGGGATCGGCCCAGTGGCTTGGCAGCGTGCGCAGATCGCCGTTGGGACCAAGGAACTCGGCGATCCCGGCGATCTCATCGGCGCGGATCGGCCTGCGGCGGACGCCTCCCTCGCGCGCGAGCAAGGCTTCGACCTGCTGCTCACCCTCCTCGGGTTCGAGCGAGCAGACGCAATAGACGATTTGTCCGCCGGGCTTGGTCAGCGCGACCGCGCGGTCGAGCAGCCGCTGTTGCAGGCCGGTGAGTTGAGCGAGATCGGTCTCGCTCTTGAGCCAGCCCACGTCCGGATGGCGGCGGATGGTGCCCGTGGAGGAACAGGGCGCATCGACCAACACGGCATCGAACGGGCCGCCCTGCCATTCGGTGGCATCGGCGGCGAGCATGTCGGCGTGCAGGCCGAGCCGCGTCAGGTTCTCGCGCACGCGGACCAGCCGGTTGGCCGAACGGTCGACCGCGGTAACGCGCGCGCCTGCTTGCGCCAGTTGCGCGGTCTTGCCGCCGGGTGCGGCGCAAAGGTCTGCCACCTGCTTGCCGGCGACATCGCCGAACAGCCGCGCCGGGAGCGCCGCTGCCGCATCCTGCACCCACCAGGCCCCCTCGCTGTAGCCGGGCAGCAGCGAGACCAGCCCGCCGGTGCCGGTACGCACCGTTCCGGTCGGCAGCACGCGGCCGCGCAGGCGCGGCGCCCAGTTCTCGGCGTCGGTCTTGACGGTCAGGTCGAGTGGAGGCTCGTGCCCATGCGCGACCGCGATGGCGCGCGCGGTCTCGGTGCCGAAGTTTCGGCTCCAGCGCTCGAACAGCCACGGCGGCGTGTCGAGCGGCACCGGGTCGAGCGCGGCGATCAGGTCGGGGCCCTCGCGCGTGACCCGCCGCAGCACCGCATTGATCAGGCCGGGATATTTGGCGGCGCGACGATCCGCCTGCACCAGCCGCACGGAGAGATCGACCGCCGCATGGTCCGGCACGTCGAGGAACAGGATCTGCGCGGCGCCGATCAGCAGCACCGTCTCGACCCGCGGCGCATCCTTGGGGAACCCCGTGTCGAGGAATTTCCCGATCAGATGCCGTAGCGTGCCGATCCGCCGCAGCACCGTCGCGACCAGCTTGCGCACCAGCGCGCGGTCGCGGTCGGCGAGCGCGGCAAGACCCGGATGCTGTTCGGCGCCATCCAGTTCGGCATCGAGCGGACGATGGCGGCGCAGCACATTGTCGAGGATATCGGCGGCAATGCGGCGCGCAGTGAGGCCCGCGACCTCCGCGGGCGCTACACGTCGTGCTGCCGGTGTCATCGGGCGCAAGGTCGCTCCATGTCTGGAGACCCACCCGTGGTCGGGAGCGGGCCGCCGAATCACTTCTGCCATTGTAACGAAGCGGAAGCGTGACGGTTCGCTTTCGCGACTAGTAGAGCGGAGTTGACATTCGCTACCCTGCCAGCCGCGGACTCGCGAAGCGAATGTCAAATCCAAAGCTCCACTAGGATGTAATACTTGCTAGTGGTCCTTCGATTCTAACATTCGCAAGAGAGGCCGCCGCACAGGGGATGCGAATGTTAGAATCGGACCACTAGCCCCACGGTCCGCGGCGCTGATTTCCACCCCACGGTCCATGCGCCGGAGCGGTCTGGCGCGGCTGCGGCTGGGGCCGATAGCCGCCACGGCCCATGTGCGCGGCCAGTTCCTCCAGTGCGGCGATGCGGTTCTCGGTTGCCGGATGGGTCGAGAACAGGTTGTCCATGCGCGCACCCGACAGCGGGTTTACGATGAACATGTGCGCCAGCGCGGGGTTGCGCTCGGCCGCTTCGTTCGGGATTGCGTTCGCGGCCTGGTCGAGCTTGGCGAGTGCCGAGGCGAGATGGCGCGGCTCGCCGACGATCTCGGCGCCCATGCGGTCCGCGGCATATTCGCGCGTGCGGCTCACCGCCATTTGCACCAGCATCGCGGCGATCGGCGCAAGGATCACCATCGCGAGCGTGCCGACTATGCCCATACCGTTGTTGTTGTCACGGTTCCCGCCAAAGAACATGCCGAACTGCGCCAGCATCGAGATCGCGCCCGCGATGGTCGCCGTGATGGTCATGGTGAGCGTGTCGCGATTCTTGATGTGCGCAAGCTCGTGCGCGATCACGCCCGCGGCTTCCTCGCGCGACAGCGTATTGAGCAGGCCGCTGTTGACCGCGACCGCGGCGTGTTCGGGATCGCGGCCGGTCGCGAATGCGTTCGGCTGCGGGCTGTCGATGATGTAGAGGCGCGGCATCGGCAGGCCGGCGCGGCCCGCCAACTCCTGCACCAGCCGGTAGAGATCGGGCGCGGTGCGCGCATCGATCTCCTGCGCGCCGGTCATCGACAGCACCATGCGGTCGGAGTTCCAGTAGGTGAACAGGTTCATGCCCGCCGCGACCACGAGCGCGATCATCGCGCCGCCGGAGCCGCCGATCAGGTAGCCGACGCCCATGAACAGCGCGGTCAGGCCTGCGAGCAGGATGGCCGTGCGCAGATGGTTCATTTTTCTCCTCCAAGGCCGCCAGCTTCGGTGCCGCACGGCTGCATTTCTGGTCGGCCGAGAGATGGGAGCCGCAACGGGGCGCTGCAAGCGGCTGCGCCTCATGCGGCATTCTCGTAACATTTTGAGATCGCTGGATATTTCAACTTGGGCCTCATCCTGAGGAGGGCGGAAGGCCCGTCTCGAAGGATGGCCCAGAGCGATGTCAGCGCCCTCGCCCTTCGAGACGCCCGCCTTCGCAAGCGCTTCGGCGTGCTCCTCAGGGTGAGGGCTCAATTTTAGCCAACGCTCCGCCGCCCATTCGTCAGGGTGCGGGTACACCCGTTCCCGTTTTTCCGTCCCCCCTCCCTGCCCTCCCCCGCAAGCGGGGGAGGGTTGGGTGGGGGCTATGGAGCGCCGGGAGGCG
>JAXDNY010000005.1:0-2534 GCA_034669145.1 Hyphomicrobiales bacterium
CCGCTCAAGCCTACCTACGCGTTCCGCGACTGCGCGTCATGTCCCGAGATGGTCGTCATACCGGCGGCGAGCTTCACGATGGGATCGCCGGACAGTGAGAGTGATCGCGAGGTCAACGAAGGGCCGCAGCGGCTCGTGACCATCAACCGCCCTTTTGCGGTCGGCAAATTCGAGGTGACGTTCGCCGAGTGGGACGCGTGCGTCGCGGAAGGCGGCTGTCAGAGCAACCCGAAGCCGCGCGACGAAGGCTGGGGCAAGGACAAACAGCCGGTGGTCAACGTGTCGTGGGACGACGCGATGGAATACACGACATGGCTGTCGCGGACCACCGGCAAGACTTACCGCCTGTTGACGGAAGCTGAGTGGGAATACGCGGGGCGCGCCGGGTCGACCTCGCCGTTCGCGCTGGGCGAGGCGATCAATGCCGATGAGGCGAATTTTCAGACCAGCTTCGATGCGGACGGCAGCAATCGCGAAGGCAAATATCGCGAGCAGCCGGTCGCCGTGGGTTCATTCGCGCCGAACGCGCTCGGGCTCTATGACATGGAGGGCAATGTCTCGGAATGGGTGCAGGACACCTGGCACGAGAACTACGCCGAGGCGCCGACCGACGGATCGGTCTGGGCCGGCGGTGACACGTCGCTTCGCGTTCTGCGCGGCGGTTCCTGGTACAGCTTTCCCCCTGACCTGCGCTCTGCCAGCCGCCGCGCCGATCAGCCCGATCATCGCAGCCCCGAAATCGGGTTTCGTATTGCAAGATCGCTGTAAAGCCGACAGCACGAGGCAACAGCTGCCAACAACGCCTAGCGGTTGACAGCGACTTCGACTGCGGGCGGCCTGAAGGACGAAGGCAGAATGCGTGCCGCGCCGGCCGCCATGGTCGAGGTGGACATTGTCGGCGTGCGCCCACAACCGAGCGGGCGAGCCGAGAAGAGCAGATCTTCTGCGCTGATCGAGCGGATCGGCAGCGCAATGCAGATGTCGCGTCCCATCGGTTCCGGCGGCTGGACGGGCTTAACCGCGGCGACCGCAGTCTTCTTTTTACGCGCGGGAACGACCACGACTTCCTGGCCTGCAAAGGCCAACGCCTCGGGCCGGCTGATGTCACCAAGGTCGGCGCCCTGCTTCAGAAGCGCCGCAAAGGCCGGATGCTGTCCGCCGTCAGAATAGGTGATCCGCACCGCGGCGCTGCCATCGCTGAGCGATGCGATCCTTTCCTCTTCCGCAGCATGGAAGGCCTTTGCGGCCTCTTCTTTGGCTGGATCATGCGAGGGAGCAAACGTGTAGCGTCCTTCAACAACCCTCGCGACGGGCTCTTCGCCAGTCGCTTCAAAGCGATCGGAACCTTCCTTAAGCTGCCGCCAGAAATCGATATTCTTGTCGGAGCGATACTTCGATATGTTCTGCGCGGTCATGCGAAAGGGAAAGGCCTGAAACTGAAAGGCCTGCTGACCGCCGGCAAGCGCATCACGCGCGATGGCGTAAATCTCACCGATCTGCTTGTCGGTCATTGCGTAGCAGCCGGCTGACGAACACGTGCCGTGCACCATCAGATAAGCGCCTGACGCTCCGTGCGCCTTGTCGTATGCGTTCGGGAAGCCGGTATCGAACGACAGGTAATAATGCGAATTCGGATTCATCTGCCGGCGAGCGATGGAATAAAAACCCTCCGGTGCCTGCCGGTCACCCTGGGTCTGCTTCGGTCCGAGCTGGCCTGACCAACGGCAGATCGGGAACGTCTTGATGTGCACGTAGCGCCCATCTCTCGCGAGCTTCCAGACTTCGAGCTCGGCTTCCTTTTTGTAGGTGCGGATAAGAACCGGCGCGGACGGGCTCGTATTCTTCGCCGCCATCAAGGCGAGAGTCTGAGCCGGAATTGGCGCGAGCGCTTTCCCATTCTCGGCCAGCGACGGCACGCTCGACATTGCGACAATCGTGGTCAGGACTGCTGGTGCGCGCCACACCGTGAACCAGAACTTCCAGAGCATCCGCTGTCCGCGCCCAAACCGTTCGAAAGCAATGCACTATCGCTAGAGATGGTAAGCGATGTCTTGCATTGGGATTGGGGCAGAAAAGGGGTTCACGCCGGGCAGGTCGCGTCCAATGCCGGTACACGGAAGGTTAACCCGAAAGGGGCAAGTTGGCGCCGTCCCGAGTCTCTCTTCAGGTCCGGCCGTGCAACTGCGTCATCTTGCCCAACGCTCGCCTTCGGCGGGCGTCCTCGTGCCGGCGCGCTCGGCGCTTCGCCTGCAAGACGCTCCGCACGGACCCGATCCCAAGGCGATCCTGAATTCGATCGGCGAAGTCGTCTATGACTGGGACATCGGCAGCGACCGTCTGACCTGGGGGCCAAACGTCGCCGATGTGCTCGATTTCGCCTCCGCGGAAGATCTGGCGACCGGCCGCACTTATGGAAATCTGCTCAGCGCGATGAGCAACGAATCGCGCTACGAAGCCATCGCACGATCGGAGGAGGTCGATCAGGGCAGCGGCGTGCCCTATCACGTCTGCTACGCGCTCGAGGCGACGAACTC
>JAXDNY010000006.1:0-28594 GCA_034669145.1 Hyphomicrobiales bacterium
CGTGCTCGACCTGATCAAGTTCCTGCTTGAACCGACGCAGCAGGCGATGACCTACGACAAGGGCTATTTCTATCCCGGCCCGGCTGTGAAGAACGTGCCGCTGTCGATGGCGCCGAAGGAGAGCCAGGACGTGATCAAGGAATTCGGCCGGCCGGAATACGACGGCTGGATCGCCAAATTCCCCCACACGCAGCCACTCGACTCCAAGCAGATGGTCGACGCGTTCCGAATCTGGGACCAGCAGGTCGGCGCGGCGAAGACGAAGTGATGCACGAGAGCGCCACGCGCGCCGTCACCCTCCCCTGGAGGGGGAGGGTCGGCGAGCAAGAGCGGAGCGAATGCGAGCCGGGGTGGGGTGATCTTGTAAGGCCTCACCCCACTCCGACGCTCACTTCGTTCGCGTCGGCCCTCCCCCTCCAGGGGAGGGTAAGCACCGAGCGTGCGGCACAATGAACGAGCAATTCAAGGAACTGCGCCTCGCGGCGGTCTCGCGTCACTTCGACAATCCGAGCGGGGCGCGCGTCGCAGCGCTGCATGAACTCACGCTGACCATCCGGCGCGGCGAGTTCATCTGCCTGCTCGGCCCCTCCGGCTGCGGCAAGACCACGGCGCTCAACTGCATCGCCGGATTGCTCCCCGTGACGGGCGGCACGATCTCGCTCGACGAACGCCGCATCGATCTACTCCCACCCGAGAAGCGCGGCTTCGGCATGGTGTTCCAGAATTACGCGCTGTTCCCGCACATGACGGTGCAGCGCAACGTCGCGTTCGGGCTGATGATGCGCAATACGCCCGCCGCCGAAATCAAGGCGCGCGTTGCGCGCGCGTTCCAGCTCGTGCAGCTCACCGGGCACGAAGACAAGCTACCCGGGCAGCTTTCCGGCGGGCAGCAGCAGCGCGTCGCGATTGCGCGCGCGATCGTGATCGAGCCGCCGCTGCTGCTGATGGACGAGCCGCTGTCAAATCTGGACGCCAAGCTGCGGCTGGAAATGCGCGCCGAGATCCGCCGCATCCACCGCGAGCTCGATCGCACCACCATTTACGTCACGCACGACCAGGAAGAGGCGCTCTCGCTCGCCGACCGTATCGTGGTGATGAAGGATGGACTGGTGCAGCAGGTCGCCGGACCCGAGGACGTCTACGCGCAGCCCGCGAACCTGCACGTCGCGCGCTTCATGGGTTACCGCAATGTGATCGCGCTCAATGTCGGCGCACGCAATGGCGACCAGGTGACGCTGGAAGGCTCAGGGCTCGGGCTTGAGGGGACGGCCAAACAGGAGATCGCCGGCCCGCATGTCAGCGTCGCGATCCGGCCGGAGGATATTTCCGTCGGAGCAGGACCGAACGGCATCGATGGCCGCGTAGAGAGCGTCGAATACGGCGGCCATGAGTCGCTGATCGACGTGCGCGCCGGCGACAATGTGCTGCTCCATGTCCGCACCGGCGAGCGCGTGAAGATGGGCGATCAGGTCCGCCTCACGATTTCGCCGCGGCGGGTGCTGGTCTATCCGGCGGAGCCCGCATGAGCGCCGTTGCAGCGCGCCTGCGGGTGGACACAGGGCTGCTGCTGGTCGCGCCCGCCGTCGTGTTCCTGCTTCTCTTCTTCATCTATCCATTCGGCTACGGCTTCGTGCTGTCGTTTCAGCCGGTCGAAGGCAGCTGGCTCGCGAACTATCAGAAATTCTTCTCCGACGAGCATCTGTGGCGCACGCTGATTATTACCTTTCAACTGTCGTTGCCGGTCACGATCCTCAACGTTGGGCTGGCGTTGCCGATCGCGTTCCAGCTCCGGCGCAAGACCCGCTATCAGCGCTGGATAACCACGCTGCTGGTCATCCCGATCACGCTCGGCACGGTGCTGATCGCCGAGGGCATGCTGACCTATTTCGGCCCGCGCGGATGGCTGTCGCAGGTCCTGCAGCTCCTGCACATCTATGACGGGCCTATCCGCCTCACGCACAATTTCGCCGGCGTCGTGCTCTCGCTGGTGATCTCGGGCTTTCCGTTCGCTTTCCTGCTGATGCTTTCCTACGTGACCGGCATCGACCCGACGCTCGCGCGCGCCGCCGCCACGTTGGGCGCGGGACCGTGGGATCAGTTCCGGCACATCTATCTGCCGCTGCTCGCGCCGGGGCTGGCGATCACGTTCTGCCTTGCTTTCGTGCAGGCCTTCTCGGTCTTTCCCTCCGCGGTGCTGGTCGGCGCGCCCTCGGGGCCGACGCGCGTGATCTCGCTCGCGGCCTATGAGGCCGCGTTCGAGCAGTACGACTATTCGATGGCGTCCGCCGTGGCGATGATCATGGGATTCGCGCAGCTTATCGTCGTGGTCGCGGTTCTCGGACTGCGGCGCGGGCTTTATCGCGGACCCGTCGGCGGAGGAAAGGGATGACCGCACCCTCCGAGCGCCGCCACTGGTTCTATCAAGTCTGGAGCGGCCTGCTGCTCGGCCTGATGGCGTTCTTCATCGTCAACATCGGCCTGATGGTAGCGGCGGTCGCGACCAACTCGTTCGGCCGCCGCTGGCTCGGCACCTGGCTGCCGGAGGGCTACACGACGCAATGGTATGTGGCGGCGTGGAAGGAATTCCAGCTCGGCGACGTGCTGTGGGTCACCGTCGAGGTGGTGCTGATCGTCGTCGTGCTGTCGGTCGTCATCGGCGTGCCGGCCGCCTACGCGCTCGCGCGGCGGCAATTCCGCGGCAAGCAGCTTGTCACGCTGCTGTTCATCCTGCCGCTAATCATCCCGCCGATCACTTACGGCATTCCGATGGCGACCGTGATGTATCAGGCCCATCTCGGCGGGACGCTGTCGGGCGTCATTCTGTCCAATCTCGTGCCGGCGCTGCCGTTTGTCATCCTGGTGATGACGCCGTTCATCGAGCAGATCGACCCGACCCTGGAATCGGCGGCGCGCGTGTTCGGCGCCAACACGCTGCGCATCTTCTGGCATGTGCTGATCCCGCTGCTGATGCCGGGGATTCTCGCCGCGTCGCTCTTGGTGCTGGTGCGCACGATCGCGATGTTCGAACTAACCTTCCTCACCGCGGGGCCGGACTCGCAGACGCTGGTGGTGGCGCTCTACTACGCGGTGTTCGCCGCCGGCGTGCGCGCGCCTCAATCGGTCGACGCGATGGCGATGGTCTACATGGCGGCGACGCTGGTCTGGCTCCTGATCGCGCTGCGCTTCGTCAATCCGACCCAGCTTGTCAGCCGGGTGAAAGAGCAGCCTGCGCATTAGGCCTTGCTGTCTGTCGATGGCCGCGGCCGCCACCACACCAGCGCGACGCCCACCGTCGCGGCTGCAAGGCCGATCAGCGCGATCGGCTTCAGGTGCTCGTCGATCAGCAGCCACGCGATCATCGCGGACGCGCCGGGCACGATGAAGAAGCCGGAAGCAGCCTTGGCGGCGCCGTAGCGGTCCATCATTAGATTGTAGATCACCATGCCGCCGATCGACATGAACAGCACGTTCCAGGTCATCGCGGCGATCAGGCCGGGCGTCAGGCGCGCGTGCGGCGTCTCGAACAGCACCATGAGTGCGATGGCGAGCAGCGCACCGCCGACCAATTGCACGGCAGTCGCTTCGAACGGGGGAACGTCGGCGGCGAATTTCTTCAGATAGAGCGTGCCCCCGGAAAGCCCGAACAGGCTCAAGCCGAGCAGCACCATGACGCTGAAATCGACATCGTGCGGCACACCGAGCACCACGCCGGCAAGTCCGAGGGCGAACCCGAGCCATTGCCACCAGCGGAATTTCTCGCCCAGCACCGCCACGCCGAGCGCGGCGGTGAGGATCGGATGGAACGCGTGCACCAGCGCGGTCGGGGTCGCGGCGACGCTCACCAGCGCGGCGTGCGCGGTCGCGAGCGCAAGCCCGTGCACCAGCGCGCCGCCGATCAGGAGATGCGGCCAGCGGCGTCCGACCGGTCCCCAAGGGCGCTTGAGCGCCAGCACAATCACGACGGCCGCCGCCGCGGCGATCGTCAGGCGCACCGCCACGAAAGCGTAGGGTGTGATGTCGGCGAGCCCGATCTTGGCCGCCACGTAGGACGACGCCCAGAGAATCGCGAACACGAAGGGGAGGGTGGCGGGGAGCACGGGTTGGGCTTTGCGGACGTTGTTGGACGCCCCGTATAGCCCGTTCGGAGACGCTTCGCCCTTCTTGGTTGGGAAAAACACCCTTCGCGCCACGCATATCGGCGAGGGCGAGTTCCCATTCGGGCCGAAATGCACCGTTTGTTAACCATGTTTTTGCACGCTGGGGGGGTGAAAGCAGATCGCCTGCGCCTCGATTCTCCTGGAGAACTCAGATGGAACAGTTTCGTCATTCCACGCGGCCGCGAAGCAGCCTGGCCGGCGCCGAGAACATCCTGCGCATCGGACGCGGCGAGCAGCCACAGGCGAATTCCGTCGTGCGGGACGGCGAGTTGACGCGCAAAGGTCAGGCAGCGCTGGATCTTGTGAGCCAGGTGGCCGATACGATCTCGGCGACGGAAAACCGGATCGAGACGCTGCTGGTGCGCGCGCTGGAGCAACTCAAGACGATGGAAGACCGCAATCGCGTTCTCGAGGGGCGGGCTATCGAAGCCGAGGCGCGCGCGCGCGAAGCCGAGAAGTGGCTGATGCGCCTGCATGTCGAGATGGAGGACAAGTTCACCTCCTGGAAGGGCGCGCAGGCACGCAACCTCGCCGGGTCGGCAGCGGCCTGAATTGATCGAACGGCCACAAGCCGGCCATGACTTTTCCATAGACACGGACGACAAGGCCGGGCCAAACGCTTGGCTTGGCCTCACACGGGGGGAAATATGGCCCGCTCGCTCGTCCTGCTCGCAATCCTGATGGCGTCATCGATCACGCCGAGCCAGGCACAACTCCCCGGAAGCACCAATCCGCCGCTCCCGCTGCCGCCATTCCTGACGCCGCGCGGCACGCCGGAAGACCAGCGCAATTGCCGGCCCGATGCCATTCGCCTCTGCAAGGACGTGATCGACAATGATGACGCAACGCTGCGCTGCTTCCAGGCGCGGCGCCGCGAACTCAGCCCGCCCTGTCTGGCGGTGCTGGAGAAATACGGGCGCTGATCGCGCCCGCCGCGCCTCTTTCCCCCTAGTCGACCGCGCGATAGATCCGCTCGTCGTAAAGCGCGCCGAGCATCGGGCCGAGCTTGTCGCGGAATGCGCGTTGCGCTCCTGCCGATCCACGCGCGTCGTAAGCTTTGTGGTCCTTCCACGCCTCGATGACGGTGAAATGGTTCGGCCGGCTGGTCTGCTGCACCACCTCGAACCGGATGTTGCCGTCGCCCTTGCGGCTCGCGTCGGCCAGCGGATTGAGCGCCGCGATCAGATCGTCCTTGCGCGGCGGCGGCACGTCGACGTGGCTCGCAACGAATACGGCGCGCTTTGCGGTGACCGGATCGTTCGGCCCGATATTGAGTGAATTGTGGATGCGCTCATCATAGGGGGCGTCCTGGATCGCCTTGAGCTTGTCGCGGAACGTGCCGGTCCCGGCGGATTTTCCATGCGCCTCGAACGCGGCCTGATCCTTCCAGATTTCCAGCACCACGAAACGGTTGCCCCGCCCGATCTCCTGCGCGACCTCGGCGCGCATGTTGCCGTTCTCCTTGCGGGTCGCGTCGCGATATTGCCTGAGCAGCTTGGCGCCGTCCTTGTCCTTGTCCGAGGCGACCTCGACATAGGTCGCGACATGGATCGGGGCGGCCGCTCCTTGTGCGCCCGCCATCTGCGTCATGGCTGCCGGCAACAATGTCATGGCCAGCAAGAGCTGGAGTGTCAGGCGCATTTCGTTCCCCCCGATGTTGTGGTTGAATCGGATGGTAGAGCTTGCGGGAACTCGGGGTCAATGCACCGTGGAACGATCAGGGTGCTCTTCCCGTTAACGGCTATATCGTTAGCGAGAAGGAGAACGCGATGAACGACAATATCAAGGAACACATGGAGGTCATTGGCTCCGATGGCGCCAAGATCGGAATCGTGGATCACGTCCAGGGGAGCGAAATCAAGCTGACCAAGGGGTCGGACAAATCCGGCCAGCACCACTTCATCCCGCTCGACTGGGTGGATCACGTCGATGCGCACGTGCACCTGAAGAAAGCCTCCACGGACGCCAAGGCACAGTGGCGCGCCGCCGCGTAACTCCAAACATCACGAAACAGTGTGGAAGCCCGGTGCGTTCGCCGGGCTTCTTGCTGTTTAACGTGCCGAGTTCCATGTCTTGGTTCGTTGAAGCTAGGAAGGGGCACGTCATGGCGGACTACCGCACCGCTCTCATCGTCGGCGCCGGAAGCGGGCTTAGCGCCTCGCTGGCGCGCCTGTTCGGCAAGAACGGCATGAAGGTCGCGCTCGCCGCGCGCTCAACCGAGAAGCTCGGTGCGCTGGCGGCTGAGACGGGCGCGGCGATCTTCGCATGCGATGCGACCAAGCGCGCCGACGTGGAGAAATTGTTCGCCGACATGGAAGGCAAGCTCGGCGCGCCGGATGTCGTCGTCTACAACGCGAGCTTCCGCACGCGCGGGCCCTTCGTCGATCTCGATCCGGCGGATGTTGAGAAGGCGATCGCGGTCTCGGCGTTCGGGGGATTTCTGGTGGCGCAGCAGGCGGCGCGCCGCATGTTGCCAAAAGGCGAGGGCGCGATCCTGTTCACCGGCGCTTCGGCGAGCGTGAAGGGTTATGCGCAGTCGGTGCCGTTCGCGATGGGCAAGTTCGCGCTGCGCGGGCTCGCGCAGGCGCTCGCGCGTGAACTCTCGCCGCGCGGCATCCATGTGGCGCATTTCGTGATCGATGGCGGTATTCGCAGCGACCGCCGCCCGACCGCACCCGACAAGCCGGACGCACTGCTCGATCCGGATGCCATCGCGGAAAGCTACCTGCACGTGCTACAGCAGCCGCGCAGTGCCTGGACCTCGGAACTCGAACTGCGTCCCTGGGTGGAGAATTTTTAGCCGGTCAGTTTGGCCCAGCCTTGCTTGATCATGGTCACGACCGAGTCGGTGTTCTTGGCGACCACGTCCCAATTGACCATTCGGCCTTCCGCGCCGGTCTTGGAGGTATCGGCAACGTAGGCCCCGCCGACCGTCAGCGCCGCGCCGAGAATCATCCCAAAGATCAGCCGCATCGAACGCTCCTTAAACCCCACCGGCACTCTCGCGGAACAATGGAGCAACAACGGGACCGGCCGCAAGTGTGGAACTGGGCGAATTAGGGCAGGATTGCCGCAATCTCGTCACCGTGATGCCATTTCGGCAAGTACCCATGGGCGTTACCGAAGCCGAACCGCAGGGGAACGCGATGAGCGTGCGGATCACGGCCGCAGGGGCGGTGGCAGTTGCTTTGCTTGCCTTCCACACCGCACCTGTCAGTGCCTGCGATGAGCGTTACATCAAGAAGTGCGAGAAGGCGTCCGCCGCCGCTGCCGCTGCTGCCGAACCATCGGCTGCCGCACCTGCCGCCAAGCGGAAATCCGCGGGCCGCGTGCAGGTCGTCGTGTCGCGGCGCTCCAAGCATCTGCGTTTTGCCAAGCGGCTGCGCGCGCCGGGATTTGCCGTTAAGCGCGAGCGCGGCATCGAACTCGCCTCGGCTGAAGCCCGCGCCACGACCCTGATGCCCGAATCGGCGCTCGCGCGGCGTTTCCGCGGCTTCATCAATCCGCTTCCGATCGCGCAGAACTCATTCGAGGCGCTGCGCAAGCCGCATGTCGTTGCGGTGAATCTCGAGCCGCCGATGTCTGCGCCGGTTGAGATGGCGGCCGCCGAAGTGCCGGTCGCGGCTCTGGCGCCCGCTCCGGCTCCAGTCGCAACAGCCAAGCAAGACCGGATCGCGCCGAAGCCTGCGCCGGTCATGGAGTTCGCCTCCGCCGAATCCAAACCCGTGACGCTGGCCGAGCCGGCCGCTCCGAAGCCGGCGGTCTTCGCGGCCGCCAATGCGGCGCCAGCGACGATCGCACCACAGGCGTTCGTGAGCGAGACGCCGCCGCTTGCGCCCGAGACGCCGCAGAGCCGGTTCTCGATCCACCAGCTCGTGCTTGCGCTGTGCGGAGCCCTTGGCGCCGCCTCGGCGCTGCGCTTTATTGTCGGAGCATGAGGGTAGGCGCTCGGCGCACAATTGCGATTGCGGCCATCCTGTCGATCGCGCTGTCGTCGCTTGCGGCCGCGCAATCGCAAACCAAACGGCGTCCAACCAAACAAGAAGCGCCGCCGCCCACGACACCCGCCGACAAGCGCGACCGCGTGGTGAACGCGCCCGGCACAGCCTTCAACGGTAAAGCCTGGTGGCAGGCTGCCGCGACATGCGGCGGCATCTATTTCAAGCTCGGCATCGTTTATTCCGACGCCGCGATCCGCGCGAAGGTCGTCAAACCGGATCCGGCCGCCTATGCGTCGCTTACCAAAGACGCCGACGGCGCCAGCAAGACCGCCACCGCGTTCTTCGATGCGGCGGAACGCTTTCTTATCGCCGACAGAAAAGTCGCGCGTGACGAAGCGGTGATGACCTATGACGCGGTGGCGAGCGCGAATGGCGACCGGGTGAAAACGGCCGACGCGGCGGTGCAGGCGGCAAAACCCTGTCCGGACCTGTACAAGACCTGCCGTGGGGCTTTTCCGCAGCTGTGCAACGACACGGCCCTGCTGACCAACTGATCATATCCGCCGCTTCGCATCCCAAATCGGTCCGTCCGGACTCATCTCGGCCACGCGATTGCGGCCTTCGCGTTTGGCGACCTTGAGCCCGTTGGCGGCGCGGCGCAGCAGGAACTCGGGCGTATCGCCTTTGATGGCGTCGGCAATGCCGATCGACACCGTGATGCGGCCGGCACCGTTCGGATCCTCCGCGAACGTATGCGCCGCCAGCGTTTGACGGAAACGGTCCGCGTAAGCGACCGCATCGCTGGCGCGCAGCTGCGGAAGGACGATCGCGAATTCGTCGCCGCCATGGCGCGCGACCGTGTCGCCGGCGCGCATTTGCTCTTTCGCCAGCGTGGCAATGCCGCGCAGCGCCTGGTCGCCTTTTTGACTGCCGAAGTGCTCGTTGAACGTCGCGAAGTAGTCGAGGTCGCACAGCGCCACCGACACCGGCTGGCGCGTTTCGGCCGCGGCTTCGAGTGTCTTCGCCAGAATCGCGTTGAAGGTCGCGCGTGTCGGCAGCGCGGTGGTCGAATCGGCCTGGCACTCGGCGCGCACGGCGGACAGTTGCTGCTGTATTTCGCCGATCTCGCGCGCGGCGGCATCCATGCGGCTTTCAAGCTGCGACAGGCGGGTTTGACTCTCCTTGATGGCGAGGCTCAGCCGGTAGATCGCCCGCAGCGCGTACTCGATCGTACTTGCGTCGCCGAGCTGCGTGGCTTCGGCCGAGAGCATTTCGCTTTGCGCCTGCGTGGCGCCGATCGCGCCTTCGAGCGTGATCGCGATGTCGCGCAATTTCTCGTCCAGGCGAGCCGTAACGGAATCCGGTTGGCCGGTTACCCGCCAGGGCGACAGATAGGTTTGATGCAGCCGGTCGATATCCGGCCTGGTCAGCGCGCCAGTTTTCAACCGGATCTCATTCGCCGCCGCAGTGAGCGGCGGGTTGAAGCCGTTCTTGTAGGCGAACCAGAACTCGAATTGCTGGGGGCCGAGCGGAAGGCGCGCGGCGCGCGCCTCCTCGACGATGACCTCGCCCGGATCGGTTTTGCGGTGCGCAGACGACATTCTGTCGGCTCAATGGTCGCGTTGCGGTTCTCCGCAGCGCGGGGATTGGACCGCCGATCATGGATACCCGGCGGTCAATTTCGAGTTAAGGCCGCTACCGCCAAATTCCCGCATCGACTCTCGAATCCGGAACAAATGGCGCCGCGCCATGCGCGCTGCTACAAACGGGCGCGTTGAAGCGCCGGGGGCGGCGGACTATCACCGTGGAAACAACGGGGAGGGCCTTATGGCCGGGATGCTACGTGCCGCCACCCTTGCGCTGCTTGCGCTTTCCTTCGTTCAGCCTGCGTCCGCACAGGACTATCCGGCACGGCAGGTGCGGATCATCGTACCGTTCGGCGCAGGCGGTCCGGCCGACATCTATGCGCGCGTGCTCGCCCAGCATCTCTCGGAGCAGCTCAAGCAGACCTTCATCATCGAGAACCGGCCGGGTGCCGGCTCGATCATCGGCACCGACGCGGTCGCGAAGTCCGCGCCCGACGGCTACACGCTCCTGCTGATGTCCAACACGCACACGACGAACGAGTCGCTGGTCGACAACAAGCCGTTTGCGTTGATGCGCGATTTCGTCCCCGTCGCGCCGATCAACTATTCGGATCTCGTGATGGTCGTGCACCCGTCGGTGCCGGCGAAGGACCTGAAGGAATTCATCGCGCTGGCGAAGGCGAAGCCGGGTGAGCTCAACTACGCGTCGTCGGGACCGGGGACGCCGTATCACATGGCCGGCGAGCTGTTCAAAGCAATGAGCGGTACCAACATCGTGCATGTGCCGCACAAGGCGTCGGGCGAGGCGCGCAACAGTGTGCTCGGCGGCCATGTGCAGATGATGTTCGACGCAATCACCACCATGACGCCGAACGTGCAGGCCGGGCAGGTGAGGGCGCTTGCCACGACCGGCCTGAAGCGCTCCACGCTGACGCCGGACGTGCCGACGGTGGCCGAAAGCGGTGTCGCCGATTACGAGGCCACGATCTGGCTGGGCGTGATGGCGCCGGCCGGCACCCCAAAAGATGTCGTCGAGAAGCTGAACAGCGAGATCAACAAGGTGATCGCGCGGGCCGACGTCAAGGACGCATGGGCAAAGCAGGGCGCGGTGCCGATGGCCATGAGCCCTGCGGAATTCGACAAGTACCTGCGCGCCGACATCGAGAAGTGGGCCAATGTGGTCAAGGTGTCGGGTGCGAAGGTGAACTAATCTAGGAGGCCGGACCGTTGACGTTGCCCCTTCCCGAACCATTTCGCGCCGCATTTGCCGGGCTGGAGGAGCACCACCCCCCGGACAACCGCTTTCACCAGTGTTTCGGCTGTGGTCCGGGACATCCCACCGGCCTGCACGTGCGGTGCTTTAAGACCGTTGAAGGCGTGGTCTCGCCGATCATCATTCCCCGTCAATATGAGGGACCGCCGAATGCCGCTCACGGTGGAATCGTCGCTGCCTACCTCGATGAGGTGCTGGCGGCTGCCGTCGTCCGAACGGCGGCGCGGATCGCGGTCACCGGCGAGCTGACCGTCCGTTACGTGAAACCCGTGCCGACCGAAATGCCGATCATCGGGCGAGGTTCACTGGTGGCCGACCACGGCCGTTACGTGGATGTCGAGGGGCGGTTGGAGGAGCTAGGCACAGGCGTCGTACTGGCAACCGCGCGGGGCCGGTTCTTTCCCGTACCGCCCTGAAGGCCATCGTCAGCCGTTCGCTGCACTGCAATAAGCCCTTGGCGGTTCGCGATTTTAGCTGGCGGGCCGTTCAAGCCTGCGTCATACTGGCGCCGGATTGATGGGGCGGACTGACGCGTATGAGTCTCGACTGGGTGCCTGGCCTCGACCTGACGACCGGAACTTTCACGCTTCCCCTCTGGGCGGTCGGGGTCGCCGCTGCGCTGCTTGTGGCGCTTGTCGTCATCGCAGTCGTCCGGTCCGGCATGACGGAATTCGGCTCGCTCGCGTTCCGCGCCGCCATCATCGTCATCGCGGTTGTATTCGGCTGGACCTACATCGTTCGCACGGGTGAGCGCGACCGGGCCGACGAGCGCCGCGCGCTCGATCAGCGTGCCGCCGATCTGGTTGGCCGGGCGATCGCCCCTGGGTCCGCTATCGCCTGCCTCGAAGCGACCAACACCGAGACGGTCGAGGGCGCCTGCGAACGTGCGGTATTCGCGAGCCCTGAGACTGTCGCTGCGGCGAGCGCCTATGTGGCGGCGCGGCTCACCCTGCTCGCCGATGCCCACGAACACACCTCGCGGCGCGATCAGGCTTACGAATCCTCGATTGCCGGCCTGCGCCGCACCATCGCGGCGGATCGCTACGGGCTCGCCTCGCAGGTGCTCGCAACGCGCGATGGCTGCACGGCCGACACGTGTGATGCCTTTGGGCTGGTCTATGACGACAAGCGGCTGCGTGCGAACCTGCGGGACCGGCTGTTCGACGTCACGGTCGCACGCTATGCGGTGAGCTGGCCGAGCCGTACGCGGCCGCTGGCTTCAAGCGGCAGCGGCGGCAACACGCCGACCGGCGTTCCTGCCGGCCCGAACGTGAGCTTCCCGTCGGCGGCGTCGATCCCGCCGGTCATGAATGCCGAGCCGCCGGCACCTCCGCCGAGCCAGGCCGCAGCTCCGCCATCGGCACCCTCCGCCCAGCCGACCAATTCGGCGCCGGCGTCCGCCGCGCGGCGGCCATCCGCGAAGCAGCCGTCCGGTGGTTCCGCACCGCTGTCGCTCAATCCGAACGCCAAGCAATAAGCTCTGCCTGAGGACAACCGGGTCCGGCACCGTGCTTTTCGGTCCGGCCTTGGGGTAAGACTTGAGCCGATGTTCTCCTCTGTCCTCATTGCCAATCGCGGCGAGATCGCCGTCCGCGTCGCGCGCACCGCGAAGCGCCTCGGAATGCGCGTCATCGCGGTCTATTCGGAAGCCGATGCCGGTGCGCTGCACGTGCGCGTGGCCGATGAGGCGCATCTGATCGGGCCCCCGCCCGCGCGCGAAAGCTATCTGGTGATCGAGAAACTGATCGAGACCGCGCGGCGCAGCGGCGCGCAATGCATTCATCCGGGTTACGGCTTCCTTTCCGAGAACGCAGCGTTCGCCGAAGCCTGCGCGGCGGCCGGCATCGTGTTCGTCGGTCCGCCGCCGTCAGCGATCCGCGCCATGGGCCTGAAGGATCGCGCCAAGGCGCTGATGGAGAAGGCCGGCGTGCCGGTCGTGCCCGGCTATCACGGCGAATTGCAGGAGGCGAAATTCCTCAAGGAGAAGGCGTACCAGATCGGCTACCCGGTCCTGATCAAGGCGGTGGCGGGCGGCGGCGGCAAAGGCATGCGCCGCGTCGACAAGCACGCTGAGTTCGATGCCGCGCTCGAAGGCGCGATGCGCGAAGCGCAGTCCGCGTTCGGCGATGCGCGCGTGCTGATCGAGAAATACGTCACCGCGCCGCGCCATATCGAGATGCAGGTGTTCGCCGACAGCCACGGCAATGTCATCCATCTCAACGAGCGCGACTGTTCGTTGCAGCGCCGCCACCAGAAGGTGATCGAGGAGGCGCCCGCGCCCGGCATGACCGCCGGGGTGCGCGCCGCGATGGGACGTGCCGCAACCGAGGCGGCGCGCGCGGTCGGCTATCAGGGCGCGGGCACGGTGGAATTCATCGCCGACGGCGCGCGGGGACTTCGTCCCGACGGCTTCTGGTTCATGGAAATGAACACGCGGCTGCAGGTCGAGCATCCGGTCACCGAGGCGATCACCGGGCTCGATCTGGTTGAGATGCAATTTCGCGTCGCGGCGGGCGAGACGCTACCGCTCGCGCAGAGCGATGTGCGGATCGACGGCCACGCCGCCGAGGCGCGGCTTTATGCCGAGGACCCGGAGCGCGGCTTCCTGCCATCGACCGGCAGGCTCGCGGCGCTGGAATTGCCGGCCGGTGAAGGCATCCGGGTCGATACCGGCGTCGATGCCGGCTCGGCGATTTCTCCGTACTACGATCCGATGATCGCCAAGGTGATCGCACACGGCAGCGATCGCGCGCAGGCGCTCGCGCGGCTCGCCACGGCGCTCGGCGAAACGGTCGTGGTTGGGCCGCATGCCAACGCGGCATTCCTCGAGGCCCTGGTGAGCCATCCGGAGTTTCGCGCCGGGCAGTTCGACACCGGCTTCATCGACCGGCATTTGGCCGAGCTGACCAGGATCGACCCGCAGGCCGAGGCCACGGCGATTGGCGCCGGTGTCGCGGCGCTGCTGGCTCCGACGAAACGTAAGCTTGAGGAAACGCCATGGCGCGACCCCTGGAGCACGTCCGATGGGTTTTCGCTCGGGCCGCAGCGGCAGCTTGACCTCGACATCATGGTCGATGGGCATCCACGCAAAGCCAATGTCGCGTGGCACAACGGCGCTCACGTCACGGTCGATGGAGTACCCGGCGCGCACGGTGTTCGCCTCGTACCGGTCGGCAGCGGCATCGTCGTGGTGGGGCAGGGCGTGCAGCGTCACGTCGCGCTGAAAAGCTATGACACGGTCGATGTCGATCACCTCGACGGCGACGGCGCCGTCAAGGCGCCGATGCACGGCAAAGTGCTGGCGATCTTCGTCGCGCCCGGCGCCAGCGTCACCAAAGGCGAGCGCGTCGCCGTGGTTGAGGCGATGAAGATGGAGCACGCGCTGCTCGCGCCGCTCGACGGCACAGTCACCGAGGTTGCCGTTGAGGTCGGCGCGCAGCTTGCCGAAGGCGCGAAAATCCTGACCATCGAAGCCGCACAAGAAGAGGGATAAATGCCCCTGCACCTGCTCAAACTCTGCGTCGGTTGCGATTCCGTCCAGGACCTGAAGGACTGGATCAAGGAGCAACTTGCCAAAAAAAAGAAATCTGGCGAAGCCGGGAAACGCTTCCATCGGACCCGCATGGTGCCGAAACGGGTGGATGAATTGCTCGACGGCGGCTCGCTCTACTGGGTGATCCGCGGCGAGATCCTCTGCCGCGAGCGCATCTTGGGCATCGAGCCGTTTACCGACAAAGACGGCATTGGCCGCTGCCGCATCGTCCTCGACGGCAAAGCCAAGCTGGTACAGCCGCGGCCGTTCCGTGCCTTTCAGGGCTGGCGCTACCTTACCGTCAAGGACGCGCCCCCGGACCTCGACCGCGCGGCTCCCGGCGCGCGCAACATGCCCGAGCAGATGCGGCGCGAACTGCGCGAACTTGGCCTATTGTAGCGCTTGGCGGTTAAGCTCTAGATTCAAGCCAGACGGCCAACGGCCTGAATAACAACGGGATCGGGGAGAGAAACATGCTGCGCAGGGACGTGCTGAAGGGAATGGCGGCGGCAACCGCCGTCACGGTGGTCGGAACGCGTGACGCGGCCGCGCAGGACGTCATCAAGATCGGCGCCTGCCTGTCGCTCACCGGCGGCTTCCAGACCGTCGGGCGTCAGGCGCTGGCCGGCGCGAAGCTTTACATGTCGGTCAATGGCGACAAGGTCGCCGGCAAGAAGATCGAGTTGATCGTGCGCGAGGACTCTGGCGTGCCCGACGTCGCGCGCCGCGTCGTGCAGGAAATGATCGTCAACGAGAAGGTCAATATCGTGCTGGGCGGCATCACGCCGACCGCGCTTGCGATCGGCCAGCTCGTCACGCAGGCGAAGATCCCGACCGTGGTGATCATCTCGGGGGCGTCGGTCACAATCGACCGCTCGCCTTTCATGACGCGCACCAGCTTCACGCTCGGCCAATCCTCGATGATCATGGGCGATTGGGCCGCCAAGAACGGCAGCAAGAAGGTCGTGACTCTGGTCAACGACTGGGCGCCAGGCGCCGAGTCCGAAACCGCCTTCGCCAATGCATTCACGGCCGGCGGCGGGCAGGTGATCGAGAAGCTCAAGGTTCCGCTTGCCAACCCGGACTTCGCGCCGTTCCTGCAGCGCATCCGCGACCTGCAGCCGGACACGGCCTTCATTTATTTCCCCGGCCAGCAGGGCGGCACGTTCGCGCGCCAGTTCGTCGAGCGCGGGCTCGACAAGGCCAACATCAAGATCATCGGCCCGGGCGACCTCACCGACGACGACGAGCTTCCCGGCCAGGGCGACGTGATGCTCGGCGTCATCACGGCGCACAACTATTCGGCCGCGCACCCCTCGGCGGCGAACAAGAAGTACGTCGAGGATTTCAAGAAGGCGAACAACTTCCGCCCCAACTTCATTTCCACCGGCGGCTGGGACGGCATGCACCTGATCTACGAAGCGCTGAAGAAGACCAATGGCGACCCCGACGGCGAAAAACTGATGGGCGCCATGAAAGGCATGGCGTGGGAAAGCCCGCGCGGGCCGATCTCGATCGATCCCGAGACGCGCGACATCGTGCAGAATATCTACATGCGCAAGGTCGAGAAGGTGAACGGCGAGCTGTTCAACGTGGAGTTCGCGACCTTCGAGGCCGTCAAAGATCCCATGAAGAAGAAGGCGACGTAAGTGATCATCGAGCGCCAGGAAGACGTCACACCGGCAGTCCTGAGGGAACTGGAGCGCGCGCCCAACGCGCGCTTCAAGGAAATCATGGGCGCCTTCATCCGGCATATCCACGACTTCGTGCGCGAGTCGAAACTGACCGAGGAGGAATTCCGGACCGCGATGAACTACGTCGTGGCGCTCGGCAAGGCGAGCAACGAGTCGCACAACGAGGCTGTGCTGATTTCCGGGTCGCTCGGCATTTCGTCGCTGGTCTGCCTGCTCAACAACTCCGACGGCCAGACCGACACCGACGCCAGCCTGCTCGGACCGTTCTGGCGCGAGCAGTCGCCGGTCACGCCGAATGGTGGCTCCATCGTCCGTTCGCCGACGCCGGGTCCGGCGTTGCTCGTGAAGGCCTGGTTCCGCGATCGCGCCGGCAGGCCGATCAAGGGCGCCGAGGTCGATATCTGGCAGTCCTCAACCGAGGGCTTCTACGAAAATCAGGACCCCGGACAGGCGGACATGAACCTGCGCGGAAAGTTCTTCACCGACGAGAATGGCCACATCGCGTTCCAGAGCATCAAGCCGGCCGGCTATCCGATCCCGGTCAGCGGCCCGACGGGCGAGCTGTTGCGCGCCCAGGGCCGCCACAACATGCGCCCTGCGCATCTTCACTTTCTGGCTTCAAAAGACGGGTTCAAGACTCTGATCTCTCAAATCTATGTCGCGGACGACAAGAACATCGACAGCGATGTGCAATTCGGCGTCACGCGCCACCTGATCGGCGATTTCGTGAAGCACGACGGTCCGGCGCCTTCCGCGAGCGTGACCGGCACCTGGTATTCGCTCGACCATAACTTCGTCATGGACGCGGGGTCGTCGAAACTTCCGCGCGCGCCGATCACCGGTAAGGCGCAGGGTGAACGTCCGACGCTGCCGGTTCTGCAGCGGGTAGGGTAGCTATCCCCACGACCGCGGTTAACCAGGAAAGTTAAGTCCGCGTGCAATTCGTCTTGACCTTGACACAAATCGATTCGGATTATGGTGGTGTCGAGGGGTTGAGTAATGTTGCTCCAGGCAACAAGTGGTGTGCCGCGTACCGCGCATGTGATCGTGCTCGGCAACGAAAAGGGCGGCTCGGGCAAATCAACGACGGCGATGCATATCGCGGTCTCGCTGCTCAAGGCCGGGCAGCGCGTCGCGACCATCGATCTCGACAGCCGTCAGCAGACCTTCACCCACTACGTCGAGAATCGCCGCGATTGCGCGAAGCGCACCGGGATCGCGCTCGAAGTCCCCGATCACTACGCCATTGCGCGCTCGGACGGCGCTCGCGTCGATGAGAACGAGGCGGCCGAGTTCGCGGGCTTTGCCGCCGCGATCAACGAGGTCGAGCACAGCCACGATTTCGTGGTGATCGATACGCCCGGCAACGACACCTATCTGATGCGGCTCGCCCATTCGATGGCCGATACGCTGGTGACGCCGCTCAACGACAGCTTCCTCGACTTCGACGTACTCGGCCAGGTCGACGCGGCGAGCTTCGAGGTCACCGGCGTGAGCCACTATGCCTCGATGGTGCGTTACGCGCGCCGCCAGCGCCGCATCGTCGACGGCGGATTGACCGACTGGATCGTGGTGCGCAATCGCTTGGCGCTGCTCAACTCGCGCAACAAGAAGCTGGTCGGCGAATGCCTCGACCGGCTCGGTCTGCGCCTCGGTTTCCGTGCGACCGAAGGATTCTCCGAGCGCGTCGTATTCCGCGAGTTCTTTCCGCACGGTTTGACCGCGCTCGACAATCTCGACGAGGAGACGCTCGGCACGCGCCCGAACCTGTCGCACCTGACCGCCCGGCAGGAGGTGCGCCGGCTGATCGAGGGGCTGAAACTGCCGATCGATGAGCGCGGACGGCGCCGCGCCGCCGCGCGCGCCGAGTGGCTTGCCGCTCAGGACCGGCCGCTCGATACCGACGACCTGATTGGCGAGGAGCCGCCCCGCGACACGAGGGCCATTGCGCCCGGCGCACAAGATGCCACTTTATAGGCCGGGACCGGGGTGAATCCCCGGTCAAGGGCCTGAAATGGCAAGCGATCGCGACAAGGCGACCGACAAGACCACTCCCGCTCCGGCGGGTGCGCGCAGCGAACCGGCGGCGGCCTCGCCGCGTGCCGAGATCGACGCGTTCATCAAACGCGCCCGCACGTTGGCGCCACCTTCGGAAGCGGGCAAACGCGGCCGGCTGATCTTCGCGCTCGACGCCACGATGAGCCGCCAGCCCACCTGGGACACCGCCTGCAAATTGCAGGGCGAGATGTTTCGCGAGGCGGCGGCGATCGGCGGGCTCGATGTGCAGCTTGTGTACTTCCGAGGGCTGAACGAATGCCGCGCGTCGCGCTGGGTCTCGGACGGCGCAGGCCTCGGCGAGCTGATGGCGCGGATCGATTGCCGCGGTGGCCACACGCAGATCGGCAAGGTGCTGAGCCACGCACGCGCCGAATCCGACAGGGGCAAGGTGGCGGCTTTGGTCTACGTCGGCGACGCGATGGAGGAGGCGATCGACGATCTCGCGGCCGCCGCTGGTGAGCTTGGTCTGCGCGGCATGCCGGCCTTCGTGTTCCAGGAGGGCCATGACCCGGTCGCCGAGCAGGCGTTCCGCGAAATCGCCCGGCTGACGCGCGGCGCCTATTGCCGCTTCGATCTCAGCGCCGCGCACGAGCTCTCCGAACTGTTGCGCGCGGCGGCGGTCTATGCGGCTGGCGGCGTCAAGGCGCTCGCCGACCTCTCGGCGCGGCGCGGCGCGGGAGCGCGCAAGCTGCTCGCGCAGATGAGATAGCAATGACCCTGCTGTTCGGGCTCGCCGCGCTCGCCGTCCTGCTCTGGATGGCGCAGAAATATCTCCAGGCCGATCCGCGCAAGCTCGCCGCCGTGCTCAAGCTCTCGGGCGGGATCGCGGCGCTGGTGTTCGCGGCGTTTTTCGCGGTGCGCGGCCAGCTCGCGATTGCGGTCCCGCTCGGCATGACCGGTCTCGGCCTGCTCGGCTGGATGCCGTTCGGTCCGGCCGGCTTCGGGGCGCGCACGCAGAAGAGCGCGGGCCAGGTCTCGCGCGTGCGCTCGGCGTTTCTGGAGATGGAGCTCGATCACGATAGCGGCGCGATGCGCGGCGTGATCCTCACGGGCCCACGCGAAGGCACGCGGCTCGAAGCGCTCGATGTCGATGCGCTGGTCGGCCTGCTGGCGGAAATCGACGACGAGAGCCGCGCCCTACTGGCAGCGTATCTTGACCGCCGGGATTCCGGCTGGCGTGAGCACGCGCAGGCCGATGCGGCAACGGGCCGGGGCAGCGCGCCGCGCGGGCCAATGTCGCAGGAGGAGGCCTACCAGATCCTTGGCCTTGAGCCCGGCGCCAAGGCCGAAGACATCACCCGCGCCCATCGGACGCTGATGAAGAAATTCCATCCCGACCAGGGGGGCACGAACTACCTTGCGGCTCGCATCAACGAAGCCAAGGACACGCTGCTCCGGCAACATCGCTGAGATACTCCGAACGCTACAACTCCACTCAGCGGCACCTGTTTCTGCGTTGACGCGATCCCGTAGGCTTCTTGTTGGACCGCACTGTAGCCAAAACGGATTGCGGCTTTGCTAACGCGGAACGTGTCGTAACGCTCCCGCATGCCCCGAAACGAAGCAAAACGCCCCCGGACGAGGTCCGGAGGCGCCTGCGGCTTCTAGATTAGCAGCGAATTGGCTAGTTCTTGATCGCCATGCAGGCGATGTCGTTGCGCTTGAGGTATTTGCAGGCGGCCTCTGCGGCGTACTGGTCGAAGCCGGCGAAGCGGGCCCGGTAGAGTTCCTGGCTGCCCTTGGTGACCCGCTCGGTGAACGGCTCGGCCTTGGCGACCAGGTTCTTCGCAAGCGACTTGGCCTCGCGCAGCCGCTCCTGCGCTTCGATCTCTTTCGGAAACGCGCCGACCTGAATGATCCAGGGGCCGCGGGGGTGTGCCGAACGCGAGGACAGCGATGCAGTCGTGACCGGCACGGATGTTCCCGAAGCGATTTCATACGTGGCGGGCTGGGCGGGAGGCACAAGCGGGGCTTCGGCGGGCAGCACGCCAAGCACGCCAGGACGCGCGCCCGGAGGAGGCGTGGTCGGCTCCATCACCATGGCGCTCTTGGCAAAATGAGGCGGTGCGACGGTTGCCTGCGGGGCCGGCCCGGTCAACGGCACCAGCATCGCGGTTTGTACGTTGCCGGCCTTTACCGTGATGGTTTTCACTTTGACCGGGTTGATCGGCTCGCCTGAGCCAGGCTTGGGTTGACGCGACAGCACCGTGGCGGCCTGCGCCAGCGCGGCGTTGTTGAGCGCGGACGGGGCCGCGGGTTCAGCAGTCTCGACCGCGACTGGCACAAGCGGCGCAATCGCGTCGGCGCGGGCAAGCCGCGCCTGCGCGGGTGGGGCCTGCACGGCCTGAACCGGCGCAGCCTGCACCTGCGTCTCCGCGACCTTGCCGGGCGCGGCTGAGGCCACCGTGATCTCCTTTGCTTCCTCGATCCTGGCGACGGTGCGCTGCGTGGAAGCGCTCGCGATCTGCTGCTCGATCAGCAGGTGCATGCGCGCATCGCGTGCACCGCCCGATGAGCCCCCCATCACGACAGCCACGATGTGGCGGTTGCCGCGGCGGACCGAGGACACGAGATTGAACCCCGACGCGCGGGTATAGCCGGTCTTGATGCCGTCGACGCCTTCGACGCGCCCGAGCAGCTTGTTGTGATTGCGCATCGCGCGGCCGTGGAAGACGAACGCGGGCGTCGCAAAATAGCGATACTGCCGCGGGAAGCGGTCCTGAATGGCGCGGCCGAGCGTTGCCTGATCGCGCGCGGTGGTGAGCTGATCTTCGTCCGGCAGGCCGGAGGCGTTGGCGTAGACCGTGCGGCTCATGCCGAGCGCGCGCGCCTTGCGCGTCATCATGCGGGCGAAGGTTTCCTCGTCGCCGCCGAGCGCCTCGGCCACCACGACCGCCGCGTCATTGGCGGACTTGGTGACCAGCGCGCGGATCGCGTCCTCGACCGAGAGGGTCTGCCCGGGCCGCAAGCCGAGCTTGGAGGGCGCCTGTTGCGCGGCGTGCTCGGAGACCTCCAGCCGCGTATCGAGCCGCAGCTTGCCGGCCTCGAGCTGCTCGAACAGCAGATAGAGCGTCATGATCTTGGTGAGCGAGGCGGGGTGGCGCAGGCTGTCGGCGCTGGTGTTGTGCAGCACGTTGCCCGAATTGGCGTCCACCACGATCGCCGCGTAGGGCGGGCTGTAGGTGACACGGGCGTGGTGGGTATGGTGCCGTTTTCTGCGGCTACGAGCGTCGGCCGGGTCCGTTCCTACGGCAACAAGCGCAACAACAGCAGCAAGAGTGCAGATTCCGAAACGCAGGCCGTCCGCCGGCCGAATTCCGCGGAGCATGAACTTCCCCGTCCTATACGAAGGGTCAGGCGACCCGACGTTCCCTGTTGTTCGCCCTGCCGGAAACGCCAGCAGGACCCGCCACATGCGTCTCCCAACGGTAGGGGAAACGTCATTGCCAAAGTGTTAAGGGACTGCCCCGGACTTATGCTTATGCTGCCCGATTCGGAGCAGATATTGCACTGCGAAATTCAGCTTGACGTTTATGCTGCACTGCACTACATGATTTTGCGAGCCGGCGGGGCCACTGTCGGCTTCTCAAAACCAACGATCAACCGCCTGATGCGCACGCCGCGGGCCGCAAGAGGTATCTGATGCTCAAGAATTTCGAAGACTTTCAGAAGCTCGGCAAAGAGAACGTCGATGTTGCGATGAAGCAGCTCGGCACCGTGTCGAAGGGCTGGCAGACGATCGCGACTGAATTCGCCGATTACTCGAAGAAGAGCTTCGAGGACGGCAGCGCGGCGCTCGAGAAGCTGCTCGGCGCGAAGTCGCTGGAGAAGGCGATCGAAGTGCAGAGCGATTACGTGAAGCGCGCCTACGAGGGCTTCGTCACCCAGACGACCAAGTTCGGCGAACTCTACACCGATCTCGCCAAGGAGACCTACAAGCCGCTCGAAGGGATCCTCGCGAAGGTCGCCCCCGCGAAGTAATTTCGCCAATCACGCACTACCGAAGCCCGGCCGTTTGGCCGGGCTTTTTGTTGCGCGCGGACATGTGCTTGCGCACGCGTGTTGCCATCCCGATTCGAATGTCAGACAGCCGCTCGCATTCTCGCGGCGCGTTGCGCCCGAGATGTGAGACGATGCGCCACCCAAAAGTGAGGGCGGCGCGGGACGCCGAGGTCCTGACGGACCTACGGGCCAAAACCTATCGCGAGACGCAAAGCGGAGCGATGCTTTCGAAAAGCGCCGCTCGGTTGTCGAAGCAAGCCCATCGAGGCGCCCGCGGCGCCGCCGCCCTCGCTTCCGGGCGTCAAGGAAATGGTGTCGCTGCGCATCGACCGCGACGTGCTGGATTTCTTTCAAGGCGACGGCCCAGGCTGGCAGCATCGCATCAACGCGGCGCCGCGCAGCGGCGGGGAAGTAGCGGTAACGCGCAGCTGGCGCGCGGGCGTCGGCTGTGCCCTGCACGGTGTGTGTGTTGCACCCTTTCGCCGACCACCGCCCCCGATCCGCACCTTCAAGACGCTTCCGGAAGGCGCCCCTCGTAGATCGAGGCGCGTGCACTATCGGTGAGATTTTCGCGCGGGGAGTTATCCCCGCGCTGATCGAGCCGTAGGGCGCAAGAAGCGCAACGCGTGCGCTGCCCGGCCTCTGTGCTTGGAGCGGTTGAGGGCGGAGGTCGTCGCCTTTCGTGTGCCTACGCACATCTCGGCCTCGCAGTGAAGCAAACCCATGGCCGTTTGTGTGTTCGTGGGAAGCCTCACCCCGAAGCCCTTCAGGGGCTCAATAACAAGCGGTTGACCTTTCACCCCTGGTTGATATCGTTACTGGGTCGCTCACCGCACATGATAAAAAATGAAGCTTGTTCAATGGGTTGGAAGGATAAAAATAATTAGTATATCCCCCTTGAATATATATCTGGATATGATATATGTCTGACTTCCTCGATCTCAGCTCCCTTATCGATTTGGCCAGAACTTGGCCAATGTCCAACGGTTGGCAGGTCATGATCAGAGCGGAGATGAGAGATGCTACCCCGGGCCGCCCGTATGGCATTTCTTATGCGTTGATTCTTCAGGACGAAGGAGGTCAGCGTTTACTTGGGTTCGACAACTCCCACGGTTTGGATGGGGCATCCGCGAATGAGCCGTTTGATCATGAACATCGGGCTGGCGTAGCCGGAAGAGCGTTCTCGTACAAATTCACGTCAGCGGGTCAACTCGTAACTGATTTCTTCGCACGATGCGAAGCTTACTGTGACGAAAAAGGGGTCAAATTCGAATTCGTGGTAGAGGATGTGTCATGAAGCAGAACATTACTGGCAAAGAGCTTCGTGACAGACTCCTGTCGCGAATAAAGGCCCTACAGGATTCGAAGCCAACTGAGCAAACGCGTATCGAAGCTCTTTCGTCGGCTGGCAACAGGGACTTGCTTGGTCTTGTTGCAACTAGGCAGCCACGCAGCATTAGTGAACTTGCTTCGTTGGCGGGTCGCCTGCAACCTAATGTGAGCCGCTCTCTAAATGTGCTCAACCGAGCAGGGCTTCTTACGATTACTGTGGAAGGCCGTGCTTCTGTGCCGAAGTTGACCCCTGAGGGACAGCGAAAGGCAAGGGACCTTGGCTTTGTTGCTTCTGCGGCGGTAGCAGGCGATAGCCCACGCCCTGTCGCCGCCGGGACGCCTCTGTTCTCGGCGGCGATGGTTGGGAATGCGTCGGATCATGCTGAAACAGACGAAGTTCAGGCCAACGTGGCTGTGCGGTTGCCGTCAAATGAAGACGAAAAGATCGTGACTGCTCACTCACTGCTCGATCTTAATGAACTCAGTACACGGCTACTCGCAAATTGGTGGCGGATCTTATACCGTCGCTCCGATCCATTTAATATGTTTCCTGTTCAAAGGGACGTGGGAGACGTAACGTCGCGCTCAATACTTCTGGCACAGGCAACTGGACAGATTGAATTATTTTTCCGACCCGGGGCTGGTGAGCGGCATCTTTGGGACATTCCCCGCCATTGTCTGGCGGTAGACGACTTCTCTAGGATTGTTCTTGACAATCTCGTACGTCCTTTGGTTTCTCATTTTCATTTATCAAAGCGGTTCGATCTTCCAATCGAATCGCTGCTACGGCGTACTGAAGAAATTTTGGAAGAGACCAAGGACTACAGTTTTTGGCGAAGCGCTGGTGCGTTTGGATTGACGTATCAAACTATGAGCGATTCGACGGCCGCTGAGGTCGCACGATTGATTGATACAATTTCCGATGATGATGCGCGAATTGAGTTGGCCTCCGCTATTTCTCCGAATCAGCTCAATCCGTCCTTGGAATGGGTAAAAAAAGAGGTAGGAGACAAATCTCGGACAAACAGTTTCCCAAGATTACTAGAGCTTAAGAATAGCCTCGGCCCAGCCAAAGACGAGCCTGAGCCTTGGCAGATCGGCACAAACCGTGCGCGATCGGTACGCAAACAAATAGGTTTGGAAAAGGATCAGTCTGTCGGTGGTATCGACGGCCTCAAACAGCTTTTTGATGGAGATCAGCAATTTAGGTCTAGCTCTGCCGGTGAAGAATTACTAAGGGGCTTTCAAGCGAACGGAGACAGCAATCCAGTTATTGTTGTCAAGGATGAGGGGCCAAATAGCACGGCGTTCTTGGTAACTCGTGCGGTCGGTGATTATCTCGTCTACGGAAGCCGCGAGGCACCGATTGCAAATATCTATTCGGACCGACAGGCCGTAGGGCGCGCCTTTGCCGCTGAATTTATGGCTCCAGCTGAGGGCGTAATTCGTATGATTGACGAAGAAGAAATCCCAATGGCTGTGGTCGCTCAGCATTATGGCGTAGGAAAAAGCGTCGTACGACACCAGTATGAAAATAACATCGGGGCATACGCACGAGCGGCTTAGTCGATCAATGAGTCGTGCTTCCGTATGGCCTTACCCGGATGCCCTTGCTAAGGACGCCGACATCTTTGGTGTCGAACCTTGATGGCAAGTCTCACAACACCCTATTACTCTCCTTCACCTTCTCGGCATCCACATACACCTGCTCGCCCATCGCCTTGAACTTCTTGCTCATTTCCCCCATTTCCGCCTTCGCAAACGCTTCGGCGGGCAGCCGTTCGCGAGCACACCTGACTGCGTCAGCCCCATCGCATTCGGATCGTTCAACCCCTTCGCATGATCCCGCACATCCTGCGTGATCTTCATCGAGCAGAACTTCGGGCCGCGCATGGAGCCGAAGTGCGCGACCTTGTGCGCCTCCTTGGGCAGCGTCTCGTCGTGGAATTGCTGCGCGCGGTCGGGACCGAGGCCGAGGTTGAACTGGTCCTGCCGGCGGAAGTCGAAGCGCGCGCGAGAGCGCGTCGTCGCGCAGCTGCGCGCCCGGATGGCCCTTGGCGAGGTCGGCCGCGTGTTTGCAGGGCAGGGCGCCACAACAACCTTGTAGGGTCAATTTATCTAGAGCAATCTTAAGAGGACCGCTCGTGGCCTAGGGGAGGTGGCGATGTATGTCCCACGTGGAGCTTGTCTCGGCATCGCTCTGTTCGCGTTAGCGAGTGCAGCTATTGCCGGACCGCTGACCATCGCGAAAGTGGCAACCCCCGACATCAATTGCGTCTTTGATATAGACTGCACAATCATCGCATTCGGGCTCGCGTCGATCAATCCGCCGAAAGCGGTCGTAGCGGAGGTTGAAGCGCCCGGGGTATCCCGCCGATCGATGTGAAGGCGCGAGCGCCAAACCATTAGACGCACGGGAATGCGGCGGGCACACCTGGACAGAGCCGCCGCGCCGTGCGGAGGGGGTGAGCGGCGTTCGCCGAAAACAGCCCGGCCGTTTGGCCGGGCTTTTTGCTTGGGTTGGGCTGGGCTTTTCTGCCGTTGAGCCTCTTGAAATCTTTCTTGGCCGTTCTAATTCGATTCTCTGTCACGCTTTTGAAAGGAGATGGAGGACAGCCATGACGGAGTCTTATTCCACCCCGCATGATGATTTCGAAGTCGACCTCAATGCCCTGCTACACCCTGCCTCCGAGTTCGACCATCCACGAGATGTGCTGAACGACCCCGACCTGACCCGAAACGAAAAGCGCGCCATCCTGTCGTCCTGGGCATCCGATGCCTGCGCGGTCGATTCCGCCCCCGGATGGCGTCACGCGCCAGGGGCCCGGACTCCTGTTTCATTTGACGAGATCATCGACGCGCTCCGAGCGCTCGATGACCCGACGCCGCCGCGGCCGGGCGGCAAGGGCATGCGGCTGAGGCCGCCGTGGCGACGGCGCGATCGGGAGGGACACAGCGGCGCGCCAACCGGCTAGCTGCTTGACCGTATTGACCGCGGACCACGGCGGATGTTTTTCTCGCCGCGCGCTTCGCGTGCGCAAGCTTCCGCCTTCAGAATGGCGTAACTCCGGAGAACTCTGCGGTTCCTGCCGTGGAGCGAACCGGTTTGATTCGATTCGCGACCGCTTGCCGGGATCATTTCACCTTTCGCATTGCGAGAACCGGAACGCTGGGCATGTTCCCACGTTAAAATTCACGGGTGTTCGGAGGAGGCAAGCGCAACACGCGACGTGATTGAATCAGAGAGGTGACTCCCATGACACTGAAGCAATTCCGAACGGCCATCCTGACCACGACGTTCCTCGTCGGAACCGCGGTCGTCGGCTACGCGCAGACGAGTTCAACGATCGGCACCGGTGGATCGAGTGCCGGTGGCGGAACATCCAGCACCACGCTCGGCACGGGCGGTTCCTCTGCCGGTGGCAGCGGCGGCACCTCTTCGACGCTCGGCGTAGGCGGCTCGTCCGCCGGCGGCGGTCAGTCGAGCACCACGCTCGGGACCGGCGGCTCGGCAGCTGGCGGTTCGGCCGGGGCGTCTTCGACGATCGGAACCGGCGGCTCTTCGGCCGGCGGCAAAACCGGCAGCTCATCGACCGTAGGCACCGGCGGCTCGGCGGCTGGCGGCAAGACTGGGACGTCGTCCACGGTCGGCACTGGCGGTTCGGCTGCGGGCGGCAGCAAGACTGGTACCTCGTCCACCGTCGGGACCGGCGGGTCGTCCGCGGGCGGCAAGGGCGGCAGCGCCTCCACCGTCGGCACGGGCGGATCATCTGCCGGCATGACCAACCGTCCGACCGGAATGTCGGACGACCACCGCGGACGCGGCAAGGGCAAGCATAGGGGCTGGGACAGGCGGGACGACCGCTAATCAGCTCGATTAGCAAGGCGCGGCTCCGCATGCGGGGCCGCGCCCTATTCTCTTAAAACAGGAGAGAGCTTATGCGCACCGCAATCAAGCTCGGAACGATCGCGCTGGCGGTCGCGGCCTCGGCCGGTTTGTCCCTCGCGCAAACCACGACGACAAGCGGGTGCAAGACCGTCCACCTGAAGGCCGGCGAAAATCCTCCATCCGGCGGCGCAATGACGAGTTCTGTGACCGCCGGGGGAGGCAAGGTTTCCGGCGCTACGACCGGGGGGAATTCGGTGACGGTTCATTCCGGCAACGGGGCCAGCAGCAGCATGGTCACGAGTGGAACGAGCGGAGGAGGCTCGTCAACGACGACGGTTACGACCGGCGACGGTCAGTGCACGACCTACATCCGAGATAAAGGGTAAGGAGAACATCATGTCCGTTTCAGTAAAGACCGCGCTCGCGGCCAGCTTGCTTGTTGCGAGCGTCAGCACGATCAGCTTCGCGCAGAGCGCCTCGACGGTTGGGAGCGGCGGCGCGTCGACGGGCACGGCAGGTTCCGCTGCCACTGGAGGGACCGGCGGGAGCGCCGCGGTGGGTGGAACGTCGGCCTCGACGTTAGGCACCGGCGGCACATCAACCAGTCCCACCGGAACGACATCGTCGACCATCGGCGCCGCCGGTAGCGCGGCCGGAGGGACGAAGAACACGAGCGACGTCAAGCTTCACGAGAACAAAAACAATCTGCATGGCATGTCGCGCGCGCGCGCGCAGGACGGCGGCACATGGAGCCGTTCGCGGACGCAGACGAAAGTGCACAAGGGTGAGGTGACCTCGCGTACACGGGCGATGGCACACGAACCTGGCGGTCCGCCGGTGAAGTCGACAAGCACCATCAGCACCGGACGATAACGGAAGGGATGGAGAGAACGCCGTGTGTGGAGATGCATTGTTCGAACTGCCGCACCGTGACCATCCAGCGCGATGACGGCAGCATGAAGCGCATCCGGCGCTGCGATTAGCGTCGCAGGATAAGCTCAATATCGGCGGCGGCGTGGTGCAAACCGCGCCGCCGTTTTTTTGTGGCACGGGGGTTTTTCGTGAGCTTTCAATTCACGGGCCGCGCGGAACTTCATGGAACGCAAGACGTTTTTTATGTGACGTCAACC
>JAXDNY010000007.1:0-3523 GCA_034669145.1 Hyphomicrobiales bacterium
CGCATCATTCTCGCAGCGAGTCCGCAATGCGGACTTCTGAACCAAAGCCACACTAGATCAATAGGTTGCTAGTGTCCTTTCGATTCCGAAGTTCGCATGGAGCCTGCCGCCCGTTGGGGCGAACTTCGGAATCGGGACACTAGTGTCAGAGCAACAAAATCAGGAACCTCGGTGCGCTACATTTCCACGAGAGGCGAAGCCTCCGCGCTCGGCTTCATCGATGTGACGCTCGCCGGGCTTGCCCGCGACGGCGGCCTCTATGTACCTGATTCATGGCCGGTTTTCTCAGCTGACCAGATTTCCGCGCTGGCCGGCCGGCCCTACGCCGAGGTCGCCTGCGAAATCGTGCGTCCGTTCGTCGGCGGCGCAATTCCCGACGCCGACCTCGCGCGCATGGCGCACGACGCCTACGGCTCGTTCCGCCACCCGGCGGTCGCGCCGCTGGCGCAGCTTTCGCCCGGTACGTTCGTACTGGAGCTGTTTCACGGTCCGACGCTCGCCTTCAAGGACCTCGCGATGCAGTTCCTCGCGCGGCTGATGGATCATGCGCTGGTCCAGCGCGGCGAGCGCTCGACCATCGTGGTCGCGACCTCGGGCGATACCGGCGGCGCGGCGGTCGAAGCGTTCCGCGGCAGCAACCAGGTCGACGTCATCGCGCTCTATCCGCACGGCCGCATCTCCGACGTGCAGCGGCGCATGATGACGACGCCGCAAGAGGCGAACGTGCACGCGCTCGCGATCGAAGGCACGTTCGACGACTGTCAGGCGATCGTGAAGGGCCTGTTCAATCATCACGGCTTCCGCGACCGCGTGCGCCTCTCCGGCGTCAACTCGATCAACTGGGCGCGCATCGTCGCGCAGGTGGTTTATTACTTCACGGCCGCGGTCGCGCTCGGGAGCCCGCAGCGCAAGGTCGCCTTCACGGTGCCGACGGGGAATTTCGGCGACGTCTTCGCCGGCTATGTGGCGATGCGCATGGGGCTGCCGGTCGAGCGGCTGGTGGTCGCGACCAACGTCAACGATATCCTGGTGCGCACGCTCAAGACCGGCACCTACGAGGTGCGCGGCGTGACGGCGACCGCTTCGCCCTCGATGGACATCCAGGTCTCGTCCAACTTCGAGCGCCTGCTGTTCGACGCCTACAATCGCGATTCTGTAGCCGTGCGCGCCCTGATGGGATCGCTGGCGCAATCGCGCAGCTTTTCGATCGCGCCGGAGCCGCTGACCGAAATCCGTTCGCGCTTCACAGCGGATCGCGCCGACGAGAACGAGACCGCCGCCACCATCCGCACGGTGCAGCGCGAGGCCGGCATCCTCATCGATCCGCACACGGCGGTCGCGGTCGCGGTCGCCGAGAAGGAGCACCGCGATCCGGCGGTCCCGATGGTGGTGCTGTCGACGGCGCATGCGGCGAAATTCCCCGCCGCGGTCGAATCCGCGTGCGGAACGCGGCCTGCGCTGCCCGATTGGCTGGGCGACCTCAACGAGCGGCAGGAGCGGATCGCCGTGCTGCCGAACGATCAAAGCGCGGTCGAAAAATTCATCCTTGCGGCAAGCCGTGCCGCGCGCGAAGGAGCTGCCGCATGAGCATGGACGTCACACGTCTGCCCTCTGGCCTGGTCGTCGTGACGGACGCGATGCCGCATCTGCAGAGCGCCTCGCTCGGCGTCTGGGTCGGTTCCGGCAGTCGCGACGAGCGTGCGGACGAGAACGGAATCTCGCATTTCCTCGAGCACATGGCGTTCAAGGGCACCACGCGCCGCACCGCGCGCCAGATCGCCGAGGAGATCGAGGCGGTCGGCGGCGATCTCAACGCCGGGACCAGCGTGGAGAGCACCGCCTATTATTCGCGCGTGCTGCGCGCCGATGTGCCGCTCGCGCTCGACGTGCTGTCCGACATCCTGACCAATCCGACCTTCGAGCCGGAGGAGCTTGCGCGCGAGAAGAACGTGATCGTGCAGGAGATCGGCGCCACCGAGGACACGCCCGACGATTTGATCTTCGAATATCTGCAAGCCGTCACATTCCCGGATCAGCCGGTCGGCCGCTCGATCCTCGGCACGCCCGAAACGGTGCGCTCGTTCGACAGCCGCAAACTGCGCGCCTACCTCGCGCGCAACTACCGCGCTCCCGACATGGTGATCGCGGCGGCGGGCGCGGTCGATCACAAGGAGATCGTCGCGGAGGTGGAGCAGCGCTTCGCGAGCTTCAGCGGCCCCGAAGGCCCGATGCCGGAGCCGGCGAAATTCTCCGGCGGCGCGCGCATCGAGCAGCGCGACCTCGAACAGGTGCACGTCGCCTTCGCGCTCGAAGGCGTCCCGCAGCGCGATCCCTCGATCTACAGCCTGCAGGTCTTCACCAACGTGCTCGGCGGCGGAATGTCGTCGCGCCTGTTCCAGGAGGTGCGCGAGATCCGCGGCCTCTGCTACGCGGTCTATGCGTTCCACGCGGCCTACGCGGACACCGGCGTGCTCGGCGTCTATGCCGGCACCGATGCTTCCGATCTGCCTGAACTGATGCGCGTCGTGGTCGACGAGATCGCCAATGCGGCCGAGACTTTGAGCGAGCGCGAGATCGCGCGCTCCAAGGCGCAGATGAAGGCGGGTCTCTTGATGGCGCTGGAAAGCTCCGGCGCGCGCGCCGAACAGCTCGCGCGCCAGATGATGATCTACGCCCGTCCGATTCCGCTCGAAGAGATCGTCGGCAAGGTCGAGGCCGTCACGGTCGAAAGCGCGCGCGCCGCCGGACGCGCGTTGATCGGGCGCTCGCGGCCCGCGGTCGCGGTGCTCGGGCCCGGACGTGGGCTTGAAAGGGCTGCGGTGATTGCCGAAAGTCTGGGGCGCCCCGCCGCCTGACGCATGATCCCGAAAAGTGGCAAGCGGTTTTCGGAAAAGATCATGCGCTGATAGATGAACCATGGCCTTCTTTCGCACGGTCAGTTTCTCCGAGCCGCTGCCGACCATCGACGGCGATGGCGTGTACCTGCGCGCGCCGCAGATGTCCGACTACAGCGAATGGACCACGTTGCGCGAGGCAAGCCGTGCGTTTCTCACGCCGTGGGAGCCGACCTGGCCGGGGGACGACCTGACCCGCTCGGCGTTTCGCCGCCGCTTGCGCCGCTACGCCGAGGACCAGCGTTCCGACACGTCCTATGCGTTCTTTCTGTTCCGCAAGAGCGACGAGGCGCTCGCCGGCGGCCTGACGCTCGCCAACATCCGCCGCGGCGTTGCGCAGGCGGGAAGCCTCGGATACTGGGTCGGCGAGCCGTTCGCGCGGCGCGGCCTGATGACCGGCGCCGTGCGGGCGCTGGTTCCGTTTTCCTTCGGCTCGCTGCGGCTGCACCGGATCGAAGCCGCGTGCATTCCCTCCAACGCAGCTTCGATCCGGCTGCTCGAAAAGACCGGGTTCGTGCGCGAGGGCTACGCGCGCGAGTACCTCTGCATCAACGGGCTGTGGCAGGACCATCTGTTGTATGGGCGGCTGAACGGCACGGCCTAATTGCCTTTGGGGCGCCAAGGTTCGG
>JAXDNY010000008.1:0-6581 GCA_034669145.1 Hyphomicrobiales bacterium
TCCTGATAAGACCCGCGTTGACTGGCGGGCGGCTGGACGATGTCTCGCGTTCAATCTTTTGTCGGCGTCGGGGTTTCACGTCGCGCGTGCTGTAGAAGGTATTCTTGAGTCGTATTACCAACTGTTCAGCGGGAAGCCTGGTGCTACGTGTGTAAGTTGGGCCGCTTACCTGAAAGAGTTGGAGGGCTTTGCGTCGCAAACGCCTGCGCCCACGGAAAAAACGTTGGCTGAGATTCGCCAAATGAAAGATGACTATCGTAACCCTGTGGTTCATCCTCGCGTGGTGCTGACAGAGGCAGACGCACGCATGCTGTACGCCAACGGCGAAAGTTTGATTATTGCTATGGCGCAGGAGCTTCAAGCTGCGGCGGCTACTGGTGTGCAACTGACTCTCGTGCCTCCGATTACCCCCGCCATAACGGCCGCTCCGTGAGTAAGAAAGATCGAAAAAACGAGACGTTGGAGTTTGCCCCTGACGCATGGGAACGCTTCGAGCGCGCCGTCGCCGTGGTGGCGAAAAGCCCGCCGCAGCATCGCGTCAAGAAAAAGAGTAAGGCGAAACGCAAATCGCCAAAGCGGCGCGCGTCACGCGGTTGACTTCTTAATCAAACGTAAATTTTCGGTTGATTAACCGTGCGCTGCGAGAGTGGCGCGGGGACTCCGCGCCATGAACAACAAACTCTATTTCGGCGACAATCTCGACGTGCTGCGCGAGTACGTCGAAGATGGCACCGTGGATTTGATTTACCTCGATCCACCATTCAACAGCCAAGCCCAATACAACCTTCTTTTTGACCGTCAGGATGATGATGCCGCGTCTGCGCAGGCGGGGGCCTTTCGCGATACATGGAGTTGGGGCGATGAAGCTGAGTGGTCCTATCAAGAGCTAATGAAGATGGGCGGCGACACGGCGCGCTTCGTCGGCGCACTGCGCTCCGCGCTCAAAGAATCAAACACGATGGCCTACCTGTCTATGATGGCGGTCCGGCTTCGGGAGCTTCATGGCAAGCTAAAGCCTACTGGTTGTCTGTATTTGCACTGCGACCCCAGCGCCAGCCATTACCTCAAGGTCGTGTTGGATGGCATTTTTGGCCCTGACAATTTCTTGAATGAAGTGATTTGGAAACGCACCAGTTCGCACAATAGCGCGAAGCGTTACGGGCCATCTCATGACTCGATTCTGTTTTATGCCAAGAGCGATGAGTTTGTTTGGACTCCGCAGTTTGGGCCGTATGACGATCAATATATCGATGCGTTCTTTACTCACGTTGACGAGGCTGGTCGCCGCTGGCGACGAACGGACTTGACGGGGCCGGGGACGCGAAAGGGGGATTCGGGATTACCATGGCGTGCTTACAACCCCACGGAGCGCGGGCGCCATTGGCAGCCACCTTCATATTTTTATGAAAAGTACACCGCCCTTACCGGCGACGATCTTGCGAAATACCCATTGATCGACAGGCTCGACAAACTAGACTCAACTGGCTTGATCCACTGGCCTCAAAAAGAAGGCGGAATGCCGCAGGGCAAGCGGCTCTTGGAAGATGCGAAAGGCGCGCCACTCCAAGACGTTTGGACTGATATCAAACCAATTCACAATCTCGGTGCGGAGCGCATTGGCTATCCTACTCAGAAGCCACTCGCGCTGATGGATCGTATAATTCAGGCGTCTAGCCGACCGGGTGATCTCGTCCTTGACCCATTCTGTGGATGCGGCACGACAATCGAATCTGCTGAGCAACTTGGCAGGAATTGGATTGGTATTGATGTTGCCGTCCATGCGGTGAAGGTTATTGAAGCCCGCCTTGCTGAGTATGCGGAGAAGACGCAGAAGCCAGTAACTTACGCTATGGAGGGTATGCCGCGAGATTTTGCTTCTGCGGTGAAGCTGGCAGAGAAAGACAAATATCAGTTTCAGTGGTGGGCAAACTATCTGTTCAATCCGCACGCGCTCCGTGAGCAAAAAAAGGGCGCGGATCGCGGTGTTGATGGTGAGTTGTTCTTTCCGAATGGACCGGGCCGCCCTTGGGGACGAATGCTCACTTCGGTAAAAGGTGGTGAGCAAGTTGGCCCTTCGATGGTGCGAGATTTTGCGCGCGTGCTAGAGCGTGAAGACGCGCAACTCGGATTGTTCATTTGTCTTCATCCGCCAACTCGCGAAATGACACGCGAGGCTGCGACGATGGGGCCCGCCGATATTGTTCATGGGCACATTCCGCGCCTGCAAATCGTCGCCATCGAAGAGTGGTTCAAGGGGAAGATGCCGCTACTCCCACCGCTCGAACATCTGCCATCTGCCGCTTTCTCGGGCAGGCGCCGACCAGTCAAACCTGCAAAGCGAGGCGACCCCGAGCAACCAGAGCTTCCGCTCAGCTTCAAGGGCGGCAAAGAGGTCAAAAGGCATTTCAATCTGCGCATGGTGAAGGGCGCTGCTTAGCGAACCCAAATGCGCTTAACCTTGCGCTTCTTAGGATGCTTGCGACGATAGCGCGCGAAGCGCCCCGCCTCAGAATGGAATTTCTTGCTCGTTAGGCCGTCGATAGGTGAGGCGCTTGCCAACGATGCCCTTAGCGAGTTGTTCGGCGCGCTCACCATCGTCCACGCCTAGCGCGGCGCGGTTGTTATAGCGGAAATCAAACTCCGCCAGATAACGGTGCAAGTGCTTTTCGCCGCAGTGCTGATAGGTGCCGCGCATGCCACGCTTGAACACTGCGAAGTAGCTTTCGACCGTGTTGGTTGTGATATCGCCGCGAACGTATTCCTTTGACGTGTGATGCACCGTCTCGTGGCTATCAACGTGGTCAAGGACTTCGTTGTAGAGGTTGCTTTCGTCGGTCATCAGGCGTGTCTCGCGGCGCACGTTATCGCGAACGATCTGCGTGACCGTCCATTGATCCGCAACGGCGGGGTGAAACGAGCGAACCGAACCGCCGCGCTCGACAAGGGAAATGATCGGACGGTTCTGGCGGCGCTTATCGTTGTTCTTAGAGACCCTCAGGGCCGCGTCGGCTTCGCGTTTGCCGAAATAGGTCTCATCGGCCTCAACGATTTTGCCCTCACCACCGAGCGGCTCTAGGCCGCCAGTGCGCATTGCCTCACGGAGGCGATGCATCATGAACCACGTTGACTTGTAGCTGATGCCCAACATGCGGTGCATCTGATGCGCGCTGATGCCCTTCTTGCTGGCGGTCATCAGGAACAGCGCGGCGAGCCACTTGGTCAGCGGTATCTTGGAACGCTCAAACACGGTGCCAACGGTCACGGTAAATTGTTCGCGGCACTCGGGTTCGTTGCATTGAAGCAAGCCCGGACGGTGCGCCTCGCCCTCTAAACGTGTGACTTTCGTCTCATCCGCATTTCCGCAATGCGGGCACACAGGACCACGCGGCCAGACATGGCTTTCGAGCCAAGCGCGAGCCTTGTTTTCGTCTTTGAAAATGGGGTTTTTGAGGAGATCGACCATGACAAGCATCCTTGATTGCCACGGAGACTACGGCCGGGCATCTGCTTTGTCAAGGTTATAATTCTGAACACCGGCCGCCCCAGCCCGGAACCGCCCCATTCCCTCCCGTTTTGTCACCTTAATATCGGGTTAACCACGCCGGCCGTAAGCGTTGGGTTGGGTGAAGGTGGCAGATGGTGCGGGCGGCATGGCTTGTCGGAGCGCTGGTCGCGGCCTTTCCGGCCGGCGCGCAAGAACGCGCCCAAGAGCGAGTCGAGCGCGCCGCCGTCGTGCGTGCGGCGGCGCCTGTTCCGCCCGACCTGTTTCCGATCGCGAGCGAAGCGCGGCTCGGCGGCGATGCCGGCCGCACGCGGCTGGTGATCGACCTGAGCCGTCCGATCGAGATCGCGGCGTTCACGCTTGCCGATCCGTATCGCGTGGTCGTCGATCTGCCGCAGGTGACGTTCCAACTTCCCGCGCGCACCGGCGAAAGCGGCCGCGGGCTGATCAAGGCATTCCGCTACGGCCTGGTGATGCAGGGCGGCTCGCGCATCGTGATCGACGCGACGGGTCCGGTGCGCGTCGACAAGGCATTCGTGCTCGAAGCGGTCGACGGTCAGCCGGCGCGGCTGGTGCTCGATCTGGTCTCGATCGACCGCACGAGCTTCATGCGCAATCTCGTCCTCGAGGCAAAGCCGCGCCGCGCGCCGGAAACGAAGCCCGCCGAAACCGCGAAACGCAACAATGACGGCCGCCCGCTGATCGTGATCGATCCGGGCCATGGCGGCCCCGATACCGGCACGGTCGCGGCGAGCGGCGAGATGGAAAAGACCATCGTGCTGGAATTCGCCCAGGCGCTGTCGGAGAAGCTTGAGAAAAGCGGCAAATACCGCGTAACGATGACGCGCACCGACGACCGCTTCGTGCCGCTCGGCGAGCGCGTGCGCATGGCGCGCGGCCAAGGCGCGGCGCTGTTCGTCTCGATCCACGCCGATGCGCTCGCGGCGCGCGGCGAGGCGGATGTGCGCGGCGCGACCGTCTACACGGTGTCGGATACCGCCTCGGACGCAGAAGCCGCGCGGCTCGCCGAGGACGAGAACAAGGCCGACGCGATCGCGGGCGTGGACTTGTCATCCGAGCCCGAGGAGGTCGCCGATATCCTGATCGATCTCACCCAGCGCGAGACCAAGAATTTCTCCGCGCATTTCGCCCGCACGGTGGTCGGCGAACTCAAGAGCGCCGCCAAGCTGCACAAGCATCCGCTGAAATCCGCGGGGTTCAAGGTGCTGAAAGCGCCGGACGTCCCCTCGGTGCTAATCGAGCTCGGCTATGTGTCGAACAAGCAGGACCTGAAGCTGATGACCACCGAAGCCTGGCGCGCACGCACCAGCGGCGCGGTCGCCCAGGCGGTGAACACGTTTTTCGCGACCCGGCTCGCGGGTTCCGGTCCCGGCCATGGGTCGAACTGAGGGTTATGTGGCGGGCAAGCCGCAGCGGCCGTGGATCGGAGCGCGCAAGCCTCAGTTTGACCATAAAACCGGGCGAGTTAGCTTGCTGACGGCCGGGGTCGCGGCGCATATCGCTAACGCGCTGCCGGGTGGCGTATCATCCGGACGGAACGGGAGATTCGACGCGGGCCTTGCGGCTGCGGCGAAAGGGCGGTGATGAAGCTTTTGCTGCGATTCTTCGGCTGGATCTTCGCGGTCGGCACCGTGCTGTTCCTCGTCGGCGTCGCCGGGGCGGCGGGCCTGTTCTGGCATTTCTCCAAGGACTTGCCGGACTATTCTCAACTGCAGGACTACGAGCCGCCGGTGATGACGCGCGTTCACGCGTCCGACGGTGCGCTGGTCGCCGAATACGCGCGCGAGCGGCGGCTCTATCTGCCGATCCAGGCGATCCCCAAGCTGGTGCTCAACGCCTTCATCGCGGCGGAAGACAAGAGTTTCTACGACCACGGCGGGCTCGACTTCCAGGGCATCGCGCGCGCGATGCTTTTCATGGTGCAGAATTACGGGACCAACAAGCGCCCGCAGGGTGCTTCGACGATCACGCAACAGGTCGCCAAGAACTTCTTCTTGACCAACGAACCGAGTATGGAGCGCAAGGTCAAAGAGGCGCTGCTCGCGCTCAAGATCGAGCGCACCTATTCGAAGGACAAGATCCTCGAGCTCTATCTGAACGAAATCTATCTCGGGTTCAGTTCGTATGGCGTGGCCGCCGCCTCGCTGCTCTACTTCGACAAGTCGGTGCACGAACTGACTGTCGCGGAGGCGGCCTACCTCGCCGCGCTGCCGAAAGGTCCCAACAACTATCATCCCTTCCGCCGGCGCGAAGATGCGATCGGCCGGCGCAACTATGTCATCGACCGAATGGTCGAGGATCGCTTCCTCAAGCCGGAAGAGGGCGACAAGGCGAAGAAGGACCCCTTCAACGTCACGCAGCGCCCGACCGGCGCGCACATCTTCGCGGCGGAGTATTTCGCCGAGGAAGTGCGGCGCGACCTCAACGACCGCTTCGGGGAAAAGAAGCTGTACGAAGGCGGCCTGTCGGTGCGCACCACGCTCGATCCGAAGCTGCAGTCGGCCGCCCGCAAGGCGCTGACCGACGGCATGATCAAGTTCGACGAGACGCAGGGCTACCGCGGCGCGGTGCAGAAGCTGGATATTTCCGGTGACTGGGGCGTGAAGCTCGCCGACGTGAAGGCGCTTTCCGACGTGCCGTGGCGCCTCGCGGTGGTGCTCGAGGTGAACGACCAGTCCGCGCGCATCGGTCTGCAGCCCGCGCGCGAGCCGGGCGGCGCCGTCTCCAAGGATCGCCTGATTGGCAACATCCCAATCGAAGGCGTGAAGTGGGCAAAGGCCGCGAGCGGCCCGGAGCGCTTCAAGGCGCCCGCGCGGGTCACCCAGGTGCTCGGTGCCGGCGACGTGGTCTACATCGAGGCCGTCGACAAGGACAGCGGCAAGTATCGCCTGCGGCAGATTCCGGAAATCTCGGGCGCCATCGTGGCGATGGACCCGTGGACCGGCCGCGTGCTCGCGATGGTCGGCGGCTTCTCGTTCGACCAGAGCCAGTTCAACCGCGCCACGCAGGCGCTGCGCCAGCCGGGTTCGGCGTTCAAGCCGTTCGTCTACGCGGCCGC
>JAXDNY010000009.1:0-127209 GCA_034669145.1 Hyphomicrobiales bacterium
GCCGCACGCCTCCGCCGCCGACACGATCCAGTCGGTGAGCACGCCGCCGCCCTCGCCGCCGAGCGCTGCGATGAGCAATGTGACGGGGCGGGCCTCGGTCACGCCGCGACCTCTTTCGGCGCAAGCCACGAGATCACCGCGCGGCGCATGCGATGCATGACGCGGTCCCAGCGCGACGCGTTCTGGATCACCTCGGCGCGGTAGAAGGAAGGGCACAACACCGCCGCGTGCGCGACCTCGCCGCACAGCCCGCAGCCGACACAGCTTTCGATCACGGCGGCGACCGGATCGGTGCGCAATGGATCGGGCGACGGCTTCACGGTAAGCGAGGGGCAGCCGGAGAGGCGGATGCACGAATGGTCGCCGGTGCAGATCTCGTCGTCGACGCCGAACTTGGTGCGCACCACGCGCCCGCCGGCTTTCAGCGTCACGGCGTCCTCGGCGCGCACGCGGCGCTGGCGCGCGAGCTGGCACTCGCCGTCCGCGATGATGACCTTGAGGCCCTGCACGGATGTGCTCATCGCCTCCTTGAGCGTCTTCACCATCGTGGCGACCGAATAGGTGCGCACCGTGCGCATCCACTTCACACCGAACGAGCGCAGCGTGGACTCCACATCCATGCCGGGCGCCGAGCCCTGGCGGCTCGCGAGACTCGACGGCATGTATTGCTGGCCGGTCGCCGACGTGTAGCCGTTCTGCACGACGATCAGCACGCCGTCGTTCTTGTTGAACAGGTTCGAGGCGACGCCGGTGATCAGCCCGTTGTGCCAGAAGCCGCCGTCGCCCATCACGGAGATCGGGCGTGCTTTCAGGTTCGGCGCAACCGCGGCCGCGCTCGCGAGCGACATGCCGTAGCCGAGGATCGAGTTGCCCATCGAGAACGGCGCGAAGGTCGCGAACGAGTGGCAGCCGATGTCGGCCGAGATGTGCGTCGGGCCGATGTCGCGCTGCGTGAGCTTGAGCGCGGCAAACACCGGGCGCTCGGGACAGCCGGTGCAGAAGTTCGGCGGGCGCGGCGGAAGTTCGCCGACGGTCGCGATGGCGGCGGCCTTGTGGCCGAGCAGCCGGTCGGCCCTGGCGGCGATGTCCGCCGTGTCGAGGCCGGCGGGCTTTGCGGCGCTCAGGAAATTCGCGAGCCCGCGCAGCATCACCTCGCCGGTGTATTCGCCGGCCTTGGGCAGCGCGCCCTTGCCGTGAATGCGCGTGTTGATGTCGGCGCGGCGCAGCTCGGCGTTGACCGACTGTTCGATGTAATCCGGGAAGCCCTCCTCGACGATGAGGATGTCGCGCTTGCCGAGGCAGAAGGCTTTCAGCTCGTCCGGGATCAGCGGATAGGCGAGGTTGAGGCAGTAGATCGGAATGCGCGCGTTGCCGAAATTGTCCGCGAGGCCGAGCCGAGAGAGCGCGCGCTGCGTCGTGTTGTAGAGCCCGCCGAGCACCACGATGCCGGTGTCTTTCAGATCGCCGTGGAAAAACTCATTGAGTTTGTGCTCGCGCGCGAACGCCTGCGCGGCCGGCAGCCGCTCGTCGATCTTGAGCTTCTCGTGCGCGAAGGTGAGCGGCGGATGCGCGAGGCGCGCATAGTTGAAGCGCGCCGGCGCATCGATGCGGTTGAGGCCGGAGGCCGCCGAGGCGCGGTTGGTCTTGGCGGTGAATTCGCCGGTGACGTGACAGGCGCGCACGCGCAACTCAAGCATCACGGGCGCATGGCTCGCCTCGGAGAGCTCGAAGCCTTTCTCCACCATGCGCACGATCGCCCGCAGATCGGGCCGCGGATCGAGCAGCCACATCGAGGATTTCATCGCGTAGGCGTAAGAGCGCTCCTGGATCACGCTCGCGCCCTCGCCGTAGTCCTCGCCGATGATGATCAGCGCGCCGCCCATCACGCCGGGCGACGACAGGTTCGACAGCGCATCGGCCGCCACATTGGTGCCGACGATCGATTTCCACGTCACCGCGCCGCGCAGCGGATAGTTGATCGAGGCGCCAAGCATGGCGGCGGCGGAGGCCTCGTTGGTGCAGGTCTCCAGATGCACGCCGAGCTCGGCCATCATATCTTCGGCGTCGACCAGTACGTCGAGCAGGTGCGACACCGGCGCGCCCTGGTAGCCGCCCACATAGGCGACGCCGGACTGCAGCAGCGCCTTGGTCACTGCGAGGATGCCCTCGCCGCGAAAGGTTTCGCCGTCGCCGAGCTTGAGCGCCTCGACTTCCCTGTCGAATGAGCGTTCGGCCATTCCCGGTTCCCACATGACTGTCTGGAGTCATTCTAGCGCGGCAGGGCGCGGAATGGGATAGTCTCGCAGTTTCAGCTCAAGAAAAGCCGGAGGACCCATGATCCACGTCGTCGCCATCATCACCGCCAAGCCGGGCCAGCGCGCGGCCGTGCTCGCGAACTTCGCCGCCAATCGGCCGGCCGTGCTCGCCGAGGCGGGCTGCATCGAGTATGGCGCCGCGGTCGACGTCGAGGACATGGGGACGGCCGCGTATGGGCCGGACGCGTTCGTGGTGATCGAGAAATGGGAGAGCGCGGATCACCTCAAGGCGCACGCGGTCGCGCCGCACATGAAGGAATACGGCGCCAGGAACAAGGATCTGGTGGCGAGCCGCGTGATCCACGTGCTCAAGCCGGTGTAGTCAACCGCGCACCCGCTTCACAAACTCCGCAACGGCCCGCCCGATCTCGTCCGGTGAATCCTCCTGCACGAAATGCAGACCCTTCACGGTGACCTCGGTCTGGTTGCGCCAGACGCGACAAATCTCGCGCTGGCGGCCGGTGAGGATCGAGCCGGGATCGGCATTGATGAACAGCTTCGGCACATCGGACGTGGCGAGCCAGGCCGCATAGTCTCGACCACCCGCACGACGTCGGCGGGCTCGCCCTCGACCGGGATCTGGCGCGGCCAGGTCAGCGTCGGACGGCGATCCTCGCCGGCGTTCGCGAACGGCCGGCGGTATTCGGCCATCTCGTCGTCGGTGCGCTTGCGCAGCATCGAACCGGGCAGCACCCGCTCGACGAACATGTTCTTGGCCAGGATCATCTCTTCGCCGGCGGGCGAGCGAAATCCCTGGAACGCGCGGCGCGCGTTCTCGGGCCAGTCCGTCCACGTCACCGGCGTAACGATTGCCTCCATGTAGGCGATGCCGGCGACGCGCTCGCGGTTGCGGTTCGCCCATTCGAAGCCGAGCGCCGAGCCCCAGTCGTGAATGACGAAGACGATGCGGTTGCCCAGCGCGAGCCGATCCCACAGCGCGAACAGGTGCTCGCGCTGTTCCGCGTAGGTGTAACGCGCGGCGCTCGAGTCCGGCAGCTTGTCGCTGTCGCCCATGCCGATCAGGTCGCAGGCGATCAGCCGTCCAAGACCTTCGCAATGCGGCATCACGTTGCGCCACAGATACGACGAAGTCGGGTTGCCGTGCTGGAACACGATCGCGTCGCCCGCGCCTTCGTCGACGGTGGCCATGCGGCGGCCGAGGACGGTGGCGAATTTTTTCGGTGCGAAGGGTTTGGCGGAGATGGGTATGAGCGTCTCAGCTTTTGTTCCCCGGATGCGATGCAGCACGGAGTGAAACGGAGTGGTGCATCGCTGATCCGGGGCCCCGGTTTCCGCGCAACTTAGGTCAACCGGTGCTCAAAACATCCCGTTATTGTGCGGCATCTTCTCGGGGATGTCCTGCACCACGTCCCAGTGTTCGACGATCTTGCCGTTCTCGAGCCGGAAGATGTCCACGATGGCGCGACCGCGCGTGCCCGGCTCGCGCACCGCATGGACATGCAGGATCACGAAATCGCCTTCGGCAAAGACCTTCTTGATCTCGCTGTGCGAGTTGGGAAACTTCTCGCGCAGAAAGCCGAGAAAGCCCTTGAAGCCCTCGATGCCGTCAGGCGCACCGGGATTGTGCTGGATGTATTTTGGCCCGAAGTATTTCGCCGCCGCCTCGAAGTCCTTCTTGTTCAGCCCTGCCTCGTAGAATTCGAACACGGTTTTCTTGTTGGCTTCCATGTCGGCCGCGCGTGCGGACGGCAGGGCAAATGTCAGAGCAAGAATGACGAACGGAACGACCCATCTCATGACACGCTCCTTTCGAGAGTTACATCCGGGACGGCAGCCACAGCGAGATGATCGGAAAGGCGATCAGGATCACCAGCCGGATGAGGTCGGTGATGATGAACGGCATCACACCATAGAAGATGCTCGATATCTTCACGTCCTCGATCACGCTCTTGATGACGAAGATGTTCATGCCGACCGGCGGATGGATGAGACCAAGCTCCACCGTCATCACAATGATGACGCCGAACCAGATCGGGTCGAAGCCAAGCGTCTTGATGACGGGGAAGATGATCGGCACGGTGAGAATGATCATGGCGAGCGCGTCCATGAGACAGCCGAGCACCAGGTACATCAGCATGATCAGCGCCAGCACGCCGTAGGCGCCGATGCCCAGCCCGGTGAGAAACTCCGTGACCTTCTGCGGCGTCTGCGTGATGGTGAGGAAATAGCCGAACAGGAGCGCGCCGATCAGGATGGTGAATACCGCCGCGGTGACGCGGGTGGTCTCCAGCAGCGCGCGCAGGATGTCCGGCCCGGACAGCTTGCGGCGCGCGACACCGATGATGAAGGCGCCGCCCGCACCGGCGCCGGCCGCTTCGGTCGCGGTGAACAGGCCGCCGTAAAGTCCGCCGATCACGAAGGCGAACAGCAGCAGCGTCGCCCAGATGTCCTTGAGCGCCGCCAGCTGCTCGGCGACCGGCGTGCGCTGGCCTTGCGGCAAAAAGCCCGGCCGCGCATAGCCGATGATCGTAATGGTGATCATATACATCGACACGGCGAGCAGGCCCGGGACGATGCCGGCGATGAACAGCTTGCCGACGTCCTGCTCGGTAATCAGCCCATAGATGGCGAATACCGTCGAGGGCGGAATCATGATGCCGAGTGTGCCGCCGGCCGCGATCACGCCGGTGGCGAACGACTGCGGGTAGCCGAAGCGGCGCATCTCCGGGTAGGCGACCTTCGAGAAGGTCGCGGCAGTGGCGACCGACGAGCCGCAGATCGCCGCGAACCCGCCGCACGCCGCAATGGTGGCGATGCCGAGCCCGCCACGCAGGTGCCCCAGGAACGCGTTGGCGGCGCGAAACAGTTCGCGGCTCATGCCGGACGTGGTGGCGAACGCGCCCATCAGCAGGAACAGCGGCACCACGGCGAAGTTGAAGTCGGTCACGGTGCGCATCGTGGTGTGGCCGACGATCTTCAGCGCGGGCGCGCCGGAGGTCAGGTAACCGAAGCCCGTGACGCCGACGAGCCCCATCGCCATGCCGACCGGCACGCGCAGCAGCATCAGCACGAACAGGCTGACGAACCCGATGATGGCGACGGCGTCGGTGCTCATCGTTATTCGACCGGCCGCAATTCGTCGGGCTTTTTCATCAGCTCGGGGTGGAAGACCAGCCGATAGGTGCGCACCGCGATCAGCAGCACCGCCGCGATGTCGCCGATCCATGCCAGCGCGAAGAACGGCCACACCGGCAGGCGCAGGTCGAAGGTCTGGACGTTGGAGTCGCGCGTGGTGACCACCTTGTCGAACAGCGTCCAGGTCTGCACCGCCACCACGAACAGCAGCACCAGCGTGGCGAACACGTCCATGACGCGCTGCCAGCGCGGGCTGACGTTGGCGTAGAGCAGGTCGACGGTGATGTGCGTGCCGCGATACGAGGTCGCCGCGATGCCCCAGAAGATCGTGATGCCGAGCAGAAGCTGGCCGAAGTCGTACGAGTCCGGGATCTGGATCGAGAAGAAGTAGCGCAGCATGATCGAGATGAACACGTCGGCCGCCACCACGCCGACGAGGATCGCGGCGATCCACTCGATCGAGTCGATGAAGCGATCCATGTAACGCGCGTTCACGTGCTCACCTGCCCCCGTCGTCTTACCGAACCTCATCCTGAGGAGGGCGCGAAGCGCCCGTCTCGAAGGATGGCCCACGCTCCGAGTTTGCCGCCATCCTTCGAGACGCCTCGCTACGCTCGGCTCCTCAGGATGAGGTTTAAGTACGCGCGCTCCTCAGGGTGAGGGCTTATGAGAACGGCGGCGAGACCGTCGCCGCCGCCGCTTCTCCGCTCATTCGATACCTTCAATACGCCGCGCTGAACTTCGCCAACGCCGCCTTCAGCTCCTTCATGATGGCGTCCGGATCGCCGCCACCCTTCTTGACGGTGGCGCTCCAGCTTTTCTCCAGCGGCTCGGCCGCTTTCTTCCATTCGGCGAGTTGCGCATCCGAGATCGGGTAGACCTCGTGTGCGCTATCGGCCTTGAGCTTGGCGATGCCGGCATGCTCGAAGTCCGCCCAGGCGCCGGCGACCTTGCCGGCCCACTCGTTGGTGCAGTGATCGTCGATCACCTTCTTCTGCGCGGCCGACATCTGGCCGTAGGTGCCCTTGTTGAACACGAACGCGAAGGTCGTCACGTAGAGCGGCACGTCCATGTGGTACTTGGTGACCTTGTCGATGCCGAACAGCGGCACCGAGCCCCACGGGAACGTCACCGCGTCGGCGACGCCCTTCTCGAGGATGTCGCGCACTTCCGGCGCGCTCGACTGCACATTGGTGGCGCCGAGCTGCGACATGAAGGTCGCCATGGTGGCGTGTGCGGGGCGGATCTTCATGCCCTTGATGTCGCCCGGCGCCATGATCTTCTTGGCCTTGGAATGGAACGAGCCGGGGTCGTGCACGAAGGCGAGGCAGAACTTCACGTCCTGCATCTCCTTCTCGGCGTATTTGCGATACCAGTCGTCGAGCGCCAGCGAGCCGCCCTTGGCGTTGGAGACGAGGAACGGCAGCTCGCCCGCGCCGATGATCGGGAAGCGGCCCGGCTGATAGCCCGGATTGACGTAAGTCAGGTCCGCGATGCCGTCGCGCGCCATATCGTAATGGTCGAACGCCTTGCCGAGCTGCTGCGAGGGATAGACCTTGTATTTGATGCTGCCGTTCGAGGCCTTCTCGACCGAGGCGCCCCAATCCTCCAGCGACTTCTGCAGCGGATGCGAGGGTGGCACCCAGTGCGCGATGCGCAGCTCGAACGTCTTGTCCTGCGCGCACGCGGCACCCGCGGCCACAACCAGAGCGGCGCCGAGCGCAACGAGTTTCAATCGCATGCAAACCCTCCCTTGAGCCTTAAAATTCTGCGTTCTCGCAGTTCGCCGCAACACTAGCGACGACGAACGCCGCTGTCATCCCGGCCAAGCGGCCGCAGGCCGCGCGAGCCGGGACCCATCTCTCCTCCGGTACGGGCTGCCCGGTGGGTCCCGGGTCTCGCTGCGCTCGCCCGGGATGACAGTTGAGAATGTATGGATAACATGCGGGGCAACGCACCTGGAGTGGGAATGGGCAAACAAACGATCGACCTCGGGCCGCTGCCGGACCTGATCGGCTATGTGCTGCGGCGCGCGCAGCTCGCCGTGTTCCAGGATTTCTTCGCGGCGTTCACACCGTTTGACATCCGCCCGGCGCAGTTCTCGGTGCTGACCGTAATCGAGCGCAATCCGGGCCTGACGCAGAGCCAGGTCGCAGAGGCGCTCGGCATCAAGCGCACCAATTTCGTCGGCCTGCTCGACGCGCTGGAAGCGCGCGGACTGACCGAGCGGCGCCCGGCCGCGCGCGACAAGCGCTCCTATGCGCTCTATCTCACGGCGGAGGGCGCGGCACTGATGCGCAGGCTCAAGCCGGTAATCAAGGCGCATGAGACGCGCATGATTGCCAAGATGGGCGAGGACGGTCGCGCGGCGCTGATCGCGCTGCTGCGGGAGATTACGGACGGGAGTGGCTCTCCCAACGGCGCGCGCCTTAAGGGAGCGAAAGCTTCGCGAGCACCTCGGGCGGGATCGGCTGCGACTTGATCTTGACTGGGTCGGCCGGATCGCGCCCAACCCAGACGCGGGTCTCGAACGCCTCGACCGCGAGCGCGCCGTCCTTCTTGAGATGATGCGTGATGTTGAAGCTGGAGCGCTTCGCCTCGGTCATCGTGGTCTCGATGGTCACGTCGTCACCGAAGCGGCACGGGATGAGGAAGCGCGCGCGGGTGTCGACCATCGGGTAGCCGGCGAACTTGAACGTCTCGAACATCTGGTACTTGGTCAGTCCCGTGGCGGCCGAGAACATCGCCGTGGTCGAGGCGTCGAACATCTCGAAATAGCGCGGGTAAAACACGATGCCGGCGGGGTCGCACTCGCCCCACTGGATGCGCCGCGCCACGATGTTGGTGAGGTAGGGCATTATCGCGGCGCCATGCGCAGCGCGCCGTCGAGCCGGATGGTCTCGCCGTTGAGATAGCGGTTCTCCACGATGTGGCGTGCGAGCGCCGCATATTGCTCCGGCTTGCCAAGCACCTGCGGGAACGGGATCGAAGCCGCGAGGCTGGCACGGATCTCCTCGGTCAGCCCCATCAGCATCGGCGTGTAGAAGATGCCCGGCGCGATGGCGCAGACGCGGATGCCGAACTGCGCCAGCTCGCGCGCGGCCGGCAAGGTCAGCGCCACGATGCCGCCCTTCGAGGACGAATAGGACGCCTGCCCGATCTGCCCGTCGTAAGCTGCGACCGAGGCGGTGTTGATCGCGACGCCGCGCTCGCCATCCTCCAGCGCTTCGGTCTTGGAGCACGCGGCAGCGAACAAACGGAGTGTGTTGAAAGAACCGATCAGGTTGACCTTGATGACCTGCTCATAGTTGCCGAGCGGCATCGGCCCTTCGCGTCCGACGATGCGCCCGGCTTTGCCGATGCCGGCGCAGTTGACCAGGATGCGCGCGACGCCGTTCTTGGCGTTCGCCTCCTTGATGGCGGCTTCGGCGCCTGCGGCGTCCGACACGTCGCATTTGATCGCGATGCCGCCGATCTCTTTGGCATGCGCGTTCGCCGCGTCCATGTTGACGTCGAGCAGCGCGACCTTGGCGCCGGCCTTGGCCAGCTCGGATGCGGTCGCGGCGCCGAGGCCGGAGCCGCCGCCAGTGACGATCGCAGCGTGTCCCTTGATGTCCATGTTCGTTCTCCCAAAAATTTTAGTGTTTCGTTGCGTCGGGATTTTCGATGAGCAATGCGATCCCCTGCCCGCCGCCGATGCAGGCGGACGCGATGCCATAACGCAGATTTGCGCGTTTCAACTCGCGCGCCAGCGTAACCGAAAGGCGTACCCCAGTCGCTCCGAGCGGATGGCCGATCGCGATGGCGCCGCCGTTGACGTTGAGCTTGTCCTCGTCGAGGTCGAGGGCGCGCGCACACGCCATCACCTGTGCACCGAACGCCTCGTTGATCTCGAAGCGATCAATGTCGGAAAGTTTCAGGCCCGCTTTCTCCAGCACCGCCTGGATCGCCGGCACCGGGCCGATCCCCATGATCTCGGGCGGCACGCCCGCGGCGGCGCCTGCGACGAGACGGGCGAGCGGCGTCTTGCCGTGAGACTTCGCATAGTCGCCGGACGCCGCGAGCGCGGCGGCCGCGCCGTCGACGATTGCGGAGGAATTGCCGCCGGTCTGCACGCCGCCGAAGGCGGGGCGGATTTTCGCGAGTTGCTCGGTGGTGGAATGGCGAATGTGTGTATCGTGATCGAGCTCTTTCGTGTCGCGCGCGAGCCTGATGCCGCGCGCGTTGTAGCCATCGCGCGCGAACTCCTCGGTTTTCACCGGTGCGATCTCACCGGTCAGAAAGCCGCTCTCCTTGGCCTTCACGGCGCGCTCGAAGCTGCGTACCGCGAACGCATCCACCTCGGCGCGCGTGATCTGGTACTGGCGCGCGAGATTTTCCGCCGTGTCACCCATGGTGACATTGGCGGAGCGGTCCATCAGGGCTTCCCACAGGAAATCCTTGAACTCGACCTGCCCCATGCGGAAACCGCCGCGATGCGTGTAGGCGGCGATCGGGTTGCGGCTCATCGACTCGGTGCCGACGCAGAGCGCAAGATCGACGCCACGGTGCGTGATGGTATCGGCCGCCTGCGTCAGCACCTCGATGCCGGTGCCGCACACGCGCTGCACCATGTGTGCGGGCGTCTCGATCGGCACGCCGGAATAAAGCCCGATGTGGCGCGGGAGCAGATACGCGTCGAAACTCGCCTGCGCCATGTTGCCGGTGATGACTGTTCCGACATCGTCGGGCGAGGCGCCGGAGCGCGCGAACACCTCGCGCGCCGCCTTGATGCCGAGGTCGATCGGCGAGATTTGCGCCAAAGCGCCGTTGTAATCGACGAACGGCGTGCGCACGCCGTCGAGCAGCCAGACGTCCTGCCACGATGCGGTGAGGGCCTTGCTCATGCATTACCTTTCATCGATCGCAATGACGTGCGCCGAAGGCGCGCCATAAAGCTCATCCACCCGTGCGGCGCGATGTTTCAACACCATGCGCTGGTTGATCGAACCCTTGTCGGTCGCCTCGCCGATATCGAGCGAGGGCGGCGTGTCGCTGAGGACCGCACGCGCGATGCGGTTGGACGAACCGGTCGCGGCCTTGGCGAAGCTGTCGAGCAGGCGGCGGAATTCGCCCCGCACGGCCTCGTGCGCCACGATCTCTTCCGGCCTTGCATCCTTCAGGTCCGGCGCGAGCCGGCGGCAAGCGTCGAGATCGGGGAAAATCAGGGCGCTGAGATAGTCGCGGTCTGCGCCCGCGATCACCGCGTCCCGCACATAGGGCGCGCAGTGCGCGATGAAGGCGACGCGCAGCGGTCCAACGCCGACCCAGGTGCCGGTCGCGAGCTTGAAGTCCTCGGCGATGCGGCCCTCGAATAGCAGGCCCCCCTCGGGCCGCGCCGGATCGTCGAACTTGAGCGCATCGCCGAGTTTGTAAAAGCCTTCGCCGTCGAACGCTTGCTCCGTGAGCGTCGGCTCGCGCCAATACCCCGGCGTGATGCTCGGACCTTTCAGCCGCGCCTCGTATTTTCCTTCGGCGAGCGGCACGAGCTTCACGTCCAGGCCGGGCGGCGGCAGGCCGATATTGGCCGAATTCTCCGTGTCCCACATGCGGCCGAACGCATAGGGCGCGGTCTCGGTCGAGCCGAGGCCGGTGAGAAAGAGAATGTCCTCGCCGCACGTGCGGTAGGCCATCTCCTTCCACTCGTCGAACACATGCTGCGCGAGCCCCGCGCCCGCGAACCACAACACCTTCAGGCGCGAGAAGAAATTCTCGCGCAGGTCTGCATCGGCGCGGAAGAACGGCAGCAGCGCCTCGTAGCCCTTCGGTACCGTGAAGTACCAGGTGGGCGCTACTTCGCGCAGGTTCCGCACCGTCTCCTCGATCGCGCCGGGCAGCGGCTTGCCGTTGTCGATGTAGAGCGTGCCGCCGTTGTGGATCACCAGCCCGACATCGTGGTTGCCGCCTGCCGTATGATGCCACGGCGCCCAGTCGACGATCACGGGCGGCTCGTCGGTGAAGAATTGCAGCGCGCTCGCGATCATCGCCTGATTGGCGCACCACATGCGTTGCGTGTTGATGACGCCCTTCGGCATGCCGGTCGAGCCGGAGGTGAACAGGAATTTCGCGATCGTGTCGGGCGTGACGTCCGCATGCGCGGCATCGGCATCCTCAGGTGCCGCGTCCAGCTTGGCGAGCGAGCCGACGACAATCTCCGTCCAGAGCGGCACGGATGACGCGATGGCGCGCTGATATTGTGCGTTGCTCGCGTAGACGAGACCGGGCGTGAGCAGCTTGATGATGTGCGTGAGCTTGCCGAAATCGGAGGAAATCAGCGCATAGGCGGGCGAAATCGGCGCGTAGGGAACGCCGACGTAGTTCGCCGCAAGGCCGAGCAGCGCGTGTTCGAGGTCGTTGCCCGACAGGATGACGATCGGGCGCTCTTCGGAGAGATTGCGTGTGAGCAGCGCGGCGCCGATGCGACGGATTTTCTCAAGCGTCTGCGCGTAAGTGATGGTGCGCCACGCCCCATCAGACGCACGGTCGGCCATGAACACGCGGTCGGGCGTGAGGTTCGCCCAATGCACGAGGCGATCGGTCAGTTTGCCGGGGTAGTCCGGCAGCGCGTGCGGCGACCTGAGATAGACCGTGCCGTCGGAGCGCCGGTCGACCTGCACTTCCGGCGCGCAGAGCCGTACCGGCCGCACGCGGCGACCTTCAGTGCGAACTGGCTGCGGGCTCGCCATAATCACCGGCCGTCATCCCGGAAGCCGCGAAGCGGCTATCCGGGACCCATGTATCACCGCACTCGAAGATTGCGGAAAGATGGGTCCCGGGTCTCGCTTCGCTCGCCCGGGATGACAGTTGAGCAACATCACATTCACTTCCGTTCCACCTTCGCGCCGCGTTTCTCGAGGAAATCCTTGATGCGCTTCTTGGCTTCCGCGTTGCCTTGCGCGATGGCGGCAGCGAGCGACTCCATCACGTAGCCGCTGGCGCGATCCTGCTCGGCGATGCGCGGCAACACGTTCAGGATAGCGAAATTCGTGGTCGGCGAATTGCCCGCGATGCGCTTCGCGATCTCGATGCCCTTGGCGAGGCCCTCGCCCGGCTCAACCAGATAATGCGAAATACCGAGCGCCTGCCCTTCCTCGGCGCCATAGGTGCGGCCGGTGAGCATCAGGTCCATCATGCGCGACACACCGATGATGCGCGGCAACCGTACCGAGCCGCCGCCACCGACAAAGATGCCGCGCGAGCCTTCGGGCAGCGCGTAGTAAGCCGAGCGCTCCGCGATGCGGACGTGCGTCGCCGCCGCAAGCTCCAGCCCGCCGCCGACCACCGCGCCGTGCATCACAGTGACGACCGGCACGCGGCCGAACTCGATCTTGTCGAAGATACCGTGCCACATGCGCGAATGCGCGATGCCCTCTTCGGTGCTCAGCACTTTGAGTTCGGAGAGATCGAGGCCGGCGGAGAAATGCTTGCCTTCGGCGTTGAGCACCACGGCCTTCACGCCCGCGGGCAGCGTCGCGAAGAATTGCTCCAAGCCCAGCACGGTCGCGTCGTTGAGCGCATTGCGCTTCTCGGGTCGCGCGAGCGTGAGGATCGCGACCGCGCCGCGCCGCTGCACTTTCAGGGATTTCGGCAGCTTGCGCCCCTGCGCCATCGTTTCCCGCCCGCTGAATTGAGATTGTTATGATCCATCACATTTCGGCCGAAACCGGTCAACTGTTACAGCACCTCATGCACATCCAGCCGCACGGCATTCTTCTCCCGCGCGCCGCGGGCCAACCCGAGAATGCTATTGAGCCAGTCCGTCGACGGATGCGCGGTCTCGAACCGCATCACGGTGCGGAAATAATACAGCGAGGGATCGACCTCCTCGCCCTTGGCAAGCCGCGCCAGCACGTCCGGCGGGCCGTGGCGCATGCCTTTCGAGTCGACCTGGATCAGCGCGCCGGCATCGCTTTGCAGCGTATAGCGCGCATGCAGATCGATCGAACCGTCCGCCGCCACGATCTGCCAGTCGGCGCCGCCGGGCAGCACGCGGCCGTTGAGCCGGGCGCCGGTCACCGGCCCGCCCAGAATGTTCACCACGCGGCGATGGCCGAACGGGGCCTTGCCGAGATCGAGAATGTTTGCCAGCTCGCAGCGAATGCAAAAGATCGGCTCCGGCGAAATCATGGCTGCTCCCCATGCATGGCCCGCGCGCGGCCGAATGTTGTAAGGTCGCCCGCCGTCCGGTAGGAAACTTACTTGCGCATGATCTTGGTCGGCGAACCGGTATCCACTTCGCCGGATCATGCGACACTATAACGAACCGCAGGGACAAACGTGCAAGGAAGCGTGGAACGCAAGCCGATCGCCGGAGAGGTTTTTCTCCAGGCTCTCGCCGAGCACGGCGTCGATTTCTTCTTCGCCAATCCGGGTACGGATTTTCCGCCGATCGTGGAAGCGTTCTCTCGCGCGCGCCACAGCAACACGAAGTTGCCGCGTCCCGTGCTCATCCCGCACGAGAACCTCGCGGTCGCGATGGCGCACGGCGCCTACACGCAGACCGGGAGGCCGCAGGCCGTGATGGTGCATGTGAACGTCGGCACCGGGAACACGATCAACAACCTGATCAATTTATCCCGTGATCGTGTTCCCCTCATCCTCGCGGCCGGGCGCACGCCGATCACCGAGAAGGGAAGCTTCGGCTCGCGCTCACGCCAGATCCATTGGGGCCAGGAGATGTTCGACCAGGCCGGCATGGTGCGCGAGATCGTGAAGTGGGATTACGAGCTGCGCGTGCCGGGACAGGTTGCCGACGTGGTGGCGCGCGCGCACGAGGTCGCAATGACGGTGCCGCGCGGGCCGGTGTATCTGGTGCTGCCGCGCGAGCCGCTGTCGGCCTCGCTTGACGAAGCGCCCGCGATCATGCCGCGGCCGGTGCCGGGCGCCGCGCACCCCGATCCGGCGGCGATCGAACAGCTTGCCGAATGGATCGCGAAGGCCGAGCGACCACTGATCATCACGGCGGGACCGGGCACGGACGGGAGCGCGGTCGCGGCGCTGGCGAAGATCGCGGAACGCGCCGCGATTCCGGTGGTGTCGCACAATCCGCGCTCGGTCGCGCTGCCGTCCTCGCACCCGATGAACGCCGGATACGACTCCGGTCCGCTGGTCGGCGACGCCGACCTGATCGTCGTGATCGAAAGCGATGCACCGTGGTATCCCGGCATGCATGGGCCGGCGGCAGGTTGCCGCGTCGCGCACATCGGCGAGGACCCGATTTTTGCGCGCTATCCGATGCGCTCGTTTCCGAGTGGCCTGTCGATCGCGTCGCCTGCCGCGATCGTGCTGGCGGCGCTCGATGCGGCGCTCGCGAAGAAGAAGCTCAACGTCGACGCACGGCGCGCGCGGCTCATCGAACGCCACAATGCGCGGCGAGTCACGATGGAGGCGCAAGCGAAAGGCAGCGCGCTCAACGCCGCCACCTTCAGCCGCGCGGTCGGCGAAGCCGTCGGCGACGATGCGATCATCTTCAACGAGTATCCTTTGAGCCTGGACCACTGCGCGCGCGAAAAACCCGGCACGTTCTACGGCCTCTCGGCCGCGGGCGGGCTCGGCTGGGGTCTTGGCGCCGCGCTCGGCGCCAAGCTCGCCGCACCGGAGAAGTTCGTGGTCGCGACCGTCGGCGACGGCGCCTACATGTTCACCAATCCGACCGTTGCCCATTGGGTCGCCGACAAGTTCGCCATCCCGGTGCTTACCGTCATCTTCAACAACTCGCGCTACGGCGCGGTGCGGCGCGCGACGCTCTCGATGTTCAAGGACGGCGCGGCGGGCGAGGACGACGGGCAGTTCCTCGCGGACCTTTCGCCGTCGCCGCCGTTTGAGGAATTCGTGGGCTCGCAAGGCGGCCACGGCGAGCGCGTCGAAAACCACGCCGAGCTTGCGCCTGCGCTCGCCCGCGCGCGCGACGCCGTGCTCGGCGGCCAGCAGGCCGTCGTCAACGTCCTCATTCCCAACTGACCGGAGCAAACAGCCTCATGCGCATCGACGCGTACACGCATTTCTTTCCGGCGAAATATTTCCAGCGGCTGACCGACAGCAAGGTGCCGGACATCGGCAAGCGCGTGCGCGAGGTGCCGGCGATCCACGATCTCGATACCCGCCGCCGGGTGATCGACTCGTTCCCCGACTACAAACAGATCATCTGCGTGGCGCTGCCGCCGATCGGCACCTGGACGCCGGCCGACAGAGCCGAGGAGGTTGCGCGCATCGCGAACGATGGGCTCAAAGAGCTGTGCGACAAGTATCCCGACCAGTTCGCGGGTTTCGTCGCCGAGGTGCCGCTGACAGCGCCCGACGCGGGGGCGCGCGAAAGCGAGCGAGCAATCAAGGAGCTTGGCGCCTGCGGCGTGCAGATCGTCACCAACGTCAACGGCAAGGCGCTCGACCAGCCGGAGTTCGTGCCGTTCTTCGAGAAGATGAATGCGCTGAAGAATCCCGTGTGGGTGCATCCGACGCGCACCGCCAAGACGCCGGACTACGCCACGGAAGAAAAATCGCTCTACGAGATCTGGTGGACCTTCGGCTGGTCGTACGACACCGCGGCGTTCATGGCGCGCATGGTCTTCTCCAAGACGATCGACAAATTCCCGGATCTGAAAATCCTGGTGCACCACTTCGGCGGCATCGTGCCGATGCTGGAGGGGCGTATCGGACCCGGCTGGGACCAGATCGGCGCGCGCACTTCGGATGCGGACTATCAGGCGCTGATGAAGTCGCTGAAGAAGCGCCCGCTCGACTACTTCAAGCAGGACTTCTACGCCGACACCGCGGTGTTCACCTCGGATGCGGCGACCGAGCTCGGCATGAAGTTCTATCCGCTGGAGAAGATCGTGTTCGCGTCCGACTGCCCGTTCGATCCCGAGAAGGGCACGATGTACATCCGCGAAACGCTGCGGATCGTCGATGCGCTGGACCTGACCGAGGAGCAGCGCGACCAGGTGTATTACAAGAACCTGGAGCGGATCACCGGCAAGGTGTTTGTGAAGTAAGAACGGGGGCTTCCCATGCGTTTTCGTCTCGCGCTTCTTGCGTTGCTGCTTGCCACACCCGCCCTCGCCCAGCCGGCCGACATCGTGCTGCGCGGCGGAAACATTGTCACGGTCGACAACGACTGGAGTATCGCGCACGCGGCAGCGATCGGCGGCGGCAAGTTCCTCGCGGTCGGCAGCGACGCGCAGATGGCCCCGTTCATCGGGCCGAACACACAGGTGATCGAGCTTGCCGGCAAGACCGTGGTGCCGGGCCTGATCGATACGCATTTGCATCAGTTGTTCCACGCCCTGAACGGCCCGCAGGTGCAACTGCTCGGCGCGAAGTCCGTCGCCGAGGTGAGACAAGCGGTCGCCGAGCGCGTCGCGCGCACGGAAGCAGGCAAATGGATCACGGCCTCGATGGGCTGGCATGAGAGCATCCTGGAAGAAGGCCGGATGCCGACGCGTCACGAGCTCGATCCGGTGTCGCCGGACAATCCGGTGTTCATCCCGCGCGGCGGCCATGTCGTCACGGTGAACTCGAAGGCGCTCGAAGCTGCCGGCATCACCAAGGACACGCCGAACCCCGAAGGCGGGATCATCGTGCGCGACGAGAAGGGCGAAGCGACCGGCATGCTGCTGCAGAATGCCGCCAATCTCGTACGCCGCGTGCTGCCGCCGCCGCCCGCCAACATGCCGGAGCTGCTCAAGGCCGCGATGCGCGACCTCAACTCCTACGGCATCGTCGGCGTGGTCGAGCCGGGCGTCGACGAGCGGCAGATCGCGCTTTATCGCGCGGTGCATGACGCGGGCGACATGACGGTGCGCACCGATGTGCTCTATCGCGCGATGCGCAAGGCGGAAGTCGAGAAGGGCATCGCGGCGATCAAGGCGCAGAAGAACTCCGACATGCTGCGCTTCGTCGGCATCAAGTTTCCGCTCGATGGCGGCGTCGAGGGCGGACGCATGACCTGGCCCTACCGCTTGGTGCCGGGCGAGCAGACGAACGCGGCCTATCGCGGCGTGCTGCTGCTGCCGCCGGGCGGCGAGGACGAATATGTCGAGGGCCTGAAGCTGATCGCGGATGCCGGCCTGCAGGCGCAGACGCATGCGGTCGGCGACGAGACCATCGACCTGATCGTGCGGGCCTACGAGCGCGTGAACAAGGAGAAGCCGATCGGCGACCTGCGCTGGGCGATCATGCACCTGTTCCATCCCTCCGACGCGGCGCTGCGGAAGATGGTCGAGCTGGGTGTCGCGGCGACGATGCAGGATCATCCCGTGCTGCTCGGGCACAACCAGCGCCGCTGGTGGGGCGACGAGCATGCCGCCTATGCGATTCCGATCCGCAAAACGATCGACGCCGGCGTACTGGTCGGCGGCGGCACCGACGGGCCGGTGGTGCCGGTCGATCCGTATCTGTCGATGTGGTGGATGACGACGCGGCAGGTGCTGAAAGGTTACACGCTGGGCAAGGAGCACGCGATCACCCCGCAGGAGGCGCTGACGCTCTACACCATTAACAACGCGCGCATCATGGGCGTGGAGAAGGAGCGCGGCAGCATCGAGGTCGGCAAGCTCGCCGATCTGGCGGTGCTGTCGCAGGATATACTGAACGTGCCGCCGGACGCGATCCGCGACACGCGGGCACTGATGACGGTTGTGGGTGGGAAAGTGGTTTACCGGAACGGGCTTTGATCAAGCGAAGAGCGAGGCCGCAAACTCGAATACCCTCTCCCCTTGAGGGAGAGGGTGGCGCCGAAGGCGCCGGGTGAGGGGTTACTTCGCCGAGCGAGCGGCAAGCTCGGACAGAACCGCTTCGAGCACGCCGTTCGGATTCTTCAGGACATCGTTGTTCTAATATCGGATCACTTGGTAGCCGGCCTCTGCAAACCACTGATCACGTTCTTCGTCTCTTGCGTTCTCCGCATGTTGTCCGCCGTCAACTTCGACAATCAACTTCTTTTCATGACAAACGAAGTCGGCGATAAAATTTCCGATCGGCACTTGTCGGCGGAATTTGAACGCCTCTAGCCGACGCGATCGCAGCAATCGCCAGATTTTTTTCTCCGCGTCGGTTGCGATGTGGCGCATTGCGCGCGCGTTGCGCAATCGATGCTTTGGAATTGGCCGGTGGTGCGATTCCATAAAGGACCCCTCACCCGGCGCCTTCGGCGCCACCCTCTCCCTCAAGGGGAGAGGGTATTCGCGCTTGCGGCACCAGCCAAACTCATCGCCAGTACGCGCGCGACGTGCAGGGCCTCGCGCTGCGCGCCGTCGTGGATCTGATGGCGGCACGAGGTGCCGTCCGCGACGATGAGCGTGTCGGCGTCGGTCTTGCGCACGGCAGGCAGCAGCGAGAGTTCGCCCATCGCCATCGAGACATCGATGGTGTCGGCACCGTAGCCGAACGCGCCGGCCATGCCGCAGCAGCTCGATTCGACCGTCTCGATCTTCAAATCGGGAATGAGTTTCAGAATGCGCTCGACCGCCGAGAACATGCCGAACGCCTTCTGGTGGCAATGGCCGTGCACCAGTGCGCGCTTGGCGACCGGCTTGAAAGGCAGGTCGAGCCTTCCGGCCGCGGCCTCGCGCACCAGGAACTCCTCGAACATCAGCGCGTGCATCGACAGTTGCGTCGCGCCTTCACTCTTGATCATTGCCGGTACTTCGTCGCGGAAGCCCAGAATGCAGCTCGGCTCCAGCCCCACGACCGGCACGCCGCGCGCAACATATGGCCCGACTGCCGCGATCACGCGCTCGGCTTCGCGTTTCGCCTGATCGACGCGGCCGACAGACAGGAACGTGCGGCCGCAGCAGAGCGGGCGCTTCGAGCCATCGGCGGGCTTTGCGATATGTACGGTGTAGCCGGCCGCCTGCAGCACCGTCACGGCGGCGTCGAGATTTTCGCGCTCGAAGTAGCGGTTGAAGGTGTCGGCGAGCAGCACCACCTCGCGCTCACCTGTGGTGGGCGACTCAGTGGGGTCGTGAAAAATGTCCTTGCGCCACTGCGGCAGCGTCCGACGCGTGCTGAAGCCCGCGAACCGCTCGGACCACGCCGCGAGCTTCGGATACCTGTCGCGCGCATTGAACAGCCACGGCAGTTTCGCGGCGTATGGCGCATAGCGCGGCATCCAACCGACCAGCCGGTCGCGCAGCGACAGCCCATATTTCGCGGCGCGCGCGGCCTGCACCTCGATCTTCATGCGCGCCATGTCGACGCCCGTCGGGCATTCGTGACGGCAGCCCTTGCACGAGACGCAGAGCTTCATCGTCTCGGCCATCTCGTCGGAGGTGAGCGCGTCGGGCCCGAGCTGGCCGGTGATGGCGAGGCGCAGCGAGTTCGCGCGCCCGCGCGTGACATCGCGCTCCTCGCGCGTGACGCGGTAGGACGGGCACATCACACCGCCGACCGCTTTGCGGCAGGCGCCGTTGTTGTTGCACATCTCGACTGCGCCCTGGAAACCGCCGCCCGCGCCCGGCCAGGCGGACCAGTCGAGCTGCGCCGTCATCTCCTGCGCGCGATACTCCGGCCCGTAACGGAATTTCGTGCGGTCATCGAACTTCGGCGCGCGAACGATCTTGCCGGGGTTGAGAAGGCCCTTCGGATCGAACTTGTCCTTCACCTCCTCGAACGCCGTCACCAGCCGCTTGCCGAACATGAACTCGTGGAATTCCGAGCGCACGATGCCGTCGCCGTGCTCGCCGGAATGCGAGCCCTTGTAGTCGCGCACCATCGCGAAGGCTTCCTCGGCGATGGCGCGCATCGCCTTCACGTCCTTCTCCTGCCGCAGATTGAGCACCGGGCGGACATGCAGGCAGCCGACCGAAGCGTGCGCATACCAGGTGCCGCGCGTGCCGTGCTTTTGGAAGATTTCGGTGAGGCGCGTGGTGTAGTCCGCGAGGCACATCAGCGGCACCGCGCAGTCCTCGACGAACGAGATCGGCTTCCCCTCCTCCTTCATCGACATCATGATGTTGAGGCCGGAGGTGCGCACGTCCGCGATCGCGGCCTGCAGGGCGGCGTCGTACACCTCGACCACGCCGCCCCACTTCGCGCCGCTCTTGTGGAACGAGAAGCCGAGATCGCCCATCATGGCTTCGAGGTCCTTGATGCGGCGCTTGTTCTCAAACTCGTCCTCGCCGAACTCGACCAGCAGGATCGCTTCCGGATCGCCGTGAACGAAGGCCTTCAGGGCCGGGCGGAACATCGCGATCTCGGCGGCGAGCCCGAGCATGGTGCGGTCGATCAGTTCGACCGCGATGGGCTTCAATTTCACCAGGTGCTGCGCGGCGTTCATCGCCTCGTAGAACGAGCCGAAATGGCAGGCGCCGATCGCGCGCTTGCCGAGCACGGGCGAGAGCTTCAGCTCAATGCGCGTGGAAAACGCGAGCGTGCCTTCCGAGCCGAGCAGGATGTGCGCGAGATTGTGCTGCGGGGCGTTCGGCGCGAAGGAATCGAGATTGTAGCCGCCGACGCGGCGCTGCACTTTCGGAAAGTGCATCTCGATCTCGTCGGCCTCGCGCAGCCCGATATCGAGCAGCGCGCGCGCCAGCGGCCGCAGCGGCGAACCGGCCGGCAGATTGGAGAGGCCGGCGGACACCGGGCCGAAATGCGCCTTGGTGCCGTCGGCCAGCACCGCGTCGATCGAGCGCACATTGTCGCGCATGGTGCCGTAGCGCAGCGAGCGCCCACCGCAGGAATTGTTCGCCGTCATGCCGCCAATGGTGGCGCGCGAGGCGGTCGAGACATCGACCGGGAACCAGAGCCCATAGGGCTGGAGCTTGCGGTTCAAATCGTCGAGCACGATGCCGGGCTCGACCGTGGCGCGCCGATCGCCGACGTCGAGCTCATAGATCTGCGTCAGGTACTTCGAGCAGTCGATGACGAGCGATTCGTTGACCGTCTGGCCGGACTGCGACGTGCCCCCGCCGCGCGGCAGCACGCTCACGCCCTCCTCGCGCGCCAATTCGAGAACGCGCTCCGCCTCCGCGACCGTGCGCGGCGCCACCACGCCGACGGGCATCATCTGGTAATGCGAGGCGTCGGTCGCATAGCGGCCGCGGCTGAAGCGGTCGAACATCACGTCGCCCGTGATTTCGGCCTTCAGCTTGCGTTCCAGCCCCGGCAGCAGTTGCGCGGCGGTCATGCGCCACGCCGTGCAAAGAATGCTTCCATTTCTTCAGGGAGTTGACGCACTTTCGCGATGGCTTGTTCAAATAGCTCAGTCATGCGATCAACCTAGCATAACCGCTCGCGGCGTCACGATGCTGTATGATGCCTGCGCGCAGCCATTGGATAACTGATCCGGGTTCCCCATGTCACAGAACTCCTCCCGCACCGCCGGGCGCCACTTCCTGCAGATCCCGGGGCCGACGCCGGTGCCGGACCGCATCCTGCGCGCGATGGACATGCCGGTGATCGACCACCGCGGGCCGGAGTTCGGCAAGCTCGGCCGGCGCGTGCTCGACGGCATCAAGACGATCTTCAAGTGCGCCGGGCCGGTGATCATTTACCCGGCGTCAGGCACCGGCGCGTGGGAGGCGGCGCTGATCAACACGCTGTCGGCGGGCGACAAGGTGCTGATGTACGAGACCGGCCACTTCGCGAGCCTGTGGAAGGCGATGGCGATCAAGATCGGCCTGCAGCCGGAGTTCATCGAGTCGGATTGGCGCGCGGGCGCTGATCCCAAGAAGATCGAGGCGCGCTTGCGCGAGGACAAGTCGCGTGAGATCAAGGCCGTGTGCGTGGTGCACAACGAAACGTCCACCGGCTGCGTCACGCTGATCCCCGAGGTGCGGCGCGCGATCGATGCGGCGGGCCACCCGGCGCTGCTGATGGTGGATACAATTTCCTCGCTCGGCTCGATCGACTATCGCCACGACGAGTGGGGCGTGGACGTGACCGTCGGCGGCTCGCAGAAGGGCCTGATGCTGCCGCCCGGACTGTCGTTCAACGCGCTCGGCGAGAAGGCGCTTGCGGCGGCGAAGCAATCGAAGATGCCGAAGTCGTACTGGGGCTGGGACGAGATGATCGCCAGCAACAAGACCGGTTTCTTCCCGTATACGCCGGGCACCAACATGCTCTACGCGCTCGGCGAAGCGATCGACATGCTGCACGAGGAAGGGCTCGAGAACGTGTTTGTGCGGCATGACCGCCACGCCGAGGCGACGCGGCGCGCCGCGAAGGCGTGGGGGCTGGACATTCTCTGCAAGGAGCCGCGGCATTATTCGTCGTCGCTCACCGCGCTGATGATGCCGGCCGGGCACGACGCGGATGCGTTCCGCAAGACCGCGCTCGAGCATTTCGATGTCTCGCTCGGCACCGGGTTGTCGAAGGTCGCCGGCAAGGTGTTCCGCATCGGGCATCTCGGCGACACCAACGATCTCACCATCGTCGGCGCGCTCGCGGGCGTCGAGATGGGGCTTGCACTCGCCGGCGTGCCGCACAAGAAAGGCGGCGTGCAGGCCGCGATGGATTATTTCGCCGGACAGCCGAGCCCGGCGCGCGCGGCGGCCGAATAGCCCGTGGCGGAGCAGACCAAACCCGACGACTTCCCCATCGTCGATCCGCACCAGCATTTCTGGGACCTTTCTCGCAACTATTATCCCTGGCTGTGCGATCCGAAGCCGGTGCACTTCCGCTACGGCGATTACACGGCGCTCAAGCGCAACTATCTGCCGCCGGATTACCTGCGCGACGCGGGCGCCCTCAACATCGTCAAGACCGTGCACGAGGATGCGCTGTGGGACCCGTCCGACCCGGCGGGCGAGCCGCGCTGGCTCGAACAGCTCGCGGCCGAATACGGCTATCCGCATGCCTGTATCGGCTCGGCGCAGCTTGCGCGCCACGATATCGAGCAGGTGCTGGCCGGGCATGCAAGGTTCAAGCTCACACGCGGCGTGCGCAATTTTCCCATGTCCGCGGCGAAGTCGAACGACGCGAAGCGCGGCGAGCCCGGCTCGATGGACGATCCGACATGGCGGCGCGGCTATGCGCTGCTGGAGAAGTACGGATTCTCCTTCGACGTGCAGCTACCCTGGTGGCACCTCGATGCGCTGGCCGAGCTCGCGCGCGACTTCCCCAACACGCAGATCGTCATCGTGCATACGGCTCTGCCGCATGACCGCAGCGATGAGGCGCTCGCGGGCTGGCGCGCCGCTCTCGAACTTGCTGCGGCGCAGCCGAATGTCGCAATCAAGATTTCCGGCCTCGGCCGGCCTGGCCTGCCGTGGACGCTGACGGCGAACGGCCCGATCATCCGCGACACCATCAACATCTTCGGGCCGGAGCGCTGCATGTTCGCCAGCAACTTTCCGGTCGACGGGCTGACGGGCTCGTTCCAGATGATCTATGGCGGCTTCCGCGCAGCGGTGTCGAACCGCCCGATCGAGGAACGGCGCATGCTGTTTCACGACAACGCCGTGCGCATCTATCGTTTGTGAAAGGGAGAACGCCGTGGATCAGAAACTGTACGACCAGGGGATGGAGCTGCGCCGCGCCGTGATGGGCAAGGCCTATGTGGACCGTGCGCTTGCCGCGAACGAGGACGACATCGGCAAGCCGATCCAGGACTTCATCACCGAGCACGGCTGGGGCGCGGTGTGGGGACGCGAGGGCTTGAGCCGCAAGACGCGCAGCATGCTCAACCTCGCGATGCTGGCAATCCTGAACCGCCCGCACGAACTGCGCGGCCATGTGCGCGGCGCGATCACCAATGGCGTCACGCGGGAAGAGATCCGCGAGATCTTCCTGCAGGTCGGGCTTTATGCCGGCGCGCCGGTCATGCTCGACTCGGTGCGCGTCGCGAAGGAAGTGCTGGCCGAGTTGGAGAAGTGACTCTCCTGTCATTCCGGGGCGCCGCGAAGCGGCGAGCCCGGAATCCATAGCCACGACAGCATCCGCATCGCTCAGTCGGCGTTTCTCATGTAAGGCTTGGGGTTATGGATTCCGGGCTCCGGCCTTCGGCCGGCCCCGGAATGACCAGCATCACAACTTGAACAACTCCCTGGCCGCTTCTCCCCGCACCCGCTTCGCCTGTGCGGCGGGCAGCGCATCGACGCGCGCGAGGCAACCTTCCATGTCGCCGATGTTGTGCGGATAGTCCGAGCCGTAGAGCACGCGGTCGGGCGAGCCCGCGACGGCGATGCACATCTCCAAAGCGTGCTGGTCGTACACCACCGTGTCGTACCAGATGCGCTTGAGATACTCGCTCGGCTTCTCCTTGATGACGGAAGAGCACGCCGGGATCATCTCGTGACAGCGATCGAGCCGCGCGGCGAGATACGGCAGCGTCGCGCCGCCATGCGCGGCAATCAGCTTCACGTTCGGGTACTTGTCGAGAAAGCCCGAGAAGATCATGCGCGAAAACGCCAGCGTGGTGTCGATCATGAAGCCGATCGGCGGCACCAGGCCGAACTCGCCGAGGTTCATGTCCTTCATGCCGGGCGGCGTGCCGGGATGGATCAGCACCGGCAAACCGAGGCGGTCGATCTCGGCCCACACGGGCGCGAATTTTTCGTCGGTCAGTTCGTCCCCAACCACATTGGCAAGCTGCATCACCCCGACCGCGCCGGCCTTCACAGCCCGCGCGAGCTCGGCCTTCGCGTCGTCGGCGTATTGCCACGGCACCGATGCCATCCAGCGGATGCGGTCGGGCTTCAAGCGTGCCTGCTCGGCCATCGAGTCGTTGACGATCTGGGCGGCCGCCAGGCTGGTTGCGCGGTGGCCGAAGAAGCAGTTCGGGCAGGTGAGCGACACGATCGCGACATCGACCTTGGCCTTGTCCATCGCTTTGATGCGCAGGTCGTAGTCCCACATGCCCGGCATCAGCGTCATGAACGGCGCGCCGTCCTTCCAGATCGAGTTCTGCCCGGCCTTGGTCGGCTTCACGTCGTAGACGCCGCCGTGCGTTTTCAAAAGCTCGATCCAGTCGAGCGTGAGCATGTGGGTGTGCACGTCGACGACGGTCATGAAGGGCTCCTATGTGAGATTGTGTTCTCCGGACGCGGTGCAGCGCGTAGCGATGCACCGCAGATCCGGGTCCCGGTTTCTTCAAAGCAACCGGGGTCCCGGGTCTGCAATGCAACACTTCGTGCTGCATTGCGCCCGGGACACAGGGATCAGGACAGCGCCGCCTTCACACGATCCGGCGAGAACGGCACGCGGCGGATGCGCACGCCGGTCGCGTCGAAGATCGCGTTGGCGATCGCCGCCGCGACGGGGCGGATCGACGGCTCCCCCGCGCCGGTCGGGGCCGAATCCGGCTGGTTGATCAGCACGCAGTCGATCGCCTCGGGCGTCTCGGTGATGTCGAGGATCGGATAGGTCAGCCAGTCGACGCTGGTCACCGCCTTGTTGTCGAAGGCGACCTCCTCCCACAACGTGCGGCTGATGCCCTGGATGATGTTGCCCTCGATGCACTTCACCAGCCCGTCCGGATTGATGATCTGCCCGCAATCATGCGCGACGGTGAATTTGCGCGCCCAGATCCTGCCGCTCGCGCGGTCGACATCGACCTCGGCAATCACCGCGCACACGGTGCCGTTGCGCTGCGAATACGCGATGCCGCGGCCCGAGACGGTGTTGCCGGTTTGATCCTTGCGTGGCGAGGTGCGCGTTTGCCAGTTGGCACGCTCGGCCGCCGCCTTGATCACCGCGATGTCGCGCGGCGCCTTCAGGTGCTTGAGCCGAAACTCGACCGGATCGGCGCCGACCGCATGCGCCACCTCGTCCATGAAGGATTCGGACGCGAAGTGGATCTGCGGCCCGACCGGATCGCGCAAATGCGCCGAGCGCAGCGGCGAGCCGCGTTCGAGCAGCGGCGCGATCGTTTCCCATGCGGTGCGCTTGCTGGCGAACTCGTACACCTCGGCCGGCACGCCGAAGCCGTCGTTCACCTTGAGCGGTGCACCGAGCATATGTCCGGCCAGCGTATCGGCGGCCTTGCTCTCGTTCATCAGCACGTCGAGGCGCGAGAAGCCCTTGCTGAGGAAATCGTAGCCGATGACGTTGCCAGCGGCGTCGATCGCCGCACGCGCGCGATGGATCGAGGCCGGACCCTTCGGGTCCCAGCCCGTCCCCTGGTCGCGCGTGTACTGCAGCCGCACCGGACGGCCGGTGGCCTTGGCCAGCACGGCCGCATCCATCGCGGCGTCGCCTGCATCGTTGCGGCCGTAGGCGCCCGGGCCGGTCACCCAGATCGCCCGCACCTTCTCGGGCGGCAGGCCGAGCATGTCGGCGACGCCGTCGCGCACGAAGTGCGATTTCTGCGAGCCGGTCCAGCAGGTCGCCTGACCGTCCTTGATCTCGACCAGCGCGCACGCCGGTCCCATGCTGGCGTGCGACTGGAACGGCCATTCGTATTCGGCCTCGACCACGCGCGCGGCGGATCCCATGGCGTCATCGACATTGCCGAACGGCTTGCCTTCGTCGCGCTTGCGCACCGGCGCCTTGCGGATGTGATCGTAGAGCGCCGCCTGCTCGGGGAACGGCGGCGCCGCGTTCGACCATTCGACCTTGAGCTTTTCGGCAGCGCGGATCGCGTCCCATTCCTTCTCGGCGATCAGGCCGAGGAAGTCCTTCTGCCAAACGACCTTGACGCCCGGAATGTCCTTCACCGAACTCTCGTCGACTTTCACCGGCACCGCGCCGGCGACCGCTGGACGGATCACCCGGCCATGCGCCATGCCGGGCGCCTTCACGTCGGTGCAGAAGTCTTCCTGGCAGAACACCTTCGGCGCCACGTCTTCGCGCTTGATCGGTTTGCCGACGATTTTGTACTCGCTCGCCTTCTTCGGCTGCGCCTTGCCTGGCGCATAGAGCGGATTGCCCCACTGCTTGTTCCAGTCGAGCTGGACGTTGAAATAGCGCCCACCGATCAGCTCGGCGTAGCTCGTCTTCTTGTCACGGTTGAACGCGGCGTTGACGATGCCGTTGACGACGATGAGCTGATCCACCGGCGTGGCGAGCTTCTCGGCCGCCATCTCGACCAGCACGCGGCGCGCTTCCGCCGCCGCCATGCGCATCTGCTTGCCGCCGAACTGGATGCCGGTGGAGCCGGACGCGCCGCCCTGGTTCACCGAGGTCGCGGTGTCGCCCATGAACACCTTCACGGCCTTGAATGGGACGTCGAGCTCTTCGGCCACCATCTGGCCGATGGCAACGAACAGGCCGTGGCCCATGTCCATCTTGCCAAAGAACGCCGAGACCGTACCGTCGGCATTGATCGCGATGTAGGACGAGAGCTGATCCGGCATCAGCGGGGGCTTTGCCCCTTGCGCATGGGCCGTATTGATTGCGAGCAGCGCGTCGAGGCCGAGCGGCGAGCCGACCGACACCACGAGCGCGCCCGCGCCCTTGAGCAGCACGCGGCGGGAGAATGCGGATGGCTTGTCCATTTTGGTCATGTGCGCCTCCCTCAACCCATCATCGTGGCGGCGCGCTTGACCGCGCGCAGGATGCCCATGTGCGTGCCGCATCGGCATTTCAGGCCTTCGAGCGCCTGCTTGATCTCGGCCTCGCTCGGCTTTTTCTTTTCGGCGAGCAGCGCCGCTGCCGTCATGATCCAGCCGTTGATGCAGTAGCCGCATTGCGGCACCTGCTCGTCGATGTAGGCGGTCTGTAAGGGATGCGGCTTCTCCGGCGTGCCGAGGCCGGCGAGCGTGACCACCTTGCGGCCTGCCGCGTCCGACACCGGCGTGACGCAGGACCGGACCGGCTGGCCGTCGAGATGCACCGTGCAGGCGCCGCATTGCGCGAGCCCGCAGCCGAAGTGCGGATTGTTCAGGCCGAGATCGTCGCGCAACGCATAGAGCAGCGGCATGTCGGGATCGACATTGACCTTGTGCTGCTTGCCGTTCACGTCGAGGGTGAAGTCCTTCATGGGTCGCCCGCCTCCCTGAAATTGCGATATCAGTGCAGCCTGAAAGCCGGTTGCTTGACGCGATTATAGGCTAGGATGCGGGATGCCGCGACGGGGCCTTGCGGGATTGTCCCCGGTGGAACTGAAACAACAAGAAGGCAGGGAGCAAGACGTGACACTGACGAGACGAAGCATGGTGTTGGGCGCAGCAACGACACCATTCGCGCCGCCGCTGGCGCATGCGCAAAGCTGGCCCAGCGGCCCGATCCGGCTGATCGTTCCGTTTCCGCCCGCCGGCTCGACCGATGTTCTCGCGCGGCTGGTGCAGACCGGCCTGCAACAGCGGCTTTCCGCCAACATCATCATCGAGAACAAGCCGGGCGCTTCGGGCGCGGCCGGCACGGCGGTGTTCGCGAAGTCGCCGCCCGACGGCAACGCCTGGCTGTTCGTGTTCGATACGCACTCGGTCAATCCTTATCTGATGAACTTGCAGTACGACACCGAGAAAGACCTCGACCCCGTGATGCTGATCGCGACTGCGCCGTATCTGCTCGCGGTCAACACCAAGCACGAGTTCAAGAACTTGGCCGACGTGATCGCCGCCGCGAAGTCCAAACCCGATGGGCTGTCCTACGCATCAGTCGGTTCGGGCTCGATCGGCCACCTGTTCATGGTGCTGCTGCAGAAGAAGACCGGCATGAAGCTGACCCACGTGCCCTATCGCGGCGGCGGACCGGCGATGAACGACGCTCTCGGCGGGCATGTGGATTTCATCGTCGGCAGCGTTGCGCTGGTCACGCCGCAACTCGGCAGCGGCAAACTGCGGCCGATCGTGCAGACCGGCGAGAAACGGGTCGCGGCCTTGCCCGACGTCGCGACCGTGATGGAGAGCGGCGTGCCCGACCTCACCGCCTATACGTGGTGGGGCGTGTTCGCGCCGGCCGGTACGCCGAAGCCGATCGTCGAGCGCTTCCACAAGGAGCTCACCGCCTCGATCCGCGAGGAGCGCGTGACGAAGGCGCTCACCGAAAGCCAGCAGATGACCCTGGCGCTGTCGACGCCCGAGGAGCTGCGCGCATTTTCCACCGCGCAGGGCAAGCTGTGGGGCCCGGTGGTGAAGGAGAACGACATCAAGGGGGAGATGTAGTGCCGGTCATCGTTTCATCCATGGACGACGCGGTCGCCGTCATCCCGGACGGCGCGATGGTGGTCGTGCCGCGTGAATCCTCTGGCGTGCCGATGGAAGCGACGCGGGCGCTGATCCGGCGCGGCGTGAAGCAGCTTCATCTGATCGCGCTCCCGACCTCGACCTTGCAGGCCGACATGTTGATCGGCGCGGGATGTGTCGAGACGCTGGAAACGTCCGCCGTGAGCCTCGGCGAGTTCGGCCCGGCGCCGCGCTTTACCGCCGCGATCCTCAGCAAGACTCTTCGCATGAAAGACGCGACCTGCCCCGCCCTCTACGCCTCGATGCAGGCGGCCGAAAAGGGCGTGCCGTTCATGCCGCTGCGCGGGCTGATCGGCTCCGACATTCTCGCGCACCGGCCGGACTGGCGCGTGATCGACAATCCGTTCGGCAACAACGATCCGATCGTGTTGCTACCCGCCATCAAGCCGGACTTCGCGCTATTCCACGCACCAATAGCGGACCGCGCCGGCAACGTGTTCATCGGCCGCGACCGCGAACTACTGACGATGGCGCACGCCTCGGCGCGCACCATTGCGACGGTCGAGAAACTCTACGACGGCAATCTGATGGACGATCCCACGCTCTCGGCCGGAACGGTGCCGGGCTTCTATATCGAGACGGTCGTGGTCGTGCCGCGCGGCGCCTGGCCGCTGCAACTGCTCGACCATTATCCGGCGGATGGGGCGCATCTCGCCGAATACGCCAGGATGGCGGCGACGGCGGAGGGTTTTGCGCGCTATCTCGAGCAGCATGTGTATGCGAAGAAGGCGGCGTGAGCGCAGCCGTTTAGTCTCGATAGATAGCAATTCCCAAGGCACGTGCGGAAGCCAGCAGGCGCTCGTCGAAACTGGCTAACTCGAGACCCTGACCTTGGCTCTGAACATAATCCATTGAAGCCAGGTGCAACGCGTCCAATGTTCGAGGTTCGTACGGGAGGGGCTGGAGAGCGCGCTTCAAGACACTAGGCGATAGCTCGATCATAATTACCCGGCCTAGAATCCTGTTGGTTTCAGCTTCATGCGATCGAGCCAGTCGACGCGCGTGGATTCGATTCCACACTTCGTACATGAGTAGACTACTCGACGTCAGCGTTTCGTCCCACAACTCGTCTGGCATTCGCTTGCCTTCTGCCAGCAAATGCGCAAGAGCGACCGAACTATCGACGTAAATCATCGATCTTCTCGATCGCGCCGCAAGTCCTCCATCAGTTCTTCAAAACTCATTACGGGCTTGCGGGGCGGCGGTCCCTTTCCAGGATTTTTCGCCGGCGTGATCCAGCCCTCGCGAATGCCGCGCTCAATGACAGATTCTTTTTTTCCATGCTTATGGACTGGCGCATTCATCTCGACGACCAAGCGGCCTCGATCCGTTACCTGCACGGTCTCGCCGCTCGCGGCGATACGGACGTATTCGCTGAGCTTGTTCTTGAGTACCTTGAGGCCAACGGTCTTCATCGGCGAAATGTAGCTTCTGGAAGCTACTTTGTCAATTCGCAAGCAAAATCAAATGAATAATGCCAAATTAGCGCCCGAAGAACTGCTCGCCGACACGATCATACGGCTGATCGGCGACGTGCGGCACGTAGCGGTCGGCAATGCGTCGCCGATCCCGGCACTGGCCGCGCTGACACTGCGCGAGCGCGGCGGCGGCAAGCCTTACGTTTCGCTGCTTGGCAGCCGCCGCCACATGTTTTTCACCGACGGCGGGCGCGAGCTGTTCGATTGCGCCGGACAGGGCCGTATCGACGTGTTCTTCCTCTCCGGCGGTGAGATCGATGGTGAGGGCAACATCAATCTGGTCAGCATCGGCGACTACGAGCAGCCCAACGTACGCTTCCCCGGTTCGTTCGGCTCGGGCTATCTCTATTATGTCGTGCCGAAGGTCATTCTGTTCCGCGTCGAGCATTCACGCCGCACGCTGGTGCCGAAGGTTTCCTTCATCAGCGCGCCCGGCGGCAATGCGGAGAACGTGCATCGGCCGGGCGGACCAGTGGCGCTCGTCACCAACCGCTGTCTTTTTTCGTTCGACCGGGCCGCCAAGCGCTTCCGGCTCGACAGTGTGCATCCGGGGCATACGGTCGATGAGGTGGTCGAGAACACCGGATTCGATTTCGACCGGCCAGATGATGTGCCGGTAACAGCGGCGCCATCTGCCGGCACGCTAAAGCTCATGCGCGAAACCGTGGCGCCGCAGTTGGCGGAGGTGTATCCGCAGTTTGCGCAGCGCGTGTTCGGCATCGCGCTGCCGAAGACCGCGTAACTACTCCTTCGTCTCCTCCGCGAGCTTCGCACGCCAGTCGCGCCTTGCCGTGATGGCGGAGACCGCCGAGGCCGCCAGCAGGCCCGCGCAGACGATCATCAGCACCAGAGCGATCGGGCGCTGCAGGAAGATCAGCCAGTTGCCGTCCGACATGATCAGCGACTGGCGCAGGCTCATCTCGAAGATCGGCGCGATCACCAGCCCGAGCACCAGGGGCGCGGGATCGAAGTTGAATTTCTTCAGCGCATAGCCGACCACGCCCATGATCAGCATGATCCACACGTCGACGATCGAGTGCGCGACCTCGTACACGCCGATGACGCAGAACATGATGATCAGCGGAGAGAGATACGCGTAAGGGATGCGCAGCAGGTTCACGAACAGCCCGACCAGCGGCAAATTGAGCGCAAGCAGCATCAGGTTGCCGACATACATCGAGGCGATGAAGCCCCAGAACACCTGCGGGTGATCGTTCACCAGCGTCGGGCCGGGCGGCACGCCGTGGATCATCAGCGCCGCCATCAGCACCGCCGTCACCGGGCCGGTCGGGATGCCGAGCGCGAGCATCGGGACGAATGCGCCGGTCGAGGCGGCGTTGTTCGCGGACTCCGGCCCGGCGACGCCCGCGACCGCGCCCTTGCCGAACTCCTCCGGGTGCTTGGAAATCTTCTTCTCCACCGCATAGGAGAGGAAGCTCGAAATGATGTGCGCGGATCCCGGAATGATGCCGATGAGGAAACCCATCACGGTGCCGCGCGCAATCGGCCAGCCGGATTGGCGCCACTCCTCGCGGTTCGGCCACAGCTCGCGCAGCTTCGGCCGGATCACCTCCCCGGTCACCTGACGGCTCGGTGTGGAGAGGATTTCGCCCAGCCCGAACAGCCCGACCGCGACCGGCACGATGCCGATGCCGTCGCCGAGCTCGGGGATGTCGAACGAATAGCGGAAATGCCCGCTGAGCGGATCGATGCCGATCATGCCAAGCAAGAGCCCCAGTGAAGCCATCAGCAATGTGCGGACCAGCGACGACGTCGACATGTAGGCGAGGAAAACGAGGCCCACCGTCAGCAGCGCGGTGTATTCGGGCGGGCCGAATTTGAGCGCGAGCGTGGCAAGCGGTGGCGCAATGAGCGTGAGCACAATCACGCCGAACGTGCCGGCGATCCACGAGCCGACCGCCGCGATGCACAGCGCCGCGCCCGCGCGGCCCTTGCGCGCCATCGCGTTGCCGTCGATGCAGGTCATCACCGAGGAGGCTTCGCCCGGAATGCGCAGCAGGATCGAGGTGGTCGAGCCGCCATATTGCGAGCCGTAATAGATGCCGGCGAGCATCACGATCGCATTGGTGGCGTTCAGGCCAAAGGTGATCGGCAGCAGGATCGAAATGCCGGCAAGCGGGCCGATGCCGGGCAACACGCCGACCAGCGTGCCGACGAGGCAGCCGATGAACGCGTACCACAGCACGGCGGGCTGCAACGCGACCGAGAAGCCAAGCCAGAGTGAGTCGAGGGTGACGCCCATTAGAAACCCAGAATTCCGGTTTCCAGCGGTGCCTTGAGCGCCTTGCCGAACACCCACCAGGCCGTCGCCGTGAGGCCGATCGAATAGGCGGCCGCGTGCAGCACGGGCTTGCGCTCGACCACGGTCGGCAGCGTGAACACCAAGAGCGTCATCGTCACGATGAAGCCGAGCGTGGTGTAGAGTGTGACCGCAACGCCCGTGATGGCGACGAGCAGCAGCGCGTGCGTGCGATCGCTCCACTCGATCTCGGCGAACGGCTGGCTCGCGGCGGCGCCGATCACCAGCGCGACGCCGAACGCGATCATCACCACGAGCAGAAGCTTCGGCATCATGCCGGCGCCCGGCGCCGACAGCCGCCCGAACGGCAAATCGCCTGAGAGCGCGAATACCAGGATGCCGAAGGCAATGAACGCCGCGCCGGCGATGTGATCGGAGCGGAGCGTCACTGGTTTCTCTCCGCATGCACCGAATTCTTTTTGGGTACAGGCCGCGCCGCGCGTACTCCCCTCCCCCCATGCGAAGCATGGCGGGGAGGGGTCGGGGGTGGGGGGCCGCTTTCCCGGACAGCCGCCGCGATCGCCTCCATCACGCCCTCGACATTGCCCAGCACATCGTTGTTCCAGAAACGCAGCACGCGATAGCCGCGCGATTCCAAATCGGCGGTTCGCTTCGCATCGCGGGCGATGCCCCCAGCTTCGTTGTGCTGCCCGCCGTCGAGTTCGATCACCATGCGCGCAACATGGCAGGCAAAATCAGCGAAGTACGGACCAATCGTCGCCTGGCGGCGGAAATGGGAGCCAGCGACGGTGAGGTGGCGCAGGTGCTGCCACAGCACCCGTTCGGCATCGGTTGGCTCGTGGCGCATCGCACGTGCGCGTGGAACGCGGCCGTCGCGTTCTCTCTCATTCGGAGTTTGCTTCAAGCTCCCCCCACCCCCGACCCCTCCCCGCCGCTCGCTTCGCTCGCGTGGGGAGGGGAGTCGGAGCGCCATCGCAGGATCTTGGCGCAGGTCACGGACGTTCACTGCACCTTGCCGATCTGGCGGATCGTTTCCTCGGACCGCTTGACGTCGTCGTCCCAGAATTTCGCGAACGCCGCCGCCGGGAGATAGCTCGGCTCAAGCCCCACATTGGTGAGCGGTTCGATGAATTGCTTGCTGGCCGCGGCTTGGTCGATCGCAGCGGTCAGCGTGGAAACGATCGGCGCAGGCGTACCCTTCGGGGCGAACAGACCGACCCAAAGATAGTAGGTCGTGTCGTAGCCGAGTTCCTTCATCGTCGGCACATCGGGCAACGCCTTGGAGCGCTCCGCGCCGAAGGTCGCGAGCGCACGCAGCTTGCCGGCCTTGACGTGCTGGAGCGTCGCCTGCACGGTCTGCGTCGTGAGTTGGGCGTTGTTGCCGAGCGCCGCCGTGATCGCCGGCCCACCGCCGGCAGTCGGCAGGTGGCGCATGCCCTTAAGTCCTGCCGCCTGCTCCAGCAGCGCGACCGGCAGATGGCTCGCCCCATAGAAACCGCCCGAACTGTAGACGATCTTTTCCGGGTTACTCTTCGCCGCAGCGACGAATTCCGCGAGCGTCTTGTAAGGCTGCTCAGCGTTGACCAGCACCAGAACAGGATCGGCACAGAGCCGCGCCAGCGGAATGAAATCAGCCTTCGTGGTCTTCGGTGTACGCCCGAAGATCTTGTCGACCTCGGCATAACTGGAGATGCCGTTATTGTGCGAAAGCAGCGTGTAACCATCAGGCTTGGCATTCGCCGCGACCTGCGCGCCAACGCCACCAGCCGCGCCCGCCTTGGTTTCCACCACGACGGGCTGCTTGAAGATGGCTTCCAGCGCACTCGCCGCCGGCCGCGTCACCACATCGTTGATGCCACCGGGAGGGAACGCGTTGAGGATCGTGATTGGGCGCGCCGGAAATGCGTCTTGCGCGAGCGCTGCGCCGGACCATGAGGCTGCAACAACACCCGCCGAAGCGGCGCTGCCGACGACGAATTGACGGCGATCCATCTAACCCTCCACCTTGCCGATCGACTGGACTGCCGCTTCGACGCGCTGCGCGTCGGCGTCCCAGAAGGTCTTGAATTCGGGCTGATCAAGATAGCCCACGACGTCGCCGACATTGGCGATTGCGGTCTTGAACTGTTCGCTCGCGACCGCGGTTTTGGTCTCAGTGCGTACCTTCGTGATGACAGACTCGGGCGTTCCCTTGGGGGCGAACAGGCCGCACCAGATCGAGAACTCGACATCGTAGCCAAGCTCCTTCAGCGTCGGCACATCCGGAAGCGCGGCGGCGCGCTGGGGCGAGAAGCAGGCGAGCGCGCGCAGTTTTCCGGCTTTCATTTGCGCACTGGCGGCTCCGAGCGCGGACACCAGGACTTGCGCGTTGTTGCCGAGCACCGCCGTCACAGCCGGTCCGCCGCCGGCGGTCGGAAGGTGGCGCAGCTGGATGCCGGCGGCCTTGATCAGCAGCGCGGTCGGCAGATGCAGCGCGCCGTAAAGGCCCGACGAGGAGAAAATCAGCTTGTTGGGATTGGCCTTCGCGTCGTCGATGAACTCTTTCAGCGTCTTGTAGGGCTGCTGATCGTTCACGACCAGCACCATCGGGCCTTCGGTCAGGCGCGCGATCGGGATGAAATCGGCGCGAGTGAATTTCGGCGTACGGCCGAACAGCGTGTCGACCGCCGCAAAGCCCGAAATCGACGGAAGGTGCGCGAGCAGCGTGTAGCCGTCCGGCTTGGCATTGGCGGCAAATTGAGCGCCGACCGCGCCGGCCGCGCCCGACTTGGTCTCCACCACCACCGGCTGCTTGAGCAGCGGCTCGAGCGCGGCCGCGAACGGCCGCCCGACCACATCCGCCGCGCCACCGGGCGGGAACGGGTTGATCAGCGTCACGGGCCGGGACGGATAATCCTGCGCGAATGAGGGTGTTGCGAGTGCCGCCGCAGCTGTGCCGGCGAGGAAGCTTCGTCGGTCCATCTGTTTCCTCCGATTTTCTTGTGCCGCCCCTCGGCTTGTTGGGCGCGATGCTATCGGCGCGGTGGCGATCCGGCAACAAGGGCGAAGTCACAGGTTTCATGACCGGAAATGCCGCCGCCCGACAACCCTCATCCTGAGGAGCGAGCGCAGCGAGCGTCTCGAAGGATGGCGGCAAACTCAGCGCTTGTTGCCATCCTTCGAGACGCGGCCTTCGGCCGCTCCTCAGGATGAGGATGTTGCTTGTTGCAACGCCTTGCCGGTCCATGACCGCACCGGCATGATCGCGCGATGGCAGAGACCCTCACGCTCGACGCACCGATACGGCAAGGCGAGCCGCGCTGGCGCGCGATCTGGCGCAACGCGTTTCCGTTCATTGTCGTCGGGGCGATCTGGGAAACCGTGGCGCGCGCGGGCGTATTCCCGGCACGGCTGTTTCCCTCGCTCGAGACAATCGCGGCGGCGTTCTGGCGGCTCACGCTGAACGGCATCCTGCCGCACCACGCGCTCGACACCATGATCCGGCTCGGCGCTGGATTCGCGCTGGCGGCCATCGCGGGGGTCGCAATCGGCATCGTGATGGGCCGCTCGCGCACCGCCGAGGACATCTTCCTGCCGCTGGTCAGCATCGGCGCGCCGATCCCCGGCCTCGCCTACGCGCCGCTGTTTCTGTTGTGGTTCGGGCTCGGCAACAAATCGGCGGTACTGCTGGTCGGCTTCGTGTCGGCCTTCCCGATCATCTTCAACACCTGGACCGGCGTGAAGGCCGTGAAGGAGATCTGGGTGCGCTCCGCGCAGGCGATGGGCGCCGACAACCGGCGCCTGTTCCGCTATGTCATCCTGCCCGGTGCGCTGCCGTACATCCTCACCGGCCTGCGGCTCGGGCTGGCGCAGGCGTGGCGCATCCTCGTCGGCGTCGAGATGCTCGCCGCGGTGCCGTGGGGGCTCGGCTGGATGATCTTCGGGGCGCGCGAGTTCCTCAACACGGACGTGATGCTGTCCGGCGTCGCCGTGATCGCGATCATCGGGCTGGCGCTGGAGAAGCTCGTGTTCCAGCGGCTGGAGGACTTCACCGTGGTACGCTGGGGGATGATGACATGAGCGGCCGTTCGCGCTCATGGCTACGCGCTGCCGCGACGCTGCTGCTCGCGGCGGCCCTGTACGAGGCGCTGGCGCGCTCCGGCTGGTTTGCGCCGGCTTTGATGCCGACGCTGCCCAAGGTCGCGAACGCGCTCGTCGCCTCGCTCGCCGATGGCACGATGATCGGCCATGCGGCGAGCACCCTCTACCGGGTGCTGTTTGGCCTTTCGCTCGCGGTCGTGGCCGGGTTGCCGATCGGCATTCTGATGGGGCGCTTCAAGGCGGTGGAAAACTTCGTGCTCCCGCTCGCGAGCGCCCTGATGCCGATCCCCTCCCTCGCCTGGGTTCCGGTGTTTATCCTGTGGTTCGGGCTCGGGAACACGGTCTCGATCCTCATTGTGTTTTACGCGGCCTTGTTTCCGATGCTGTTGAACGCCTGGAGCGGCGTACGCGCCGTGAACCCGCTGTGGCTTCGTGCCGCAGGCGCCATGGGGGCGGACGAGAACGCGCTGTTTTGGAAGGTCATCATCCCGGGCGCCTCGCCGTTCATCATCACGGGGCTGCGGCAGGCTTTCCTGCGTGCCTGGATTGCCGTGGTGGGGGCCGAAATGCTCGCCGCCTCCGACTGGGGGCTCGGCTGGGTTATTTTCGACGCCAAGGAGTTCCTCAATACCGACCTGATGCTCGCCTCGCTGGCGGTCATCGGCGCCATCGGATTCGTGTTCGAGCGGCTGGTATTCGGCTCCCTGGAACGCGCAACCGTGCTGCGCTGGGGCATGGTACGGGCCGCCAAGGGATGACCCACATCGCTAAAATTACGCGAATCAACTATCTTTGCTGGAAACGCTGTCGCCTTTAAGGTGTTGCCACGAAAGTGACACCGTCATCCGGGAGGAGTGCTCGCATGCTCCGGCGACGTACAACGGACCTACCCCGCAGCGCCTTCAGGCTCAGCCTGTTCGACGCCGTGCTGCTCGCGCCGGTGATTGCCTTGCCCCTCCTCTTCGTGGTCAGCCTGGCCTTGTTCAGCATGGTCGCGCTGCTGGTGCTGACCGGAGCCGCCGTCGCCGCCACCATCCTGAGCGACATCGCGCGGCGCTTCTGGCGCTCCGCCCGCCAGCCGGTCGTGCTGCCGCGCCGCGCGCTGAGCTGACATCTCGCCGCACGCGCCTCGCGCCGGTAATCTGCCGGTCGTGACGTCTCGTATCATTGCGATCCATCACGTCCGTTCCTACGCGCTGATAACGGACGTGAAAGGCCGGCGCACAGGATCAGTAAACAACGGTCACTTTGCTGCCAGTCGCATCTTCGTCGACTGTGATGACTTCCCAGTCCCTGCACCACAAGTGGACGCCAAACAGGCTCACCCAACTGACGCACCTTCGCTCGTACTTCCGTTCTGTCGCGAAAGTCCACTCCGTGTATTGACAATTCTTGAAACGAAGCTGCCACACGTAGGTATCTTGTTGAACCAGGTTGCCTTGATCGTTGGTTCCGTCCCATACGATGGACCAATTCGGGAATCCATCACAACTGTCGCCGGGAATGGTTCTGAACAGGTTTCCCCATCGATCGAATATCCGCAGTTCATAATGAGTGGCGTTGTAAGCATGCGGAACTCCCGCGATCCCTGCCGGACTTCCGATGATCACGTCCTTGATATACATCTTGGCGGGGAGCGCCGGGGCGGACGAGCCGGATGGCGGAGAAAACTTGCTATTGGCTGCGACAGGATTGAAGGGACCGGTCAAGCCGAGAGTGGCCGGGACGACCACACTCGCCGTCGCGCTTCCGCACGGGTTCGTGACCATAACCGTGTAGGTTCCGGGAGTCGTCACGTCGATCGAGAGCACGCCTGACTGGCCTGTCGACCATTTGATGCTCGCATAACCGGCGGCAAGGGCAGTCAAGGTGACACTGCAACATTGAATAGCCATGCTGAGCTGAACCGTCGGCGGCTGACAATACAGCGTCACTTGATCCGAATTCGCACAGCCTTGGGCATCCGTTGCCGTGACGGTGTATGTCATCGGATATGGGACAGATCCTTGCGTATGGAGGGGCGATGGACTGGATGGACTATTGAGACCAGTGGCCGGACTCCAGACATATGTCGTGCCTAGGGTCGATGGGTTGCCAACGCCCAGTTGTGTGAACTGGCCGTTTGGCGTGCAGCTCACGCAAGCGTCCGGTCCGGCCGTCACGACCGGGCATTTGACGTGCAACAGTTGGCTCGTTTCATTCCACGGGGTGCAGTCGTTGGATACGGCAAGTTTGATGAGGTAGTAGGTGTTGCACTTGAAGTGCCCACCCTTGCTTGCATAAAGGGCACTAAGATTGATGGTGCCGGCGTGCTGCGCAATGAACCACTGATAAACTTCGGTTCCTGGGGTGCCGACCCAATTCGCATCCGATTCCATGATGCTCCAAAAGTGCGACGTTTCGTTCGAAGATGCAGTGCCGTCCGCCCACAAGTCCGCATTGGCGCAAATTTCGTCCTTCATCGTGAAGGAAGCGACGGCCTCGTTGCTCAGGCATAAGCCATCGATATACGCGTAACCAAAGTGCGCACCGAGCGAGCAGTCGGCCGTGTAGAAGGCAATCGTCATCGTCTGGCCGAGGTATTGGCTCAGATCGATGCAAACGGGAGTCCATTCTCGATAAACATAGCCACCTGCCCGCTTGAAGAACGGATTGTTGGAATCAGCAACGATACCTCGCATTGTAACCAAACGATCTGGGCTCCAAGGGGGCGAGAGGGCCCAGATGATCGATGAACCTCTCTTTATGTAATAGCCAAAGAATGGCTGCTCATTGGCGTCGTGATCACCGGGGTTTTCCAGGACCAATGCGTATCTGAACGTAAAGTTCTTGTTCTGCGCATTGACGGTGAACGTATAAGCGAGGAGATCGGCCTCTCCGTTGATAGAGGAATTACCGAGACGCACCGAATAGGATCCCTCGCCGACCTGCGGCAAGTTAACTCCGTAGATCGAAAGCAAGGGATCGACGCCATCAGCCAAAGTTCTGATCGTGTGTCGGCCGTTGATGATGCCGGCCGACAGATTGTTCAGCCAGATGGTGGAAGAGTTCAGTCTGCTTCCGTAGTAGGCCTGCCAACCTGTGAGCGTACCGGTTTCGAAGTCGCCGTTGGGACAGGCAAGCGAGCGGCCGACGTCGCCGTTCCCGCGAGTGACCGCTTCGACCGGTGCCGCTTGCGGCGGTTCGCTCTCGCCGGATTGTCGCGCGACCGAAATAAAACTGCCGATGTCCGAGCGGCCGCCTGCCAGGCTGAACGTTCGGATTTCGCTGGCGGCGATACCGGCTGGTTTTCCGTGCGCTTCGCCCAACGCGATGACTTGCCAGACGTAGCTAGCCGACCGTCCACGCAATTGAGCAATATTCATTGAGAAGAAGTGGACGTGCTCGACCAGCGTTTCGAATGCAATCTCGTTGTCGCTTATGGCCCGGTCGGCGGATTGACCGACCAATTGTCTTTTTACAATCAGCCTAGAACGCGAAGAACGTCCTCCCACATGGCGAAGATCCCACTCGAAGAGCACTCCTCGCCCTTCCATCACAGCGCCGTCCGGCGGATACACCAAGCAACGGCTGATCGGTAAAGGGAGTTCGACCGGCGCCATGGTGGAAAGACGTGTTGTCATTGGTTGGACCATTGATGAAATATGAGTGGACATTATTCCTGCTACTAAAACTTGTCAATGAATATGATATCTACTGATAATCGAACTAAACGCATAACCGCTGGGATGGACTGAGCGCAGTTGGGTTGTGCGTTGGCGGATTGGGGCGCCGTGATCCGTCGACTCGCCGCGCCCAATCGGCGCAATACGTTTCGCGATTCCGCCTCACAGCCTCGCAAGACCACCGGCGTCCCGCTAATCTCTCGTCGTGCCGTCCCGCCTGACCGCCATCTATCACGTGCGCTCGGATGCGCGTGCCATCGCGGCGCGGGCGCAAGCGATCGCCGTCGAGCAGAGCGTCGAGATGCCGCTGTCGGCGATCGAGGACCCGCAGCTTCTCGACGAGATCGTCGGACGGGTCGAGGACGTCGGCGAGATCGGAAACGGCATTTTCGCGGTGCGCATCGCCCTGAGCCGCGCGACGGTCGGCGACGATGCAGGCCAGCTCATCAACATGCTGTTTGGAAATTCCTCGTTGCAGGACGACGTGACCCTGCACGACGCGGAATTTCCAGACGAGTTGGTCCGTTATTTCGGGGGGCCACGTCACGGCCTCGCTGGACTGCGCGAGCGCGCGGGCGCTGAAAACCGCGCGCTCACCTGCTCGGCGCTCAAGCCGCAGGGCCTCTCCCCTGCCCGGCTCGGCGAGCTGGCGGCACGCTTCGCGCGCGGCGGCATCGACTACATCAAGGACGATCACGGGCTTGCCGATCAGGCCTATTCGCCATTCGCCGCGCGGGTGAGTGCGGTGGCGAATGCGCTGCGTGCGGTCGAGCGCGAGACCGGGCGGCGCACCCGCTACGTGCCGAGCCTCTCCGGCGACCTCGATGCATTGCGCGTACAGATGACGGCCGCGACCAACGTCGGCATCCACACCGTGATGGTGCAGCCGATGATCATGGGCCTGTCGAACTTTTCGCGGCTGGTGCGCGAGAATCCCGAGGTTGCGTTCTTCGCCCATCCCACACTGGCGGGCGCTGCGCGCATCGCGCCGCCGCTGCTGTTCGGAAAAATCTTCCGCATGCTCGGCGCCGACGCGCTGGTGTTCCCCAATCATGGCGGACGCTTCGGCTATTCGCAGGAGTTGTGCCGCCAGCTTGCCGGCACCGCTTTGGCGCAATGGCATGGCCTCAAGCCGGCGGTACCGGTTCCGGCCGGCGGCATGTCACGCGAGCGTGTGTCCGAAATGCTTGATTTCTACGGCTCGGAGGTCATGTTGCTGATCGGCGGCGCGCTCCTCGAGGCGCGCGAGCGTCTGACGCAAGAGACAGCGGCGTTCGTCGCCGAGGTGAAAACATATCGCTATGGCTAGTCCCGCTTACACTAAACCTCATGGTGAGGAGCCGACGCAGTCGGCGTCTCGAACCATGGCACCGAACTCCGGGCCATCCTTCGAGACGCGCCCTGCGGGCGCTCCTCAGGATGAGGTTTCGCGCGTGCCGCACCGCGCTGCACGCGTGGACTTCCGCTGGGAGGGCGTCGAGATGCGCCCCTACAAGGAAGACGAGCGCGCCCTCTACAAGACCATCACGCGGCAGGTGCTGTTTTCCGATCCCGACATGGCGGGCGAGTTGCGCTATTTCGAGGTCGCGCCCGGCGGCTTCTCGACGCTGGAGCGGCACCAGCACATGCACGCCGTGCTGATCCTGCGCGGGCGCGGCCAATGTCTCGTGGGCAACGAGGTGAAGCCACTCGAGACACGCGATCTCGTCACCGTGCCGCCGATGACATGGCACCAGTTCCGCGCAACGGCCGAGGAGCCGCTCGGCTTCCTCTGCATGGTCGACGCGCAACGCGACAAGCCGCAGCTCCCGACACCGCAGGATGTCGAGCGCCTGAAGCAGAACCCCGCGATCGCGGCGTTCCTCGACGGCAAGACTGCATGACGTCGAATCCCAAGGGCCCGGTGCTCTGGGACGTCGACGCGCGTGGCGTCGCGACCGTCACGCTCAACCGCCCCGAGGTGAACAACGCCTATGACGGCGCGATGATCGACGGGCTCAACGCGGCGCTCGATGCGCTGGGCCAGGCGAAGGGCCTGCGCGCCGTGGTGCTCAAGGGCAACGGCAAGCATTTCCAGGCCGGCGCCGACCTGAAATGGATCAACGCGGTGCGCAAGTCCTCTCCGCAAGAGAACCTGCGCGTCTCCCGCGCGACCGCCGAGGCCGTGCAGCGGCTCAACGTCGCGCCTGTGCCCACTGTCGCCCTCGTGCATGGCGGCTGCTTCGGCGGCGGCACCGGCATGATCGCGGCCTGCGATATCGTGCTGGCGGCCGACAACGCCCAGTTCTCGATCGCCGAGGTGCGCTGGGGACTGCACGCCTCGATCATCATTCCGCAACTCGCCGACGCCATCGGGGCGCGCCAGTTGCGCCGCTATGCGTTGACCGGCGAGCGCTTCGGCCCGCAGGAAGCCTGCCGCATCGGCCTCGCACACATGATGGTTTCGTACAGCGACCTCGAAAGCGCGGGCGCACGCATCGTCGATCAACTGCTGGCGAACGGTCCGGAGGCGATCGCGCAGACCAAAGCGTGGATATTGAAGTCGGCCTGGAGCGATCTTGGCGAGACGGACTTTTCCGACATTGTCGAAAGCCACGCGGCAAAGCGCCAGTCGGCCGAAGCCGCCGAGGGGCTGGCGTCGTTCGCCGAGAAGCGCGCGGGGCGGTGGGGCAAGGGCTGACGGCTGCCCGATCCGTGCTATTGATAAAAGAAAATCCGGAAACGCCGATGCCCCATATTGAAGTGCGCGACGTCTCGCTGACCTACGATACCCCCTCGGGCCAGGTCGCGGGCGTCGCGGCCGCGAGCTTCGACATCGATCAATCCGAATTCCTCTGCATCGTTGGTCCGTCCGGCTGCGGCAAGTCGACGCTGCTCAATCTGATCGCGGGGTTTCTCACGCCGAGCGGCGGCGAAATCCGCATCGGCGGCAAGCCGGTGACCGGCCACGGGCTCGACCGCGGCGTGGTGTTCCAGGATTTCGCGCAGCTTTTTCCGTGGCGGACCGCGCTCGGCAACGTCACGTTCGGGCTGGAGATGAAGGGCGTGGCTAAGGCCGAGCGCGAGGAGATCGCGCGCAATCAGCTTCGCCTCGTGAAGCTTGAAAAGTTCACCGAGTCCTATCCGCACCATCTCTCCGGCGGCATGCAGCAGCGCGTCGCGATCGCGCGCGCTCTTGCGTACAATCCGTCCGTGCTGCTGATGGACGAGCCGTTCGCGGCGCTCGATGCGCTCACGCGCGACGAGATGCAGCGCCTGCTGGCCGATGTGTGGAGAGAGACGCGCAAGACCGTGATCTACGTGACGCACAACGTGGCCGAAGCCGTGTACCTCGCCGACCGCGTGATCGTGATGACGCCGCATCCCGGCACCGTGCAAGCCACGATTGACATCACGCTGCCGCGCCCGCGCGATCCCCTGAGCGTGGAATTTCTGGAATTCCAGAAGCAATTGTTGAATCATCTCGGAAGCACGGCTCACCCAAACGGCCGCGACAACGGAGGAAGGCGATGACGCAGATTTCCCGCCGCCAGTACCTGGCCGCCGCCGGCGCGCTGCTGACCGCCGCGCTTGGCTCCCGCCCAGCCTTCGCGCAGACGACGATCCGGCAAGGCTATCAGACCAATCTCTGGGGCATGCCGACCTATTACCTGCTGCGCTCCGGCTTGCTGGAAAAGCGCGGGATCAAGTTCGAGGAGTTCGGCGTACCGTCCGGCAACCTCACCATGCAGCAGATGGTGGCGCGGCAGGTCGACCTGGGCACCTATGCGGGTCCCTCGCTGATTCTCGGGCACGACAAGGGCGGGCTGGTCGCGATCGCGCAGATCGAGCACGTCGGCAAGACCGCGAGCGTGATGGTGCGCAAGGATCTCAACTTGACCAAGGTCGAGCAGCTCAAGGGCCTGAAGATCGCGAACCAGACCGGCTCCTCTGTCGGAAACATCTTTGTCGACCAGATCGGCCCGAAGCACGGCCTGAAGAAGGGCGACTACCAGGAAGTGCGCATGGACGTGAACAACATGATCACGGCGCTCTCCGCCAAGACCGTAGACGCGATGGTGAATGTCGAGCCCTACAACGCGATCGCCGAGGCCGACGGCCTGGCGGTGAAGATCATGAATTACTGGGATGTCGACAAGATGCCGGTGTTTATGGCGGCGACGCCGGACTTCGTCGCCAAGAGCCCGGAGGTCATCGTCACCTATCTCAAGGCATGGCTCGAAGTCGCCAAGGATTTCAGGAACGAACCGAACAAGGTCGCTGACGCGATCTATTCGTTCTACACCTCCAAAGGTTACTCGATGTCGCAGGACACCTTCCGCAAGGCGCTGTCCACCGTGGACGTCGACCCGGGCTTCCCGGGCGACCTCAAGCCCTACATGCAGGAGCAGGCCGAGGTCCTGCTGAAGGAGAAAAAGATCGCCGCCATTCCAGACTGGTCCAAGGCGCTGCGGCCGGACTTCATGGAGAAGGCGAGGGTCGGGGCGTGAGGCTGCACTCGGCCAGCATCTTGCTGTAAGCTGCATTCATGATACGAAACGAGATCATATCCGCGCTGCGCGCACACGAAACTGAGCTAAAGCGTGCCGGCATCGCCAGCCTCTCGCTGATCGGCTCGGCCGCGCGCGGTGACGATCGGCCGGACTCCGATGTCGACGTCGTGGTGCGTCTGACGGACGAGGCTCAGCGCGGCGGCTTTGCCTATTTTGGACGGATCGACCGGATCCGCCAGCGGCTGGAGTCAATTCTCGCCCGCCACGTCGATCTCATCGCAGAGCCGATTCAAAAGGAACGGCTGCGGCGCGAGGTCGAGAGGGATCGCGTCCTTGCCTTCTGACAAGCCGGTTCAGCGGCTCAACGACATTCTGGAAAACATCGACTGGATATTTCAGTACAGGAAAGGCTTTCGTCTTCGCAATTTCCTTGAAGATCGGCAAGCGCGTGATGCCGTCGAACGTTGCCTGCTACGGATTGCGGAAGCAGCCAGGAAACTGGAAGGATCGTCGATGAGCTGGTACCCGACCAGCCATGGTCGGACATCAGATCGCTTGGTAATGCCATCCGGCATGAGTACGACTCCATTGACGCGAAGGTGATCTGGAACATCGTCGAAAGCGATCTGGTTCCACTTGCCGACGCTGTCGAAGCCGCAATCGCAAAGCTTGAGCGCGGGAAGTAGGCGCAGAAGGAAAGTCATGCCCGACCAGATCGAATGGAATTTCAAGCTCCTCGCCCACCACGAACTGCAAGGCTTCGGCGGCATGGGCGAGGGCATGTCGATCCAGATCGCCAAGGATGGGCGGCGCATCATCTGGCTCGCGCATGAAAGCGCGCCAAAGAACTTCACCGCGGTCGATGTCTCCGATCCGCGCAAACCGAAAGTCGTGACGCAGACCGAGCTACCGCAGCCCTACATGCGCTCGAACTCGCTGGAAGTCACCGGCGACATCATGGCGGTCGCCTATCAGGTGCAGAAACCGGGACAGAAGCCCGCGGGCTTCGAGCTGTTCGACATTTCGGTGCCGGAGCAGCCGAAGTCGATCGCGTTCGTGGATCGCGCGGGTGAGAAATCGCGCGGCGTGCACCAGCTCTGGTTCTGCGACGGCGAATACGTTCACATGGCGTCGGGCGCGGGCGATTTCGTGACGCACAACCAGCTCGACGACCAGTGCTACCAGATCTTCGACGTGCGCAACCCGAGCGCACCAAAGGAGGTCGGGCGCTGGTGGATGCCGGGCACGCGCGTCGGCGACGCCGCGCCGCCTCCACCACGCCACAAGGCGCCGATCCTCGACATGGGGATGCGCGCGCACAACACCAACGTCTATCCGCAGCGGCCGGACCGCTGCTATCTCGGCTACATCGACGCCGGCATGTACGTGCTCGACATTTCCGACAAGGCGCGCCCCAAACCCTTGTGCCGCTGGGACAACTCGCCGCCCTATCACGGCTTCACCCATACGGTGCTGCCGCTGTTCGACCGGAACCTGCTCGTCGTCACCGACGAGTCGGTGGTGGACGATGCCGACGACTGGCCGAAGCTCGTGTGGATCCTCGACGCGCGCGACGAACCCAATCCGGTGCCGATCTCGACCTGTCCCCTGCCCTACGACGCATTCGCGCACGCCGGCGGGCGCTTCGGCGCGCACAACATTCATGAGAACGTACCGCTGCCGACATCGTGGCACTCCGACACGATCATCATCGGCACGTTCTTCAACGGCGGTCTGCGCGCCTACGACATTTCCAATCCGTACCAGCCGAAGGAAGTCGGCACGTTCGTGCCGAAGGCGCCGGCGCTCGCGCCGCGCGGCACGATTCAGCTCAACGACGTGTTCGTGGACGAGCGCGGCATCGTCTACACGGTGGATCGCCACGTCGGCGGGCTCTACATCCTCGAGATGGATTTCTGATGCTGCATTTCCGTTCGCCCGACATCGGCCTGTTCGGGCGGCGGCAACGGCGTGCGCGCGGGCACCGCATTCCGGTCCACATCGTCAGCGATGCCGTACGGACGCAGGATCGCGACACGATCGTCTTGGTTGACGACTTCGGCACGGACGAAGCCCTCGTGCCCGAGATCGGGTGCCTGTGCTGCACCGTGCGCGTGGAGTTGCAGAAAGCCTTGCGGCGTCTCTCGGCGGAGCGCGGGCAGCAGGCCTGCGTCGCCATTGAAACCAGCCAGGACCTCGCACCGATCCTGCGCACCTTCGCAACCGAACGCGCGCTTGGGGCTGAGTTCCATGTCGAAAGCGCGCCACCGCTGACCGGCAACAGCTTTATGCTCACCGAGGACACGCCGCTCGCGTGGGAGACATTCAGCCGCTTCATGGCGACGCTGATGGCCTTGCGCGGCGCCGATCTCTTGCACGTGAAAGGCCTGCTGAACGTCGAGGGCTGCCGCGGCCCCGTCGTGGTGCAGTTCATGCAGCATCTCGCGCATGCGCCGGTCGAGCTTCAGACATGGCCTGATGACGGCCGTGCGAGCCGCCTCGCGTTCACGACGCGCGGTGTTGAAGAGAAAATGGTGCGGACTCTTTTCGACTCGATCCGTGCGCTCGCGCCGCAGCAGCACACTCAGACCTCATCCTGAGGAGGCCGCGCAGCGGCCGTCTCGAAGGATAGCCGCGAGTCCGGCGTCTGCCGCCATCCTTCGAGACGCGTCCTGCGGACGCTCCTCAGGATGAGGGCCGAGTCAGGCGAAATACGCCCCACCATTCACGTGAATGGTCTGTCCGGTGACATAGCGCGCGCCGGGTCCGCAGAGGAAACGCACCATCGCGGCGACCTCGTCGGGCGCGCCGCGCCGCCCCATCAGCATGTTGTGCGTCAGGTGATGCGCGGGCTTTGCGGCGGCGGGGTCGCGCGGCGTGTCGACCGTGCCGGGCGCGACCAGATTGACTGTGACATTCGGCGCGAGATCGTGCGCAAGACCGCGTGTGAAGCCTACAAGACCCAGCTTTGCCGTGGTTACATGCGCGCGATGCTTCGAGCCGGTGTGCGCCGAGAGCCCGCCGATGTTGACGATCGCGCCCGCGCCGCTTGCTTTCAGATACGGCAGGCAGGCCTTGGCGCAATGAAACGCGCCGTCGAGCGTGACGCCGAGCACGTCGCGCCACTCCTTGAAACTCATCTCTTCGAACACGCGCTCCTGGCGCAGCGCGGCGTTGTTGATCAGATAGTCGATGCGCCCGAGCTGTTTCGCCGCGTCCGCCACCATCCCGGCGACCGCTTTCTCGTCGGCGACATCCGCGACCGACGCAATCGCCTTGCCGCCGTCGCGCTCGATTTCGCGCACGACCTGCTCGGCCTCCACCTTGTTGGAACGCACGTTGACGATGACCGCCGCGCCGCCCGCGGCAAGCGCCTTCGCCATCGCACGGCCGATGTTGCGGCCCGCCCCGGTGACGAGCGCCACGCGGCCTGCAAGTTCCTGTTCGCTCACCCGCGCAGCCCTTTCAAATCGATGCGCCCATCATAAAGCGATTTTGCCATGCCGAGCGCACCTTTCGTGCGCGCGTCATCCCACCCGCCATGACGGCAATTGAGCGCGAACTTGTCGTCGATGTCCTGACGCGTCAGCGGCTCTTTCGCGCCGCCGCGGAAATGCGGCTGGCGCTCCTCGACCACGCTGCCGTCGGCCAGCGTCGCGCGGATGTGGCCGGTGAATTCGTTCGGATACGGATTCTGCGGGTCGATGCGGTAGCGAACCTTCGCGGCGACCGCGAGCACCGCCGGGTTCTTCACGGCCGCGTCGGTGAAATCGCCCAAGCCCACATTGCCGCGCACCAGCGCGGTCGCAATGCAATGTGGCTGCGAGAATTTTCCCGCATAGCCGTTCGCGGGCTTCTGCTTCGCCGCAAGCGGCTCCCATAGCCGATGCACCGTTCCCTCGCCGACGTTACAGACGATCTCGGCGATATCCTCCGGCTTGATGCCGCGTGCAGCCAGCCGCCGCGCGCAATCGATGTAGGGATGCGTCATCGTCCCGCACGGGTAAGGCTTGAAGGCGAGCGTCTCGGTCACCCAGCGCGTGCCGAAGTCGCCGAGAAGGGCATCGTAATTGCCGTCGATCTTGTGGGCGAAGCCGTGGAACAGCCCGTGCGTGCCTTCGAACACCGTGCGCGGACCGGAAAAGCCCGCGCGCGCCATCAGCGCCGCGCGCAGCCCGGATTGAGCCGCCCAGCCAGCGTGCATGCGCTTGGTCCAGGCGCCTTCGGCCAGATATTCGATAATGCCGCTCGCCATCGAGCCCGCGATGCCGAGCGCGTCGACGGTTTGCTTTTTGTCGAGCTTCAGCGCCGCCGCGACGCCCGCCGCCGCCCCCATCGCGCCGAACACGGCGGTCGGATGAAAGCCCACCTTGTGCACGGCTTTCGGCACCACGAGGCTCAACCGGCACATGACTTCGACGCCGACCGCGATGCCACGCAACGCCGCCGCGCCGTCGGGATTGTGGCGCTCGCAGGCCGCGAGCACCGCCGGCACAACGACGGCGCCGGCATGCACCGGCCCGCCCTCGAAGGTATCGTCGAAATCCTCGCCGTGCGCGGCCGTGCCGTTGACCAGCGCGGCGCCGGCCGCGCTCAGGGTGCGCGCGTGGCCGATCGCTGTGCATGGGCCGTCGTCATCGCAGCCGGCGAGCGTTGCGTGCACGTAATCCTCGTTGCGTGCCGTGACGCAAAGGCCGATCACGTCCACGGCGAGATCGATGCATTTCTCACGGACAGCCGGGGGGATTTCGAGCGCGCCGATCCGCTTGGCGAGATGCTCGGCAACCGCGATATCGGGGAGCGCGCTCATGTGTTGCGCAGCCTCACGCCGCCGCCGAAGCCGGGCACGCGGTTGACGGCGATCACCACCGCGAACGTGACAATCAGCATGATGAGGCCGAGCACCGCGATGGCGCCGAGGTCGCCCGATTCATTGAGGTCGAAGATCAGCACCGAGATCACTTTCGTTTCCGATGTGAACAGCATGATGGCGGCGGACAGCTCGCGGATCACGCCGACGAAGATGAAGCACCAGGTGGCGATCACGCTGGTGCGCAGCAGCGGCGCCGTGATGTGCCCGAGCGCCTGCAGCCGCGTCGCGCCGAGGATGCGGCTTGCTTCTTCGAGGTCCACGCTCACGCTGCGGAACGCGGATTGAAGCTGCTGGTAGGCGGCGGGCAACGCGATGGTGACGAACGCGATGAGCAAAATCCACAGCGTGCCGTAGAGCACGAAGGGCGGGCGGGTGTAGCTGAGAAACAGCCCGACGCCGAGCACGATGCCGGGCACGGCCACGGGCGCGGTCGCGAGGAACGCGAGCGCGCGCCAGCCCGATATTGCCTTGCGCGCCGTGATGTAGGAGATCACGACGGCGATCAGCGTGCCGATGGTGGCGGAGACAAACCCGAGGATGAACGTGTTCTGGAACGCGAGTTTGGTGGCGGAGAGTTCGAAGAATACGAAATTGATATTGTGCAGCGTGATGTTGCTGAATGAGACGAGCTGCGAGGCGACACGCGAGAACGCCGCGTTGAGCAGCGCGCCGTACGGCAGGAACACCGGGTTCATCAATACGAGGAACGCGCCTGCGAGCGCCACCCATTTCCAGCCGCCGAGTTTCACCAGCCGCGGATCGCTCTGCCGCCCGCCGACCAGCGCGTAGCCGCGCCGGCCCAGTATCATGTGCTCGGCGCGCAGCAGCATGACGGTGAGCACGAGCAGCGGCAGCGAGGCGGCGGCGGCAAGCTCGGGCTTGGGCGGATACTGGAACAGGCTCCAGATTTTCGTCGTCATGGTGTGGAAGCCGGCGGGCAGCGCCAGGATCGCGGGCGAACCGAACAGCGTCATCGCCTGCAGGAACGCCACCAGTGCGCCCGCCAGCACCGCGGGCAGCGCAAGCGGGATGGTCACGCGCCGCGCCGTCACCCACATGCGGCCGCCGAGAATGGAGGAAGCGTCCTCCAGATCGCCCGGAATGCGGTCGAGTGCGTTTGCCACCAGCACGAACACGTAGGGGAACGTGTAGCAGGAGATGACGAAGATCAGCCCGCCGAGCGAGTAGATGTCGAACAGCGGCTCGGCCGCCGGATCGCCGATGGCGCTGCGGTACAATTGGTTGAGCAGGCCGGAGTTCGGCGCGGCGAGCAGCTCCCACGCGATGGCGCCGAGGAACGGGGGCGTGACGAAAGAGGCCGTCACCAGCGCGCGGATCGTGCGGCGCAGCGGCATGTCGGTGCGTGCGACCAGCCAACCCATCGGCGCCGCGACCACGCAGCAGATGATGGCGGAGGAGGTCGCGAGGATGACGGTGGTGATAAGCGGGCCGGTGAAGGTGGGGTCGGTGACGAGCAGCGCGAAGTTGCCGAGCGTGAAGCCACCCGCCTTGTCGACGAAACTGTAATAGACGAGCCACGACATCGGCAGCACGATCAGCGCGCACAGGATGGCGGCGAATGCGATCAGGATCGGCCAGGAGAGGTCGAAGCGCGTGCGGCGTTTAGCGGGTGCAAGAGCGAGGGTCACTTTTCTCTCCCCGCGCTCGATACACCCTCTCCCCTTGAGGGAGAGGGTCGCGCCGAAGGCGCGGGGTGAGGGGGTCGATCGAATTTAAAGAGACCCCTCACCCGGCTCGCTTCGCTCGCCACCCTCTCCCTCAAGGGGAGAGGGTTACAGCGGAGTTCGCGGCGGCCGAGCGGCTCATCGAAAATCAAGGCGCGCATCACACCCTGAAAATCTTCGTATACCGCGCCTTGATCTCCTCGCTCATCTTCTCCACGGCGGCCGCGTCGTCCTTCATCAGCTTGATCTCTGACAACGACTTGCGGCCGGGCTTCTCCTTGGCGAGCGCGTGCGCCGAGTGCATGCCGCCGACATCGATGATCAGTTGCTGGCACTCGGGCGAAAACGAGAAGCTCTGGAACAGCCGCGCCGCGTTCGGGTTCGGCGCATTCTTGAAGATCGCGTTGGGGCCGACGATCAGCGGCGTGCCTTCGGTCGCATAGACCGGCTCGACCGGATTGCCGGCCTCCTTCTGTTGCAGCACCAGGTATTCGGTGCCGTCCGCCATGATCGCCCGCTCGCCGAGCGAGAGCTTCTTCGGCGGATCGGAGGCCGACTGAAGCTGCATGACGCGCTGCTTGGCGAGCTTCTCGAAATACTCCCAGCCGAGATCGCGCGACATCTGATAGGTCGCGGTCAGGATGGTGCCGCTGTAACCGGGATGCGCCTTCATGATCTTGCCTGCCCATTTCGGATCGAGCAGGTCGGCGAAACTCTTCGGCGCGTCCTCGCGCTTCACCAGGTTGGTGTTGTAGGCGATCACGCTGAGCGTGACGCGGAAGCTCGCGAACTGGCCGTCCGGGTCCTTGTGGTCGGCGGGGTAATGCTTGGCGACATCCTCCGGCACGTAGGGCGCGAGCCAGCCGTCGCGCTTCCACACGATCATGTGCGCGGCGTCCGAGGAGTTGACCACGTCGACCGCGTAGATCTTGCTCGAATATTCCTGCCCGATGCGCTGGAACACGCGCTCGGCGCCGGAGCGCTCCACGCGCACCGAGATGCCTGGATACTTCGCCTCGAAGGCCTTGCCGACCTTCTCGGACAGCGGCAGGTCGACCGAGGTGTACCAGACGACCTTGCCTTCCTTCTTCGCCGCTTCGATCAGCGCGGGCGTGACCGGCTCGGCGCCCGGCGCCTGCGCGCGCGAAGGCGATGCGAACACGGTGGTCGCCGCGAGCGCGGTCGTGCCTTGCAGGAGTTTGCGCCGGGACAGGTTGGGCATCGTTGTCTCCCTCTCGTCGTTTCTTGTCGCGCCTGCGTTATCCTATCAGCACGCGGCAGCGCTGCGGCGGCAGATGCAGCCAGACCTTGTCGCCCTGCGGGACGCTCTGTTCCGCCGATGTGACCACGCGCATCTGCGCGCCGTCGGCAAGCTCGACCATATAGTCGCGGCTGTTGCCGAGGAAGACGTGGCGCACGACCGTCGCCGGAACGGCATTCGGCGCGCCCGGCGCTGGCTGGCCGGATGAGAGCGTGATCTCGTGCTGGCGCACCGAAATCGCGGTCGGGCTGCCGGCCTTCAGCGGATCGCCGGTGCAGCGCAGCGCCACGCCCGCAACCTCGATATGGTCGGCATCGAGCGCCTTGCCCTTGAGGATATTGCTCGAACCGATGAAGCGCGCGACGAATTCCGAGCGCGGCCGGTCGTAGATCTCCTCCGGCGAGCCGGCCTGCTCGATCTTGCCGTGGTTCATGACAGCGATCAGGTCCGCGGTGGTCATCGCCTCGGACTGATCGTGCGTGACGTAGACGGTGGTGTAGCGGTATTCGTCGTGCAACCGGCGCACCTCGAAGCGCATTTCCTCGCGCAGGTTCGCATCGAGGTTCGACAGCGGCTCGTCGAGCAGCAGCGTCTCGGGCTCGACGATCAGCGCGCGAGCGAGCGCGACGCGCTGCTGCTGCCCGCCGGAAAGCTCGCCCGGATAGCGCTCGGCCAGCGCCTCCAGCTTGGTGGTGGCGAGAATCGCACGAACCTTCTGGGCGATCAGCGCTTTGTCGAGTTTGCGCAGCTTCAGCCCATAGGCGACGTTTTCCATCACGGTCATGTGCGGCCACAGCGCGTAGCTCTGGAAAATCATCGACATGTTGCGCTGTTCGGGCGGCAGCGTGCGCGCGACCGACGACACCACGCGGTCGCCGACCGCGATCTCGCCGGCCGACGGCTCGACGAAGCCCGCGATCAGCCGCAACGTCGTGGTCTTGCCGCAGCCGGACGGCCCGAGCAGGCACACGAGCAGCCCGTGCTCGATGCGCAGCGAGATATCGTCGACGACCGCCAGATCACCATAGCGCTTGGTCAGCCCGCGCAATTCAACCGAAGCCACATTCCCTCCGACCGGTTATCATTGTCCGGCTTGTTACGCCTTTTCCCTTTATTGCCTCAAACGCGCAAGCAACTTCGATTCCATCATCGCCTGCGCCGCGACTTCGTGTCCCGCCCCGTTCCAGTGATTGTCGTCGTGGAATTCGAAGCTCTCGCCCGTGCGGGCGTGGCGCGGAATGAAGCGCGTATCGAGGTCGATTGCCTCGTAGCCGAGCCCGGCGGCCTTTTCCATGAAGGCGCGGCGCATCAGGTCGAAGTAGGTCCCCGCCCCGTCGCGCGCGGCGTCGGCGGTACGGAAGCCGTCGAGGGTGAACAGCACGCGGTCCGGCGGCAGGCCGACACGTTCGGGAATATCGCGAAAAAAGGCATCGATCGCGGCGAGCGAATCCCGCACGCGCTTCTCATTGACGGAAGCATCCGTGTTGCCGGCATAGCGCGGCGCGGCATTCGCCGGCTTGCCGAAGATCAGTTCGCCGAGCGGGCGGATGCCGAACAGATGGTTCTGAACGCCGAGATTGATGATGACGTAGCGCGCGAGCGCGCTGTGGCGGGCAAGCGAGATCACCGTGCCTGCCTGATGCTCGTTGAGGCGCAGGCGCAACGCGCCGCCCGCGTCGGGCGCGTATTGCCAGAAGCCCGGACCCAGCCGGTAGGCGCTGAGACTCTCGTCGAAATCGTTCCCCACCACATTGATAACCACCGCGCGGGCGCCGTATTCCCGTACGGCGTGGCCCGCGTAGACGAGATATTGGCTGAGCGGCGCGCCGGACGCCGCGAAACTGTAGACGCGGAATTTATCCTTGAGCGCGGCCGCGAGCCTGCCCTGCAGCGATTCCGCGTATGGCACCATCTGGGCTTCGATGAACGAATCGCCGATGACGGCGATCAACGGCAGGCCGTCGCGCACATAGTCCTGATCGTTGACGAAGCCCGCATTGTTGACGCGGCCGCGCACCACGTTGTGGAAATTCCAGCCGAGCGAATTCGTGAATGGCCGGTCGGGGGTGAACCGCAGCACCGGATCGGCGGCCGTCACCGGCATGCTGCGCAGCCCGGTCGACACGGGCAGGAAGCGCATGACCAGTTCCGCCGCGAGCAGGCAGACGACGATGCTCGCGAGCGACAGCAGCAGCGAGAGTAGAAGTTCTTTGCGCCGGCTCATCCGAGCGAGATCGATCCGCTCATTCCCGCGCAAGCGGGAATCCAGGGCCAAGAACTGGGTCCCCGCTTTCGCGGAGACGAGCAGAGAGGGCGGTGCCGGCGCATCAGACTGGAGCGGCTAGGTCCCGGTGAACACCGGCTTGCGCTTCTCCATGAAGGCGTCGCGGCCCTCAAGGTAGTCCTTGCTGCGGAAGCAGGTGTTGACCACGTCCTGCATGAGCTGGACGTCGCGCTTCGACTCGTCCTTGACCAGTTCGCCGACCACGGTCTTGAGCGCCTTGATGGTGAGCGGCGCGTTGCCGGCAATCGTCTCGGCGTATTTCTTGACGTAGCCCTCAAGCTCGGCGTTCGGCACCACGCGATTGATCAGGCCCATGGTCTTGGCCTCTTCGGCGCTGAACTGGCGCGCCGTGTAGAAGATTTCCTTGGTGAAGGACGGTCCGACCACGTCCATCAGCCGCTTCACGCCCGAATGGCCATAACCGAGCCCGAGCTTGGCGGCCGGAACCGCGAAGGTGGAATTCTCGGTCGCGATGCGCAAGTCGCAGCACATCGCGATGCCCAAGCCACCACCGATGCAATAGCCGCGGATCATCGCGATGGTGGGCTTCGGGTAGGTGAACAGCGCGAGGCTCGCGGCCTCCGTGGTGGCGTTGTAGTGCGCCACCGCCTCCTCGTTGGAGCGCTCCGCGCCGAAGCGCGAAATGTCGGCTCCCGACACGAACGCTTTCTCGCCCGCTCCGGTGAGCACGACCACGCGCAGCGAATCGTCGCGCTTGAACTCCTCCATGATGCGGCCGGTCTCGGCCCACATGTCGAGCGACATCGCGTTGTGGCGCGCCGGATTGTTGAACACCACGTAGCCGACGCCGCCCTCCTTGCGCGAGAGCACTTTGTCGGTCTGGGCCATTTCGTTCATGTCAGGTGCCTTCCATTCGCGCCACTATAGCTCAAAGAGTCTTTTCGGCGCGCAATTTTCCGATCTCGTCTTTGCTGAAGCCGAACTCGGCCAGAATCTCGTCGGTGTGCTCGCCGAGCATCGGCGGCGGCGCCACGATATCGCTCGGGGTGCGCGACAGCGACACTGGCTGGCCGACCAGCCGGATGGTCTTCTGGCTCTGCGTGCGCACATCCTTGGCGATACCCAAGTGCTTCACCTGCTCGTCCGCGAAAGTCTGGTCGATCGAGTAAATCGGCCCGCACGGCACGCCGGTCTTGTTGAATTCGTCGACCCAGTAGGCGCTGGTATTCTTGACGGTTTCCTTTTCCATCAGCGCGTTGACGGCATCGCGGTTTTTCGAGCGCGCAGCGCCAGTCGCGTAATCCGGATGTTTTGCGACATCCTCCGGAATACCGAGCGTTTCGCACACCTTCTCCCACATCTTCTGCCCGGCGGCCGCGATGTTGATGTAGCCGTCGGAGGTCTTGAACACGCCGGTCGGAATCGAGGTCGGATGATTGTTGCCGGCCTGCGGCGGGACTTCGCCGCCCGTGAGCCAGCGCGTCGCCTGGAAATCGAGCATGAAGATCTGCGCCTGCAGCAGCGAGGTGTCGATCGCCTGACCCTTGCCCGAGGTTTCACGCTCCAGCAGCGCCACCATGATGCCCATGGCGGCGAACAGGCCGGCGGTCAGGTCCGCGACCGGAATGCCCACGCGCACCGGCCCCTGCCCCGGCAGGCCGGTGATCGACATCAGCCCGCCCATGCCTTGCGCGATCTGGTCGAAGCCCGGCCGGTTGGCGTAGGGACCGTCCTGCCCGAAGCCCGAGATGCTCGCGTAGATCAGCTTCGGGCTCACGGCGGAGAGCGCCGCATAATCGATGCCGAGGCGTTTCTTCACGTCGGGACGATAGTTCTCGACTACGACGTCAGCCTTCGCGGCCATCTTCTTGAGCACCGCGACGCCTTCGGGCGATTTCAGGTTCAGCGTGATCGAGCGCTTGTTGCGATGCAGGTTCTGGAAGTCGGACCCGTCGCGCGGGCCGCCCATGCCCTCGGCGTCCGCCATGTGCTCCGGCATCTCGATCTTGATGCAGTTCGCGCCCCAGTCCGCGAGCTGGCGCACGCAGGTCGGGCCGGCGCGCACGCGCGTAAGATCGAGCACGGTGAAGCGATTGAGCGCGGTCGAGGCGTTGGGGAAGGTCATGCGAAGTTCCAGGCGGTGTTGGGGGCCAGACAATCCCCGAAATCGCCCCCCTTTGTCTACCGCTCTCTCGTAGCCCTCACCCTGAGGAGCCCGCCGATGCGCTTACGAAGGCGGGCGTCTCGAAGGGCGAGGGCGTGAGCGCCAGTGGCCATGGTTCGAGACGCAGCGCTGCGCGCGGCTCCTCACACTCAATAGGGAAGTTCAAGCTGTGCCCGATACGGAAAGAGCGGCCGCAAGCACAAATGGAAGATCAGCCAGCAGGCATAGATCGCATCGTCGCCATGCGGGGTACCATCGTGCAGCAGACCATGAGACAGCGCGTGCCGCAGATGAGGCCCACCTTTCTTCAAGAATACATTCTCGATGTCCGTGGTAATGGCCAACCCGAACACCGCGTCGAGTTCGGATCGCATCTGCTCGAACAATGCTGAAATCGTGCGATCTTCTTGCGTTTGCGTGGCGTCATTAAAAATCGTCACGTCATGGCCGTGTGCCTTCAGGATGTGCCGTAGCGAGTTTTCCAGCAACGGCGTGAGGATATAGAGCGCGCTAACAAAGTCGCCTAGGAAGAAGCGCGCAAAGCCGCGGCTGAATGTTCGTAGCAAATCCGGCGGCACGAATGGGCTGTACGAGAGCAAAGCCTGAAAGGTGTCATCCGACAGGAAGTGCTCTTGGGCGATAACGTGCAAGGCGACTTCTATCGCGCCCGATGAAGCGAGCTTGCGGCGGAGGCTTTCGGATTGGGCAATTTGGCGCTGGATTGCCTCATCGTCGCCTTCACCGAATCCGCCTCCGGCCGATCGATGAATGACTTTACCCTCGTGATCGTGGTGCGAAGCACCGAAGAGGGACGACAAGGGATGCGCCTGTATCGATTCGGAAGCCTCGCGGGCAAGCTCGGCGGGGTCGGGCGAATCGGCGAGGGCCGCGAAGGCAAAGAGTTGGTCGCGTAATCTGCGTCCCGCGACGTCCTCCTCGACCTGCTTGATGATGTCGCGCAAATCCAGCGGATGCCTAATACCGACATCTCTTCGGAAATCCCGGCCTGCACATCGATGAGCCGGTGCCGCAATTCCTTTCGCCGGTCCTTCTTTCCCGGAACGCCATGAAGCTCGGCAATGGCTTCCGCGAGAAAATGCGAGGCCATCATCGCAGAGTGACTCTGACGATCCGCCATTGCCACCAACTGCTCGGCGGCTTCCGCCTGACAGCGGTGCACATCGTCATCACGCCGGGCTAGATGATAGGCGCGTGCCGCGAGCCGCCACAGATTGACGATTGTGTGCGGATCAACCTCCGCCGGAAGCGCGGCGAGCACCGTCTCGATATCCTGGCCGACCGATGCGGCATCCGAGACACCAAAATCCAAATCTAGGCCACTAAACAGTAGGGCGGCGCCTACCGCGCGGTTCTGGACAGCGCGCGTCCGCAGATCACGCGCAAGATCGCGGGCCGCTAGGGTTTCCGGCTTGTCCCATCCGATTGCGCGGCCGATCTGGAGCGCGCGGCGCAGCAGATTGCGCGCGTCATGCTTGAGTGCCCCTTTTTTGTCCTTTTCATCTTCATCGAACCGGAATGCCAGTTCGCCTTGATCGACTTTTTTGATAATGGCGACATAGGCCGAAAGGGCGCTTACCGCGAGCCCACTTCGCTTGCGATCCAAGAGCCAGACCAGATCAGCAAGCCGTGCCCTCAATACCGGGTGGGTCGCGCGATCCGCGATGGCATTGAGGGCATCGACTGGCGGACCACGGAAGTCGGCGGGGATGGCCGAGCGCCGGCCGTCACCCCAAGCCACCATCGGACCAAAGGGTTCGTGTCGTTCTTGCGGCTTGAAATGCATCCCGGTGACTGCCGACAACATCGCAAAGACGCGGTTAGCGGCTGTATCCAGATCAGGCTGTCCTGTCGCATTCGTGGTTATCGCCTCGCGGTATAGATCGCTCAACACACCCGCGTCCCCGCTCGCCGATCCCCGAATTGGGGATTCAATATCGACCCCAACAAGATCTGCGGCATTGGCGCGTAGCCAAGGGATTGATGCGGACTCTTGCGCCGAAGTCTCCGGCACAGAATCGCTGGTCGACGTGGCAGGTTTCATGGCCGATACCTTTGAAAAGTGTGGGTTCGAACTACCCTCGGGACTCTGCCGTACAGCAAGCCCTTGTCGTCAAGATTCGCAATGTAAAGAGATGTAGTTTCAAGCACTCGAGTAATCCAGTCGCGTCATTCATTCCAGAAGGGCTTTGTTATCGCGCGTCCAGCGGAAAGCGCTCCCGTGTTGGCGGCTCGCGCCTGCCCGCGCCAGTCGCGCTTTCCGGCCTGACGGCCTTCCCCCGCTCCAAGGGGGTTTTCAATGGAGAGCGTGCGGAGCCCTGCTGGCCGCAAGCGCCCTCGCCCTTCGAGACGCGCTTCGCGCTCCTCAGGGTGAGGGCTCAACGTGTCAGGCCGCAAGCCTTGCGCGCTGCATGGCCTGCTCGATCCGCGCCGCGAGCGCATCGCTGACGCCCGTCATCGGCTGGCGCACCTCTGGTGAGTCGATCAGCCCTGCGCGCCACAGCCAATGCTTGATCGGCGCCGGGCTCGGCTCGGCGAACAAGAGCCGCGGCAGGTCGACGAGCGCGCGCCAGGCGCGCAAGGCGCCTTGCTGATCGCCAGCAATGATCAGGTCGCGGATCGCCGCAAACCGCGCGGTGTCGATGTGAGCGGAGGCGAGGATGCCGCCATCCGCGCCCTGCGTCAGCGCGGCGTAGAACAACGCGTCCTCGCCGGTCATGACGGAAAATCCCGATGGCTTCGCCCGGATGAGATCGAACGACTGGGTCTGGTCCGCGCAGCAATCCTTCACGCCGGCGATATTGGGCAACTCGGCGAGCCGCAGCAGCGTGTCGTTGCCCATGTTCACGCCGGTGCGGTACGGAATGTTGTAGACGAGGATCGGCCGGCCGGTGGCGCCGGCCAGCGCGGTGAAATGGCGATAGAGCCCGTCCTGCGAGGGCCGCGTGTAATAAGGACATGCGATCAGGGTGCCGTCGATCGGCCACGCGGCGGTGCGCGCGAGCGCCTTTTCGAGCTTGCGGGTGTCGCTGCCGGATACGCCGAGATAGATCGGCAGCTTGCCGGCGATTTCCGTAGCCGCGATGGCCACAAGCCGCTCGGTCTCGTCCTCGTCGATGGTCAGTCCCTCGCCGGTCGTCGCCGCGAGAATGAATCCATCGACCGGCTGCCCCAGATAGTGGCGCAACATCCGCCGTAACGACGCCTCATCTAGCGCGCCGTCGCGGAACGGCGTGACCAGCGGCAGCCAGATTCCCTGAATAGTCATCGTCCTTCTCCTCATGTTGGCCGGAGGAGCGGGGATGACAAATGAAAAAGACCCCGTCCGAACCGGCGGGGCCTTGCGATCTTCCTGTGCGTTTTTCGGGTGCTTAACCGTATGACGCGCACGAAAATCCAATCCCCCGCGTGGAGGATTTTTTGGATTTCAGTGCGCTGCGGCTTCGCATGCCGCATTTATCGCGGGCAAAAGCCGCGATGTCAACGAAGTCAGCGCGCCGATTCACGCGCCCGAAACCTCTCTCCGGCTACACTGCACGTCCCGATTTCACCAAAGATTCACCATGACGCCTGCACTCGACATCCGCGGCCTTTGCAAATCCTTCGACCGGCCGGCGGTCGCCGGCCTCGACCTCACCGTGCGCGCGGGCGAATTCTATTCGCTGCTCGGGCCGAACGGCGCCGGCAAGACCACCACGTTGCGCATGGTGGCGGGACTGCTGCCGCCGGACTCAGGGTCGATCCACATTTGCGGCATCGACGCGCTGCGCTCGCCCGTGGAGGCAAAGCGGGTCGTCGCGTGGGTCTCCGACGAGCCGATGATCTACGACAAGCTCACGCCTTACGAGTATCTCGAATTCGTCGCCGGGCTGTGGAGCCTCGATGCCGGCGTTGCCGAAACGCGCGCGCGCGAGCTGATGGACTGGCTGGGCTTGAGCCCGCACGCGCACGAACGCTGTGAAGGCTTCTCCAAAGGCATGCGGCAGAAGGTGGCGCTCGCGGGCGCGCTGGTGCACGGGCCGCGCGTGATCATTCTCGACGAACCGCTCACCGGACTCGATGCCGGCTCCGCGCGGCAGGTCAAGCGCGTGCTGCGCGAGCGCGTCGCTGCGGGCGGCACCGTGATCATGACCACACACATCCTCGAAGTCGCCGAGCGCATGGCCGACCGCGTCGGCATCATCGCGGGCGGACGGCTGATCGCCGAGGGCACGCTCGACGAATTGCGTGCGCAGGCGGGCCGCAGCAACGACAGCCTGGAAGACACGTTCCTCACGCTCGTCGCCGAGCAGCAGGCCGCCGCGTGATGGCTTCTAACGTGGCGCATGTTCTTGGTCGGCGAACCGGTGCCCACTTCGCCGGAACATGCGCGGCCGGCACACTCCCCTGGTTCGCGAACCACGAACTGCGTCTGGCGTGGCGCGACTTTCTCTCCATGATGACGGCCGGGCGGCGCGGGCGCGAACGCGTGGTCGCGATCGCGCTCGTTGTCTTCATCGTGTTCGCGCATCTGCTCGCCTGGTATTTCGTCGCCCGCTACGTCAACGTCGGCACCGAGCCGGACAAGCCCGCGCTCGTGGTCATCACCGGCACCGTGCTGCTCTCGTGGTCGCTGCTGATGTCGCAGGCGATGGAATCGGTGACGCGGGCGTTCTATTCGCGCTCCGATCTCGACCTGATCCTCTCCTCCCCCGCGGCGGCGCGCAAGATCTTCGCGGTGCGCATCGGCGCGATGGCACTGTCGGTGATCCTGATGGCGGCGCTGCTCGGCGCGCCGATCATTAATGTGGCGATCGTGCGCGGCGGGGCGCGCTGGCTCGGCGCCTATGGGGTGGTGATTGCGATGGGTGCGACGGCGGCGGCCTGCGCGGTCGCGCTGACGGTTGCGCTGTTCCGCACGATCGGGCCGAAGCGCACGCGGCTCGCCGCGCAGATCGTCGCCGCCGTGATCGCGGCGGTGTTCATCATCGGACTGCAGGTCGCCGCGATCCTGTCGCACGGATCGCTGTCGCGCATGGTGTTTCTGGAATCCGATACGCTGGTCGCGCTGGTGCCGGAGACCGACAGCCTGTTGTGGCTGCCGGCGCGCGCCGCGCTCGGGGACCTGAGTGCGCTTGCGATCGTGCTCGGCGGCAGCCTTGCGCTGCTCGGTCTCACGATCCTGGTCTTCTCGGCGCGCTTCGGCGATCACGCCGTCGCGGCATCGAGCGTCGCCGTAACCGGCGCGCGGCAGGCGTCCCGCTCCGGTTTCCGGGCCCGCTCACCCGCGCGCGTGCTGCGGCACAAGGAATGGACGCTGCTGCTGCGCGATCCGTGGCTGGTGTCGCAGACGCTGATGCAGCTGCTGTACCTGCTGCCGCCGGCGCTGCTGCTGTGGCGCTCCTACGGCCAGGGCACCGGGGCGCTGATCGTGCTGGTGCCGGTGCTGGTGATGGCGGCGGGGCAGCTTGCCGGCGGCCTCGCGTGGCTGGCGATCTCGGGCGAGGACGCACCCGATCTGGTCGCAACCGCGCCGGTGCTGGCACAGCATGTCATGCGTGCGAAGGTCGAGGCCGTGCTAGGCGGCATTGCGATTGCGTTCGCGCCGTTCATCGCGGCGCTGGCGTTTCTTTCGGCGTATCACGCGCTCATTGCGGCGCTCGGCATTCTCGCTGCCGCGGCCGCCGCGACCAGCATCCAGTTCTGGTTCCGCAAGGAGGCGACGCGGCGCTATTTCCGCCACCGCCAGACCGCGTCGCGCTTTGCGACATTCGCGGAGGCGTTCTCGTCGATCTCGTGGGCCGCGACCGCCGCGCTCGCGACCGGCGGAAGCTGGGCTGCGTTCTTCCCGGCCGCGATCGGGGTCGGCATCCTCGTCGCGGCGCGTTGGATGAGCCCGCACAAGGCATAAAGAAAACGGCCGGGCTTAGCCCGTCGAAGACGGGCGTAAACGCCCTGGTGGCCCGGCCGTATCGTTCGTGTGTGCTCAAGCGAGCGTCAGCTGCCCTCGCCGCCCGAGATGATCGGGCCGAACAGTTCCCAGCGCTCGCCGGTGAACTTCTGCATCTGCATCTGCTCGATCGGATAGAAATCGGTCGCGCTGGTGTTGATCTCGATGCCGGGGAGCGCCAGCGGCAGGACGAGGCCCTTCAGGCTCGCGGCCTGCTTCATGACGTTCTCGCGCGTGAGGTTGTCGCCGCACTGCTTGAGAACTTGCACCAGCGTCTGCGCCACGCTGTAGCCGTAGACCGTGAAGCTCGAGGTCTTGTCGCCGTCCGGGAAATACTTGTCCATGAAGGCAAGCCATTCCTTCTTGCCGGAGTCGTTGTCCCAAGTCGCGTCAGTCGGGTCTTTGAGATAGTTGGTCGACAGCACATCCTTGGCGGCTTCGAGCCCGGCGGGCTTGAGCACCGAGCCGACCGAGTTCGATACGTTGTTGAGCAGGTGCACCGGCTTCCAGCCGATCTCGTGGGCCTTCTTGATCGCCTGCGCGGCGAACTTCGGCGTGGTCACGTTGAAGAACACGTCGGCACCCGAATTCTTGAGCGAGACGATCTGCGAGTCGACCGTCGGATCCGCCGGCTCGTAGGGCAACTCGGTGACGATCATCGTCTTCGCCTTGTCGCCGAGGCCATCCTTGAGGCCCTTTACGTAGTCCTTACCGTAGTCGTCGTTCTGGTAGAGGATGCCGATCTTGGCATTCGGGTGGTTCTTCATGACGTACTTGGCGTAGATCTGACCCTCGGCCTGATAGGTCGGCTGCCAGCCCATCGTCCAGGGATTGCCCTTCGGGTCCCCCCACTTGGTGGCGCCGGTCGCGACGAACAGCTGCGGCACCTTCTTGGAGTTCATGTACTTCTGGATCGCGGTGTTGGACGGCGTGCCGAGCGGCTGGAACACCAGCAGCACTTCGTCGCTCTCAACCAGCTTGCGCACCTGTTCCACGGCCTTGGGCGGCGAATAGCCGTCGTCGTAGCTGATGAAGGTGACCTTGCGGCCGTTGATGCCGCCCTCGGCATTCACCTTCTTGAAATAGGCGTCGATCGTTTTGCCGATCAGGCCGTAGGCCGAGGCCGGTCCGCTGTAGGGATTGGTGTTGCCGATCTTGATCTCGGTATCGGTCGCACCGGCGTCGTATTTCTTCTGCGCGAGCGCCGGGCTCGCGGCCGCGATCGCGAAACCTGCGATCGAAGCGAGCAGCATGCGTTTATTCAATTCCATCACTTCCTCCTTTTCATTGTCATGGCCGCCGTGGCGGCGTGTTCACGCGCGTCTCGTTCAGCTTCCGATTTCCCCGCTCATGATCGGGCCGAACAATTCCCAGACCTCCCCGTTGAAGCGCCGCATCTGCAACTCCTCCAGCGGGAAGTAGTCCGTGGGACTCGTGTTGATCTTGATGCCGTCGAGCAGCATGTCGATCTCGAAATCTCTCAGATTGGCGGCCTGCCGCATCACGTTTTCGCGGGTAAGGTTATCGCCGCACTGTTTGAGCACCTGCACCAGCGCCTTCGCGGTGATGTAGGCGGTGACGTTGCCGGTGTCGGCCTTGTTCCCCTCGGGGAAATACTTGTCCATGAAGGCGGTCCAGTTCTTCAGGCCTGGATCGCCCTTCAGGCCGGGATCGCTCGGATCCTTCTGATAGGCGGTCGAAAGAATTCCCTTCGCATTCTCGAAGCCGGCGGGCTTGAGCACGGAGCCGATCGAGCTCGCGACGTTGTTGAGAATGTGGACCGGCTTCCAGCCCAGTTCGGCGACCTTCTTGATTGCCTGCGCGGCGAACTTCGGCGTCGCGATATTGACGAAAATGTCGCCGCCGGAGGCCTTGAGCGCAACGACCTGGGAGTCCACCGTCGGATCGCCGGTTTCATAGGGCATCTCGGCCACGATCATCGTGGTCTTGTTGCCGAGCCCGTCCTTGAGCCCCTTCAGCACATCCTTGCCGTAGTCGTCGTTCTGGAACAGCACCGCGAGCCTGCCGGCCGGATGATGCTGCAGGATGTACTTGGCGTAGATACGCCCTTCGCTCTGGTAGTTGGGCTGGAAGCCCATGGTCCAGGGAAAGTTCTTCGGATCGCCCCACTTGGTGGCGCCGGTCGCGACGAAGATTTGCGGCACCTTCTTCGTATTCATGTACTTCTGGATCGCCGAATTCGGCGCGGTGCCGAGCGACTGATAGATCAGCAGCACCTCGTCTCCCTCGACCAGCTTGCGCGCCTGCTCAACGGTCTTCGGCGGCGAATACGCATCGTCGTAGGAAATGAACGTGATCTTGCGGCCATTGACGCCGCCCTGCTCGTTGATCATGCGGAAATAGGCGGCTTCCGCGCGGCCAATCGTGCCGTAGGCCGAAGCCGGCCCGGAATACGGCATGATGTTGCCGACCTTGATCTCGGCATCGCTCGCACCGGGATCGTATTTCTTTTGCGCCAGCGCAGGCGCCGCGACCGCGACGATGCTCGCCGCGGTGGAGAGCAACACCGCACGCCTGTTCATGCGCATGGCCGCCTCCTTTCCGTCGTTACGATGTCACGAGCCACCGATCTCGCCGCTCAGGATCGGACCGAACGGCACGAACGACTGGCCGTCGAAACGGCCCATCTGCATCTGCTCGATCGGATAGAAATCCGTCGCGCTGGTATTGATCATGATCCCGGGCAACGCCATGCCGGTCTCGTAGTCCTTCAGGCTCGCCGCCTGCTTCATCACGTTGGCGCGCGTGAGATCGTCGCCGCACTGCTGCAGCACCTGCACCATCGTGCGCGCAATGCTGTAGCCGTAGACCGGGAAGCTCGAGGTCTTGTCCCCCTCGGGATAGTACTTGTCCATGAAGGCGACCCATTCCTTCATGCCGGGATCGTCCTTCCAGACCGGATCGGTCGGGTCTTTGCCGTACAATGCGGTCAGCACATCCTTCCCATTCTCAAGTCCGGCGGGCTTCATCACTGCACCGACCGAAGCGGACACGCTGTTGAGCAGGTGGACCGGCTTCCAGCCGATTTCGGCGGCCTTCTTGATCGATTGCGCGGCGAACTTCGGAGTCGTCACGTTGAAGAAGACGTCCGCGCCGGACGCCTTGAGGCTGACCATCTGCGAATCGACGGTCGGGTCGGTCGGCTCGTAGGGCAGTTCGGCGACGATCATCACCTTGCCGGCGAGACCGTCCTTCAGGCCCTTCACGTAATCCTTGCCGTAGTCGTCGTTCTGAAAAAGGATGCCGATCTTGCCGTCCGGATGGTTCTTCAGGATGTACTGCGCGAAGATGCGTCCTTCGCTCTGGTAGTTCGGCTGCCAGCCCATCGTCCACGGGAAGTTCTTCGGGTCGCCGAATTTGGTCGCGCCGGTGGCGACGAAAAGCTGCGGCACCTTCTTGGCGTTCATGTACTTCTGGATCGCGGTGTTGTGCGCGGTGCCGAGGCTGTTGAGGATCAGCAGCACGTCGTCGTTCTCCACCAGCCGGCGTGCCTGCTCGACGGTCTTCGGCGGCGCATAGCCGTCGTCGTAGGTGATGAAGGTGATCTTGCGGCCGTTGATGCCGCCCTCGGCGTTGACCTTGTTGAAATAGGCGCCGAGCGCCTTGCCGATCGTGCCGTAGGCGGATGCGGGCCCGCTATACGGCATGATGTTGCCGATCTTGATCTCGGTATCGCTCGCGCCGGTGTCGTATTTCTTCTGCGCAATCGCCGGACCTGCCAGCGCGACGCACAGCGCGACCGAGGCGATCAGCGCACGGTTCTCACTCCGCATGGCTTCCTCCTTGGCATCAGGACCGTCTAGCGCGGCCCAGTTGAATGAATTGCGCGGTCACCCAGCGCACCAAACCGGCCGCGCCGCTCGGCATCAGGTAGATGACCAGCAGCAGGATGACCCCGTAGACCGCGCCCGCCAAGCCCTTCGAGACCGACTCCGCGATGTTCGGGACGAACAGCACGAACAGCCCGCCCACCAGCGTGCCGGGAATCGAGGCGACGCCCCCGATCACCAGCCCGACGAAGAGCGCGACCGCGAGCACGAAAGTGAAGCTGTCCGGCGCCACGAAGCCGATCGCGATGGCGCCGAGCGCGCCCGCGACGCCGGTGTAAAGCGCGCTGACGCCGAAAGTCAGCGACTTGTAGAGCGACACGTTGATGCCCATCGCGCTCGCCGCCACCGGATGGTCGCGGATCGCGATCAGGGCGCGGCCGGTCCGGCTTTTCACGAGATTCGCGGCGCAGACATACATCACGATCGCCACCGCGACGGTGAACAAATAGAGCCATTGATCCGAACTGAGCGGCAGGCTGAACGGCGCATCCGGCTTGATGATGACGATGCCCTGCACACCGCCGGTCCAGTGTTCGAGCACGGAGGATTTCAGCACCTGCGGGATCGCAATCGCGAGCGCGAAGGTCGCGAGCGCCAGATAGATGCCCTCAAGCCGCAGCGCGGGCAGGCCGAACAGGAAACCGAACACGAAGCACACGATCGCCGCTACCGGAATCGTCCAGACGTAACCGATTCCCATGTTCTCCATCATGATCGCTGCCGTATAGGCGCCGATGGCGTAGAACGCTGAATGCCCGAGCGAGAACTGGCCGTTGAAGCCGGTCAGCAAATTGAGGCCGAGGATCGCGATCGCATAGATGATCGCAAGCGTGATCTGGAAGATGAAGAAATTCTTCAGCGCGAACGGGATTGCTACAACGACGACCAGGCCGGCGGCGAGCATGATCAGGCGCCAGGCGGGCATCGCGATGCCGCCGACGATCGGCGCCGGAGGCTGGCGCGCTTCGGCCGAGCGCAATTCTGTCGGGGTTACCAGCATCACACCCTCGTCACGACCGGACGGCCGAACAGGCCGCTGGGCTTCACGGTGAGGATCGCCACGATGATGATCAGCGCAATCGAGAGCTTCATCTCGCGTCCGACCACCGGAATGTACGTGCCGGCGAGATTTTCAATCACGCCCATCAGGAAGCCGCCGAGTACCGCGCCACCCGGGCTGGTCAGACCGCCGACGACAGCGCCGGCGAACCCGTAGAGCAGGATGCTCAGCATCATATTGGGCTCGAGGAACACCACCGGCGCGATCAGCATGCCGGCGACGGAGCCGATCGCGGCCGCCATGCCCCAGCCGAGCGCCGTCATCCAGCCGACCCGAATGCCGGCCAACCGCGCGGACTCCGGATTGGCGGCGGCAGCACGCATGGCGAGGCCGATGCGGGTGTGGCGGAAGAACAGGTACAACAGCAGCAGCAACAAGATCGTCACCGCGATCATGCCGGCATCGTGCTTGTTGATCAGGTTTTGCCCCAAAAACTGCCCGGAACCGAACGGGCTGGCGAAATTCTTGATGGTCCAGTCCCACAGAAACCCGGCGCCGCTGTTGAGAATGGAAAGCAACGCGATGAACGCGACGACGTGGCTCAGGATCGGCGCATCATGGATCGGGCGCAGCACCACCCGCTCGATCAGCACCCCGGCCGCAAACGAGATCACGATGGTGGCCCCGAAGGCGAGCCAATAGGGAAAGCCCCACTGGATGAGCTGCCAGGCGATGAAGGTCGAGAACATCGCCATCTCGCCCTGCGCGAAATTGAGATGGTCGATCGCCTGGTATATCATTACCACCGCGAGCGCCATGCAGGCATAGATACCGCCCGTCGCGAGCCCCGCCAGCACCTGATGCAGAAACAGTTCCATGCGTTTCGCTCTCAGTATCCGAGGTAGGCCTTGCGGATGTTTTCGTTGTCGCGCAATTGCTGCGCCGGCCCTTCCATCACGAGCCGGCCGGTCTCGATCAGATAGGCGTGGTCGGCAAGGTCGAGCGCGAGCGCGGCGTTCTGCTCGACGAGGAGCATGCTGACCTTTTCGGAGCGGTTGAGCGTGCGCAGGATGCCGAACAGTTCCTCGACGATCAGCGGCGCGAGGCCGAACGAGGGCTCGTCGAGCAGCATCAGGCGCGGCCGCAGCATCATCGCCCGGCCCACCGCCAGCATTTGCTGCTCGCCACCCGACAGCGTGCCGGCCTGCTGGCGATGGCGCTCCTTGAGGCGGGGGAAATATGCGTAGACGCGCTCGACGTCGGTTGCGATCGCCTTGCGGTCGCGCCGCGTCATGGCGCCGATCTCGAGGTTTTCCTCCACGGTCTGGCGCGAGAAGGTGCCGCGGCCCTGCGGCACATGCGCGATGCCGAGCCGCACGATGTCCTCGGTGGCACGGCCGTTGATCGCCTTGCCCTCGAAACGGATGTCGCCCGAGGTGCGGCACATGCCGGAGAGCGAACGCAACGTGGTGGTCTTGCCGGCGCCGTTCGCGCCGAGCAGCGTGGTGATGCCGCCGTCGTTGACGTCGAGCGCGAGGCCGAACAGGACCTGTGTCGGCCCGTAATAGGCGCAGAGCGATTGCGCTTCGAGCAGCTTGCTCATTTCTTCGTGGTCCCCAGATAGGCGAGGATCACGGCCTCGTCGTTCTGCACCTGCGCGGGCGTGCCCTCGGCGATCTTCCTGCCAAAATCGAGCGCCACGACCTTGTCGCAGATCGACATCACCATGCTCATGTGATGCTCGACCAAGAGAATCGTGATCTGGCGCTCGTCGCGGATGCGCTTGATCAGCGCGCCGAGCCCGTTGATCTCGGTGTGATTGAGCCCGCCGGCCGGCTCATCGAGCAGCAGCAGCTTCGGCCTCGCCGCAAGCGCGCGCGCCAGCTCGACGCGTTTCTGGATGCCGAACGGCAGGTCGGCGACGCGCCGGTGCGCCACATCGGCAAGGTCGAGAAACTCGATCAGCTCCCAGGCGATGTCGGCGAGCGACTGCTCCTCGCGCTGGGTCCAGGGCAGCTTCAACGCATTCGAGAAGAAGTCCGTGTGGCCGATCGGATGGCTGCCGACGCGCACATTGTCGAGCACCGACATGGTGCGGAACAGCGCGAGGTTCTGGAACGTGCGGCCGATACCGATATCGGCGATGCGGTGCGGCGGCCGGTCGAGGATGGTGCAGCCCTCGAACACGATGTCGCCGGAGACCGGCGTGTAGAGGCGGGAAAAACAGTTGAACAGCGTGGTCTTGCCGGCGCCGTTCGGGCCGATCAGTCCCAGCAGACACCCTTCCGGAATCGTGAACGACACATTGTCGAGCGCCACGATGCCGCCGAAGCGCACGCAGATATTGCGCACCTCGATCAGCGGCGCTGTGCTCGCGCGGGAGAGCGGGCGCGGCGCTTCCGTGACGGCGGCCGTGGCGGACACGAACGTTTCCCCTCCGACGGCCGTTGGCGGCCGCATTGACTGCGTTGCCGGCCTGTTACCGGCCGCTCAACGCCACTTCGACATTGCGGACCATGTTGACCAAACGCGGTCCGATATCGTTTTCGAGCTTGTCGCGCGTGAAGTGAAAGGCCGGCGCGCCGCAGTTGAAGGCGAACACCCCGGAGCCGTCGGGCGCGAGCAGCGGCACACCGACCGCATTGATGTCGCGCTCCCATTCACCCAGCGTAAGTGTAAAGCCGCGCGTCTCGAAGTCCCTGATCGCGCGTTCGAGGATCGCCTTCACCTTCGGCCAGTTCTTGCCTTCCTGGCGCTTGATGTAGCCGAGCAGCCAGGTGCGCTCGCTCTCGGGCATGCCGGCAATCAGCGCGCGGCCCATCGCGGTCGTGGTGATCGGCAGGCGTGAGCCCTGCATCAGGCGCAGCATCGCGCCGTGCTTGGAGCGCGCGAGCTCCAGGTAGATCAGGTCGAGCCGGTCGCGCGTGCCGAGCGCCACCACGGCGCCCGCATAGTCGGCGACTTCCTGCATGTGCGTGCGGGCAAGCTGGCGAATGCGGATGTTGGCGAGTGCGGTGTATCCGAGCGCGAGCGCCGCCGGCGCAAGCTGGTATTTCGCGAGGCGCTCGACGTGAGAGAGGTAGCCGAGCTTGGTGAGCGTGTAGGTCAGTCGCGAGACGGTCGGCTTCGGCAGGCCGGTGCGCTCCGCGATCTCGCCATTGCCGAGCAGGCCTTCGGTCGGCGTGAAAGCGCGCAGCACTTCCAGTCCGCGCGCGAGCGCGGTGACGAATTTGCGATCGCCATGTGCCGCGGGACGCACGCCGCGCGCGGGTGCGATATCCCAGGACTCGTGCCCGAGTTCGAGAGTCACGTCGGCGCCTTGCTCCCCATCATCCGGTGATCGCGCGCAGATCGGCGCGTCCCCGTTGTCAATTTGACAGCCACACCACCACACCATAGCGTTTCGGTCAACGTGCAGAATGGCGTTTCGATCTGCGGAATTGCGCGCGGGCCTAGTCCGAGCGCGTTCCGCCGAAGCTTGCTATAAGAAGCAAAATCCCGAGGAAACGATCTTGGACAATCCAGTCAGCCTGCGTCGCGACGGCAACGTCGCCATCATCACCATCGACAATCCGCCCGTGAATGCCCTGCGCCATGGCGTGCGCAAGGGCATCCTCGATTGCGTCACCGCGGCGCGTGACGACACGAGCGTGGAGGCCATCATCCTTACCGGTGCGGGACGCACGTTCGTGGCGGGCGCCGATATCACCGAATTCGGCAAGCCCTCGCAGCCGCCCGGCCTGATGGACGTGATTTCCGTCATCGACGACATCAAGAAGCCGACCATCGCGGCCGTGCATGGCACGCCGCTCGGCGGCGGGCTTGAGTTGACCATGGGCTGCCATTTCCGCGTCGCCGCCGCCGGCACGCGGCTCGGCCTGCCGGAGATCAAGCTCGGGCTCATCCCGGGCGCGGGCGGCACGCAACGCCTGCCGCGTCTCGTCGGCATCGAGAAGGCATTGCCGATGATCCTGTCGGGCGATCCGATCCCCGCCAAAGACGCGCTTGCCGCCGGGTTGGTCGATGAGATCATCGAGGGCGATCTGGTTTCCGGCGCGGTCGATTTCGCCCGCAAGGTGCTGGCCGAGAAGCGGCCCCTCACCCGCGTGAAAGACCGCGAGGACAAGCTGAAGGATATCCGCGCCCATCCGGCAAAGTTCGATGAGATCGTTGCGCAGCATGCCAAGAAGACGCGCGGCCTGCATGCGCCCGCCGCCGCGATCGAAGCCATCAAACTGACGCTCGATACGCCGATCGACGAGGCGCAGAAAAAAGAGCGCGACCTGTTCATGAAACTGGTCGTCGGCGATCAGTCGAAGGCGCAGCGGCATATCTTCTTCGCCGAGCGCGAGGCCGCGAAAGTGCCGGGCATTTCCAAGGACATGCAGCCGCGCGAGATCAAGCGCGCCGCCGTGATCGGCGCCGGCACCATGGGCGGCGGCATCTCGATGAACTTCGCCAATGCCGGCATCCCGGTGACGATCATCGAGAACAACGAGGACGCGCTCAAGCGCGGCATGGCGACGATCGAGAAGAACTATCAGATGTCGGTGCAGCGCGGTTCGCTGACGCCGGAGAACATGGCGAAGCGGCTTGCGCTGTTCAACCCGACCACCGACCTCAACGCGCTGAAGGACGCCGATATCATCATCGAGGCGGTGTTCGAGGAAATGGCGATCAAGAAGGAGCTGTTCGGCAAGATCGAAAAGATCGCCAAGCCCGGCGCGATCCTCGCGACCAACACCTCCTATCTCAATGTCGACCAGATCGCGCAGGTGACGAGCCGGGTGCCCGACGTGCTCGGCATGCATTTCTTCTCGCCCGCCAATGTGATGAAGCTTCTGGAAATCGTGCGCGGCAAGGACACCGCACCGGAGGTGCTCGCGACCGCGATGGCGGTGGGGCGCAAGATCAACAAGGTGCCGGTCGTGGTCGGGGTGTGTCATGGCTTCGTGGGAAACCGCATGCTGTCGGCGCGCGGGATCGAAGCCGAGAAACTGCTGCTCGAAGGCGCGCTGCCGCAGGACGTGGATGGCGCCCTCACCGAATTCGGTTTCCCGATGGGGCCGTTTGCGATGGGCGATCTCGCCGGCCTCGATGTCGGCTGGCGCTCGCGCAAGGACCGCGGCGTGCGCAACGAGATTACCGATACTCTGGCGGAACAAGGCCGCTACGGGCAGAAGACCGGCAAGGGCTTCTATCTCTACGAAGGCCGCTCGCCGCGTCCCGATCCGGAGGTCGAGAAAGTGATCGTCGACGCCTCGGTACGCATGGGCGTGAAGCGGCGCAACGTCTCGAAGGAAGAGATCATCGAGCGGCTGATCTATCCGATGGTGAACGAGGGCGCGCGCATCCTCGAAGAGGGCATCGCGACGCGCTCCGGCGACATCGACGTAGTGTGGCTCTACGGCTACGGCTTCCCGGCCTGGCGCGGCGGCCCGATGCACTGGGCCGACACCGTGGGCCTGAAGAAGATCCGCGACCGGCTGCGCGAACTCGCCAAGGAAACCGGCGACAAGCGCCATGAGCCGGCCGCACTATTGAACAAACTCGCCGACGAGGGCGGCACCTTTGCCGAGTACGGCAAGCAGAAGGCCGCATAACACATTTCATTTAGGAGCGTTGAGCAATGCCCGATGCCGTCATCGTATCCACCGCCCGCACGCCGATCGGCAAGGCGTTCCGCGGCGCCTTCAACATGACGCATGGCGCGACGCTTGGCGGCCATGTGGTCAAGCACGCCGTCGAACGTGCCGGGATCGATCCCGCCGAGGTCGAGGATGTGGTGCTCGGCTGTGCGACGCCCGAGAAGGCGACCGGCAGCAACATCGCGCGGCTTTCGGCCATTCGGGCGGGCATGCCCGTGACGGTGTCGGGCGTGACGGTGAACCGCTTCTGCTCGTCGGGCCTGCAGACCATCGCGATGGCGGCGCAGCGCATCATCGCGGGCGAGGCCGACTGCATCGTGGCGGGCGGGCTCGAAAGCATTTCGCTGACGCAGGAAGGCGGCCGCAGCGGTCCGGTCACCGAGGACTGGCTGCTCGCGCACAAGCCGGAAGTGTGGATGCCGATGATCCAGACGGCCGACATCGTGGCGGAGCGCTACAAGGTCAGCCGCGAGGCGCAGGACGAGTATTCGCTGGAAAGCCAGCGCCGCACCGCGACCGGGCAGCAAGCGGGCCGGTTCAATGACGAGATCGTGCCGCTAGCCTCGAAGAAGAAAGTGGTCGACAAGAACACCAAGGCGGAGTCGATCGAGGATGCGTTGCTCAAAAGCGACGAGGGCAATCGTCCCGACACCAACATCGAGGGTCTGGCGAGCCTCAAGCCCGTGCGCGAGGGCGGCTACATCACGGCCGGCAATGCCAGCCAGTTGTCGGACGGCGCGTCCGCCTGCGTGGTGATGAGCGCGAAGCTCGCCGAGAAGAAGGGTCTGAAGCCGCTCGGCACGTTCCGCGGCTTCGCGGTCGCGGGCTGCGAGCCGGACGAGATGGGCATCGGCCCGGTGTTCGCGGTGCCGAAGCTGTTGGCCCGCACCGGCATGAAAATGGACGATATCGACCTGTGGGAATTGAACGAGGCCTTCGCCAGCCAGGTGCTCTATTGCCGCGACCGGCTCGGCATTCCGCAGGACAAGCTCAACGTGGACGGCGGCTCGATCTCGATCGGGCACCCATTCGGCATGAGCGGCGCGCGCATGACCGGCCACGTGCTGATCGAAGGCCGCCGGCGCGGCGCCAAGCACGCGGTCGTCACCATGTGCATCGGCGGCGGCATGGGCGCGGCGGGATTGTTTGAGATTCACTGATGCTGGTCATCCCGGGGCCGCGCGTAGCGCGGAGCCCGGGATCCATAGCCACGAAACGACGAATGACGTGACGCCAGTGCTAATTCGAACCGACTGGGGTTATGGATTCCGGGCTCGCGCCCATAGCGCGTCGCAGACGCGCGTGAACGCGCTGATGGTCGCGCCCCGGAATGACAGTTGAAAGGGAGGCACTGACATGGACCTTCGCTTCACACCGGAAGAAAACGCGTTCCGCGACGAAGTGCGCACGTTCTTCAAGGAGAACCTGCCGGACGGCATCCGCAAGAAGGCCGCCGAGGGCATCCGCTACGTCAAGGACGACATCGTCACCTGGCAGCGCATCCTCAACAAGAAGGGCTGGGCGGTGCCGCATTGGCCCAAGGAATGGGGCGGCACGGGCTGGAGCCCGGTGCAGCTCTATATCTTCAAGGAGGAGATGCAGCAGGCCCCTGCCCCCGAGCCGCTGCCGTTCGGCACCATGATGCTGGCGCCGGTGCTCCTCGCGTTTGGCCGCGAAGACCAGAAGAAGAGATTTCTGCCGCGCATCGCCAACCTCGACGACTGGTGGTGCCAGGGATTCTCGGAGCCGGGCGCGGGCTCCGACCTCGCTTCGCTCAAGACCAGCGCCAAACGCGAGGGCGATCACTACGTCATCAATGGTCAGAAGACCTGGACGACATCGGCGCAATACGCTGACTGGATCTTCTGCCTGTGCCGCACCGACACGTCCGCCAAGAAGCAGGAAGGCATCACGTTCATTCTCGTCGACATGAAGACGCCCGGCGTCACGGTACGGCCGATCCAGACCATCGACGGCAGCCACGAGGTCAACGAAGTGTTCTTCGACGACGTCAAGGTGCCGGTCGAGAACCGCGTTTACGAGGAGAACAAGGGCTGGGACTGCGCCAAGTACCTGCTCGGTAACGAACGCTCCGGTATCGCGCGCGTCGGCGCCTCGAAGGCGCAGGTGCGCCGCTTACGCGAGATCGCCTCGTTCGAGCGCATCGGCGACAAGCCGCTGATCGAGGACGAGCGCTTCGCCATGAAAATCGCGGCGATCGAGGTCGAGCTCAAGGCGCTGGAGATGACGCAGCTGCGCGTCGTCGCGGCGGAACGCAACCGCAAGGGCAACCGGCCGGATCCCGCCTCCTCGATCCTTAAGATCAAGGGCTCGGAAATCCAGCAGAACATCTCGGAATTGCTGATGGAGGCCATCGGCCCCTACGCGCTGCCGGATCAGTTCCGCCACAGCGACGAGGACCGCTGGAACGAGCCGCCGATCGGCCCCGACTACGCGGCGCCGCTCGCGCCGCAATACTTCAACTGGCGCAAGATCTCGATCTACGGCGGCTCGAACGAAATCCAGAAGAACATTATCGCGAAGGCGATATTGGGACTCTGATCTGTGCCCCGGACGCGGTGCAGCGCGTAGCGATGCGCCGCAGATCCGGGGCCCAGCTTTCTTAACCGGGGTCCCGGGTCTGCAATGCACCACTGCGTGCTGCATTGCGCCCGGGACACAGTTGTGTGGACGTGACGAATGGACTTCGAACTCTCCGACGAACAGCGGCTGCTGAAAGACTCGGTCGATCGCCTGACCACGCAGCGCTACGACTTCGAGACGCGCAAGAAATTCATGGCCGAGCCGGACGGCTGGAGCCGCGACATGTGGCGGCAGTATGCCGAGCTTGGCCTCACGGCACTTCCGTTCGCCGAGGAGCACGGCGGCATCGGCGGCGGGCCGGTCGAGACCATGATCGTGATGGAGGCGTTCGGCCGCGCGCTCGCGCTGGAGCCGTATCTCGCGACCGTGGTGATCGGCGGCGGCCTCCTGCGCGGCGGCGCGAGCGATGCCGTGAAGGCCGAACTGCTGCCGAAGGTCGCGGCCGGCGAGGCGCTGCTGTCGTTTGCGCATCTCGAGCGGCAGGCGCGCTACGATCTCGCCGATGTGGCGGCGGCCGCCAAGAAGGACGGCGCGGGTTACGTGCTCAACGGCGAGAAGAGCCTCGCCACGCATGGCGACTGTGCCGACAGGCTGATCGTCTCGGCGCGCCTCTCGGGCGACCGGCGCGCCAAGACCGGCATCGGGCTGTTCCTCGTCGATGCCAAACAGGATGGCGTGTCCCGCCGCGGCTATCCGACCATGGACGGCCTGCGCGCCGCCGAGATCACGTTGCAGAACGTCAAGGTCGGCGCGGACGCCGTCATCGGCGAGCCCGGCAATGCCTTTTCCCTGATCGAGCAGGTGGTGGATTCAGCGATCGCGGCGCTTTGCGCCGAAGCGGTCGGCGCGATGGGCGCGATGCACGAGATCACCGTGGACTACCTCAAGCAGCGCAAGCAGTTCGGCGTGCCGATCGGCAATTTCCAGGTGCTGCAGCACCGCGCCGGCGACATGCTGATCGCGCTCGAACAGGCGCGCTCGATGGCGATGCTCGCCAGTATGATGAGCGAGGAGCAAAATGCCGCGGAGCGGCGCAAGTCGATCGCCGCCGCCAAGGTACAGATCGGCCGTTCGGCCAAGATCGTCGGCGAAGGCGCGATCCAGCTTCATGGCGGCATCGGCATGACCATGGAGTACAAGGTCGGCCACTATTTCAAGCGCGCCACCATGATCGACAAGACCTTCGGCGACGCCGATCATCATCTCACCGCGCTCGCCCGCATGGGCGGGATCGTCGGAAGCCGGTAAGCCAGCCAAGAAGAATTCAGGAGACTTTCATGTCCATTCCAGTCCTGCCGCCGCCGAGCGCAAAAGCCGTCGAGATCGGCGAGCGCGTGAAGGCGTTCATGGATGAGCACATCATCCCGGCGGAGCACACCTATCACCAGCAGCTCGACGAGGGCGGCGACCGCTGGAAGGCGCCGCCGATCATGGACGAGCTCAAGGCCAAGGCGAGGAAGGCCGGCTTGTGGAACCTGTTTCTGCCGAAGAAGCATTTCCCGGACTCATTCACTAATCTGGAATACGCCAGCATGTGCGAGACCATGGGCCGCTCGCCGATCGGCGGCGAGCCGTTCAATTGCTCGGCGCCCGACACCGGCAACATGGAGACGCTGATCCTCTACGCGACGGACCCGCAGAAGAAGCAGTGGCTCGAGCCGCTGATGGAGGGGAAGATCCGCTCCGCCTTCGCGATGACGGAGCCGGCCGTCGCCTCGTCGGACGCGACCAACATCCGCTCATCGATCAAGCGCGACGGCGATCATTATGTGATCAACGGGCGCAAGTGGTGGACCTCGGGCGCGCCGGATCACCGCTGCAAGATCATGATCTTCATGGGGCAGACCGACCCGGACAATTCCGAGAAGCACAAGCGCCAGTCGATGGTGCTGGTGCCGATGGACACACCCGGCGTGACGATGATGCGCTCGCTCCATGTGTTCGGTTACGATGACGCGCCACACGGCCACGGCGAAGTGGATTTCAAGGACGTGCGCGTGCCGGTATCGAACATCCTGCTCGGTGAGGGCCGCGGCTTCGAGATCGCGCAAGGCCGGCTCGGCCCCGGCCGCATCCATCACTGCATGCGCACCATCGGGCTCGCGGAGCGCACGCTGGAATCCCTCTGCCAGCGCGCGATGGCGCGCACCGCCTTCGGCAAGAGCATCGCCGAACAGGGCGTGACGCGGCAGTGGATCGCGGAGTCGCGCATGGAGATCGACCAGTCGCGCCTGCTCACGCTCTACGCCGCGCACATGATGGACACCGTTGGCAACAAGGCGGCGCGGCGGGAGATCGCGATGATCAAGGTGGTTGCGCCGAAGATGGCGCAGAAGCTGGTCGACCGCGCGATTCAGGTGCACGGCGGCGGCGGCGTGAGCCAGGACTTCCACCTCGCCTACGCGTATGCGCGCACGCGCACGATGCGCATCGTCGACGGTCCGGACGCGGTGCACGAAGAGGCGGTGGCGCGGCTGGAACTGCGGAAGTACGAGGATAGGAGTCAGAAGAAGAAATAGGGAGCCCTCACCCTGAGGTGCGAGCCCTTGCGAGCCTCGAAGGGCGAGGGCGCTTGCTCTGAGCATGCGGCCATCCTTCGAGACGCCGCCTTCGGCGGCTCCTCAGGATGAGGTTATGAAATCGTCACCCCGCCATCCGCCACGATCACCTGCCCCGTGATGAAGCTCGCCGCCGGCCCCGCGAGAAATGCCGCCACGCCGCCGATCTCGTCCGGCATGCCGATGCGGCGCAGCGGCGTCGCGGCGTTGCGGCGCTTGACCATCTCCTCGTTCTCCCACAGCGCACGCGCGAAGTCGGTCTTGACCAGGCCGGGCGCGACGCAATTCACCCGCACGTTCTTCGGACCCCACTCGCAAGCCAAATTGCGTGCGAGCGCGAAGTCGGCCGCTTTCGAGATGCCGTAGGCGCCGAGCACCTCGGTGCCGCGGATGCCGCCGATCGACGAGATGATGATCACCGAGCCGCCGCCGCGCGACACCATGTTGGGGATCGCCAGATTGCAGAGCCACAGATTGCTCTTGATGTTCGACGCCATGATCTTGTCGAATTGCTCGTCGCTGATGCCGCCGAGCGGGCCGTAATATGGGTTTACGGCGGCGTTACAGACCAGAATGTCGATGCCGCCATATTGCTTGACCGTCTCGGCGACCAGCGCCTCGACTTCCGGTTTGCGCGAGATGTTGCAGGGGATGACGGTCGCCGCGCCGCCGTTCTTCTTGATGCCGGCCGCGACCTCCTCGCAGGCGTCGGCCTTGCGGCTCGACACCACCACCTTGGCGCCGAGCGCGGCGCAATGCTCGGCGATCGAGCGGCCGATGCCGCGGCTCGAGCCGGTGACGATGGCGACCTTGTTTTCAAGCCCGAACGGCGACGGCATGACGTTTCTCCCTTGTGTTCGGGAGAATGATGCATGGCGCGGGCGCGGGGACAAGGGATGCTGTCATTCCGGAAGCCGCGCAGCGGCTATCCGGAATCCATAACCACGACCGGTGAGATTACGCACCGCCTGTGGTTATGGATTCCGGGCTCGCGCCTCCGGCGCGCCCCGGAATGACCAGCTACTTCAACTCCCATCAGACGCGAATAACATCCGTTCAGTTCGCGATGACTTTCGGATAGCATTCAGGTGGAGACCGAAAGCCAGAGGGAGACGATCGATGCGTTCATGGATTGCGGCGGGCTTCGCCGCGCTGGTTCTTGCGCTGCCGGCCGCCGCCCAGACGCAAAAACCCGAGACCGCCAAGGTCCGCCTCGCGGTCGGCGGCAAGTCGTCGCTCTATTACCTGCCGCTCACCATCACGGAGCGCCTTGGCTACTTCAAGGAAGCCGGCCTGGACGTCGAGATTTCGGACTTTGCGGGCGGCGCGAAGTCGCTGCAGGCCCTGATCGGCGGCAGCGCGGACGTGGTGACGGGCTCGTTCGATCACACCATCCAGATGCAGGCGAAGAACCAGTCGATCGTCGCGGTCGTGCAGATGGGCCGCTTCCCCGGCTTTGCGCTCGGTCTGCGCAAGGAGAAGGCCGCGAACTACACCGGCCCGAAAGACCTCAAGGGCATGAAAATCGGCGTCACGGCGCCGGGGTCCAGTACGCACTTCATGGTGCTGTACATGATGGCGCAGGCCGGCCTGAAGCCGGACGACGCGGTGTTCATCGGCACCGGTTCGGGCGGCACGGTCGTCGCTGCGGTGCAGCACGGCGAGGTCGACGGCGTTTCGAATGCCGATCCGATGATCACCAAGCTCGACCGCGAGGGCGCGATCAGGATCGTCGCCGATACGCGCACGCTGGAAGGCACCACCAAGGTGTATGGCGGACCCTACCCCGCTGCGACGCTGTATGCCCAAAGCGCGTTCATCGAGAGGAACCCCAACACCGTGCAAGCGCTGGTGACGGCCCTGGTGCGCGGACTGAAGTGGGTACAGGCGCACAGCGCCGACGACATCGCCAAGATGATGCCGGAAGAATACATGCTCGGCGACAAGCCGCTGTTCGTCGAGGCGATCAAGGCGAACCACGCCGCCTATTCGCCGGACGGACGCTTTATGAAGGACGGCCCGGAGACGGCGCTGAAGGTCCTCAAGGCGTTCGATCCGAATGTCGCGAACGCGAAGATCGATCTGGCGAAGGCGTATTCGGACCGGTTCGTCGAGAAGGCGAACGCGGGGCATTAGCGTGTGTCCCGCACGCGGTGCAGCGCGCAGCGGTGTACCGCAGATGCGGGACCCCGGTTCCTTCTCTTTGCTGAAATCAAGAAACCGTGGTCCCGGGTCTGCAGCGCACCACTAATGTGCTGCGCTGCGCCCGGGACACAGAGTGATTAGCCATATGCCCCTTCCCAACACCTCCCCGCTCCGCCTTTGCGTCATGCAGGGCGACGGTATCGGCCCGGAGATTACCGCCGCGACACTCGACGTGCTGCGCGCGGCCGGAAAACGCTGGCAGATCGAGTTCGCCTTTGAGGACGTGCCGATCGGGCTCGAGCCGCTCAAGGCGCAAGGCACGACCTTTCCCGAAACGAGCTTCGCGGCCGCGAAGTCCGCCGACGGCATCATCCTCGGGCCGGTGTCGCACAACGACTATCCGCCCGCCGACAGAGGCGGCATCAACCCGTCGGGCGCGCTGCGCAAGCGGCTCGACCTGTTCGCCAACATCCGGCCCGCGAAGACGCGCAAAGGGTTTCCGGCGCGATGCGGCAAGCCGGTCGATCTCGTGGTGGTGCGCGAGAACACCGAGGGGTTCTATGCCGACCGCAACATGTTTCAGGGCACGGGCGAGTTCATGCCGACCGCCGACTTGGCGCTCGCGGTGCGCAAGATCACGCGCCACGCCTCGATGCGCATCGCCGAGGAAGCGTTCCGCCTCGCGATGCAGCGGCGCCGGCATGTCACCGTCGTGCACAAGGCGAACGTGCTGCGCGTTTCCGACGGATTGTTCCTGGAATGCACCCGCGCGGTCGCGGCGACCTACCGCGACGTGACGTGCGAGGAGAAGATCATCGACGCGATGGCGGCGCTGCTGGTGCGCGACGCCAGCAAGTTCGACGTGATCGTCACCACCAACATGTACGGCGACATCCTGTCCGACGAGGCCTCCGAGATCGCCGGCAGCCTCGGGCTCGCGGCTTCGGTCAATGCCGGGACCGATCACGCGATGGCGCAGGCGCAGCACGGCTCGGCGCCAGACATCGCCGGACAGGACAAGGCCAATCCGGCTTCGCTGATCGGCTCCGCCGCGATGCTGCTCGCTTGGCTCGGCGAGCGGCGCGACGATGCGCGCCTCGGCCAAGCCGCCGCGGGAATCGAGCGCGCGCTCGACGCCGTGATCGCAGCGCCGGAGTGGCGCACAGGCGATCTCGGCGGCCCGCTCGGCACGAAAGCGTTCGGCGCGCGGATTGCTGCCACTCTGAATTCTTAATCGATTGAAACCGTTATTTTTCGACAACAGGCGGTCACCTTGCGGTCGCACCAAATGGTCTTTTGGCAAGGCCGCAGTCTGTTACTGGGTCAGTATCGGACGTCCGCCGGTTTGCACCATGAGCGATTTCGGCAAGGGCAGCGCCGTGAGCGAGGTGTCGTTATTGATGATGAGATCGCCGTTGCCGACAAACCGCAGCGTATCTCCGATGTAGGAGGTGTACGGTGAGGGCGCGAAGGCAGACGCCGAGCCGCTGACGGTGACCTCCTGCTTGGGCAAGTACACGATGCCCTCGAAATAGAGCTCCGCCTGACCGGAGAGCGAGCTCGTCGAACCGGCAAGTCCGCTCGGGCCGTCCGGATCGAGAAAGATCGCGAAGCCAGGTAGCGGTCCATCGGCCGGCGCAATGAGATGCCAGTCGGCCTGCCCGCTGAGTTGCAGCGAGGTGTTGTAACCGGTCAGGAAAAACGAGACGCCATTGCCGGTGAAAGTCCCGCCGCTCTCGCTGATGATCCCATCCTTCACCACGTAGAGACCTGGAGCGAAGGTGACCTTGACGGGCCCTGAGAAATTCATGCCTCCGCAATAGACGCCGGGTTGGAGCGTCACAGTCTTGTTGCCCGAAAGCTGATAGTTCGTGAAGTCGCACGCACCGACCATGGGGCGGGGATAGTTTGCGAAAGGATCGGGAACAGGCTTGCAGGTCGCGTCAGGCGCCGGCGAGATCGTCGAATTGCCGACAGTACTGATGCCGCCGACAAAGCAATTCTCGACCGATTGGATACGCGTATTGCCGTTCATGTCGACGGCGCGCGAGCTGCTCGAATTGACCTGAATCACGCATTTGGGCGCGTTGATCGTGATCGAGGCGTTGCCGGTGAGCTGCAACGCCGACTGCGCGGTGCGGTTGAGCGCCATGACGCAGTAATACGCGCCGGTGCTCGGCGGGACGGTCGCCGTTCCCGCCACGCGGACGTCAATGCCGGAAACTCCGAGCACACCAAGAAAATTCGAAGGAACGGTCGCCGTGACCGTTCCGGTGTAGGCGCGGGTGCTGGTCAGCTGGAATGTCGGATTGATATGCGTTGCGGTCTTCGGGTTCAGATTGGCGTTGAAAGAATTCCGGGCTGTGTCGGCCCAACTGGTGGTTCCGTCTTTCGCACCGGCGATCAGAGCGGCGTCGAGACTGACCTGCAAACTCGTGCGCGCGTTGGCGGCGGCGGAATAATCGACGGCTGCGCCGACCAGACCCACAAGCGGAATCAGGGCCAGGGCGAATGTGGTGACCACCGATCCCTCGGAACTACGCTTGAATCCGACGCACGACTTTTCACGAGCGAGGCGTATTCCTGGCGACATCTAAGCACCTTTTCTGTACCACCCGATATTCAAACTATCGGGCACAGTTTGCTCGGTGCGTAATTCGGATCGAATGAATTTCTGCTAGTTGTTCAACACGTTTATTCACAGATGAACCAAACACGGAATACAAAATTAGGCATAGCGCTTCTGCCGAGTTCCCGAGCCATCCCGTATCGGCTGTTCTAAGCGATGTAGGCGCGCCCTTGGGAAGGCGGATGAACAACTCCAAGGCAACACGCGCGATTTTCCAATCGCCGGGCGGAAAGATCTGCCAAGTCGGCGGGCCATTCGGCGTAAAAGCATTTGCCAACGTATTGCATCGGCTCTCAAAGCTTAATCGATGGAAACCGTTATTCCTCGATACACCATAGCAATACGTAACCATAAGCGCACAAAACCTTGCCCGACATAGCGTAACACTCTGCTCGCGCGTGCATTCTCCCGAACGCGCAAAACTGTGCCGAATTTCACCGTCTTAATCGACCAAAGGGAGGGATCGCCAGCGACGCTTTGTAAAAATGGCGGAACCGAGGATGCGCCATCTCACACTGGGGTAGCTCCGATGACGCATGCTCTAACCTTAAGGCAGCCGACGCCACCGCGCTGAACCTCGTGCAAAATGCTGCTTCAATTCCGAGCGGGACGTGAGTGAAACGCCACCAATATCTTCAAGACCGCGTTCACGCGGGCTGACGCGAAAAACCTTGCAGTCACCGCATCGTCAACCTCCGGCGGCACGGTCACGGTGTCGGCGACCGCCTCCATGGCGACCGACTTCATGGGCGTGCTGGGTGTTTCGGACGTGACGATCGGCTCGCGCGCCGTCGCGATGAAGACGCCCGGCGACGGGCTTGGTTGCGTGCTCGCGCTCGATCGCAACGCCAGCGGAGCGATCACCGCGCAAAGAAGCACGACGGTCAATCTCAATGGCTGCAGCATGTACGACAATTCGAGCAGCGCCTCGGCAATGACCGTGGGCGGCTCCGCCCAGGTCAGCGCGCTGTCCGTCGGCGTTGTGGGCGGCATTTCCGGCAATACCAGCGTCACGACAACGCAAGGCGTGCGGACCGGAATGAGCCCGATTCCCGATCCTTATGCAAGGGTTGCGGTGCCGTTTTTCTCAGGCTGCAACCAAAACAATTTTTCGGCAAAGAAACAGATGACGATCGATCCCGGCGTCTACTGCAGCGGAATGCAGTTCAACGCCAATGCGGACGTGACGTTCAATCCGGGAGTCTACTTTATCGATCGAGGCAACTTTTCGGTGAACGGCGGCGCCAAGCTGCAGGGCACCGGCGTGACCATCATCTTCACGTCGAGCACGATGAGCGATTGGCCGGATGCTCAAATCAACGGCGGCGCGATGATCGATTTGCGGCCGCCCTCCACCGGCCCCTTGGCCGGCATCGTGATGTATGGGGACCGCAATATTCCGGTCGGCACGACATACAAGTTCAACGGAGGCGCGACTCAATACCTCGGCGGTGCTGTCTACTTCCCGACCGGTGCGGTCGACTTCGCGGGCGGCGCCGGCACCAACACGAATTGCACACAGCTGATCGGAGGCACGATCACGTTCACGGGCAATTCCGGCCTGGCCATCAATTGCGCTGGGTACGGCGTCAAGCCGATCAGCCCATCGGGGTGCGGCTCCTCTCTTAGCGGTGCGGCCGCGCCACGGCTACGCCCGCGGCACCGCCCACGGCCGCTCTGCACGATCTTTCGCCGCGAAGGCCTCGATCCGGTCCTTGTAAGTGGCCGTCAGATCGAGATCGTCCCAGCCGTTGAGCAGGCGCATCTTCCGCGCGGGCTCGATCGTGAACGGCACGACGTAATTTCCGGCCCTGATGGTCTGCGCTTCGAGATCGACCTCGGCGCGGCCGGTCTGCTCGACGGCGGAGAGCAGCTTCTCGATGTCCTCCTCGGACACGATGGCGGCCACCAGCCCGTTGTTCACCGAATTTCCCGCGAAGATGTCGCCGAAGCTCGTCGCCACCACGCAGCGGAAGCCGTGATCGACCAGCGCATACACCGCCGCCTCGCGCGAGGAACCGACGCCGAAGTTCCTGCGTCCGATCAAGATGCTTGCGCCCTGGCGGGCCGGATCGTTGAGCGGGAAATCCGGCCGCGGCTTGTCGTCGGCATCGAAGCGCAGATCGCGGAACAGCGCGTCGCCCAAGCCTTCCGCGCGCGAAATTTTCAGGAAGCGCGCCGGGATCACCTGATCGGTGTCGACGTTGTCGCGCCGCAACGCGACCGCGACGCCGCTGAGCTGTTTGAAAGGCTGCATCACGCCCTCCCGGCGAGCATCGGGCGTACATCGGCGAGGTGGCCGCTGACGGCGGCGGCGGCAACCATCGCGGGCGACATCAAATGCGTGCGCGCGCCTGGTCCCTGCCGGCCGCGGAAATTGCGGTTGGTGGTCGAAGCGCAGCGCTCGCCCGGCGCCACGGTGTCGCCGTTGATGCCGATGCACATCGAGCAGCCGCTCTCGCCCCAGGTCAGGCCCGCCGCGGTGAAGATCTTGTCGAGGCCTTCCTGTTCGGCCTGATGCTTCACCTGCGTCGAGCCGGCCGAGACGAGACCCGGCACCTTGGCCTTGCGGCCCGCCAGGACGGACGCCGCCGCGCGCAAATCCTCGATGCGCGCATTGGTGCACGAGCCTATGAACACGCGATCGACCCGGATGTCGGTCAATTTCTGGCGGGCGGTCAGCCCCATGTAGTCGAGCGCGCCCTGCATCTGCTGCGCCTTGTCGGGATCGGTCACCTGCGCGGGGTCGGGCACCGCGGCATCGATCGGCAGTGTGTCCTCCGGGCTGGTGCCCCAGGTCACCACCGGCGCAATCGCCGAGGCATCGAGCGAGACTTCGGTATCGAACTCCGCGCCGGCATCGCTTGGCAGGCGCTGCCAGATTTCCACGGCCCGTTCGAAATCGGCGCCCTTCGGCGCGAACGGCCGGCCTCTCGCATAGGCGAACGTCGTCTCATCCGGCGCCACCATGCCGGTGCGCGCGCCGGACTCGATTGCCAGATTGCACAGCGTCAGGCGCCCTTCCATCGTGAGCGCGCGGATCGCACTGCCCGCGTATTCGACCGCATGCCCCTGCGCGCCGTTGGTGCCGATTTGCGCGATGATCGAGAGCGCGATGTCCTTGGCGCCGATGCCCGGTCCGGTTTGGCCATCGACCGTGACGCGCAGACGCTTCGGCTTCTTCTGCCACAGCGTCTGACTCAGCAGCACATGGCTGACTTCCGACGCGCCGATGCCGATCGCGATCGCGCCGAGCGCGCCGTGCGTCGCCGTGTGGCTGTCGCCGCAAACGATGACGAGGCCCGGAATGGTCAGTCCCTGTTCTGGCCCAACCACATGCACGATGCCCTGCCGCGGGTCGTTCATGCCCATCAGCATGATGCCGTGGCGGCTGGTATTCTCCTCGATCTGATCGTTCATGCGCTTGAGCGAGGGATCGCTGAAGGTCCGGCTGTGATTGGTTGGGACATAGTGGTCGGCGATGCCGAAGGTGAGATCCGGCCGCGCCACTTTTGCGCCACGCGCATCGACCTTGTCGAAGCCCTGGAACGAGCCTTCGTGCACATAGTGCCGGTCGACCCACAGCAGCGACAGGCCGTTCTCGGCCAGCAGGATCTCGTGCTGCGCCCAGATCTTGTCGAACAGCGTTAACGGCTGCGTCATGTCGCTTTCCTGCCCTGTCGTTGGCGGCATTTACCGCCGCAACAGAGCCCACGTAAAGGCCGCTAACCGTATGGGTGGCGGGCGGTTGATCGCGCCTTCCCGGCTGGGCAGTATCGCGCGCGGCGTGGCGTGAAGTGTTTTGAGTGCATGAAGGCCATCATTGTCGGCGGAGGTGTGGGCGGGCTTGTCACCGCGCTGATGCTGCATGCGCGCGGCATCGATTGCGCGGTCTATGAGCAGGCCGAGGCGATCCGCGAGCTCGGCGTCGGCATCAACACGCTGCCGCACGCCATCAAGGAGCTGAAGGAGCTGGGGCTGCTGGAGCGGCTCGACGCGGTCGCGATCCGCACCTACGAGCTGTTCTATCTCAATCGCTTCGGGCAGGAGATCTGGCGCGAGCTGCGCGGGCTCGATGCGGGCTTCGACGTGCCGCAGTTTTCCATCCATCGCGGCAGACTGCAGAACGTCATCTATCAGGCGGCGCGCGCGCGGCTCGGCGAGAGCCGTTTCCATCTCGGCCACCGGCTGGGCAGCTTCACGCAGGACGACGGCGGCATCACCGCCTATTTCTTCGGCCGCGGCGGCTCGCACCGCGCAACCGCGCGCGGCGACGTGCTGATCGGCGCCGACGGCATTCATTCGTTCATGCGCGAGAAGCTGTTCCCGAACGAAGGTCCGGCGCGCTGGAATGGCACGATGCTGTGGCGCGGCGCCGTCGACTGGCCGCAATTCCTCACCGGCCGCTCGATGGCGATCGCGGGCGGCATGGAGGCGAAGTTCGTGCTCTATCCGATCGCGGCCGGCACGGCGCCGGACCGCCGCCTGACCAATTGGGCCGTGATGGCGAAAGTCTCCGAGGGCGGCGCGCCGCCCGCCAAGGGGGAGGACTGGTCGCGCCCGGGCCGCTGGGAAGATTTGGGGCCGCTGCTGAAGAACTTCCGCCTGCCCTACGTGGACGTGAGCCATCTGATCGAAGCGACCGGCGAGTTCTGGGAGTATCCACTGTGCGATCGCGATCCGCTGCCGCGCTGGTCGCATGGCCGCGTGACGCTGCTCGGCGACGCCGCGCACCCGATGTATCCGGTCGGCTCGAACGGCGCCTCGCAGGCGATTTTGGACGCGCGCTGTCTCGCCGATTGGCTGGTGCGCGCCGAGCATCCGCTGCACGCGCTCGCTGCTTACGAGGCGGATCGGTTGCCTCCAACCGCGCAGATCGTGCGCATGAATAGAAAAGGTGGACCGGAAGGCGTGATCGACGCGGTCGAGGCGCTCGCGCCGGACGGCTTCACCAACATCGACGACGTGATGAGCTATGAGCGGCGGATGGCGATCGTGCGCGGCTATGCCAGCACTGCAGGCTTCGCACAGGCGCAGGTGAACAAGCCAAAGTCCTGAACCCCTACTTCGCTTCGCTCGCCTTGATCCCTGAACTCTCCACCAGCTTCGCCACGCGTGGCAGATCGCTGGCGAACAGGCGCGCATGCGCCTCCGGGCTCATCTCGGCTTCTGGGAACGGCAGCGTTCCAAGGTCCTTCAGCTTCGCCAGCACGCCAGGATCGGACAGCGCCTTGCGCAGCGCCGCATTCAATTCGCGGACCGCTTCCTTCGGCGTGCCCTTCGCCACATAGAGCCCGTGCCACATCGTGTAGCTGACCTCCGGCATGCCAAGCTCTGCCGTGGTCGGCACGTCCTTCAATTGCTCGAGCCGTTGCGGCGACGTGACGGCAATGCCATGCAGCGAGCCGGCCTGAACCTGCGTGATCGCGTTGGTGACCTGGTCCCACAACAGATCGATCTGCCCGGCCAGCAAATCGGTGATCGCCGGCGCCGAACCGCGATAAGCCACGATTGTCGGCTTGAAGCCGAGCACATTGCCCATCATCACGGCGCACAGGTGGCTGTTTGACCCAATGCCGCCATGCGCGAAGTTCGCCTTCGCGCCCTGTTGTTTGATCCAGTCGACGTAGTCCTTCGGGCCGGCGCCCGGAATCGACTTGCGGCCGATCAGCAGCATCGGCGCGTTGTTGACGAGGCCGATTGGCTCGAAGGCCGTCTGCGTATCGTAGCGCAGGTTGGTGAACAGGCTCGGCGCCGCCAGAAGCCCGACGTGATTGATGAGCACGGTGGAGCCGTCGGGTGCCGAGCGGGCAACGCGATCGTTCGCGATCGTGCTGCCGCCGCCGACCACATTCTCGATGATGACGTTGCGGCCGAGCGTACGCGACATCTGATCGCCGATGAGGCGGGCCACGGTGTCGGTCCCGCCGCCGGCCGCGTAGGGAACCACCAGCGTCACGGTCTTCGCGCCCGATTGCGCGTTGGCTTGCGGTGCAAGCGCGGCAAGCCAGAGGCAGATTGTCAGCACGGGTCCGAAAAACCGGTTGGTCACGACAGCCTCCCTGCCTCTTGTTTGCTTGTCACCCGCATCCTTCTGGAAGTGGGCGAGGCACGCAAGACGCCGTTTGACGCGGGCCCGGGGCAAGAACAACCGGCGTTGTGCGGTCCGGGCCGATGTGCGACTGAATTACGCAACGCGCCTCTGGTGGAGGACCCGCATGCACACACGCCGCCGTCATCTGCGCCTGCTCGGTGCCGCGCTCGCCACGCCTGCGCTGTTGCGCACGGCACAGGCGCAGGCCTGGCCGTCGAAACAGATCCGCGCCATCGTTCCGTTCACGGCAGGCTCGACCATCGACATCGTCGCGCGCATCGTGTTCGAGACGCTGTCGCAGCAGCTCGGCCAGTCGATCGTCGTGGAGAACCGCAGCGGCGCGGGCGGCACGCTCGGCACCGCCGTGGCGGCGCGCGCGGAGCCGGACGGCTACACGATCCTTGCCAATTCGTCCGCCCACGTCGTCACGCCCGCGATCTATCCGAACGCGCCCTACGACGCCGCGAAGGATTTCGTGGCCGTTGCGGCACTCGGCAGCTCGCCCAATGTCGCGGTGATTTCGCCCGAGAAGGGCATCAAGACGCTCAATGAGCTGGTCGCGCTCGCCAAACAGAAGAACGGCGCGATCACGTTCGGGACCGCCGGTGTCGGTTCATCGACGCACTTCACCACCGAGCGGTTGCGCTTCAGCGCCGGATTCGACGGTGTGCACGTGCCGTTCCGCGGCATGCCCGAAGTGCTGACGGAAGTGATGACCGGGCGCGTGGATTTCTGCTTCTCCACCTTCGCGCCGGCGCTGCCGTTCATCCGCGACGGCAAGCTGCTTGCGCTCGCGGTCTCGACGCCGAAGCGAAGCTCGGTGTTGCCCGATGTCCCGACCACGATCGAGCTCGGCTATGCGAATTCCGATTACACATTCTGGAACGGGCTGTTCCTGCCGGTGAAGACACCGCGCGAGATCGTCGAACGTCTGCATCAGGAGGCGCAGAAGGCCGCCACAAGCCCGGCCGTCAGGGAAAAGCTGAGCCAGCAGGGCATCGATCCGATGCCGATCACGCCGGCGGAATTCGATGCGCTGATCAACAGGGAAATTGCCGAAAATATCGCGCTGGTGAAGGCGGCCGGCATCAAGACGAATTGAGCGCCGAGGCTTGCGCCGTCACATCTCGGTGCCGCAGTCGGTCCAGCGGCCGTAGCCTTCGTCGTGGATGCACTGCATCGGGTTTTGCGGCGCGCTTGGCGGACGCGCCGGAGCAGAGCCAGAGCCTGGAGGCGCCATCTGGACGATTGTCGCCGGCCTGAGCGGCGAGGAGACGCAGCCCGCAAGACCGATCGCCAAGCCAAGAACAATCAATCGAACAATCCATCGGACCATGTGCCGCGTCCCTTCAGGTCTGCGGCAACCTAGCAGACGGAAACGTGGGCGCAACCGCCCGCACATGGGCGCGGGCAGGCTCCGCACGCAGCGCAGAGCCGAAGGAACTACGCCTCCGGCGGCGGCAGGAACACGATCTCGTGCTTGGCGGAGAGCGCCACCACGTCGGGTGGGTTCTGCTCCTTCATGCCGTGGATCGCCCAGAACAGATCGTAGAGCTTGCGCGTCGGCGTGACCCAGAACAGGCACTTGATCGGCTGCTCCGACTTGTTGAACAGGCCGTGCGGGATGTTCATCGGCAGCCGGATCAGGTCGCCCGCGGTCGCGACGTACTCGCGCCCGTCGATCACCGCATCCATGCGGCCCTCGAACATGTAGATGAACTCGTCCTGGGTCGGGTGGATGTGCGGCGGCACAAAAGTGCCGGGCGGGAACGTCGCGTGCCAGGAGAACTGGTTCTCGCTCAGCGATTTCGGCACATAGGTCTGGCCGAGGATGTTCCAGACGATGCCGTCGAGGCCGGTCGTCGCTTTGGTGATGCCTGCCGTCAACTGCATGAATGTCTCACTCCTCTTCCTCAAGCCGCACGCGCATTCAATCACGAACGGCGCGCGCCCGGAATGCTTGGGGACGCACGATCTTGCGATAGCGTAAACGCGGCCGGCGGCGTGGCGCGGCAATCTCGCGGTCGGGATCGCTTGGTGCAGTCAGCGGATGAAGCGGAGTTCGAGGCCGGCGACGCCGGCCGCGATGTTCATTCCCGCATGACCCTGAATCGAAAGGGGTTGCAACGCGACGGTGCGGTTCGAGCCGCCGATCAATGCGTTGGCGCCGGCGCCGGCGAGAACCGACGCTTCGGCCGAGGCGCCGGCATACGTGCCCTGCAGCGCGCCCATCGGGCGGTTGGTCGGTGCGATCACCAGCCACACCATGACGCCGCCCACTGTCACTCCGACATCGATACCGAGTTTGGAAATCGAGCCGGCGTAATATTCGACCGGTCCGGGCCCGCTCGGCTGGAAGGTACAGTTTACGTTGCGCTGCGACCCGATGATGAACCCGATGCCGGCGGACACGTCGCAGGTCAGGCTGCCCGCCTGCACCCGCTCCTGCGCGCTTGCCGGTGCCAATGCCAAGATAGCGGCGACCAGCATCGTCGCCGCCGCGAATCCGCTTCTGATCATTCGCTTCCCCCAGGCAGCCGCCACCTGCGCGCAGCGGCACTCCACCGCCGTGAGCTTAGCCGATGTCCTTGCAATGTGAAGATGGCGGGCCGCCCGCGGGCGGGCGGATAGTCGTATCCGCTCAGCTTGCCGCGCCGGCGCGGCCGCAACACGCGTAGCCTTCTGCGGGTGCGATCTTGAAGCCGCGTAAACGCGCCCCCGCCCAATCCCGCGCCAGCAGCGCGGCAATGTGCCCGCAAAATGGGGCTTCACAGCAGAGATGCTTTAAGCTTAAAATATCTCCCGGCCGACCCGATCGGGCGCACCTGTTGGACGTGGCGCGCGCGGCCGGGCCATACTCGCCACAAGGACGCATTCAAGCCTTGCGCAACAGAAGACTTCCGGAGGAGTGGACATGAGAAAACTGCCCATCATGCTTGCGGTCGCGGCGCTGGGGATCGCCACGCAGGCCGCCGCCCAGGACAAGCTCAAGGTCGGCATCCTGACCACGCTGTCGGGACCGCCGGCCGCGCTCGGCACCCAGCAGCGCAACGGTTTCCAGCTCGCAGTGAAGACGCTCGGCGGCAAGCTCGGCGGGCGCGAGGTCGAGCTCGTCGTGCAGGACGACGAACTCAAACCGGACGTCGCAGTCGGCAAGGCCAAGGCACTGGTCGAGCGCGACAAGGTCGACTTCGTGGTCGGACCGGTGTTCTCCAACATCCTGATCGCGATGATGAAGCCGGTGACGGACGGCGGCGCGATCCTGATCTCGCCCAATGCCGGCACGTCGAATTTCGCCGGCAAGGAGTGCAACGCGAGCTTCTTCGTCACCTCCTACCAGAACGATCAGGTGCACGAGGTGCTGGGCAAGTACGCACAGGACAAGGGGCTGAAGAAGGTCTTTATCATGGCGCCGAACTACCAGGCGGGCAAAGATTCGCTGGCCGGGTTCAAGCGCTACTTCAAGGGCGAGGTGGTCGACGAGGTCTACGTGCCGCTCAACCAGCTCGATTATTCGGCCGAGCTCTCAAAGATCGCGGCGGCCGCGCCCGAGGCGATCTTCGTGTTTCTGCCCGGCGGCATGGGCGTGAATTTCGTCAAGCAATTCCGCCAGGCGGGACTCGCCGACAAGATAACGTTCCTCTCGGCCTTTACGGTAGACGAGTCGACGCTGCCGGCGCAGCAGGACGCCGCGCTCGGCTTCTTCGGCGGCGCGAACTGGGCGCCGAACCTCGACAATCCGCAGAACAAGGAATTCGTCGCCGCCTACGAGAAGGAATACAACGCGGTGCCGGGAAGCTACGCGTTTCAGGCCTACGACGCCGCGCTGCTGATCGACTCCGCGCTCAAGGCAACCGGCGGCAAGACCGACAACAAGGACGCGCTGCGTGCAGCGCTCGCCAAGGCGGACTTCAAATCGTTGCGTGGGGCTTTCAAGTTCAACACCAACCACTATCCGATCCAGGACTTCTATCTGGTGAAGGTGGCGAAGCGCGCCGACGGCAAATACCAGACCGAGATCGCCCAGAAGGTGTTCGAGAATTATTCCGACCCGCACGTGAAGGACTGCGCGATGAAGTAAGGCGCTTCGGCGCCCCCTTGCTTTCCCCTCTCCCGCTTGCGGGAGAGGGTGGCGAGGACCTTCAGGTCCGAGCCGGGAGAGGGCTTTAGCAGAGCAATGACCAGCCCCTCTCCCGCCTCGCTTCGCTCGGCACCCTCTCCCCGCTTCGCGGGGCGAGGGGAAGGACACCGGTGATGTCCACCACCCTCCTCATCGTGCAGACGCTGAACGGCCTGCAGCTCGGCGTGCTGCTGTTCCTGATCGCGGCGGGTTTAACGCTCGTGTTCGGCGTGATGGATTTCATCAACCTGGCGCACGGCGTGCAGTACATGCTCGGCGCCTACCTCGCGGTGATGTTCTACGGCCTCACCGGCAATTTCCTGTTCGCGCTGATCCTCGCGCTTGGCGCGACATTGGCGTTCGGGTTGCTGCTCGAGTTCGCGGTGTTCCGCCATCTCTACGATCGCGATCATCTCGATCAGGTGATCGCGACCTTCGGCATCATCCTGTTCCTGAACCAGGGCGTGAAAATTCTCTGGGGCGCGTCGCCCTTGAGCCTGCCGATGCCTGAGGCGCTGTCCGGCTCGGTCGTGCTGATGCCCGGCATCCTCTATCCGGTGTGGCGGCTGGTCATCATCGGCTCCGGCCTCGGCGTCGCGCTGCTGCTCTATCTGCTGGTCAGCCACACCCGCGTCGGCATGCTGGTGCGTGCCGGCGCCACCAATGCCGCGATGGTCTCGGCGCTCGGCATCAACATCCGCCGCCTGTTCATGATCGTGTTCGGTTTCGGCACCATGCTGGCGGGCTTCGCCGGCATCATGATCGCGCCGATCCTGTCGGTCGAACCCGGCATGGGTGACACGATCCTGATCCTGGCGTTCGTCGTGATCGTGATTGGCGGCATCGGCTCGATCCGCGGCGCGTTCCTCGCGGCGCTGATCATCGGACTGGTCGATACGCTCGGCCGCTCGTTCTCGGTCGATATCCTGCGGCTGTTCATGGCGCCCTCGTCCGCCCGCACCGTCGGGCCGGCCATCGCCTCGATGCTGATTTACCTGCTGATGGCGGTCGTGCTTTACGTCCGGCCCGCCGGCCTGTTCCCCGCGAAGGGCCGCTGAGATGGCGGAAGCCGCGCTTTCCGCCACCGAGGCAAAGACACGGCGCTCGCTGTTCGCCGGCAACGCACTGCCGATCGCGATCTTTCTCCTGTTCGCCGTGGTGCCGCTGTTCGCGATGTTTCGAGCCGAAGCTTACGTGCTGAGCCTTGTCACGCGCGTGATGATCTTCGCGATTGCTGCGCTCGCGCTCGATCTGCTGATCGGGTACGGCGCGCTCGTCTCGTTCGGCCATGCGGCGTTCATCGGGCTCGGCGCCTATGCGGTCGGCATTCTGGCGTCGCACGGCATCAACGATGCGCTGATCTCGCTGCCCGCCGCGCTTGCCCTGTCCGGCTTGTTCGCGCTTGCGACCGGCATCGTGTGCCTGCGCACCAAGGGCGTCTACTTCATCATGATCACGCTGGCGTTCGGCCAGATGGCCTATTTCACCGCGAGCTCGCTTGCACCCTATGGCGGCGACGACGGCCTCACCGTCCGGATGCGCTCGACGTTCGCCGGCCTGCCGGTCTTCGCCAACGACCGCGCGCTCTATTACATCTGCCTCCTTGCGCTGCTCGGCGCGTATCTGCTGTGCCGCACGCTGGTCGCCTCGCGCTTCGGCCGCGTCTATCGCGGCGCGCGCGAAAACCCACTGCGCTTAGGGACGATCGGTTTCGACGTCTATCGTTTTCAGCTTGTCGCCTATGTGATCGCCGGCATGCTCGGGGGGCTCTCGGGCTTCCTGCTCGCCAACGCGGCCGAGTTCGTCAGCCCCGCCTACATGTCGTGGCAGCGCTCGGGCGAACTGCTCATCATGGTGATCTTCGGCGGCATCGGCACGCTCAACGGCGCGATCATCGGCGCGGCGGCGTTCCTGCTCACCGAGGAATGGCTGTCGGGCATCACCGAGCACTGGAAGGTGATCTTCGGGCCGCTGCTGGTGGTGGTCGCTCTGTTCGCGCGCGGCGGGCTGATCGGCGTCGCCGAAAAGCTGCGGAGGATGGTCCGTGACTGAGGCCGTGCTGCGCATCCAGAATCTCACCAAGAATTTCGGCGGCTTGCGCGTCACCGACGGCGTGACGCTCGATGTGATGCCGGGCGAATTGCATGCGGTGATCGGGCCGAACGGCGCCGGCAAGACCACGCTGATCAACCAGATTTCCGGATTGCTGGCGCCCGATGCCGGAACGATCCTGTTCGCGGGCGGGGATGTCACGACCATGCCGGTCGCGGCGCGCGCGCAACGCGGGTTAGCGCGCTCGTTCCAGATCACCTCCATCCTGCCGCGATTTTCGGTGCTGGAGAATGTCGCGCTCGCCGTGCAGGCGCGCCGCGGCACGAGCTTCCGGTTTTTCGGACATGCGGTGGATGAGGAGGAGTTGAATGCCCCCGCAATAGCTGCTCTCGGCCAGGTTGGGCTTGCCGAGCGTGCGGACGCTCCCGCCGGCGAGCTCTCGCATGGAGAGAAGCGCGCGCTCGAACTCGCGATCGCGCTCGCGATGGAGCCGAAGCTCTTGCTGCTCGACGAGCCCATGGCCGGGACCGGACATGACGAGAGCGAGCGTCTGGTCGCGGTGCTGCGCTCTCTCAAGGGGCGCTTCCCGATGGTGCTGGTCGAGCACGACATGACCGCGGTATTCGCGCTCGCCGATCGCATCTCGGTGCTGATCTACGGCCGCATTCTGGCGAGCGGCCCGCCCGCGCAGGTGCGCGCCGATCCGGCCGTCGTCACCGCCTATCTCGGCGAGGAGATGGAGTGATGCTCGCCGTCGAAAAACTGCAGGCCGGCTACGGCGCCGCGCATGTGCTGTTCGACGTGAGTTTCGCGGTCGGCGCGGGCGAGGTCGTGACCTTGCTCGGCCGCAACGGGATGGGCAAGACCACCACCATCCGCACCCTGATGGGCCTCCTGCCGGCACGCGGTGGCACCGCGCTCTTCGAGGGCGAGGCGTTGCTCGGCCGCCCGCCCTACCGCATCGCGCAACGCGGGCTCGGACTCGTGCCCGAAGGACGGCAGGTGTTTCCGACGCTGTCGGTCGAGGAGAACCTGGTCGCAACCGCGGCGGCACGGCACGGCACCGCGCGCTGGACGCTGGCGCGCGTGTACGAGTTCTTCCCGCGCCTCGCCGAGCGGCGCGCCAACATGGGCAATCAGTTGTCCGGCGGCGAACAGCAGATGCTGGCGATCGGCCGCGCGCTGATGACCAATCCGAAACTGCTCATTCTGGACGAGGCGACCGAGGGCCTGGCGCCGCTGATCCGCAGCGAGATCTGGGCGTGCCTCGCGCGGCTCAAGAGCGAGGGCCAGGCGATCCTGCTGGTCGACAAGCACCTCGATGCCTTGACGAGGATCGCCGACCGCCATGTGGTGATCGAAAAGGGTCACGTGGTGTGGGCCGGCACATCGGCGGCGCTCGCCGCGGATGGGAGCGTGAAGGCGAGGTATTTGCAGGTATGAAGCTGGTCATTCCGGCCGAGCGTAGCGAGGGCTGGAATCCATAACCACAAGCGGAGCGATTCAAGAACCAGTCGTGGTTATGGATTCCGGGCTCCGGCCTTCGGCCGGCCCCGGAATGACCACCACGCTACTCCGCCGCCTGCTTCCAGCCGGGCGTCGCGTGGCCCTTCGGCTTCGCCTTGCGCTTGAGCTCGGTGAGGTCCGCGCGGTCGCGCACCGAGTTGCGGAAAATCTGGTCGCGGCCGGGCAGATATTGCGGCGGGCAGTGGATATTGGTCGCGCCGTACCAGGCCGCCGCCTTCAGGGTGAAGAACGGATCGACAAGGTGAGGCCTTGCCAGCGCCACGAGGTCGGCCCGGCCGGCTGCCACGATGGTGTTGATCTGATCCGCACTCGTGATCGCCCCGACGCACATGGTGGCAAGCCGCGCCTCGTTGCGGATCTGGTCGGAGAACGGCAACTGAAACATGCGGCCGTAGATCGGCTCGGCCGCCGGCGTGGTCTGTCCGGTCGACACGTCGATCAGGTCAACTCCGGCGTCCGCAAAGGCACGCGCGACCACGACCGCGTCGTCGCCGGTCAGGCCGCCCTCCTCCCAGTCGGTCGCCGAGATGCGCACCGACATCGGCTTCTCGTCCGGCCACGCCTTGCGCAGCGCGCGGAAGACGTCGGTCGGGAAGCGCAGGCGGTTTTCCAGCGTGCCGCCGTATTCGTCGGTGCGCTTGTTGGTGAGCGGCGAGATGAAGCTCGCCAGCAGGTAGCCGTGCGCGCAGTGCAGTTCGAGCATGTCGAAGCCCGCGCGGTTGCCGCGTTCGGCAGCCTGCACGAAATCCGCGATGACTTGATCCATGTCGGCGCGCGTCATCTCGCGCGGGACCTGGCTGTCCGGATAGTACGGGATCGGCGAGGCCGAGACGATCGGCCAGGCGCCTTGCGGGAGCGGCTGGTCCATGCCCTCCCACATCAGTCTGGTGGCGCCCTTGCGCCCCGCGTGACCGAGCTGGAGACAGAACTTCGCGGCCGAGTTGGCATGCACGAAGTCAACGATGCGCCGGTACGCCGCCTCCTGCGCGTCATTGTAGAGGCCGGTGCAGCCGAGTGTGATCCGCGCATCCGCCGAGACGCAAACCATCTCGGTGAAGATCAACCCGGCGCCGCCGGTGGCGCGGCTTCCCAGATGCACCAGATGCCAGTCCGTCGGCATGCCGTCGACTGCCGAATACTGGTCCATCGGCGAGACCACGACGCGATTGTTTACCGTCATGCCGCGCAGCCGGAACGGCTGGAACATCGGCACGGTGGGCTTCACGAGATCCACATCGAAGCCCTGATTGCGCACGTCTTGCGCCACGAGCTTGTCGATCTCGGCGACGAACTCCGGCGCGCGCAGCGCGAGGTTGTCGTAGGTGATCGCCTTGGAGCGCGTCATCAGGCCGAACGCGAAGCGCGTCGGGTCCATGTCCCAGAAGCGGCGCACGTGCTCGAACCAGACCAGCGACACGTCGGCCGAATGCTGGGTCTTCTCGACCTCGAGCCGCCGCTCGGTTTCGTAATGGGCGAGCGCACCTTTCACGTCGCGGCCGCCGACGACCTTGAAAGCCTCGAACAGCGCGATCGCGTCTTCCATCGCGAGCTTGGTGCCCGAGCCGATGGAGAAATGCGCGGTCGCCTTGGCGTCGCCGATCAGCACGATGTTGTCGTGCGTCCAGCGTTCGCAACGGATGGTCGGGAAGCTGCGCCAGAGCGAGCGGTTGATGATCAGTCTGTGGCCGGCCAGTTCCTCGGCGAACACGTCTTCGAGGAATTTCGCCGACTGCGCCTCGTCGAGCCTGTCGAGCCCCGCGTGCGTAAATGTCTCGGGATCCGTTTCCATCACCCAGGTCGATTGCCCGGGCTCGTACTGATAACAGTGCGCGATGAAGATGCCGTGCCCGGTTTCCTTGAAGAAGAACGTGAAGGCGTCGAACGGGCGCGTCGAGCCCATCCAGGCGAACTTGTTCGGGCGCAGATCGACGCTGGGCTTGAACGCCGCCGCATGCTTCTCGCGGATGCGCGAATTGATGCCGTCCGCGGCAACGATCAGGTCGGCGTCGCTGGTATCGGAATCGTATTCGGTCTGGAATTTCAGCTCGACGCCCAGCGCGCGGGCGCGTTCATGCAGCAGCCGCAGCAGTGTGACGCGCGAGCAGCCGCAGAAGCCGTTCCCGCCGACGCGGTGCACCGTGCCCTTGTGGTGGATCTCGATGTCGTCCCAGTAGGCGAAGTTCGCCGTGATCGCCCGGTAGCTTTCGAGGTCGTACTTCTCGAAGGTCTCGAGCGTCTCGTCGGAGAACACCACGCCGAAGCCGAACGTGTCGTCCGGCCGGTTGCGCTCATAGACGGTGAGCCGCATTTGCGGCCAGGCCTTCTTCGCCAGGATCGCGAAGTACAGCCCGGCCGGACCGCCGCCAATCACGTCGACTTTCATGCTGCCTCCGTCGAGTAATTATTTTAAGCTTAAAGCAATTATTCCGCAATAGGGGCAACCTCGACCACGCGTGGAATGCTAGGCTTGCGTCGATGGGCATGAAACAAACTTTGGACGTGATCAATGCGATGGAGACCGATGGCGTCATCGGTTGCTATGCCATCGCGGGCGCCGTTGCGGCCTATAATTACGTTGCGCCGACCGTGACGGAAGACTTGGATATCCTGGTTTCGTTCGAAAGCCCGGCCGCGACCTCAAGGTCGGGGCTCATCACGCTCGCTCCTGTTCTGGCTTGGCTCAAGGGAAAAGGGTACGAGGAGTTCCGGAAGGAAGGCGTGGTGATCGCGGGATGGGCGGTGCAGTTCCTTCCCGTCGCGGACGACCTCGACGCCGAAGCGCTCGCCAGTGCCGAACAGGTCGACATCCGGATGAGCGGTGATACGGTGACCACTCGCGTTCTGCGTCCGGAGCATCTCGTCGCGGTTGCCTTGCGTGTCGGCCGGACCAAGGATTTCGTTCGAATCGCGCAGTTCGTTGAGGAAAAGGCGGTCGACATTGCGGCGTTGTGCGCCGTTCTCGACCGCCACAGGCTGAGGCCGCTTTGGAGCGCATTCTGCGTTCGCTCTGGCATCGCAGATCCTTGCAACCTAAATCGATGACGATGAAGAAGGCACCTCCATACCCCGACGTCTCCGACATCCTCGCGCGCAAGGCGGAGGGGCGGCGCGAGCTCGCGCGGCGGTCGTTCGGCGAGAAAATCTCCGCGATGGAGGTCCTGCGCGAGCGGCTTGCTCCGCTCAAGCGGGCCCGCGAGGAGCGGCAGGCCCGCAAGGCGCGGGACAAGTCGTGAGGGCTTGGTTGCAACTGCTTGAAGCTTTGAAATTTTAAGCCTAAAGTAATTACTGGGGAGGCGGCCGGCGGAGGCGGGCCTCATGGCGATCGTCAAAGGACGGCATGCTCTGGTGACCGGCGGCGGGCGCGGCATCGGCCGGGCCATCGCGGCATCGCTTTCGGGCGCGGGCGCGACGGTCACGGTGCTGGGGCGGCAGGAAGCCGCGCTGAAGGATGCGGTCAGCGCCGGCCATGCCCAGGGCTACGTGGTGGCGGATGTCACCGACGAGAGCGCGGTCAATGCCGCGGTGAAACAGGCCGTGTCGGAACGCGGCCCGGTCGACATTCTCATTGCGAATGCGGGAAGCGCGGTGAGCGTTCCGTTCGCGAAGAGCTCGAACGCGCAGTTTCGCGAGATGTTCGATCTCAACGTGATGGGCGTGGTGCATGCGACCCGCGCCGTGCTCGGCGACATGACGAAACGTGGCTTCGGCCGCATCGTGGTCAATTCATCCGTGGCGGGCCTTAAGGGCTACGCTTACGTAACCGCCTACTGCATGGCGAAGCATGCCGTCGTCGGCTTCGTTCGCGCTCTGGCGCAGGAGACGGTGAAGAGCGGCGTCACGGTGAACGCCGTGTGCCCCGGCTACACCGATACCGACCTGGTGCAGGACGGCTTCGTGCACGTGATGGAGAAGACCGGGCGGACCCGCGAGCAGGCGCTCGCCGCCATGCTGAAGGACAAGCCAATCAGCCGCTTGATCACGCCGGAGGAAGTGGCCTCGGCGGTGCTCTACCTGTGCTCGCCCGGCGCAAGCGCGATCACCGGCACGACGCTGACCGTCGCGGGCGGAGAGATCTGATGGACGATCGCGTCATCCCGCTCGACTCCGAGACCAAGGTCGCCGAACGCCCGGCCGATCACGAGGCCGAGCTGCGGCTGTGGCTGCGGCTGCTCACCTGCACGACTCTGATCGAGGGCGAGGTGCGCCGGCGGTTGCGCGATGAGTTCGACGTGACCCTGCCGCGCTTCGACCTGATGGCGCAGCTCGACAAGGCGCCGACCGGAATGACGCTCGGCGAATTGTCCCGGCGGATGATGGTGTCGAACGGCAACGTGACGGGATTGGCCGAGCGGCTCGTCGAGCAGGGCCTGCTCGACCGCCGCGCCGCGCCGAAGGATCGCCGCGCGCAGATCGTCAGCCTCACGGCGGAAGGCCGCCGCGTGTTCCGCACCATGGCGCGCACGCATGAGGACTGGATCGCTGAGATTTTCGCCGGGCTCGATGCGGGCGAGATCGAGCAACTGATGAACCTGCTGGCAAAGACCAAGGCGTCTGCGCGCAACGCCGAACGGGATGCCGAATGATCGCGAACCCCGTCACACTCCCGCTGTCGGGCTACAAGGCGCAGCACGTGCGCCTGACCATCGACGGCAAGGTCGCGACGCTGACGCTCAACCGGCCGGACAAGAAGAACCCGCTCACCTTCGAGAGCTACGCCGAGATCGCCAACATTTTCCGCGCCGCCGCGAAGGACAAGGCCGTGAAGGCGTTCGTCATCACCGGCGAAGGCGGCAATTTCTGCTCCGGCGGCGACGTGTTCGAAATCATCGGCCCGCTGGTCGAAATGAACACCGTCGACCTCTTGGAATTCACCCGCATGACCGGCGAAGCCGTGAAGGCGATGCGCCAATGCCCGCAGCCGATTGTCGCGGCGATCGACGGCGTGTGCGCGGGCGCGGGCGCGATCCTCGCGATGGCGTCGGACCTTCGCATCGGCACCGCCAAGGCGAAAGTCGCGTTCCTGTTCAACCGCGTGGGGCTTGCGGGCTGCGACATGGGTGCGTGCGCGATCCTGCCGCGTATCATCGGCCAGGGCCGCGCGTCGGAACTGCTCTACACCGGCCGCTCGATGGGCGGCGAGGAGGCCGAGCGCTGGGGCTTCTTCAACCGGCTCGTGGCGCCGGACGCGGTGCTCGCCGAGGCGACCAAGCTCGCAAAGGAATTCGCCGACGGACCAACGTTTGCCAACGCCATGACCAAGCGCATGCTGGAAATGGAATGGGCCATGTCGGTCGAGCAGGCGATCGAGGCGGAGGCGGTCGCGCAGGCGCTGTGCATGGAGACGGAGGATTTCGCGCGCGCATTTCGCGCGTTCGCCGCGAAGCAGAAGCCGGTGTTCGAGGGCAACTGATGGCGCTCGCCGAAACCCTTACGTGGCCGTTCTTCGAGGAGCATCACCGCCGCTTTGCCGATGAGCTTGCGCGCTGGGCCGACGCGACGTTGCCCGGCTTGCCGCATGACGACGTCGATGAGGCCTGCCGCGCGCGTGTCGCAGCGCTCGGCAAGGCCGGGTTCTTCAGGGCGTGTGTGCCGGCCGAATACGGCGGGCTGCATGCGAAGCTCGATGTCCGCACGCTGTGCATCGCGCGCGAGATACTGGCGTTCCGCGACGGGCTCGCGGATTTTGCGGTCGCCATGCAGGGGCTCGGCACCGGCTCGATCTCGCTCTACGGCACGCCGGAACTGAAAGCTCGCTATCTCCCCAACGTGCGCGACGGCAAAGCGATCGCGGCTTTCGCGCTGTCCGAGCCGGAGGCCGGCTCCGATGTCGCCGTGATGGCGACAACGGCCACGCCCGACGGCAATGCGCATGTGCGCATCGACGGAACGAAGACCTGGATCTCCAACGGCGGCATTGCCGACCATTACGTGGTGTTCGCACGCACCGGCGAAGGCGCGGGCGCGAAGGGTCTCTCGGCCTTCATGGTCGAGGCCGATACGCCGGGACTGACGATCGCCGAGCGCATCGACGTGATCGCACCGCATCCGCTCGCAACGCTGAAGTTCGACGGCTGCCGTGTCCCGGTGTCCAACCGGCTCGGCGCGGGAGGCGAAGGCTTCAAGGTCGCGATGGCGACGCTCGATATTTTCCGCGCGACCGTCGGCGCCGCGGCGCTCGGCTTCGCGCGCCGTGCGCTGCACGAGACCGTCGAGCATGCGGCAACGCGCAACCTGTTCGGCGCCCCGCTTGGCGAGTTGCAGATGACTCAAGGCGCGATCGCCGACAGCGCAACCGAGGTCGATGCCGCCGCGCTGCTGGTCTATCGCGCGGCCTGGACCAAGGATAAAGGCGCCGCACGCGTCACCCGCGAAGCCGCGATGGCGAAGATGTTCGCGACCGAGGCGGCGCAACGCGTGATCGATCGCGCCGTGCAGCTGCATGGCGGGCGCGGCGTCACCAAGGGCGAGAAGGTCGAGGAGCTGTATCGCGAGATCCGTGCGCTGCGCATCTACGAAGGCGCGACCGAGGTGCAGAAGATCGTGATCGCACGCGAGGCCTTGAAGAACCGCCCGGCGAAACCGGCGCTGGCGGCGGAATGATGGAGCACGTCATGATCCGATCCGGACATGTCGATACCTTCGCGCGGGACAATCTGCCGCCGCGCGAGCAGTGGCCGGAGTTCCGTTTCACGCTGCCGGAGCTGCAGTATCCGGAGCGGCTCAACTGCGTGAGCCAGTTTGTCGACCGTTGGGTGGCTGGCGGCGACGGCGACCGCGTCGCGATCGTGTCACCCTACGAGACCTGGACCTACGCGGAGCTTGCCGCGCGCATCAACCGCATCGCCAATGTGCTGACCCGCGACCTCGGGCTCGTGCCGGGCAATCGCGTGCTGCTGCGCGCACCGAATTCGCCGATGGTGATCGCCTGCTATCTGGCGATTATCAAGGCCGGCGGCGTGACGGTCGCCACCATGCCGCTGTTGCGCGCCAAGGAGCTGTCGTATGTGGTGGCGAAAGCCAGAATCAAGCTCGCGCTGTGCGACACGCGATTGTTCGACGAGATGGAGAAAACAAGGCCGCTCGCGCGTGAGCTCGAGCGCATCGTTTATTGGGGTGAAGGCCAGCTTGAAGATCTGATGGCGCGACCGGGCTATGGGAATTTCACCGCCTGCGACACCGCCGCCGACGACGTCTGCCTGATCGCGTTCACCTCGGGTACCACCGGCGAGCCGAAAGGCACGATGCATTTCCAGCGCGACATGCTGGCAAGTTGCGACAGTTATTCGAAATACGTGCTGCAGCCGAACCGCGATGACCGTTTCATTGGCTCGGCACCGCTGGCCTTCACGTTCGGGCTCGGCGGTCATGTGCTGTTCCCGTTCCGCATCGGCGCGGCGACGATCCAGCTCGAGAAGGCGCCGCCCGAAGACTTGCTTCCGGCCATCGCAAAATATCGCGCGACGATCTGCTTCACGGCGCCGACCGCGTACCGCGCGATGCTACCCAAGCTCGGCGAGCACGACATTTCCTCGCTGCGCAAATGCGTCTCGGCCGGCGAGATGCTGCCGAAGGCGACGTTCGACGCTTGGCACAAGGCGACCGGGCTGAAAATCCTCGACGGCATCGGCGCGACCGAGATGATGCACATCTTCATCGGCTCGCCCGAGAGCGAAATCCGCGCCGGATCGACCGGCAAGGCCGTGCCGGGTTACGAGGCGAAGGTAATCGACGATGACGGCCACGAGTGTGCAGCCGGTACCGTGGGTTACCTCGCGGTGCGCGGGCCGACCGGCTGCCGCTATCTCGCAGACGCGAGGCAGCAGAAATACGTGCAGCACGGCTGGAACGTCACCGGCGACACGTATCTGAAGGATGCCGACGGTTACTTCTGGTACCAGGCGCGCTCCGACGACATGATCATCTCGGCCGGCTACAACATCGCCGGGCCGGAAGTAGAGTCCGCGCTGCTGCTGCATCCTGCCGTGGCGGAATGCGGCGTGGTCGGCGCGCCCGACGAGGAACGCGGCATGATCGTGAAGGCTTACGTGGTGCTGCGCGCGGGACAAAACGGCGACGCCGCGATGACCCGCGCCCTGCAAGAACACGTGAAGGCCGCGATCGCGCCCTACAAATATCCGCGCGCGATCGAGTACGTCAGCGCGCTGCCGAAGACACAGACCGGCAAGCTGCAACGCTTCGAACTGCGCCGAAAGGCGACCGAACAGGCGAGCCGAAAACTCGCGTCGTAGGGATCAACACCATGGCACGCAAACCAACACTGTTCGTCAAGCCGCCGGAAGACGATGAACTCCCGCGCACCTTGCTGCCGCAGGGCTGGCCGCGCCCGCAGGGTTACGCCAATGGCATGACCGCCAAGGGCCGTGTCGTGATCACCGGCGGCGTCGTCGGCTGGGACGTGATGGGCAATTTTCCCGACACATTCGCCGGCCAGGCGCGGCAGACGTTTTCCAACATCCTGAAAATCCTCGGCGAGGGCGGCGCCGGACCCGAACATCTCGTGCGGCTGACCTGGTATGTGACCGATCTCGACGAGTACCGGGCAAGCCTCCGGGATCTGGGCCGCGCGTATCGCGAGACGATCGGCACATACTATCCCGCGATGGCAGTGGTGCAGGTTGTCGGCCTGGTCGAAAAAGCCGCCAAAATCGAGATCGAGGCAACGGCGGTCGTTCCTGAATAACCCCATTGCGGCTGCCTCATCCCTCTGTATGACTTGGCGCTCCTGACGCTGGGAGAACGCCGCGTGGATCAGTCCGCCGACAAGCACGAACACCATTTCGAGCCGCGCGTCGAAGACGATGCGCTCCTGCGCGGGCGCGGGCGCTTCGTGGAAGATGCGCCGCAGCCGAACCAGGCGCACGCGGTATTCGTGCGCTCGCCGCATGCGCATGCACGCATCGCGGCGATCGACGTTGCGGCTGCGCGCGCGGCGCCCGGCGTTGTCGCGATCCTGACGCACAGGGAGATGGATGCGGCGGGCGTCGGGTCGACCTCGGTGAATCCGCCGCTCGTCGGCCGCGACGGAAAGAAACTGGTGATGCCGTTCCGCCCCGCGCTTGCGGGCGAGCGCGTGATGTGTGCGGGCGAGGCGGTCGCGCTGGTCGTCGCCGAAACGCAGACGCAGGCACAGGACGCGGCCGAACTAGTCGCCGTCGGCTACGAAGAGCGTCCCGCGGTCGCGGATTTGCGCGCGGCAATCAACCCCGGCGCGCCGCAGCTTCACCCAGAAGCGCCGGGCAATATCGCACTCGATTGGCCCGGCCCGGTCCCGAACGATGAAGCCAAGCTGCACGCGATCGACGAAGCGTTCGGGCAAGCCGCCCATGTCGCCAAGGTATCCGTGCGCAACCAGCGCCTCGTCGTCGCCAGCATGGAGCCGCGCGGCGCGCAGGCGCACTACGACGCCGCGAAGGACTTCTACACGCTGCGCTGCTGCTCGCAGGGCGCCTATCCGCAGCGCGAGCAGCTCATCGTCATGATGGGACTGCCGCGCGAGAAGATGCGCGTCATCACCGAGGACGTCGGCGGCGCGTTCGGCGTGAAGACGCTCGCCTATCCGGAATATCCCGCGCTGCTGGTCGCCGCCAAGCTGACCGGCCGTCCGGTCGCGTGGATGTCGACGCGCTCGGAGGCGTTCCTGAGCGATCAGCATGCGCGCGACACCATCACCGCGATGGAGCTTGCGCTCGATGCGAAAGGCAAGTTCCTGGCGTTGCGCGTCAGGCACATCGCCGCCATGGGGGCCTACATCGGCATTCCGGGCGCGAACATCCAGACCATGAACTTTTCGCGCTGCCTGCCCGGTATGTACGCCATCCCGCGCATCGATGTCGGCGTGCAATGCGTGTTCACCAATACGGTGCCGACCGGGCCTTATCGCGGCGCCGGACGGCCGGAGGCGAACTACGCGCTGGAGCGGCTGGTGGAAGAAGCCGCGCGCGTCAGCGGTATCGATCCGGTCCGGCTGCGACGGCGCAACCTGATCGCGCCCAAGCAGATCCCGTTCAAGACCGCGGTCGGCACCACCTACGACTCCGGCGATTTCGCGCCGATCCTCGACAAGGCGCTCGCGCTTGCGCACTACGCCGAATTCAAGAAGCGCCGCCGCGAGTCGTTCAAGCGCAGGAAGCTGCGCGGCATCGGCGTCTCGTGCTTTCTCGAACATGCCGGCGCGATGCCGACGGAAAGCGCGTCGCTGCTGTTTCCCGGCGACGGCAAGCTCGTGCTCGGGATCGGCGTGCAGAACACCGGTCAAGGCCATGCCACGGTTTATCCGCGGCTCGTCGGCGCGAAGCTCGGCATTCCGGCCGCGCAGATCGTGCACCGGCATGGCGATACCAATCTCGACCTGAAAGGAAATCCGTCGGTCGGCTCGCGCTCCACGATGACGGTCGGCAGCGCGCTCTATCGCGCCGTGGAGCTGATGCTGGAAAAGGCCAAGCGGATCGCCGCCGCAATGCTGGAAGCCGCCGACGCCGACATTTCGTATCGCGACGGGCATTTCGAAGTGGTCGGCACCGACCGGCGCGTGTCGCTGTTCGAGGTGGCGGCGCACGCGCAGCAGAAAGGCGACAGCCTCGACACCAAGGCGACCGTCGACACGCCGCAGACCTTCCCGAATGGGTGCCACATCGCCGAGGTCGAGATCGATCCGGACACGGGCGTCGTCGAGATCGTCGCCTATGCGGCGGTGGACGATGCCGGAGTCGTGCTCGATCACACCCTCGCAGAGGGTCAACTCGTCGGCGCCCTCGCGCAGGGCATCGGACAGGCGCTGATGGAGAACGCCGTCTACGACAGCGGCAATGGCCAGCTCGTGGCCGGCACATTCATGGACTACGCAATGCCGCGCGCGGCCGACATGCCGCCGGTCGTCGATGCCGGGCACAATGTTCCGGCGACCACGAATCCGCTCGGCGTGAAGGGCGTGGGCGAAGCCGGCACCACCGGCTCGCTCGCCGCGATCATGAACGCGATCGCGAATGCGATCCCTGACGGGCACGGCGTGAATATCGATATGCCGGCGACGCCCGCGAAAGTCTGGCACGCCTGCCATCCGGGAGCGTGAAGGATCAGGCCGCGCTGCGCTCGGCGGCGTGAACGAGCGTCGGCCGCGGCGCCTCAACGCCGGCAACCTCGATCGGCGCGACCTCGACGCGGTTGCGCCCGCGCGCTTTGGCGAGATAGAGCGCCTGATCGGCGAGCGTGATCAGCTTGGTGAGGTCCTGGCGCGGATCGACGATCACCGACACACCGACGCTCGAAGTCGCATACAGCGCCTCGCCGTCGATCACGGCGGCCGCGGCGGCGAATGCCTTGCGCAGGCGATCGGCCACCAGATATGCATTGTCCATGCTGGCATCGGCCAGCACCACCGTGAACTCCTCGCCGCCCAAGCGTCCAACAAGATCGGTCTGGCGCAGGCTCGCCCGCGCGGTGTTGGCAAAAATCTGCAGCACCTTGTCGCCGACCGCATGCCCGAAGCGGTCATTGATGGACTTGAAGTGATCCAGATCGATCAGCAGCACGGCGATCGGGCGGTCGCGCGCGATCTGCTGCTGCAGCAGCGCTTCGGCGTCCGCCAGAAAGGCGCGGCGATTGAGCAGACCCGTCAGCGGATCGATCATCGCGGCGGTCTTGTGGCGCAGCTCGGTGCGCTCCTTCGACATCGCCAGCAGAATGAATGCGGTCGCGATCGTCATCAGGAAGGCTTCGAGACTGAGCACGCTGATCCACGCGCTCGACAGGATGTTGTCGGTCTCCTTGCCGTGCAGCAGCGCATTGAGCGGCGTGCGCAGCAAGAACATCGAACCGTGGGCGACGAACAGCACGATGGCGGGCCAGCGCGACACGAGCGGCTCGTTGCGCGCGCGCCAGAACTCATAGGCCGTGAGCCAGGTATAGCCGGCGATGATCATCGCGGAGAGCTGGCCGCGCACCTCCGAGCCAGGTTCGAATCCGGGCCACTGCGACACGACGAGCCACACGCCGGCGCCGGCGATCAGCGATCCCGGCAGCGCCGCGCGGCCGTTGAACACGCGGGCGCCGTTCCAGGTCACGCCGAAGGAGGAGAACAGGATCACGTTGGGCAGATCGATCGAAATGAGATCGGGGACCGACCCGTACAGGCCGTAGAGCATCACCGACGTGGCGCGCATCAGGTGTGCGCTGGCCCACCAGGCGACCGCATGGACGCGCGTATTCTGCACCCAAACGAGCAGCAGCAGGAGGCCGAGAATCGCCTCAACGTCAATCGTCAGAAGGAAAAGAGTGTTGACCTCGAACGACATTCAAGCCGGCCCAATGGTCCACAAGAAATACGACGCCCGCGCCAGAAACCCAGCGTTCTGCTTACTGCGGGCACGCTGTACAAACGATGAAAACCCGGCGTGCGGATACGAACGGCCAAAATTATGGTTAGCGCCGCGTTTACGAATTGGGGAAGCTTGAAACTGGAACGGGTTCGCGCACAACGCGCGGCTTCATCGCGTTGCGATGGTGCCCGTCAAAACCGATCGGCGCGTGACGGTCTGACCCGTCATCGCGCCGATCCATGTCAAACCATGAAACCTGTCTAGCGGACTTCCTCGGCGGCGCGGACGACCGTTTGCACCTCGCCCGCCTCGGCTGCGATCGCCGCCATCAGATGATCGAGCTTGTGACCGGCGCGCATCGCCTTGGCGGTCATGTAGCGACGATTGTGCGCGTTGATCGGCGCGTGCAGCGGCTTGCGTCCGACAATCTCGATGCCGAGGCCTTTCAGACCGTCCAGCTTCGCGGGATTGTTGGTCATCAGATAGATGCGCGTGCAACCAAGCTTCTGAAGCATCTGCGCCGCGATGCCGTAGTCGCGCTCGTCGTCGTCGAAGCCGAGCGTGGTGTTGGCGTCGACCGTGTCGAGACCGGCATCCTGCAACGCATAGGCGCGCATCTTGTTGGCAAGCCCGAGACCGCGGCCTTCCTGTTCGAGATACAGAATGACGCCGCCGCCTTCTTCATTCAGGCGCTTGAGCGCGATGCGCAGTTGATCGCCGCAGTCGCAGCGGCTCGATCCGAACACGTCGCCGGTGAGACACGCGGAGTGCAGACGCACCGGCACGGGCTTGGAGAAATCCGGTTCGCCGACGATCACCGCGGCTGAACCGCCGCCGACGGCATCGCGGAACACGACGAAGCGAGTCGGGAGTCCACCCTGAAGCGGAACCTTGGCTTCGCCGGCGATCTCGAGCGAGTGAACGTCTTCACTGCGGAACTTGATCACGGCTTCGGACGCGACGACGACCAGCGGCGGCTCGATCATCGCCTCGGTCGGTGAATCGATTTCGGCAACCAGAAGTGCCGGCAGCCGGTGCGCGATCTTGGCAAGCTCGATCGAGGCCGCCGCGCGTTCGTCCGCTGGGCCATCGAATTCCACGGCTTCATCCGGGTCCGCATCCGCGACCAGCGAAAAGATCGCAGCCGCGCTGGTTCCCTTCGCGAGCTTCAGCGCGACAGGTCCGGGCGATTCGATTCCGAGTGCGCGCGCGCGCCGCGCCGTCACGACCAGTCGAGGCGTCGCAGGTGCGCAGAGATGTTCGAAGGCATGCAGACGCGCCGCGTCGAGGCCATCGACCGGAAGCGCGAGAAGAAACTTTGCGGGCTGTGAGGAGAAGATGACTGGCCGACCGCTGCGGAACTCCGCAAGTCCGCGCTTGACCAGCACGCGATCCGGTGAACCGAACACTCCGCTCCCCGCGTGTCCGTTCCCGTTTTTCGTTTTACTCATGTTGCTTGGAGATTCCATATGATAGGGTGAAAACCGCGAACTACACTGTTATTCCATCTACTGTTCTTCGGCCTTCAAGGTTCTGCGTATCAGATTAGTGTGGCAGGATGAAGTCCCCGCTCCATGAACGGCCGTTAATCACCGAAGATCATGAGTTTGGTCGCTCGGGTCTTTCCGTTGCTAGTAAAGGCTCGTGCGAAAACATGACTCATCACGGCGAGCCTGATGATCCGGGTGGTAACGCCGAACGCTGGTTTCAGGTTCCAAGCAAGTTTCGAACCTCTTCGGACCCCCTGCCCCAGCCTTGGGAAGACAGGTTCGGTCCGCTGCGGCGGAGCGCGGTCGACCACCTCATGGTGGTCGGGCAGATCGGGCAATCGATCGATGGGCGTATCGCGACGGTGACGGGGCATTCCAAATACATCAACGGTCCGGCGGGACTGGCGCATCTGCATCGCCTGCGGGCGCTGGTCGACGCCGTCCTGGTGGGCATCGGGACGGCCGTCGCGGACGATCCGCTGCTGACCGTCCGCCGCATAGCTGGGCCGAGCCCGGCGCGGATCGTGCTCGATCCCAAGGGGCGGCTGTCGCCGAACGCCCGGGTGCTGGACGACGACGGCATCCGCCGCCTCGTCATCACGGCCGAGGGCGTGCGGCCAAGGTTTGGCTCGGGCGTTGAAATTGTTGAGGTTCCGGCGCCGGGTGGAGAGGTCGCGCCGGCCGCGATCTTGGGCGCGCTGGCCGAACGCGGTTTTGCCCGCATCCTCATCGAAGGGGGTGCGCATACGGTGTCACGTTTTATTGCAGCAGGTTGCCTCGACCGCCTCCACGTGATGGTCGCGCCAACCATGCTGGGTTCGGGTCAGGCCGGGATCACCCTCAAGCCGATCCAGACCGCCGACCAGGCGCTGCGCGCACCCATGCGCGCGCATCTGATCGGCGAGGAAGTGCTGCTCGACTGCGATCTTTCGGCTCAGCGCGTTGCCATCGGGCAGGCGAAGAAGTCGACGTGACCGACGCGCATGGATGAGCGGCCGGCCGCGATGTGGTCGCGCCGGCGGGCGAGCCAATTGATGATGTCGCCGATCGAGGCCTCGCCGATTTCGCGTGCAGCCACTGCCCATCCGGTGAGCACTTCGGTCTGGATTTCGGCATCCTTTGGCCCGAACACCCAGTCCGACGCGCCCTGTGTGACGGTGTAGCCGAGTGCCTCGAAGCGGCCCGGGGCGGTCGCGGCCGCTTCCGGTCCGAGCGCCGGGCCGAAGCCCTTGTCGCCACGCTGGTGCTGATTGACCGCGTCGACCACGGCGGAATCGAGCGGATCGGCCGGGTCGAGCGTCGCCAGACCGTCATAGCTGAGCGCCGCATAGACCGGCAGCCGCCGTGCTGCTGCTTCGGTGGCCAGCCGGTCGAGCCAGTCGTGCGACACGAGATCGAGCAGCGCCGAGGTGGTCACCAGCTCGACCGGCCCGTCCAGCGCCGCCTCAAGGTCGCGGGCGAGATCGACCGGTACGGGCGTCACGGTCAGATCGGGGGGCTTTGCGAGCGCGCCGGCGCGCGCCAGCAGGCTCAGATCGTTGTCGACCAGCCGCCAGCTTTGGCGCTTCGGCAGCCGGTCGGATACGGCCCGCAGCGTCGATCCGAGCCCGCAGGCGAGGTCGACCACCGCGACGGACGGCCGCTCCGCCGCCCAGGCGGCGACCGCGTCGAGCACGGCCGCGTTGCGCGCGCGCCTGTCGTACGGCTCGCGCAGTGTCAGCCAGCCAGACGAGAAACTCATACGACCCTCTCCATCGCGGCTGAAAACAATTTGGCCGAGTCCTGCCAGGTCGGCAGATGGGTAGCGGCAGCAGCAGCACCGGCGGCGAGTTCGGCGCGTTCTTCGGCGTTCCCGATCAGACGGCGCAGCGCGGCGGCGAGCGCCGGGACATCGTCCGGCGGGACCAGGACCCCGGCGGTCGCCGGAACGGTGTCGGGGATTGCGCCCGCGGTCGTGCCGATCACCGGCAAACCGTGCGCAATCGCCTCTGCGTAGGCCATGCCGAAGCCCTCGTAGCGCGAAGGCAGCACGAAAACGTCGGAGAAGGCGTAAAGCTCGGCCAAGAGCGCTGCCGGAGCAGCGTCCTCGATGCTGATCCTCGGGGCGAGACGATACATTGTTATCGCGGACTTGAGTTTTTCGACGGTGTCGAGCGAACGGCTACAGTCCCCCACGATGGTCAGGCGCCATGGCAAGTCAGTGAGGCCGGCGAGCGCCTCGATCAGCAGGTCGTAGCCTTTGCGCGGTACGACGGCACCGACAGCAAGCAGGGCTACTAAAGTTGATGCGGTGTTTGGCCGCACGAGCGGCGCGCGATCGGTGCCGGGGGGCGCGACGGTCATGCGTTCGGGTGGGACACCGTAGTCAGCCGCGAGCGCGCGGGCGGTCGCGGCGCTGTTGGCAATGACGGCGTGCGTGCAGGCCAGCGCCCTGCGCTCGCTCGCGCGCAGCGCTATGGCCTGATCGGGCATCACTCCGGTCTCCAGCGCCAGCGGATGATGCACCAGCGCGATCAACGGATGGGTCTCGCGCAGGCTTTCGGCTGCCTCAGGCATCACGCCGAACGCCAGCCCGTCGATCACGATCGGCCGGCCTTTCGGAACGTCGGTCAGGGCGGCTTTCGCGGCGGCGAGCGTGAGTGCGGCAGGGTGCGGAAATCCCTCCCCGAGATTCAAGACTTCCGGCCGCCAGCCGAGTTCGCGCAACTCGGCGATCATGCGGCGGTCATAGGCATAGCCGCCGGTCGGGGTCGCGAGGTCGCCCGGGATAGCGAAGACGAAATCGCCTTTCACCAAAGCGGCGCCTCATACCAGGCACGCGCGTTCGGCGACTCGCCGACGGTCACGCGGATCGCCGAAATCTCTTTCGGTTCGCGGCCGAGTTTGCGGTCTTTCACGGCGGCGGCGAACTGATCGAACACCCAGCGGGTGAGCCATTCGGTTGTGGTGTTGACGCCTTTGAACTGCGGGATCTCGTCGAGGTTCTTGTAGTTGACGACCTTCAGCGTCGCCTTGAGCACGTCGATGGCGCAGCCGATGTCCACCACGATGCCGTTCGGGTCGAGCTTCTCGGACATGAAAGCGACCGCGACCGTAAAGGTGGCGCCATGCAGCGCCTGCGCGGGCCCGAAAACCTCGCCCTTGAACGAGTGAGCGATCATGATGTGGTCGGAAACTTCAACGGCGTACACGGGCGGTCCTTTCAGGAATAGCGGATGAGCTGGCACAGCACGCCGCTCGTTGGGTTGAGGATATCGGGCAGCATTTTCGGCAAGTCGGTGAACGCGACCGGCGGCGCAATCAGCGCATCCAGCGCCGGGTCGTCAAGCAGCCTCAGCGCCTCTTCCAGCCGCCGCTGGTACGTCCAGGTGGCGCGCCGCGATGGCGCGACGTGCCCGACCTGGCTCGAGATAAGCTTCAGCCGCTGCGAATGAAACGCGCCACCGAGGGGCACCCGGATCTCTTTCGCGCCATACCACGAGAGCTCCAGCACGGTCGCCTCGAAGGCCGCGAGCCGCAGTGCCGTCGCGAGCCCGGCCTCTGAAGCGCTGGTGTGGAAGACGAGATCGCAGTTTGCCGGAGCGGCATCCGGGGTTGCGAACGCTGCGCCGAACTGTTGCGCCACGGCGGCCCGCGACGGCTCGATATCGACCACCGTGACGCTCTTGCCGGGCATCCCGGCGCAGAGCCGTGCGACCAGCAGGCCCAGAACCCCGGCACCGACCACCGCGATCCGGCTCGCCCGCTGGGCATCGCTGTCCCATGTGGCGTTGAGCGCCGTTTCCATGTTGGCAGCGAGCACAGCGCGCTCCGGCGGCAAACCGTCCGGGAGCAGCGCGATATTTTTGGCGGGAAGGTTAAACACGGTCTGGTGCGGATAAAGCGCGAAGCAAAGACGGCCTTTCAGGTCGGCGGGACCTTCCTCGACGCGCCCCACCATCGCGTAGCCATATTTAACGGGAAAAGGAAACGCTCCGCCCATGAATGGCGCAGGCATGCGGTCGTATTCGCTTTCCGGGACAAGCCCCGAAAACACCAGTCGCTCGGTCCCCCGGCTGAGCGCGCTTGCGACCGCGCGCACGCGCACCTCGCCGGGCCCAAGCGGCGCAAGGGACTCGGCGCGGATCTCGGCCTTGCCCGGGCCGACATACCAGAGCGCCTGCGCCTGTTCCGAGCTGCCAGCCATCACCTAGCCCCGATTGGACTTCCAAACCGCGCCCGCTATACCCGCTGCGGCCCGGAAAAGCACCCCGACCCCCAATGACCGAAAGCACGCTTCCCGACTACGCAGTCCCTGCGCAGGCCGACCCGCTCACCGGGCGCCGCGTGTTCTTCAGCCTGATCGTCGCCGCCTCGATGGCCGGGCTGATCTGGCTGTTATCGTTCGCGCTCACGGCCGGCGGCTTCGGCGTGATTGACTTCATCCTGGTGGTGCTGTTCGCCATCACGCTGCCGTGGTCCGTCATCGGCTTCTGGAACGCCACCATCGGCCTTTTCATCATGCGCTCCGCCAACCCGGTCGCGGCCGTGACGCCGGTTTCGGCGCGCGTCACCGGCGACGAGCCGATCACGGCCAAGACCGCGATCCTGTGGTGCGTGCGCAACGAGGACACCGAACGCGTCATCCGCAATATCGAACCGATGATGGAGGGGATCGCCGCGTCGAACGCGGCGGCGCAATTCCACGTCTTCATCCTGAGCGACACTAACTATCCGGAGATCGCCGTCACCGAGGAGCCGCGCTTCGCCGCCCTGAAGGCGAAGTGGCGGGGGCAGCTCGAACTCACCTACCGGCGGCGCACCGACAACACCGGCTTCAAGGCCGGCAACGTCTTCGATTTCTGCACCCGCTGGGGCGCTGACTACGATCTTGCCGTCACGCTCGACGCCGACAGTTTCCAGACCGCGGAGTCGATCCTGCGCATGGTGCGCATCATGCAGGTCGAGCCGAAGCTCGGCATCCTGCAGAGCCTCGTGGTCGGCATGCCGTCGAGCAGCGCGTTCGCGCGCGTGTTCCAGTTCGGCATGCGGCTCGGCATGCGCTCCTACACGCTCGGCAGCGCGTGGTGGCAGGGCGATTGCGGACCCTACTGGGGCCACAACGCCGTCATTCGGCTGGCGCCGTTCATCGCGCAGTGCCACATCCCGCCGCGCCCGGACGGCACGCATATTCTGTCCCATGACCAGATCGAGGCGGTGCTGATGCGGCGCGCCGGATTTGAGGTGCGCGTGCTGCCCGAGGAAGGCGCGAGCTGGGAGGAGAACCCGCCGACGCTGCTCGAATTCATCCGGCGCGATCTCCGCTGGGCGCAAGGCAACATGCAGTACTGGCCCTACCTGGTCATGCGGGGGCTGCGCCCCGTGAGCCGCTACCAGATCGCGTTCGCGATGCTGATGTTTCTCGGGAGCCCCGCGTGGATCGGGCTGCTGGTGATCGGCTCACTCGCGGTTGCCAGCCAAGGCGCCGCGAACTTCATCCGGCCGGACGCCGGCATGGCGCTGTTCGTCATCACGCTGATCATGTGGTTCGCGCCGAAAATCGCGACCGTGCTCGACGTGCTGTCGCGGCCGGCGCTGCGGCGCTCGTTCGGCGGCGCCGCGCGTTTCATCGCAAGCACGATCACCGAAACGATCTTCTTCCTGATGCTGTCGCCGATCATGTGGGTCGGCCACACGATGTTCCTCGCCGGGCTGGTGCTCGGCCGCAAGATCGGCTGGGGCGGACAGGCGCGCGACGATCATGCGGTGCCGTGGAGCGATGCGGCGCGGCAGCTCTGGCCGCACACGCTGGTCGGATGGTTCTCGATCCTGTTGCTCGCCGTCACGGTGCCTGCGGCGATCCCCTATGCGCTGTTCATCGCCGCCGGACCGGCGTTGTCGATCCCGCTGGCGGTGATGAGCTCGTGGCCCTCGGTCGGCCGCATGCTGATGCGCGCGGGCCTTGGCGCGTTGCCGGAGGAGAACGCGCCGCCCCCACCCTTGCGCAAGCTCGCGCTGCCGGCGATCGAAGCCGCGGCGCTGCGGACGCACTGATGTCCGACGACGACCGCACGCGACGCGGCATCGAACGGTCGCTGCGCATCTACTATGACGATCGGCGCGACACCGCAGCGATGGACGCGCTCTACTCGCGGTTCGTGAAGACCGGCGCTCTCGTGTTCGATATCGGCTCGCATGTCGGCGACCGCATCGCGGCGTTCCGGAGGCTCGGCGCGCGCGTGGTCGCGTGCGAGCCCAATCCCTCGCTGGTGCCGACGCTGCGCAGGCTCTACGGCCACGACGACATGGTGACGCTCGAACCGGTCGCGGCCGGTGCGGCGGCGGGCGCGATCGACATGCGGATCAACACCGACAATCCGACGGTGTCGACCGCATCCACCGATTTCGTCAAAGCCTCACAAGGCGCCGCCGGCTGGGAAGGCCAGCACTGGGACGAGAGCATCAGCGTGCCGGTGACCACGCTCGATGCGCTGATCGCACGTCATGGCCTTCCGGCATTCATCAAGATCGATGTCGAAGGATTTGAGGCCGAGGCGCTTGCCGGACTGAGCCAGCCCGTTCCGGCGCTGTCTTTCGAATTTACCACGATCCAGCGCGACGTCGCCCATGCCTGCCTCTTGCGCTGTCACGCGTTGGGGTACGTCCGCTACAATGCGGCGTTGGGCGAGAGCCAGACGCTGGTGCATGATGACTGGCAAGACGCGGAGGCGATCGGCCGCTGGCTCGATGGTTTGGCCGTGGAGGCGAATTCCGGGGATGTGTATGCGTTGCGTTGAGGCACAGGTGTCATGCCCCGCGAAGGCGGGGCATCCAGTAAGCACAGGCCGTGCTTGGTTGCACTGTCAGCGTTTACTGGATCGTCCGCTTTCGCGGACGATGACAGCAGGGTTTGCGGCGCTTGCCTTGCTACTGCTTCCGGCGTTCGCCGCCGACGATCTTTCGGTCGACGTGCAGAACGCGAGCGAGCCGTCGCTCTGCGCCGAGAAGGACAACGTCTATCTCAAGCTGACTTCGCCGGAGGTGCGGCGCTTCACCATCGAGGCGGTGCATCCGAATTACATCGGCACCATCGTGGTCGACCGCTCGGCGTTCGACCTGCATAACTGTCCGGACCTCGCCGCTGCGCCGTTCATCACCGAAAAGCCGAAGCGCGTCACGATCTTCGAGACGCCCGAGCTTCAGCTCGTCGGGCTGACCATTCCGAATTTCTGGCGCAAGAACATCGTGCCGGTGCGCGTCGGGGACCGCATCGAGACCGGCGTGCAGCTGCTGCAGCTTTGGGTGCGCGCGAACGACCGCGCCGAGGAAGTGCTGGTGCTCTATCCGCAGGACGGCTACTGGCGCGCGCGCCCGCTGCCGCCGCAGAACCTGAAATGGAGCGCCTACGGCTCGTCGTTCATGATCGGGCCGATCGAATTCAAGGAACGGCCCTTCGTCGATATCCGCGAGGTCGTGTTCGATCCGAACACCAGGACGTTCCGGCTCGCGTTCACGCGCGGTGGCAGCGCCGCGTTGCGGCTCGAGGCGCTCGACACCGACAAGCAGGTGCTCGACGTGACGTTGGACGCACCGCTCAGTGACCTGCCGTTCGCGGCGCTGCGCTCGATGTTCGTCACCGAGATCAACAACGACGTGGCGCAGCTCGGCTGGCGCCTCAAAGGCGCGCAAAGCTGGGAGCGTGGCGGCATCATGGACTTCAAGCGCGCGAGCGCGGTCGAGGTGTGGGCCGGCCGGCTCGTGCCGTCGCGCCACAACACCAGCGCGCCGGACATGGTGTTTCGGGATTTCAGGGGCCGCTGAGCTTTTCGCGCAGCTCTCGCCACGCGCCACGCAGCGGCTCGAACGTGAAGCGGACCGTGTGCTTTCCGGGCGGCACCGCGACGGCGCGGAAGATCACGTTGGCGCGCAGGATTTCAGTGCCGGTGCCGTCGATGGTCGCGCGCCACCACGGGTGCCAGACATCATTGAGCACCAGCAGACTGTCGGACTGCGCATCGACCTCGACGATGACTTCGGTGTTGGCGTAGCGGACGAGGCGCGCGCTTCCCACCGCTGCGGCAGCCGACCGCGACAACGCGCGAGAGTCCTTCTCCAGCAACACGGTTTGGGTGGGATCGATCCCCGACGGCCATCCCTCGGCAATCAGCCTCGCGAAGTTGGCGACCTGCCAGCCGCCGACCAGCATCACGCGCGGCAGCGCGCGCGGATTCTCGTAGACGTACGCGTCCGCGGTGCGCGCGACGAAAGTCAGGTCGCCGGGCTTGAGCGCTTTGTCGATCTGCTCCACCGGCACGCCGGTCGCAATCAGCCGCAAGCCGAACAGGTCCGCGAAGGCCGAGCGGTAGGACGGATAGAGGGCTGAGAACGGCCGCTGCCCCGGCACCGCGACGGTGTCGCCGACCTTCGTTGCTTCATAGAAATCCCGCAACCGCAGCGGGTTGTGCCCGAATACGTGTTCGCAGCCATGGATCATGCAGATGTTCGGCCAGTGATAACCGATGCCGATGAGTTCGACGCGGTCGCGATGGTTTTCCGCCTGCGCGGCGAGGCGTTGTTTGATGAGCGCGACGGTTTCGTTCCGCGTGTCCGGGCGCAGCGCGTCGTAGACGGCTGGAGGAAGCCCGGTCGATTCATGCGGCGCGTTGTTCCAGGCGAGATCGGCCGTGGTGAAGGCGACGAGCAGGATCGTGGCCGATACCGGCGCGCCGGCATTGAGCCGCCGTGCCAGGAACAGCGCGAGGATGGCGGCGGCGGTGCAAATAAGTCCCGTGACGATGGGTTTGAGCGCGACGCTGAGGCCAACGGTCGTGGCGGACAGCCAGATCGTGAGCGCGAGCAGGCCAAGCGCGAGACCGATTTCGAGCGCGCGCTGACCTCGGGTCGCCAGTGGGAGTCCCGTCAGCACGCGATGCACCAGATAGCCAGTCATGACCGCGACCAGCGCGCCGAACACGAAGGTCGCGTCGGCCGGACGGCGGAACAGCTTCACGCCGGGCATAAACTCGTACATCGCGCGGAACACCGGCGTGTACCAGCCGAACATGAAGAAGGCGGTCAGCAGCGCGGCCATCGTGAAGAAGCGGATTTCGCGCGACCAAAGGAGACCGCGCGTAAAACCGATGACCAGAACGACCGGCACCAGCGCGCCCGCGTAGAGCAGTCCCATGTTCTGGGCGAGGAAGAGATCGGCCATGCCGAAGCGCTCGTTCCAGGCAAAGCCGCCCGCGCCCCAGAAATCGACTTGCCGGTCCATCGCGCCGAACAGATCGGGGAATATCAGCGACAAGAGATGCGTGTAATGCAGCGAGCCGCGCCCGGCTTCGATGAAGCTGAACTCCGGCCGGTTCGAGCGCAGCGCGAGCAGTTCGGTGAGCAGCACCGGCAGCGCAACGATGATCAGCCCGGCGACGCCGCCCGCGATCAGCGGCACGATGCTCGCGCGCACGCGGGCGCGCCAGCCTGCGCCGCACCAGTGCGCGAACACGAAGCCTGCGAGCACATAGACTTCGAGCAGCGCGACCTGATCGCGGCCGAGCACGATCAGCGCAGCCGCGAGACCTGCGAGCGCACCCCAACGCCATGATGAGCGATCGAGCGCGCGCGACAGCAGGAAGAACGCGACCGGCAGCCAGGCGAGGCTGATGACCTGACCGGTGTGCTGCAGGCGCGCGCTCGCGGCGCCGCCAAACGCGAAAGCGAGTGCCGCGACCAGTGCGCCTGCCGCGTGCCAGCCGCGATCGCGGAAATACAAAATGATGCCGAGCCCGCCGATGAAGAGATAGACAAATGTGATGGCGTCATTGGCACGAAAGCCCGGTGCCGGGCTCACGAGCGCCAGCAGCACATGCAGCGGCGAGGTGAGCATCGATTGCGGGTCGGCGATGTTGGGCCAGCCGGCGAACACGTTCGGAGTCCAGAGCGCCGACTCACCCGTCGCGAACGCGCGCGCCATGAACGCGACCGGCGGGAAGAACGTCGACTTCGCGTCGTAGGGCACCGTCACGGCGCCCGAGAGCCACGGCCACGCCGGCATCAGGAAGGCGAGCGCGAAGATCGCGATGACGAGAAGAAGTTGCCGGCGGGTCATCGTTCAGATCGCCACGCGCGTCGCGTCATATTCAAAGATCCAGTCGTAACGCTGCTTGACCGTCGCCTCGCTCCACTGCGCATCAACATAGGCCTTGGCACCGGCCGCGTCCGCGAGCGCCGGATTATGGAAGCGTTTCGCCATGTCGTTCGCACCGCGCACCAGTTTACCAGTCCGTTCGACGCGCGCGGCATCGTAGCGCGCGAGCGCGGTTTCGACGTCGTCGTAGGCGGCAAGGCAACGCGCCAGCACTATACCATCCTCGATCGCCATGTTGGCGCCCTGCGCCAGCATCGGCAATGTCGGATGCGCGGCATCCCCGAGCAATGTGGCGCGCCCGTATGAGAAGCGTGTCAACGGCGCACGGCCGAGCAGCGCCCATTTGTACGGCTGGGCGATGTTGCGGACGATCGCATGGATGTCGTCGTGCCAGCCGGCAAAATCCGCGGCGCATTCTTGCGTGCTGCCCTTCTCGGTCCAGGACTCCACGCGCCAGTCGCGCTCGACGACACCGACGAAGTTAAAGATTTCTCCGCGGCGCAGTTGATAGTTGATCACGTGGCCGCCCGGACCGACCCAATTCACACCGACATTGCGCCGCATGTGCGGCGGCAATGTCTCGACCGGCACCAGCCCGCGCCACGCCATGCAGCCGGTGAACTCAGGCTTGTCGTCGCCAACAACGATATTGCGAATGCGCGAATGCACACCGTCCGCGCCGATCAGCGCATCGCCGGCGATCCGCTCGCCATCGGCAAGATGCAGCGTGACGGCGCTACCATCGCTCGCAAAGCCCGTGCAACGCGTGTTGAGGCGGATCGCCTCGGGCTTCAAGACCCGCACTGCGTCGATCAGCACGTTGTGCAGGTCGGCGCGGTGGATCATGAAGTATGGCGCGCCGTAGCGCGCGACCGACTCGGCACCCAGATCGAACAGCTTCCAGGTCTCGCCGGTATTCCACAGCCGGATCTCCTTGGCCGAGGGTACGCACCACACGTTGCGGATCGCATCCTCGAGCCCGAGCGCGAACAGCACGCGCGCGCCGTTCGCCGAAATCTGCACGCCCGCGCCAAGCTCCGCGAGCCTTAGGGCCTGCTCGTAGACCTCGACGTCATGCCCGTCACGCGCGAGCGCGAGCGCGGCCGTGAGCCCGCCGATGCCCGCGCCGACAATCAGGATGCGCAACAGTCTCTCCGTCATTCCGGGAGCCGCCAACGGGTCCGGCCAAGGCGGCCCGATGATGAACTCCGCGGCTGTCCGGAATCCATAACCACAGAATTTACGATGTGGCACGGACGGAGTGACTTCTGCCAGAGCAGTGGATATGGATTCCGGGCTCACGCCTTCGGCGTGCCCCGGAATGACGCGAGTGGTGCCATGCCCGAACCCATGATCCCGCGCGAGCGTGCCGATTATTCGGCGATCGTCGACCGGCCGCCGCTGAAGCTGCCGGGCGGGGCGCGCATCGTGTTCTGGACCATCGTGAACCTGGAGGTGTGGGACATCGGCAAGCCGATGGCGCGGCAGGTGCTGCCGCCACCAACCGGCGTGCCGCTGCTGCCGGATGTGCCGAACTGGAGCTGGCACGAATACGGCATGCGCGTCGGGGTGTGGCGCTTCTTCGATCTGTTCGCCCGGCTGAACATCAAGCCCACGCTCTCGATCAATGCACGCGTGTGCGAGGACTATGGGCGCGTCGCCGAGGAGGCGAAGCGTCAGGGCTGGGAGTTCATGGGTCACTCCTACGAGCAGGGCCCGATCCACAAGGAGCCGGACCAGGCTGCGATGATCGCGCGTTCGATGGGCATTCTGGAGACATTCACCGGCAAGCGGCCGGTCGGCTGGCTCGGGCCCGGCCTGACGCAGACCTATGAGACGCCGGAGCTGCTCGCGGCGGCGGGCGTGAAATACATCGGCGACTGGGTATACGACGACGAGCCCACTGTCATTCGCACCGCCAAGGGTCCGCTGGTCACGCTGCCCTATTCGGTCGAGCTCAACGACATTCCGATGATGCTGGTGCAGCATCACGAGAGCGACTACCTGCTCAAGCGCACCATCGATCAGTTCGACCGGCTCTATGCGGAGGGCCGCGACCGCGCGAAAATCTGTTCGCTCGCGATCCATCCCTACATCTCGGGCCAGCCGCATCGCATCAAATATCTCGAACAAATCTACGATCATGTGGCGCGTCACGACGGGGTGCTCCACTGGAACGGCGAGCAGATATTGGACTGGTACCAGACGCAGACCGCTGCGCAGAAGGCGGCAGAGTGAGCGCGGGCGGCTCCGCGAACTCCTCTTCACCTCCCCTTGGAGGGGGGAGGTCGCCGGCCGAAGGCCGGCGGGTGGGGGTGATCGCGAAGCGAGCCTGTAAGAACCACCCCACCCCGCTCGCCTGCGGCGCGCGACCCTCCCCCTCCAGGGGAGGGTGGCACCGAGTTCGACGATGAACGACACCACCAAGCGCCCGCCCATCGGAATGCTGCCGACCGAGCGCATCGCCTATTCGCCGATTGCCGGGCGCGCGCCGCTGCGGCTGCCGGGGGCGGCTCGCATGGTGGTGTGGTGCATCGTCAACGTGGAGGAATGGGACATCCTGTCGCCGATGCCGCGCACCGTGCTCACGCCGCCCGCGGGCGGTGCGCCCTCGCCCGACATTCCGAACTGGGCCTGGCACGAATACGGCAACCGCGTCGGCTTCTGGCGCATGCTGAAAGTGTTCGACGATTTCCACGTGCCGGCGACGCTCGCGATCAACGGCTCGGCGATCGCCGCCTACCCGCAGATCGTTGCGGCCGCGAATGAGCGAAAATGGGAGTTCATCGGCCACGGCTTCACCCAGCGCAACATGCAGAAGGTGGAGGACGAGCGCGCCGATATCCGCCGCACGCGCGAGGTCATCGCCAAGGCGTCCGGCAAGCCGCCGCGCGGCTGGCTCGGGCCGGGCCTCACCGAGACATGGGAAACGCCGGACCTGCTGGTGGAGGAAGGCTACGATTACGTCTGCGACTGGGTGCTCGACGACCAGCCGGTGTGGCTGAAGACGCGCGGCAAGCCGATCCTCAACGTGCCCTACACGCAGGAATGCAACGACGTCGCCATGATGCTGATCCAGCATCACAAGGCGTCGGAGTATTTCGACCGCGCGCGCGACCAGTTCGAGCAGATCTATGCCGACGCGGCCGACGGCGCGCGGGTGATGGCGCTGGTGCAGCACCCCTACATTCTCGGCGCGGCGCACCGGCTGAAATATTTCCGCCAGGTGATCGAGATGATTGCGGCGAAGAAGGATGTCGTGTTCTGGACCGGCGAACAAATCGCGGATTGGTACATCGCACAAACCTCATCCTGAGGAGCGTCCGCAGGACGCGTCTCGAAGGATGGCCGCAATGGAGTATATGGCCATGGTTCGAGACGCGTCGCTACGCGACGCTCCTCACCATGAGGCTCAGATTCTTCCCTTCACCCACTCGGCGATGATGCTGGCCGCGCGGTGGCGGTGGTCGGGGCCGTCCTCCAGGTAGTGGCTGCCCGGGATCAGTTCGATCGTCTTGTCCTTTGAGCCGACCGCTTCGAACATCTTGGCAGCATCGCTCAGGAAAACGCCCTGGTCGGCGCGGCTTTGAATGACCAGCGAGGGAATCGCGAATTTCGCGAGCTGCTCCGGCCCCTGGCATTTCGAGGTTTCCAGGCTCCACATCGAGAGCCAGCTTCGCAGCGTGTTGGCGCGGCCGAGCCCGAAGCCGCGGTTCGCGACTGCCGGATCGCCGCGATAGCAGCCGGGCGTCACGCGGTCGGACGGATCGATGCGCCCGTCCATGAAGCGCAAATCCGCCCAGGCGCGGAACAGCGCGAACAGCCGGTCCGGAATGCCGGCGGCGTTGAGGCGCTTGAGCTCGGCCTTGCACCAGTCGGTGATGCGCTGGTTGCGCGCGCGCTGCGCCGCGCGATAGCGCGTGATGAACTCGTCCGAATAGGGCGGGCCGTTCTCCTTATTGTACATGTTGAGCGCCTGATCGGTCGCAACCGGATCGAGCTCATTGGTCACCGAGGCGTCGAGCCAGTTGGTCAGCACCTCGGGCCGGCCCGCATGGGCGTTGAGCGAAATGTAGAGATCGGTTTTCGGCAGGCTTTCGAGCGCCGCGCGTGCCGCGCCCTGCATTCCGGCGTTGAGCGTCGGCGCGGTGGCCTCGGCCTGATACGCGCCCATCAGCGAGCCGCCGCCCGAATTGCCCAAAATCACCACGCGCTCCACGCCTTGCTCGCGCAGCCATTTCACGCCGGCGCCGATGTCGATCAGCGCATGCTCCAGCGTGAACAGATCTTCGTTGCCGCGATAGCGCGTGTTCCAGCCGAGGAAGCCCGACCCACGCGACGCGATGTAGGGCGCGAGATAGTGCTCGCTGAAATCGCCGTTGTAGTGCGTCGCGATCAGCGCGACGCGCGGGCGGCTCCCCTTCGGCGTCCAGTAGATGCCCTGGCAGGGGTGGCTGCCGACTTCGCCGCGCGGCGCGGTGGCCGACGGGAGGCCGACGAACCGTGCGTCGCACAGCGCGGCAAGCTTGTCATGTTCGGCGCGCGTCGCGGCAACCGCGGTCACGGGCGCCTGACCGACGCTGATCTGCGCGCGCGCCTGTTGGGTGCGCAGGCCAAGCGCGATGCTGGCTGTGCCGATGAGCGCCGAACGCCGGTTCACGCCGCGCATCCTGTCCTCCCGTGATCTTCTTGTGACGCGGCTAGCTCCGCTCGCCCTCGGGCGGAGCGTCGGCGCTTTCGGGCGGAAGCCCGGCCGCCTCGCGCTCGGCCTTGCGCCGTTCCGACCGCTCGCGCAGCTTTTCGAGCTTCTCCTCCTGGCGCGATTTCGCCGAGCGGTCGCGATCGTTGCGCTGCTGGCGGTAGTTCGGTCTGAAGGCCATTGTGGTGCTCCTGGGGCTCGCGGCGCCTGTGGCTCGCAGCTTACGCCTTTTGAACCGGCTTTAGCCAACGCTGCGCAGGCCCGATTGGCAGGGGGCGGGTGCCCCTTCGTTCGATCCGCCGTCGCCCTTCGGGCTATGGCGGACGCCTTCGCCTTCAGTGCTCGAGGCTCGCCCGCCGAAGCCCAAAGGGCGAAGGCGGGGGGAGCAGAACGCCGACAGGCGCTGGTGCGGAAGCGCCGCACCCATGACCGTCCTCGCGGATAGGTCCATCTCCGGAAATTCGGCCGGAGATGACCGGCCACTGACGGGGGCCGGCGCGCCTCTCGGCGCCCTGCGGCGGCGTTCTCCTTACGGCGTCGGGCCGCGCTTTCAGCAGCGCGCTTCAAGCGCTGCCGTCAGCCAGCTCCTGGCAGGAGGCCATAGTACCTCCGGGCGGAGCCCCGACGCCGCCCGAGTGCGTGCT
>JAXDNY010000010.1:0-26311 GCA_034669145.1 Hyphomicrobiales bacterium
AGATCACCTCGTCGAAATTATGCTCCGGCTTGCCCCACCACTTCGGGTTCGGCTTGAACACGGTTTTCACGCCGGCCTGATGCTCGGTGATGATGAACGGGCCGGTGCCGTTGGCGTTGAGCGCCGCATGGCTCATCTGCTGGCCGGCTTGGGGTTGCGGCTGCGCCGAGCCGTTCGCCTCCGCCCACTTCTTCGAGAGGATGTACCAGGTGTCCCATTCGGCGTGCAGGATCGGGTTCGGGCCCGACAGCACGAAGTCGACCGTATGATCGTCGACTTTCACCACCTTGGTGTCGGCCGGAAAGCGCGTCTTCACGTCGGACGCAGGCGCGTGCAGCCGCGTCGCCGAGAACACGACGTCGTCGGCGGTGAAATCCTCGCCGTTGTGGAATTTGACGCCCTTGCGCAGATGGAAGCGCCAGCGTGTCGGCTCGACCACTTCCCAGCGCTCCGCGAGGCCGGGAACGATCTTGAGCTCCTTGTCGCGCTTGGTCAGTCCTTCGTAGACATTGCCGAGCACGCCGTGGGTAAAGGTCTCGTTGAGCGAATAGGGATCGAGCGATTTCAGATCGCCCTGGAACGCAAACTTGAAGGTAACCGCCGCTGCCGGCTGCGCGAACGACGCCGCCGCAATCGCGGCAGCGAGCAGAATGGCCCTAAACTTCATGTGTTCCCCTTAAGCTGCTGAGAAAGTTTGCGATCCCGCCGGTCATGTGGGGCGGGGCGCGTCACCTGGACACCACCTTACCCGCGCTCGACCCGGCCGGTCCAGACCATCGAGCCAGTGTGAAGCAGCCATGACACGCGGCCAATTGACCGGTACACAGCGGTCCGATTTGGTACCGCCCATACCCGGGCGCGCGTTCGCGCGGCCCTCACGGAGTTCTCCATGCCGATCGTCAGTCGTATCGCCGACATGAAGGCGGAATTCACCGCATGGCGGCGCGACATCCATGCGCATCCCGAAATCCTGTTCGACGTGCACCGCACGGCGGCGAGCGTGGTCGAGAAGCTCAAGGCCTTCGGCTGCGACGAGGTCGTGGCGGGCATCGGCAAGACCGGCGTGGTCGGCGTCATCCGCGGCCGCAAGACCGGGGAAGGGGCGCTCAAGGTGATCGGACTGCGCGCCGACATGGATGCGCTGCCGATGGATGAGCAGACGAACCTGCCGTACCGCTCGACCAATCCCGGCAAGATGCACGCCTGCGGGCATGACGGGCACTCCGCGATGCTGCTCGGGGCAGCGAAATACCTTGCCGAGACGCGCAATTTCGCCGGGACCGCCGTGGTGATCTTTCAGCCCGCCGAAGAAGGCGGCGGCGGCGGGCGCGAAATGGTCAAGGACGGCATGATGGAGCGGTTCGCCATCGATGAGGTCTACGGCATGCACAACATGCCGGGTGTGCCACTCGGCGAGTTTGCGATCCGGCAGGGCCCCATGCTCGCGGCGGCCGATCGCATCGTCATCGAAATCGAGGGGCTCGGCTCGCACGCGGCAAAGCCGCATCTCGGCGTCGATCCGGTGCTGATCGGCGCGCAGATTGTCAACCAGACGCAATCCATCGTCGCGCGCAGCGTCGACCCGATCAAATCCGGCCTGATTTCGATCTGCCAGTTCCACGCCGGGTCGGCCGACAACGTCATTCCGCAGACCGCGATTTTGCGCGGCACCGCGCGCAGCCTGCTCCCGGAGGTGCGCGATACGCTGGAAAACCGTCTGCGCGAGATCGTGGAGGGCACCGCAAAGGCTTACGGCGCCAAGGCGACGCTCACCTACAATCGCCACTATCCGGTCACCCGCAACCATCCGCAGCAGACCGATTTCGCTGCGGCAATCGCGGGCGATGTGGCCGGCGCCGATCGCGTGGATGCCAATACGCCGCCGCTGATGGGGGGCGAGGATTTCTCCTTCATGCTGGAGGCCCGCCCCGGCGCGTTCATTTTCATCGGCAACGGCGACAGCGCCGGCCTGCATCATCCGGCTTACGACTTCAACGATGACCTGATTCCGGTCGGGGCGTCGTACTGGGCGCGGCTGGTCGAGACCGCGCTGCCGGCGTAATCGGCTTAGGGCCGCCTAGCGGCATTCCGACGCCGCGTCCCCAAAATGAGAGTCGAGACGATCGAGCAATTTCACACCTTGTGTAGCGTTGCCCCGCGCGGCGCGAATCGCGAAGCGCGTCTCGGCGTCAAACTCGGCGAGCGCGGCCGTCCCGAACTCCTCAAACAGCTTGTTCAAGCTTAGTCCGCGCCGGGCCGCGAGCGTCTTAAGTCGCTGGTGCTGATCGTCGGTCAGGCGGATCGTCAGGGTGCCCATATTGACCTCCATTCCGCGAGAAAAGCTCCTGCGTTGCCGATTTTCAAATCCGGGAACAGGATTTCACCGTGCGCGACGTCACGGACGTTACCTGTGATCACCCAATTTGCGTTCCCTGCAACCGCGAGCTCGATCAAATGGTTGTCGGCTTCGTCCTTCAAATTTGGGCGCCATAAGTAGCTGACCCGAATCCACGAACACACACTGAGAAAGGCGTCGAATAGGGCGTCTCGTCGGGTCACACTCAACGCGCACCGGGCGAACAAGCTCGCGCGAGACAACACATCCTCATACTCCGCCAGAAGCGCATTCCCCATGAGAGGTTTAACTTCTCTTCTCAGGCACAAACGAACGACTTCCCGTGGCGCCGAGTCCGCTCGCAAGAGAGCGGAGACGAAGATGTTTGTATCCACCACGACGACCTGCATCGAAGCCGGCTGATAGCATATATGCTGTCAGAATAGAAGTGTTCAGGCGGGGTCTACTGTAGCGCCAGCCGCTGCCCGTCGAACACGGCCGGTTGGCAGGTCTGCCCGGCGGCGGCGAGCGACGCGCAGAGCCGCGCCGCGATGCTGGCATTCGGCAGTGGGCCGGCGACGAGCCGCAGTTCGATCGCGCCCGGCTTTGATCCCTCACGCACCGTGATCAGCGGGCGTAGACCCTCGAACAGAGCGGGCTGGGTGGTTTTCAGATTTGTCCAGAGCGTGCGCAGGCCTTCGAGCGAGGCATTGCCGCCGACATCCACGCCGAATTCCGTTCTGGTCGCGACCGACTCCAACGCGTTTGGCGAGCCGGTTGCCAGGTGGCCGGCGGCGACTCGATTGGATACCGCCGCATTCGGCTGCGGCGTTGACGGAAGGGCGGGGAGCGGCGCCGCGACGAGCGGTGCGGAGGGCGCGGCTATCTTGGGATTGGCTGCCGCGGGCGGGATCGAGCCGGTCACATCCTCGACAGTGCGCTCAAGCGTGCTCAGGCGGGCGAGCAAGCGATCGCGGTCAGCCGTGAGCCCGCGAACGGTTTCGCTCAAGCGCCGCTGTTCGGCTTCCTGGTCGGCCTGGCGGCTCGCGATCTGCTGCGTCGGAGCCTTGGCGCTGCGCCCGGTCTCGGGCGGCGCGGGCGTGATCAGCGTGGCGATGCGGCGGATCCCGCTTTCGGTGCGGGCGGTGAGTACTACAGTCAGAACAGCGACGGTCGCAAGGGCGATCCAGACCCCGAGGCGGGCGAGCTGCATGCGGCGAACCGCCGTCATCGTGGAAGCTCCGGGCGAATCAGGAAGCGTCGAAACGGTAGCAGAATCCGCCGATTCCCGCCGTAAATCGCGGTCGTCGTCCCCGCTATGCACCTTTCCTAAGTCACTTTGCACCAGTATGACGGCGCCAATGAAAACGCCGGGATAACCGATGACCAAACGAACCTGCCTCGCGATCGTGCTCGCCGCCGGCGAGGGCACGCGCATGCGCTCCGCTCTCCCTAAAGTGCTGCACCGGATTGCCGGACAATCGATGCTGGCGCATGTGCTCACCGCGGTGCGCGGCGCCGGGACGGAAATGGCTGCGGTCGTGGTGGGTCCGGATTCGGATGCGGTCGCCGATGAGGCGCGGCGCACGCTGCCCAAGGCTGAGATTTTCGTTCAAGCAAAGCGGCGCGGCACCGCCGATGCGGTGCTCGCGGCGCGCGCGGCCATCGCAAAAGGCGCCGACGATATCCTGGTGGTGTTCGGCGATACGCCGCTGATCAGCGCCGACACGCTCAAGCGGCTGCGCGGCGCGATCGACCGTCACGCGAGCATCGCGGTGCTCGGCTTCCGTGCCGCCAACGCGACCGGGTATGGCCGCCTCGTGATGAACGGCCATCGCCTCGTTGCGATCCGCGAAGAACGCGAGGCGAGCGATACCGAGCGCAGGATCGATCTGTGCAATGGCGGGCTGATGGCGCTCCGCGGCGAAGTCGCGCTCGATATCCTCGGGCGCATCGAGAACAAGAATGCCAAGGGCGAATTCTACCTGACCGACGCGGTGTCCGTTGCCGACGGCATGGCGCTGGAAGCGGTGGCGCTCGAAACAACGGAGGATGAGGTGCGCGGGATCAACAGCAAGGCGCAGCTCGCCGAGGCCGAGGACGTGATGCAATGGCGCCTGCGCGACGCCGCAATGGAAGCTGGCGTCACGATGGTGGCGCCCGAAACGGTGTATCTGTCGGCCGACACCAAATTCGGCCACGACGTGACGGTCGAGCCGAACGTCGTGTTCGGGCCCGGCGTCACGGTGGACGACAACGCCGTGATCCGCGCGTTCTCGCACCTGGAAGGCGCGCATGTCGGCAAGGGTGCCTCGGTCGGCCCGTTCGCGCGGTTGCGCCCGGGCGCGAGGCTGGGCGCGAAGTCGCGGGTCGGCAATTTCGTCGAGGTGAAGGAGGCCGAGATCGGGGAGGGCGCGAAGGCCAATCATCTGGCCTACATCGGCGACGGCCGCGTCGGCGACGGGGCCAACATCGGCGCCGGCACCATCTTCTGCAACTACGACGGTACGGCGAAGCACCGCACCGACATCGGCAAGGGCGCGTTCATCGGCTCGAACTCGGCGCTGGTGGCGCCGGTCAAGGTCGGCGCCAACGCCTATGTGGGTTCGGGCTCGGTGATCACGGACAATGTGCCCGCCGGCGCGCTGGCGCTCGGCCGCGGGCGCCAGGTCAACAAGCCGGGCTGGACGCCGTCAAAAGGCAGCAGCGCCAAGTCAAAACCGGCTCCGGCGAAGAAAACGCCGCCAAAACCGGCCGCGAAGAAGAAAACGCCGAAGAAGAAGCGTTAACGATTTTAGCAACACAACGAGACGCTTTGTGATTTCTTCGCCGCATTAGCAGCGTTTAAACCCGCTTTGGGCATTGTTCGGGACACATCAGGGGGCATATTCGACGCATGTGCGGGATCGTCGGAATTCTCGGAAGCGAGCCGGTCGCCGAAGAAATCGTCGAGGCACTCAAGCGCCTTGAATACCGCGGCTATGATTCGGCAGGCGTTGCCACGCTCGAGGGCGGGCATCTCACGCGCCGCCGCGCCGAAGGAAAACTCAAGAATCTCGAGAAGCGCCTCGCAGGCGAGCCGCTCGCCGGCCACAGCGGCATCGGCCACACCCGCTGGGCGACCCATGGTCGGCCGAACGAGGTGAACGCGCATCCGCACGCGACCGACAAGGTCGCGGTCGTACACAACGGCATCATCGAGAATTTCGCCGAGTTGCGTGCGGAGTTGCGCGGGAAGGGCGTAGCGTTTTCGACCGAGACGGACACTGAGGTGGTTGCGCATCTCGTCACCGACGAAATCCGCCGCGGCCGCACTCCAGCCGAAGCCGTCAAGGCAACGCTGCCGCGCCTGCGCGGCGCCTTCGCGCTCGCGTTTCTGTTCGAAGACGAGAATGATCTTCTCATCGGCGCGCGCAATGGGCCGCCGCTCGCGGTCGGCTACGGCAAGGGCGAGATGTATCTTGGTTCCGACGCGATTGCGCTTGCGCCCTTCACCGACACGATCAGCTATCTGGAAGACGGCGATTGGGCGGTGGTGCAACGCACTGGTGTCCAGGTCTACGATGCGGCCGGACACGCCGTGGTGCGCCCGGTAATCAAGTCGGCCGCGGGTGCTTTGCTGGTCGACAAAGGCAATCACCGCCACTTCATGGCGAAGGAGATTCACGAGCAGCCGGAGGTCGTCGGACACACGCTCGCGCACTATCTCGACATGGTGGCGGAGCGCGTGCGCATGCCGGCGCTGCCGTTCGATTTTCGCGATGTGACGCGTATTTCAATGTCGGCTTGCGGCACCGCCTACTACGCCGGGCTGATCGCCAAATACTGGTTCGAGCGCTTCGCGCGCCTGCCGGTCGAAATCGATGTGGCTTCCGAGTTTCGCTACCGCGAGGCACCGTTCGCGCCGGGGGGCCTTGCAATCTTCATCTCGCAGTCTGGGGAGACCGCCGATACGCTCGCGACCTTGCGCTACGCCAAGGAGCAGAAGCAGCACATTGTTTCGGTGGTGAACGTGCCGTCGTCGACCATCGCCCGCGAAAGCGACGCGGTGTTGCCGACGCTGGCGGGTCCTGAAATCGGCGTTGCGTCGACCAAGGCATTCACGTGCCAACTCGCGGCGCTGGTTTGCCTTGCCATTCATGCTGGCCGGGCACGCGGTGTACTTTCGGAGGAGGATGAACGCAAGCTGGTGCGCGCGTTGATCGAAGTGCCGCGTCATATGAACGAGGCGCTCCGGCTCGAGCCGCAGATCGAACAGCTCGCACACAAGCTCGCGCACAGCCGCGATGTCCTCTATGTGGGCCGCGGCACGTCGTTCCCGATCGCGCTCGAGGGCGCGCTGAAGCTGAAGGAAATCTCCTACATCCACGCCGAAGGCTACGCGGCGGGCGAACTGAAGCACGGCCCGATTGCGCTGATCGACGAGACCATGCCGGTGATCGTGATCGCGCCGCACGACCGGGTGTTCGAGAAGACGGTTTCGAACATGCAGGAGGTCGCCGCGCGCGGCGGCAAGATCATTCTTGTGACCGACCCGAAGGGCGCCGCCGAGGCGACCATCGAATCGCTGGTGACGCTCACTTTGCCGGCGATGCCCTCGACCGTGACCCCGCTGGTCTACGCGATCCCGGTGCAGCTGATCGCCTACCATACGGCGGTCATGATGGGCACGGACGTCGACCAGCCGCGCAATCTGGCCAAATCCGTCACCGTCGAGTAGTTACTCGCTGCGTCGAGGCTGGCCGCGTCATTCTGCCATCCCCATATGGGGCCCCATAGCGGCCTGCCATCACTTTTTCATATAATGGCCGTTTAAATGCCGCGGGGCAGACGAGGCCGCACGATTCCATGAGCAATCTTGAGAGTTCCGGAACGCCGGAGCCGGTGCATCCCGGCATCGCCAGCCGCATCCGCACCTATTTCCTGACCGGGCTGATCGTCGCCGGCCCTGTGGCGATCACGATCTGGCTGGTGTGGTCGTTCGTGACCTGGGTCGACGACCTGGTGCGGCCGTTCATTCCGATCGCTTATCGGCCCGAGACCTATCTGCCGATCAAGGTGCCCGGCTTCGGGCTGATCATCGCGTTCATGGCGCTGACCGTGCTCGGCTTCCTGACCGCCAACCTGGTGGGACGCACCTTCGTCGAGATCGGCGAGATGATCCTGGAGCGCGTGCCGATCGTGCGGCCGATCTACCGCGGCCTGAAGCAGGTGTTCGAGACTTTGTTTTCGAAATCGGCATCGTCCTTCCGCACCGTCGGCCTGGTCGAGTTTCCGGCGCCTGGCATGTGGTCGCTGGTGTTCCTCTCGACGCCGCCGGGTGCGGAGCTGACCGCACAATTGCCTAGCAATGATGAGTACGTCTCCGCCTTCATGCCATGCACGCCGAACCCGACCACCGGCTTTTTCTTCTATGTGCTGCGGCGCGACGTGATCGAGCTCGGCATTTCGGTGGAGGACGCCGCCAAGCTGCTGATGAGCGCCGGCATGATCCAGCCCAGCAGCAATGGCGATCAGCAGAAGAAGCTCGCCGCGCTGGCCGAAACAGCGCGGGCGGCGCGGGACGTGCAGACCAACGCGGCGGCGGAGTAGGGCGCGAAAATCGTCAGCGCTTCGTCTGCCCAATCGCACTTTCAAGCGCTTGGCGAATATAGCGCTGGTACGGAATGCCCTGCTTGGCAGCTCTGGCCTTCACGGCGTCGAGCAGTGTTCGCGGCAGCCGCATGTTCACGCGTTCGGTCTTCGGTTCAAACTCGAACTGGACGACGCGCATGGTCGAGAGGTCATAGTCCGTCAGGTCAGACTTCGCGACGAAATCTTGCGCGGCTTTGTCAGTCCTGAGCTTTGGCAGTTTTTTCATAGTGAGCTACCTCGCGCCGATGCATGTAACGGGCACTGATCGGGCGTATCAGAGTCTTTCCATTCCGCGTACGAAGTGTGAAGACCACAAGTATGTTTCGCCCTTCGGCCGTCGAACCAACGGCGATAAAACGCTCTTCCTTGTTACCTAGGCTCGGGGGGTGGACGGCGATCCGCCCGCGAAAGAATGCCTCGATCTCGGCGAGCGCCAAGCCGTGCTTGCGGCACTTGTCGCGATGGCCCGCATCCCAATCGAATCCGCCGATCGAATCCATTGGATTTCCATCAGTATGTATTGTACATACAATTGTCAACCCGCCCGCAGCAACCTGATTGCCTCGTCGCGCTCGAACAGATAGAGCAGGTGGCGCAGCGCTTCGCCGCGCTCCGAGGTCAAAGCCGGATCGCGCGACAGCACCAATTGTGCGTCCTTGCGGGCGGGCTCGAGCAGCGGCCCGTGGGTCTCGATGCGCGCGACCCTGAACCCCGGCATGCCGGATTGCCGCACCCCAAGCACATCGCCTTCGCCGCGCAGCCGCAGGTCCTCCTCGGCAATGCGGAAGCCGTCCTCGGTCTCGCGCAGGATTTCGATGCGCGCCTTGGCGGTTTCGCCCAGCGGCGCGCGATAGAGCAGGAGGCAGGTCGAGTGTTCGCGCCCGCGCCCGACGCGCCCGCGCAACTGATGGATTTGCGCCAGCCCGAAACGCTCGGCGTGCTCGATCACCATCACGGTCGCTTCCGGCACGTCGACGCCGACCTCGATGACGGTCGTAGCGACGAGGAGCCGCGTCTCGCCTGCGGCGAAGCGCGCCATCGCGGCGTCCTTGTCGGCGCCCTTCAGCTTGCCGTGCACCAGATCGGTGACGTCGCCGAAGTGCTGCTGCAGGGCGGCGTAGCGTTCCTCCGCGGCGGCGAGATCGCTCACCTCGGACTCGGCGACCAGCGGGCACACCCAGTAAACCCGCTCGCCGCGCTCGAGCGCGCGCCCGACCGCCGCGACCACATCGTTGATGCGCCCGAGCGGCACCGCGCGTGTGTCGATCGGCTGGCGGCCGGCCGGCTTCTCGCGCAGTTGCGAGACGTCCATATCGCCGAAGTAGGTCAGCACCAGCGTGCGCGGGATCGGTGTCGCGGTGAGCACCAGCACGTCGACGGCCTCGCCCTTGCGCGCGAGCGCGAGCCGCTGGTGCACGCCGAAGCGGTGCTGCTCGTCGACGATGGCGAGCGCGAGATCGCGGAACGCGACCTCGTCCTGGAACAGCGCATGAGTGCCGACGAGCAGGTCGAGCTCTCCGCCTTCGAGCTTTGCCAGAATGTCGGCGCGCGCCGGGCCGCGCTCGCGGCCTGTGAGGATCGCGACGCGCAAGCCGGCTGCTTCGGCGAGCGGTGCAATCGTCTTGAGATGCTGGCGCGCCAGAATTTCGGTCGGCGCCATCAGGCCGGCCTGCCGCCCGGCCTCGACCGCGGTCGCGGCGGCAAGCAGCGCCACCACGGTCTTGCCCGAACCGACATCGCCTTGCAGCAAACGCAACATGCGTTCGGGCTTGCCGAGATCGGCGTTGATTTCTTCGACCGCGCGCGCCTGCGAGGGCGTGAGCGAATAGGGCAGCGCCGCGGTGATTTTTTTCGAAACCCGCCCGTTGCCGGCGCTTGGGCGTCCGGCCAGCCGCTTCTGGCTCGCACGCACCAGTGCGAGCGCAAGCTGCCCGGCAAGCAGTTCATCGTAGGCAAGCCGCGACCATGCGGGTGTCTCAGGCGCGACGGCGGCCGGGTCCGGCGGACGATGCAGCGCCGTCAGCGCTGCGCCGAACGTCGGCCATTCCTGCTGGCGCAGCCACGCCTCGTCCTGCCATTCGGGCAGCGCCGGCACGCGCGCGAGCGCGGCCTCCGCGGCCTTACGCACGACATTCAATCCCAAGCCTTCAGTCAGGGGATAGACCGGCTCGACCAGCGGCAGCGTTGCGGCATCGGCTTCCGCCACCACGCGGTCGGGATGCACCATCTGCAGCATGCCGTCGTAGAACGCCGCCGTACCGGACACGATGCGCCGCTCGCCGACCGGCAGTAGTTTCTCCAGAAAATCCTTGCGCGCGTTGAAGTAGGTGAGCGTGACGTCGCCGGTCTCGTCGCTGGCGTAGATCTGATACGGCGCGCGGGGCCGGTTCGGCGGCGGCGGTTTGTGCCGGTCCACCGTCACCAGCACGGTGGCGATGCTATCCGGCTGAACATCGCGCAGCTTCGGCCGGGCGCGGCGGTCGATCGTACCGCTCGGCAGATGGAACAGTAGATCGGCGATGCGCGGCGCTTCGCGGTCGAGCAGGCGCGCGAACAGCTTCAAAAGCTTCGGCCCGATGCCGGGCAGGCTGGTCAGCGCGGCAAAAAACGGGTCGAGCAGGGACGGGCGCATCGCGTCAGGACTGCGAAGAATTGGCCAGCGGTCCGGTGCGCGCGAACACCGCGCTTGCCCGCACGATGCGCTCGCCGTCGACCACGAGGTACGCGTTGGCGAAGGCGAGGCGGCCGCCGATCTTCTGCACGTCGACATGCGCCTCGACCCAGTCGCCGATCTTGGCGGCACCCGCGAAGTCGGCGGTGAGGTTCGCCGTGATGAGGCCCTCGGGCGGATCCTGGCCGAATGCTGTGCGATAGCCGAGCGCGATGTCTGCGAGCGTGACTAGCAGGCCGCCATGCGCGATGCCGCGCGCGTTGGCGTGCTTCTCGGCGATGCGCAGGCCGACGATCAGCCCGCGCTCGGGGTCGCGGCGGTAGAACAGCGGCCCGACCGTCTCGAGGAACGGGCTGGTGCGGAACAACGGCTCGAAGCCGGGCGGCGGATTGGGCTCACTCATGGCGTGATTCCAGCGTCATGGCAGTATCGCACCAAAAGCAGCGCCGCAGGCGCTGACATTGGCGCTTTCCATCGCTATATCAGCCTCGCCCGGCACGTCCGGGCTTTTCGTGTTGCGGAGCGCAAATGAGCGGTACTACCCGATCGAGCAAAGGTCTGGACGAGCGGCGCCGCCGCCTGCTGTTCCGCGCCTGGCATCGCGGCATGCGCGAGGTCGACCTGATCACCGGCCGCTTTGCGGATGCGCATATCGGCACGCTCACGGGCGCTGAAGTCACGGAGTTCGAGCAGCTGATGGATGTGCCAGAGCCGGACCTGCTCAATTGGGTGATGGGCGCGGCCGAAACCCCGGCGAGTCACGACACACCGCTGTTCCGCCGCTTGTGTGAATTCCACCGCGGGGCCGCCTGACGCATGGCGAAGCTGCCCGCAAAATCCCCCGCCGAACTGCTCACCCCCGGCCGCGCGCTGACGCTTTCCGGTGTTGCCGATGGCGCCGAAGGGCTGATCGTCGCCGATCTCGCACGCGCGGTCGCGGCGCGGCCGAACGCACCCGCGACCAGCCTGGTGGTCGTCTGCCGCGACGGGCCGCGCATGGCGCAACTTGCGCGCGCGCTCGCGTTCTTCGCGCCCGAGATCGCCGTCGACGAGTTCCCCGCCTGGGACTGCCTGCCCTACGACCGCGTGTCGCCGCACTCCGGCATCGTGGCGCAGCGCATGACGACGCTGTCGCGCCTCGCGCGCCTTAACGGCCGCGACCGGCCGGGCGACGACCTCACCACCGTCAACGCCGAGCTTCAGCGCGTGCCCGCGCGCGCGATCATCGCGACGCAATCGCTGTCCGCCGCACCCGGCAACGTGCTCGCCATGGATGGCGTGACCCGATGGCTGGAGCTCAACGGCTATAACCGCAGCTCGACGGTGCGCGAGCCGGGCGACTATGCGGTGCGCGGCGGCATCGTGGACCTCTACCCGCCCGGCATGGGCGACCCCGTGCGGTTCGATTTCTTTGGCGACACGCTGGAGTCGATCCGCACGTTCGACCCCGAGACACAGCGCTCATCCGACACGCTGCGGCGCCTCGATCTGGTGCCGATGTCGGAATTCCAGCTCACCAGCGAAACCATTCGCCGCTTCCGTAGCGGCTATGTGGAGGCATTCGGGACAGCGCCGAACGATCCGCTCTACGAGGCGATCAGCGAAGGCCGGCGGCATCCCGGCATGGAGCACTGGCTGCCGCTGTTTCACGGCAAGCTCGATACGCTGTTCGATTATGTGCCGGGCGCCGCCGTTGTGCTTGAGCCGCTCGCCGAAGACGCCGCGCATGAGCGCTTCGCCCAGATCGCCGACTACTACCAGGCGCGGCGCGAGGCGCTCGATGCCGACCGCGCCGGCACGGTCTACAAGCCGCTGCCGCCGGAGCGGCTTTATTTGGCGGAAAGCGAGTGGACATCGCTGCTCGCGGACAGTGCGCTCGCGCGGCTCACTCCGTTCGCCGATCCGGACGAGTCCGTGGTCGATGCCGGCACGCGGCAGGGCCGCAATTTCGCGCCCGAGCGCACCGAAGCCGAAGCCAACGTCTTCGACGCCGTCACCAGGCACGTCCACGCGCTGCAGGGCGCGGCTAAGCGCGTCGTCATCGCGATGTGGAGCGAGGGCTCGCGCGAGCGCATGAGCCATGTGCTGGCCGACCATGGGCTGCACAATCTGGCGAACGTTGCGAACTATCCCGATGTCCTGCGGCGGCCGAAGCCCGAAATCGCGCTGGCAGTGCTCGGGCTCGAAACCGGGTTCGAGACGCAAGACCTCGCGGTCATCGGCGAGCAGGACATTCTGGGCGACCGCCTCGTCCGGCGCCGCCGCGCCTCGAAGCGCCCGGAAGACTTCATCGCCGAGGTGACCAGCCTCGATGCCGGCGACCTTGTGGTGCACGTCGATCACGGCATCGGCCGCTTCGTCGGCTTGCAAACCATTCAGGCGGCGGGCGCGCCGCATGACTGCCTCGAACTGCACTACGCCGAGAGCGCCAAGCTCTATCTGCCGGTCGAGAACATCGAGCTGCTCTCGCGCTACGGCTCCGAGGACACCAACGTTCAGCTCGATCGGCTCGGCGGCGCAGGCTGGCAGACCCGCAAAGCACGCCTGAAGAACCGCATCCGCGAGATGGCAGCCGAACTCATCAAGATCGCTGCCGCGCGACTGCTGCGTGAAGCGCCGCGGCTCACCATCGCGCACGGCATGTATGAGGAGTTCTGCGCCGGCTTCCCGTACGACGAGACCGAGGATCAGGAAACCGTCATCAACGCGGTGCTCGACGATCTCGGTTCCGGCAAACCGATGGACCGCCTGGTGTGTGGCGATGTCGGCTTCGGCAAGACCGAGGTCGCGCTGCGCGCAGCCTTCATCTCGGCGATGAGCGGCAAGCAGGTCGCGGTCGTTGTGCCGACTACGCTGCTCGCGCGCCAGCACCACAAGACCTTCAGCGATCGCTTCCGCTCGTTCCCCGTGAAGGTCGCGCAGGCCTCGCGGATGATCCCGAACGCCGAACTGAAGAAAGTGAAGGAAGGCCTCGCCGACGGCACGATCGACATCGTGATCGGCACGCACGCGCTGCTCGGCAAGGCGATCCGGTTCAAGGACCTCGGCCTGCTGGTGGTGGACGAGGAGCAGCACTTCGGCGTCGCGCACAAGGAGAAGATCAAGACCTTGCGCGCAGAGGTGCATGTGCTCACCCTCACCGCGACGCCGATCCCGCGTACGCTGCAACTTGCGCTCACCGGCGTGCGCGATCTTTCGATCATCGCCTCGGCGCCGGTCGACCGGCTCGCGGTGCGCACGTTCATCGCGCCGTTCGATCCGATCGTGGTGCGCGAGGCGCTGCTGCGCGAGCGCTATCGCGGCGGCCAGGCATTCTACGTCTCGCCACGCATCGAGGATCTCGCTGAGGTAAAGGCCTATCTCGACCAGAACGTGCCCGAGGCGCGCGTCGCGGTCGCACACGGGCAGATGCCGCCGACCGTGCTGGAAGACATCATGTCGGCGTTCTACGACGGCAAATACGATGTGCTGCTCTCGACCACGATCATCGAATCCGGCCTCGACATTCCGACCGCCAACACGCTGATCGTGCACCGCGCCGACCGGTTCGGCCTGTCGCAGCTCTATCAATTGCGCGGGCGCGTGGGGCGCTCCAAGACGCGCGCCTATGCGCTGTTCACTTTGCCGGTCAACAAGCGGCTGACCCCGCAGGCCGAGCGGCGGCTCAAGGTGCTCCAGTCGCTCGACAGGCTCGGCGCCGGCTTCCAGCTTGCCTCGCACGACCTCGACATCCGCGGCGCCGGCAACTTGCTCGGCGACGAACAATCCGGCCACATCAAGGAAGTCGGCTTCGAGCTTTACCAGCAGATGCTGGAGGAAGCCGTGCTGATGATGAAGGCGGGCGGCACCGAGCCCGCCGCCGACCGCTGGTCGCCGCAGATCACCATCGGCATGCCGGTGCTGATTCCTGAAGCCTATGTGGCTGATTTGTCCGTGCGGCTCGGGCTCTACCGGCGGCTCGCCGATATCGACGACGAACGCGAGATCGACGGCTTCGGCGCCGAGTTGGCCGACCGCTTCGGCCCGCTGCCGGAGGAAGTGCAGCACCTGCTGCGCATCGTCGCCATCAAGGCGCTGTGCCGGCGAGCCAATGTCGAGAAGGTCGATACCGGTCCGAAGGGTGCGGTGCTCTCGTTCCGCGACAACACGTTCGCCAACCCGGCGGGGCTCCTGCAATACATCCAGGAGGAAGGTCCCGACGCCAAGGTGCGGCCGGACATGAAAGTCGTGTTCTTCAACGAGTGGGAAAGACCCGAGCAACGGCTCAAGGGCACGACCCTGATCCTGCGCACGCTGGTCGCCATCGCGGAGAAGAAGAAGGCGGCGTAATCTCTTTCGTCATTCCGGGGCCGGCCACACGGATCGGCGCTTCGCGCCGTCCGAGTGCAGGCTCCGGCCGGAGCCCGGAATCCATAACCCCGAAGTTCTCGATATGGCAGTATCGTGCGTCATGGCACGGGCTGTGGTTATGGATTCCGGGCTCGCCGCTGCGCGGCGCCCGGGAATGACGGGGGTGAGACATGCGACGCCTTTCAATCTTTCTTCTCGTCATTGCGACATTCATAACTACCCCCGCTCTCGCCCACACCGGCGAGAGCGCCGGCGGCTTCGTCGCCGGCCTGTCGCATCCAGTGTTCGGACCGGACCATGTGGTTGCGATGGCCGCAGTCGGGCTGTGGGGCGCGTTCCTCGGGAGCCCCGCGATCTGGATGTTGCCGATAATCTTCCCACTGGTGATGGCGCTGGGCGGCGTGCTCGGGATCGTCGGCGTGCCGCTGCCGGCGGTTGAGACCGGCATCGCGTCGTCGGCGATCGTCCTCGGCCTGATGGTCGCGCTCGCGGCGCGCCCGCCGCTGTGGGTCGCCGCCGTGCTGGTGGGCGCGTTCGCGATCTTCCATGGCTATGCACACGGCAAGGAGTTGCCCGACGGCGCGAACGCGGTCGCTTTCTCGGCCGGCTTCGTGATCGCGACCGGGCTCCTGCATCTGACCGGCATTGCGTTCGGCCTGCTGGCGCGCTGGCCTGTAGGGCTACTCGCGGTGCGCGGAGCAGGGGGCGTGATCGCGCTCGTCGGCGTCGCCTATCTCAGCGGCTTGGCATGATCGCGTTCGCGAATGGCGCGACGCAATTCTTCACGCCCACACACCTGCTCGCTGTTGTCGCGCTTGGTCTGCTGGCGGGTCAGCAGGCCCGTCTTCTCGTCATACCGATTGCGGCGCTCGCCGCCGGACTTGGCGTCGGCTCCCTCATCGTCGCATCGGCCGTTCGCGACAATCCTGCGGCGCTTGCCTTGCTCGTGTTCGCCGCCGTCGCTGCGGGTCTCACCGTCATGGCGCGTCCACTGCGGTCATGGGTTATCGCGGGACTGGCGCTCGCGATCGGCGCGGCGCTTGCGCTCAACGCGCCGCCACAAGAGTTCACCATTCACGCCGCCATCGTGTCGCAACTTGGCTTCGCGCTCGCGGCAATTCTTGCGTTTACACTCGCCACGCTCGCCGCTGCGCAGGCCAAGGTCCCGTGGCAGCGGATCGGTGTCCGAATTGTCGCATCGTGGATTGCGGCGAGCGCGATTCTCGTGTTGGTTCTGAGGCTTGCGCGATAACCATCAACCATCCGATTCGGGGAACTTGCCCACCCGCTTGTTGGTCATCGTCTAGGCGATGTGCTAGCAGGAGCCACATCTCACTTGACCCAAGGCGATGGACCCTTGCGGTTGACCATTCACCGCACCGGGAACGTAAGCCTGATGGATCAAATCACGCCCGCCAGCGACCTGGCCAAAATCGCACCGGCAAGGGAAAGCCCGGGCCTGCTCGGCCGCCGCGGCGGTCCGCAGAGCCTTGTCCGGCGCGCACTGCGCGGCTTCATCCACTTCTTCTCGTACAACTTCATCCTGAAGCGGCAGAGCATCCGGATTTCGCACGCCGCTGGCTTCAAGCTGCGCGTGCGGCCGACCGTGTTCCATCCAAAGTTCTTCATCAGCAGCGAAAAGTTCGCCGAGTTCATCGACACGCTCGACCTGACCGGCAAGCGCGTTTGCGAAGTCGGCACCGGCTCGGGCATCCTCGCGCTTGCAGCCGCGCGCGCCGGGGCGTCGCTGGTGGTTGCGACCGACATCAATCCGAACGCGTCGCTCTCGGCGAACGAAAACGCGAACGGCAACGGTCTGGGCGACCGCGTCACCGGCGTCTGCATGAACCTGCTCGCCGCCATCAAGCCGGGCGCGCGCTTCGACGTCATCATGTCGAGCCCGCCCAAGCATGCCGGCGAGCCGAAGGACTTGACCGACCGCGGCTGGCACGCCGGTCCTGCCTATCGCGACATCATCGCGCTGTTCGATCAGTCGCGCGAAGTCCTCGCGCCGGGCGGCAAGATCTATCTGATGGTCTCATCCGACACGGACCACGACCTGTTCGGTCAGGTGATCGACAAGGCCGGTTTCAACGCGCGCAAAGTGCGCGAGCACTCGCTCGTCGTCGAGTCGTTGATCCTGTACGAACTGCTGCCGCGCTAGCGCATGATCCCGAAAAGTGGGAACCGGTTTTCGGATAAGATCATGCGCAAGGAAAAATAATGCGAAGCGTTATTCCGCCGCCGTCGCGGCATTTCCGCGCTTCTCCACGTCTTCCAACGCGCGCGCCATCGCGTCGGCCAGATAGGCCGGCTCCTGCGCGCCCGACACCGCGAGCACGCCGCCGAAGATGAAGCACGGCACGCCGTCGATGCCGGCCTGCTTGGCCTGCTCGGCCTCTTGGCGGACGCGGTCGACATCGCGGTCGCTCGCGAGCAGTTCGCGCGTGAGATCCGCGTCCATGCCGCAATCGGCCGCGGCCTTGACCAGCACGTCGCGATCGGTGAGGTCGGCGCCTTCGGTAAAATACAGCTCCATCAGCCGTTGCTTCATCCTGGCCGCGGCGCCGGTGTTACGCGCCCACAGGATCAGGCGATGGCAGTCGAGCGTGTTCGGCTGGCGCGCGATCTTGTCGACGTTGTAGACGAGCCCCTCGGCCTTCGCGGCTTGCGCGACGCGTCCCGCGATCTGCTTGTAGCGCTCGGGCGAACCGAATTTCTTGGTCAGGTACTCGTCGCGGCTGATGCCCTCGCGCGGCACCCAGTCATTGAGGAAGTATGGCCGCCAGTTGATCTCGACCGGAATGTCCGGGCGCAGCTCAAGCGCCTCTTCGAGCCGTTTCTTGCCGATGAAGCACCACGGGCACACCACGTCGGAGACGACATCGATCTGGAGCGGAGCGGTCATGAGGCACCTTCGGGTTATCGGCCGAAGGTATGCCCTGCCTTATTCGCCCGCAACCATGCGCTGGTCGATTGTGCGCGCCACCAGCGATCCCACCGTATCGCGCGCGCGGAATGCCGCGAGCGCGACCGTGGGGCCAAGCCGTGTGCGCTCCGCTCCGACCGCGAGCGTCGTGTGCTTGAGCACGCTCGCGATGCGGCGCGCGACCACATGCGCGGTGACCAGATCGGTTTCCATGAACGCGATCAGGATCGTGCCGTCCTCGTCGCAGCACGCGATATCGCTCGCGCGCAATAGCCGCCCGGTGATGCGCGCGGCATCGAGGCTCGCGCGGCGGTTCGAGAGCGTGTCGAATGACAGCCGTGCGAGCGACAGGCCCGCGCCACGCGACTGCGCGGTCGCCGCCGCGCGCTCGAGTTCGCTCATGAAGGCAGTTTGCGTCATCAGGCCGGTGTCGGGCGCGAGCACGCCCTTCTGGTCGAGCGAGGCCATCATGCGCTTGAGGCGCGCCGAGAAAGCGTGCAGCCGCGCGAACGGCCGCATGTGGGCTGCGATCTTGTCGGGGTCGCCGCTCAGGCAATCCACATTGGGCATGCGCTCGGGATCGAAATCGCGCACGCTGTCGCACGGCACGATCACCGGCAGGTCGCGCCAGCGCGGATCGGCGTTGAGCTCCTCCATGAAATCTTCGACCACGGAGCGGTTGAAGCCGTCGCCGATCACCACGCCGTCGATATCGCGCGCGCCGAGGTAGCTGCGCGCGGTCTCGATCGAGAGCGCGCCGATCAGCCCCATGCGCTCGCCGACCGCGACGGTGAGCGCCGGGTAGCCGCGTCCGCGGCCCGCGACCAGCACGGTCGCGTCTTCGAGCGGGTCATGTTGGGGAAATTCCGGCGCATCGCCGCGCCCGGCCAGTTCCTCGGCGCGGCGCAGAACGGTGGCGTGCAGCGCGCGCACGCGCAGCGCCGCGCGCAAGCGCGGGACGAGACGTGCGGGCACGTCTTCAGCGGGGATTGGTAAAGCATTGGCAAACGCAGGCGTGAAGTCCTGCACGATGGCCAGTAGGGGAACCAGCGGGCCGTCCGATTTCGCGAGCCTCGCGGCAATCGGCCGCGCAATCTCTTCCGGGCAACCGGCCAGCACGACGGCGGAAGGCTTGGTCTTGCCGATCGCCGCCACGGCATCGGTGAGTGCGGCCTCGCGCATGGGAAGATTGCCCCCGCGCGTCAACGCTTCGCACACCTCGTTTGCCTCATCGGCAACGACGAGAACCGGACCCGACAACGCCATGGCTGATACGCCGCCCTTACAAACTCAGGCGGCACGCTAGCCGCCCCGCGTAAAGGACGCGTCAACGCAAGCGGGGCAGTTTGCTAACGAAAATTAAGCAGCCGATGCCTGCTGTGACGATTTCCGGGCCCGAAATGCGGCGACCAGCAGCGGGTTGGCGCCATGGGCCAGCAGCGCATCGCAGATCGCATCGCGATCGGCGCCAGCGCCCGCAAGCCGGTGCCCGGCCAGCAGGTCGGGCAATGCCGCGAGCGTCGAGCCGTCCTCGATGCCGGCGAGGAGATCCTGCGCGGCCCGCAAGGCGAAGCGGTATCCGCCGACGCTGACGATGCCGGCGGGCGGGCCGTCGACGGTGAGCATTTTCGTTTCGCGATCGGCGCGGCACGCATAGCCGGTGTCGATCGCGCCCTCGGCGATCTTCAGCCGCGGCCCGCTCCGCTCGGCGCCCGGCGGGAAGGGCGCGTGCGGCACCATCGGGCCGGCGAGCGCGAGCGTACCGCCCGGTGTGCGCGCGACGCTGAGCACGTGAATGCCTTGCGCGGCACCGCGCGGCAGCACGACGCGGCCGTTTGGAATGGGACAAGGTTTACCATCCGCGGCGCGGCGCACCGGGATCAGTCCGATTTCGCCGAAAACCGGAATGTCCACCAGCGTCCCGCCGGACCATGTGGGGCTGGCGGAGAGCCGCTCCGGCGCGCGCCACACCGCAAGCACGCTGGAGAGATTGCTCGCGCCGATTAGCCCGGCATCCGCGAGGCGCATCGCCATCGCGCCGGGCAGCACCGCGACGGAGCAGCGCTCCTCGGCGCATTGCGCGGCGAACACGGCCGGCGCGAACGGATGATGCAGCACAAGCGTGCCGCCGGTTAAGAGCCACGGCACGATGGTGGTCGCGAGCCCGGCGAACGAGGCGAGCGCAAGCGCGCCCAGCATCACGGCCTCGGGCTCGATGCGCGCCTCGAGGTGCACTGCGAGCCCACCGGCGATCAGCTCCGCATGGCTGCGGGCGATCGGCACGATCCCCTCGGCGGTGATGTCGAAAGTCACCAAGGCGACGTGATCGGAGGGGTCGCCATAGCGCTCGATCGGCGGCGGCTCGGCGCCGCTCGCGAAGATATCGTCGATCGGCACCACGCCGTCGGGCAGGTTCTCGCCGAAGCCGCAGAGGAAGCGGATCGTGAAGGTCTCCATCGCGATATGCATCGCGAGGTCGCCGTGCACCGTGTCGCCGATGCGCTGACAGCCGATCAGCGCGCGCGCCGCGACCCGGCTCAGGGCGGCAGCCGCGTCCGCATGGCGCCAGAGCAAGGGGAGGGGCGCGGCGATCAGTCCGGCGCGCATGACGGCGAGCAGCGCGATCACGCTCTCGACCGTGTTGGCAAGCTGGATCGCGACCACCGAGTCGGTCGGCAACCCGAAGCCGCGCAGCCGCGCGGCAAGCGACGAGATCGCCCGGTCGGCCTGCGCGTAAGTGAGGCGCCGCACCGGGCCGTCGGTGAACGAGAGCCGGTCGGGCGGATCGATCAGCGCGAGCGCATCGGGCCGGGCCTTGGCGGCGCGGCGGAACAGATCGTCGAGCGTCGCGCGCACGGCGGGCAGATCGTTCACGGCTTCGCTTCCGGTCTCCGGTCCTGCTGCGCCCCCCAAGGTATCCCCCAAGATCACTTATCGGCTCATTGTGTTTGCTGCTGACGCCACCAGGTTTCAGGCAGATAGCCATGCATCGAGGTCGTTGCCGGCCGCTCGATGTAGGTCCAGCGCGCGATCCACTGCTCCGGAGCATGGAACAGCGGCACGACGTAACTCCCCGACATCAGCACCCGGTCGAGCGCACGCACCGCCGCAACCACATCCGCACGCGTCTCGGCTTTGAGCAGCGCGGCGATCATCGCGTCCGCCGCGGCGCTCTTCATTCCCATGTAGTTGCGGCTGCCGTTTGAGTCGGCGGCGGCCGAGCTCCAGTAGAACGCCTGCTCGTTACCGGGAGACAGCGACTGGTCCCAGCGGTACTGGATCATGTCGTAATCGAAGGCGATTCGCCGCGCCTCATATTGGACGGCGTCCAGAAGCCGCACCTGCGCGGTAATCCCGGCGCGCTTGAGCTGGCTTGAGAACAGCAGGGCGAGGCGCTCCTCCTCGCGGTTCAGGGCGAGAATCTCGAAGGCGAAAGGCTTTCCGCTGGCCTTCTCCATCAGCTCGGTGCCGCGCAGCTCGTAACCCGCTGCGCTGAGCAGGCCGAGCGCGCGGCGCAGGAGAGCGCGGTCGCGGCCGGAGCCGTCGGTCACCGGTGGTTGCCACGTGCCGTCGAGGATGCCGGGGCGGACCGCGCCGGGGAACGACGCGAGCAGGGCGCGCTCGCGTTGGTCGGCCGGGTGGCCGCGCGCGGAGAGCTCGGAGCCCTCAAAGAAGCTCGCGCTGCGGCGGTAAAGGTCGAAGAAGATCGAGCGGTTCACCCACTCGAAGTCGAACAGCAGCGCGACCGCCTCGCGGACGCGACTATCGGCGAACAGCGCGCGCCGCGTGTTGAAGGCGAAATTGAAGCTCGGCTTGGGCAAGCCGGAGGAGAAGGTCTCCTTGATCACGCGCTTGTCGCGCAGCGCGGGGAAATCGTAACCGGTCTGCCAGCGCCCGGGATCGTCCTCCTTGCGGACGTCGAACAGGCCGGCCTTGAAGGCCTCATGGAAGGCGCTCGCGTCGCGGTAATACTCGATGCGCACCTCGTCGAAATTCCAGAAGCCGCGATTGACGCCGAGATCGCGCCCCCAATAGTCCGGATTGCGCGTGAGCGTGATGCTTTTGCCCGGATCGACACGGCCGACGCTGTAAGGTCCGCTGCCGATGAGCGCTGCCATAGACGGTTCTTCAAACGTATCGACGCGGACCGCGTGCTTCGCCAGCACCGGCATCAGCCCGAGAATCAGCGGCAGCTCGCGATCGTCCGCGCCGGTCAGATCGAAGCGCACCGTGCGCGCGTCGATCACGTCGGCCTTCACGACCTTGGAATAATAGATGCGGTGGTTCGGCCGGCCGTGGTCGCGTAGCAACCCCCACGAAAACACCACGTCCTGCGCCGTGACCGGCTCGCCGTCCGAGAATCGCGCTGACGGATTGAGCGCGAAGGTCACGTAGGTGCGCGCGGCGTCGGTCTCGACCGATTGCGCGAGCAACCCATAGAGCGTGAACGGCTCGTCATAGCCGCGCACCATCAGGGTCTCGACGACGGTGTTGGAAATAATGTTGCTGCCGCTGGTGAGCGGCGCACGCAGGCCCTGCGGCGGCAGTCCCCTGACGATGAACGGATTGAGGTTGTCGAAGCTTCCGACCACGCCTTGCACCAGCCGGCCGCCTTTTGGGGCGGCCGGATTCGCATAGCGAAAATGGCTAAAGCCCGCAGTTAGCGCCGGATCGCCGTGCATCGCGATGGCGTGGCTCGGCTCGCCGAGCGCGTGCGCCGACAACGCGCCGCCGATCGCGACAGCGGCGGCGAGCACGGCGAGACGCCGCGCGAAAACTCCCGCATGGAGGCGCGCTCCATGGCCGATGGAAAAGCGGCGGATCAATCCGGCTCCGATTCGCTGCTGATCGGCTGAACCTATCACATGCCTGGCCGAGGCCCCCGGGTGGAGGACCGGCTGGAACCGGGGCGCGAATTGGGCTACGTCACGGGCGCCCAAGGCTGCGGTGTCACGGTGTCGCCTCATTTGGCCCTGAGACAGCGCGACGGGGCGCCCGCGCCGGACTTCGGCCGCGCAGGGCAAAAGACATTAGCTGAGAGGATGTTGATCTCATGACCGCTGGAATTGTGTCCGCGCCGGCGCGGCATCGCCGCGTGGCAACTTGCATCACGGCTCTGAGCGCACTCGCTCTCGGCACGTCGCTCGCGTTTGGGCCGGCGCAAGCGCAGGCGCAACCGGCACCCGCGCCGGCACCCGCGGTTCCCGCGCCGAAGGCGGCGCCGCGTCCGGTGCAGCCGGCGCAGAAGGCACCGGCGGCGCCTGCCAAGCAGCCGCAGCAGCCCGCACAGCAAGCGCCGGCAGATCAGCAGGCGGCTGCGCCGGCCGACCAGCCGCCGATCGTGTATTCGCCGTGGACCAAGTTCTGCGGCAAGGACAACAACAATCCGGCCGCGAAGGAAGTCTGCCTCACCGTGAAGGAAGCGCGGCTCGAGACCGGCCAGTTCCTCGCGGGCGCAGCGTTGATCGAGCAGGCGGGCGAGGAGAAGAAGCTGTTCCGCATCACGCTCCCGCTCGGCATGCAGCTGCCGCAAGGCACGCGCTTGCTGCTCGACAAAGAGACGCCGATGCAGGGCCGCTACATCGTGTGCCTGCCGAACGGCTGCATGGCCGACTTCGACGTGACACCGGACTTCGTCGGCAAGCTCAAGAAGGGCAAGGAGCTGGTGCTGCAGGGCATCAACCTGCCCGGACAGGCCGCAACCTACATGCTGCCGCTCACCGACTTCGCCAAGGCGAACGAGGGCCCGCCGACCGATCCGAAGAAGTTCGAGGAAGACCAGAAGAAGCTGCAGGACGAATTGCAGAAGAAGGCCGAAGACGCGCGCAAGCGCCTGCAGGCCAGCCCGCCGGAGGGGCAGAAGAAGTAGTCGTTTCCCCATCGCGAGCGAACGGATAGGGCGCGCCACCGGCGCGCCTTATTTTTTCGCCGTAATGTCTCCGCGATCATGACGGGGAATGTCGATGATTTTGCGGATGGCCGCGGCGGCTTTATTTGTCATGGCCGCAACATTGACCGCGCTCGCGCAACGCGGGCCGCAGCTTCCGTTTCCGGCCGAGAAATTCAGCCCGCATCCGGTGCAGCCGAAGCAGAACTCCAAGCCTGCACAGATGCCGATAGCGTCCGACAAGGAACAAAAACAGCGTTGGGAAGAACGGTCGCGCAATCCATCCGCTGAGCCGCGATAGGCTCAGCGCTGCGCATTCCCGCCGCTGTCGATCTGCCGGCCCATCAGCGCGATCGCCTGCTGATAGACCGTCGCGGCGTTCCAGCCCTGGATGGCGGCGAAGTTCGGCTGACCTTCCTGATACCCGGCACCGGCCTTCCAGCCATGGCCTTTGAGGAAAGCCGCCGTCGAGGTCAGCGCACCGGACGGGCTGTCGAGATTTCCGGTCCCGTATTCCAGGATGGCCTTTGGCATGAACTGGGTCTGGCCGTATTCGCCATGCATTGAGCCCCGCGTGTTGGCGGAGAGCGTGCCGCGGTCCACCAGTTTCAGAGCCGCATAAAGGTGATCGGTGAAGAACTCAGGCCGCCGGCAGTCGTAAGAGAGCGTCGCGACCGCAGAAAGGAGGTTCTCATTGCCGCGCAATTTCCCGAATGCCGTCTCCATGCCCCAGATGGCGAGTAGCGGGCCCGGCGGCACGCCATAGCGCTGCTCGATCGAAGCCAGCAGCGCTGCGTGCGTCTGCTTAAGCGCGCGTCCCTGCGACACAATCGTGGCGGCGCCGCGCTTGACCAGAAACTGGTCGAGCGTCAGCTTGAAACTCTTCATGCCGCGATCGGCTGAGATCGTTCTGGTCGCGTAGCTTGTTCCCATCAGGGCCGCGATGCCGGAGGCGCCGACGCCCTTCGCCCTCGCTTCGCCGGCGAACTGTTGCTTCCAGGCTTCAAAGCCGGCGGCGCCGTTGCCGCATTGCGCGGCGAGCGCGGGAAGGGGGCTCGCCACGCAGGCGAGCGCGACAAGAGCGAAAAGAGTGCGGCGTGACATTTCGAATCCTCAGATTGCCCCAGCGTCCGGGCAGTCAAACCCGGTCTTGGCGACACAATTGAGGCAGAGCCGGTCAGAACACGTCGATCGTCGGGAAACGAGGTTTCCCGGTGATGCAGTCCCACAGGTAGACCGCAAGGCCGACGTCGCCGGTCCAGAGCGAATACCGTCCGCGGCTGACCACGACCTGAGCGCCGCGATACTGGACGATGGCCGTCATGGCGAATTGGCGTGCGCGGTCGAGCCAAACGGGATCGTTCGTGCGGCGGTAGAGCTTGAGGAATGCGTAGCCGTTGCCGCCCGTGCCGTGGCAAAGGCCCGCGCCCTTGGAGAGCGGTCCCGCGGCCCAGGCGAAGCGGCCGGCATCCAGAAGAAGCGCGTCAAATTCAGGGGATGCGAAGGGCGCATCCGCGAATGTCGTCACGATACCCGGCGCACCGTGACAGTGCTGACAGATCCGGCGCCAATCCTCGCGCTTGCTTCTCGGACCCCACGTCGTTCCAACCTCGGACCGCCACGCATTCGCCGCCAGCGTCTTCGGCACAAACTCGGCCACGTGCGCCTGCTGCGCCGGCGTCAACCAATCCCACCCGCGCAACAGCGGAATGACATTGCCGGCGAAGCCGTGAACGGGCCCGAGAAAACGGTCGCGCTGACCGTAAAGATCCTGCGTCCAAAGCGGGCCCTGCGGCGTGTCCTCCAGATCGGCCAGCAGCCGCTCCGCCTGCGTTTCGAACAGGGCGCGCCAGCGCGGCTCCTGTGTCATCTCGGCCATGTGGATTGCGGCCACCATCGACCCCGGCATGCCCCACATCAGCTCCCGGACCGGCAGTGCATTATTTGCTTCTGCGCGCCGGTACACCAGATCGGCCATGCTTGGTGTCGGCGCAAGGCGCATCGCGAGCAGTGCCGCACCCATGTCGCCACGGAGCAGCGAGCCATGCTTGGCGTATTCGGCCGACGAGCTGGCTTCGTGATTGGCGATCGTCCGCTCCAGCAGCTTTGGCAGCACCGGGCGAAAGTCTTCAGCGACGCTGACAGCACCGACGCGATGCAGATAATCCAGCGCCCAGATGACACCGGCCGCGCCCTTGTAGAAACTGGGGTCGCCGTCGTTCTCGCCCTCGCCGCTGGGGTGCCCCGGCCAGAACCCGTCGGGATCGAAATGGGCGATTGCGTCGGCCGCAATGTCTTCGATCGCAACCCGCGCCGCCGATTCACTCCAGACGTCATCTGCAAGCGGACGATGACGACCGAGGTCAATCATGCCGCAGCGCCTCCGGAGCGGGAGCGATCTTGTTCGTCACACGAGGAAAGCAAGGATCGCACGATTGGACGCACCGGTGAGCGGTCCAGCTTGTAGCTTGTAGCCCGGATGGAGCGAAGCGAAATCCGGGATGA
>JAXDNY010000011.1:0-3147 GCA_034669145.1 Hyphomicrobiales bacterium
TCCTCTCACGCGGGCAAGGCGCCCGCATAGGAGAAGATGAGAGCGATTCTCCTGGTTTTCAACCGGCAGGAAAGCGCCGCCGCAAAACGGCCCTAACATTCGCCGGGCGTGTGGCCCGCCCGCCGCAGCAGCGTCGAGGAGATGTCAACACGCGGGCCATGGAAAAAGACAAAGGCGGGAGGCTCTGCACCCGGCAAAAGTGCCGCCTCGGCTTCGGGCATTCTGCATGCGGCCAGCCAGTGCGCGGCAGGGGCACTGAGCATCGGCCAAGTCTGCCCCGGCCGATCGATCACGGCGAGCGGGACGAGCCTGGCAATTTCGCGCCAGCGTTGCCATAGATGAAGCTGGCCAAGAATGTCGGCGCCCATGATCCAGACGAAGCGCACGCCCGGGCAGCGGCGCCTGAGGTAGGTGATCGTGTCGTAGGTGTAGCGGGTGCCGATCTCGGCCTCGACACCACTGACGAGGATGCGGGGGTCACGCGCGAGCGCCCGGGCCGCATCCATACGGCGGGCGAGCGGCGGGAGACCCTGAGTCTCCTTCAGAGGGTTGCCGGGGGTGACGAGCCACCAGACTCGGTCGAGGCCGATGCGCTTGAGCGCGAGCTCGCTCGCGTGGACGTGCCCGCGATGCGGCGGATCGAATGAGCCGCCGAAGAGTCCGATTCTCATGCCCGGATAGTGAGGAGGAGGACGGGCGATCGGCATCAGCGCTCGGGTTGGCTCAACTCACCCTCACGTCGGCGACGGTCAAGGTCAAGTCTGCGACAGTCCACGTGTGGCGGCCGAACGCCTCCGCTCTGCGTCGCGCTAATGCCGCGACCCTGTCTCCGGCGCCGGCGGCCGGAACGCAAGGACACGGGCAATCTCCTCTTTCAACTGCGATTTCTCGGCTTCGGACATCGCTGAGATTCGTTCACGCACGTACGACTCAATCGCCTTGATATCCGTTCCGCGCTGACGCACCGCTTCGAGACAGAGCTCGTGCATTGTCAGAGCCCGATCGCACATGAACAGCTCCCTTGAACACTGATGAACAACTGTGGAAAGTTTTGCCCAATTTTCCTCTTCTGAGTTTCGGGTCTTAATCAATGAGGTTCGGTGCTGTTGCGGAGTATGGTTATGACGGTATCAAATGAGCGTAAAGGACGCCGTCATAATTCGCTGAGATTTACGATCGTCGCGACTCCGGAACAGTGGGTCCATGCGTGTGCCGTCCGAAGTATATGCTTCCTCGATGAGCACGGCGCGCAGGCTAAATGGCTCTTCGACGGCAACGATTACCAGTGTACGCACGTGTTGGCCTATGACGGCGACGAACCCGTCGGAACCGGCCGGATCAGATGGTTCAAAGATTTCGCCAAAATTGAACGGACCTCGTTCAGGAAGGAACACCGTGACGTCCGCACCCTGAAAGAATTCGCCGAATTCGGCTTCGAGCACATCAGGCGCAAGGGATATACGCGCGTCATCACGCATGCGGGACCGAAGTACGCGCGCCTATGGAAGCAAATCCTGGGCTTCCGTGATGCAGAGGGCAAAGAGCCGGCTCGCTTCGAAGGGCATGAGCCTTACTACGAGATCCACAAGGACCTCGAACCATCTCCAAACCCCATCACCACCGACGCAGGCGCCAACGTCCTTTTCCGAATCGAAGGGCACTGGGACGAGCCTGCACCCTTCGAAATCGCATCGAGGTAGAGGCGCACGATGACCATGATGACTACTATCACTCCCGACTGGCAGGTTTTGCGAGAGGAAATCACCGCGCAAGCGCTCGCCGCATGCAAGAAGCTCGAAATCGCGATCGACAGCGCGACCGAACCGCCGCCGCTCGATCTCGGTGAAGCGCTCGAGGATGCTGCCAATGAGTATCTAAATCTCTTCGACGAGATCAGCGCAATTCACAGAAAGGGGTTTCAAGAAGGCTTAGGGTAGAGCCTATTAAGCGCTTCCCTTGTCGGCGGCAGGTCGTCTAGTTTGAAATCATGGCGGAACCAGCGGTTTGTTTCGCTGAAAAGCTCGCACAGCCAGTCGAAGACGAGCTTCACCGGTCGTGATTCGAGTCTCTCACGCAACGCGATCGCGTAAAGCGGCAGCGAGATGCGAACGTCGAGATCAAGCGGGACCGCTTCCGGCTCTACTGCGGTATAAGTGCCAAGAAGACCGATACCGAGATCGAGTTTCACCATAATTCCGTAGACGAATGTATCTTCGCAATAATGAGCCACGCGGCCCTTGGCGACGAGGTCAAGCCAGTCCGCCCATATCTCCAGATTGGACTCGTAGAAATGCGATTGCAGGAAGCTGTGCTGGCTGACATTCGCTTTTGTCGGCAGCCCATGCTTGGCGACGTACCCGCGCGAGACGGTTGGATGAAAATGCAGGTTGCCGAGCCTCTTCACGACGAGGTCGGCGCGGGAATCCGGGGCAAAGGCAAGCATCATATCGGTTTGATTTTCGCGCACGTCGTTGAGATTGATCGTGCTTTTCATATGCAGATGAATATTCGGGTTCTTCTGCGAGAAGGCTTCCATCGTGGGAACGGCGAAGAAGGCGTTCAGGCCATCCGTGATGCTGACGCGCACCGTGGCCTCGGCGCGGCGCGGATCCTCCTGCAACCCGCTTGTGATCGCGTAGAGAGACTGGTCGAATGTTGACAGCGCGCGGGCCAGTTCCTCGCCGGACGGCGTCAGCTTAATGCCGCGCTCGGTCGAGATCAGGAGCTGCACGCCCATGAGATCCTGCAGACGTCGTACCTTGCGCGCCACCGTTGGGTGGCTGAGATTCAGCCGCTTGGCGGCATTGTTGAATGACTTAGCCTTCGCGACTTCGAGAAACAGCCGCAGCTCGCCCCAGTACTGCCCGCTGAGCAGTCCCTCGCTTTCCCCGGGCGAGCTGTAAATGCTGAGTCTGTCCACACGGGCCGGTATACAGCTGATACGCGCATATTAGCAATTACTTCTCTATTTGATTGCGCTCTGGGCTTGCAAAAAAAGCCCCGCCGGCGACGGCGGGGCAAAGGCTTGGGAGGGGTGACGGCTGGAGGCCGTCCGCCCTACTCTGCTCCGCGCCGCGGCGGGTCGAGGTGCGAATCCGCACAGGGTGAACGATGCAAGGAGCTCTGTTCATCGGCACGGCCGGCTGG
>JAXDNY010000012.1:0-7029 GCA_034669145.1 Hyphomicrobiales bacterium
AGCCGGCAAACCGGTGATGTCTGACCCGGAGAGCATGACGCGTCCGGCGTCCGGTGCGAGCAGGCCGGTGACGATGTTGAACACCGTGGTCTTGCCCGCACCGTTCGGGCCGATGATGCTGACCAGCTCGCCTTCGTTGACGGAAAGGGACAGCGCATCGACCGCCGTCACGCCGCCGAAGCGGCGCGTCAAATCGTCAAGCTGAAGGATTGGCGCCATTACACCGTCCCCAACAGGCCCTGCGGCCGGAAACGGATCAGCAGCAGCAGCGCGATGCCGTAAATCAGCATGCGGTACTCGGCCGCCGCGCGGAACAGCTCGGGCAAGCTCACCAACATCACGGCGCCGAGGATCGCGCCCGAAATATTGCCGAGCCCGCCGAGGATCACCATGGTGAGCGCCAGCAGCGAGACCTGCGAGGTGAAGGTCTCGTGGTTCACGTACGAGAAAATGTGCGCCATCAGCGCGCCCGCGATGCCGGCGGAAAATCCCGCGACACCGAAGGCGAGGCTTTTGTAGCGGTCGAGCGCGATGCCGTAGCTGCGTGCCGCCACATCGTCGTCGCGGATCGCGCGCAGCGTGCGGCCGAGATGCGAGCCGAGCAGGCGCCATTGCAAAAGCGCCAGAACAATCAAGGCGCAGAGCGCGATCTCGTAGACCCAGGTGCCGCTGAGCAGCGGTCCGCCGAACAGCGCGAGCGGCGGGATGGCGGTGAGGCCGACTGGGCCATGCGTGAGGCTGTCCCAGTTGAGGATCACCAGCATCACGATCTCACCGACGCCGAGCGTCGCGATGGTGACGTAGTGCCCGCGCAGCCGGAACGACGGAAAGATGATCAGCGTGCCGAGGATCGCCGTGATGAAGCCCGCGGCCGCGACCGTCATCGGCACGGGCAGCTTGAAATTGATCGCCAGCAGGCCCGACGCATAGGCGCCGATGGCGAGCAGTCCGGCCTGTCCGAGCGAGATCATGCCGGCCGTGCCGGCGACCAGCGTGAGGCTGATCGCCAGGATGGCGTAGAGCCAGCCGATGCCGAGCGTTTGCAGCACATAGCCGTTGCGCACCACCAGCGGGAGCGCCAGCGCCGCGACGGCAAGCGCGGCCACCACGCCCCATGGAATGCGCACCGGCGCGCTCGGCGCGATGAAGGTGCCGGTGAGCGGCTCGGGCGGCAGGCCACGCCCGCGGCTGAAAATGCCGTTCGGCTTGAGCACCAGGATCAGGATCATCACCACGAAGGCAAACAGGTTGCGGTAGCTGGTGCCGAAGGCAGCGATCCCATAGCTCTCGATCAGGCCGAGCAGCAGCGAGCCGGCGATTGCGCCCGGCACGTTGCCCATGCCGCCGATCATCTGCGCGACGATGCCCTTCAGGCCGGCATGGAAGCCCATGTTGGGGTCGATCGAGTTGTAATACATGCCGACGAGGAAACCGGAGACGCCGCCGAGCGCGGCGGCGATCGCGAACACCGTGCTGTTCACGCGGTTGACGTCGACGCCGCATTGCTGCGCGGCATCGCGGTCGAGCGCGGTCGCCCGCACCGCCCAGCCGAGGTTGGTGAAGCGCAAGAAGAGATAGAGCGCGAGCGCGCTGACCAGCCCGATCCCCGCAATGAGGATGTCGAGCGCACCGATGGTGCCGCCGCCGATCTGCAGGCGCCATTCGGGAAGCTGCAGCGGCACGCCGCGCGGGTCGGGCGTGAACAGCAGCTGGAAGATCTGATCCAGCACCAGCCCGATGCCGATGGTGGAGAGGAGCGGCGCGATGCGCGGCGAGCCCTGCAGCGGGCGCAGGCCGATGCGCTCGATCGCCATGCCGAGCAGGCCGCAGCCGATCACGACCGCCGCCAGGGTCACGGGAAGTGGCGTGCCGAGATACGTGATGCACAGCCAGCCGATATAGGCGCCGACCATGTAGATCGAGCCGTGCGCGAAATTGATGAGGTGCGAGACGCCGTAGATCAGCGCCAGCCCGACTGCGAGCAGCGCGTAGATGTTGCCGACGACCAGACCGTTGATGGTGTAGTCGAACCAGGGGCCGAGAGACGAAACCACTTACCGCATCGCCTTGGCGCCCTCATAGGCGGTCCACTTGCCGTTCTTCACCTCGATGCGGCTGACATGCGGATCGGCAACGCGGCGCGTCGCAGTGTCGAACGTCACCTTGTCGTAGACCACGCTCGGCACATCCTTGATCATGCCGAGCCCTTCCTTGATCGCTTTGCGCTCGATGCCGAACTGCCGCATCACGGCGGCGAGCAGGATGAAGGTGTCGTAGGCGCGGCCGTTATAGGCGTCCGGTTGCTCGTTATGCTTGGCGACGAACTTCTTCACGAATTCCTGCACCTGTGGCCGCGGATCGTCCGGGAAGAACGGCACGGTGGTGAGCACGCCGTTCACCTCGTTGCCGCCAAGCTCAAGGAATTTCGGCGAATAGATCGAGCCGCCGGCGACGATCGGCTGCGTGATGCCGGCCTGACGGATCTGCCGGGTGAGTTGCGCGCCATCCGGGTAATAGGCAATGAGCGCGATCGAGTCCGGGTTGGCGCCGCGCAGCCGCACGATTGCGGACCGGAAATCCTTCTCGTCGGCCAAATAGCCTTCCGAGCCGGTCACCTCGCCGCCGCGCTCCTTGATCGCCGCGACCAGCAGATCCTTGGCGGTGCGGCCCCAGTCGTTGTTGAGATGCAGGATCGCGACCTTTTTCAGTCCCAGATCGCGCACGAAATCCGCCAGCAGCGGCATCTCGTCCTTCTGGTTGACGGCATTGCTCCACACATAGTCGCCGCCCTTGGTGAAGTCCGGGTGCGAGTTGGAGAAGCCGAACTGCACGAGACCGGCCGCCTGATAGATCGGCGAAGCCGCCATCGAGGCGGCGCTGGAGAAGTCGCCGACCTCCACCACGATACGCTCGTCCGCCACATACTTGCGCGCGATGGTCACGGTCTGGCGCGGATCGCTCTGGCTGTCCTCGAACACATAGGCCAGCGGCCGCCCGTTGATGCCACCCGAACCGTTGATATCGTCGAGCGCGACGTCGAAGCCCTTTTTCCATTGCGCGCCATACTGGGCGTACTGGCCGGTCAGCGGGCCGGTGACACCGATCAGGATCGGCTCTTTGGATTGCGCCAAAGCCGCTGGCGCGAGCATCGTGCCGCCGAGGAGGGCGAGCAGCGTGCGGCGGTGCATGACCATCGATGACTCCTCAATCCGGATCGCAGCTGCGATCGTGTTGAACGACCCCGGCGAATGCTCCCCATGCCTGCTTGATTGCGCGTTGCGCAAGGATGTAACCCGCGGGCGCGTCCGTCAACCGCGCGGGCGCCGCAGGGCGGCCATGCGCCGCAGCAGCCACGGATTGTGGTAACCGGCACGCGCGTCGGCTACGCTGCCGTCAAATCGCCGGGCTGAAATGAAGTACTCCGCCTTTTCGCTGCTGAAGGAAGCTTTTCGCGGGCATGCGGGCTGGACCCCGGCCTGGCGCAAGGCGGAGCCGAAATCCGAATACGACGTGGTGATCGTCGGCGGCGGCGGGCACGGGCTTGCCACGGCCTACTACCTGGCGAAGGTGCACGGCGTTGCCAACGTGGCTGTGCTGGAGAAGGGCTACATCGGCTCCGGCAATGCGGGGCGCAACACCACGATCATCCGCTCGAACTACCTGCTGCCCGGAAACGAGCCGTTCTACGAATGGTCGATGAAGCTGTGGGAAGGGCTGGAGCAGGATTTCAACTACAATGCGATGGTCAGCCAGCGCGGCGTGCTGAATCTCTATCACTCCGACGCGCAGCGCGATGCGTTCGCGCGCCGCGGAAATGCGATGCGGCTGCATGGGGTCGATGCTGACCTGCTCGACCGCGAGGCCGTGCGCCGCATGGCGCCGTTTCTCGACTACGACAACGGGCGCTTCCCGATCCATGGCGGGCTGCTGCAGCGGCGCGGCGGCACGGCGCGGCATGACGCCGTGGTGTGGGGCTACGCGCGCGGCGCGGATGCGCGCGGCGTCGACATCATCGAGAATTGCGAGGTCACGGGCTTCACCGTCAGGGACGGTCAGGTGACCGGCCTCGATACGACGCGCGGGAGCATCAAGGCTGAGAAAATCGGCCTCGCGGTTGCGGGTAACACCTCGCGTGTCGGTGCGCTCGCAGGCTTGAGGCTGCCGATCGAGAGCCACGTGCTGCAGGCCTTCGTGTCGGAAGGCATCAAGCCGGCGATCGATCAGGTGGTCACCTTCGGCGCCGGGCACTTCTACATCAGCCAGTCCGACAAGGGCGGGCTCGTGTTCGGCGGCGACATCGACGGCTACAACTCCTACGCATGGCGCGGCAACCTGCCGATCGTCGAGGACGTGATGGAAGCCGGCATGGCGATGTGGCCCGGGCTGGGGCGTATCCGCATGCTGCGTCAGTGGGGCGGGCTGATGGACATGTCGATGGATGGCTCGCCGTTCATCGATCGCACACCGGTCGACGGGCTCTATCTCAATTGCGGCTGGTGCTACGGCGGCTTCAAGGCGGCGCCGGCGTCCGGCTGGTGCTTCGCGCACCTGATCGCGCGCGACGAGCCCCATGAGGTTGCCTCCGCGCTGCGGCTCGACCGCACCGCCACCGGCGCACTGATCGACGAGCGCGGCGCCGGCGCCCAGCCGAATTTGCATTGAGGGCGAGCGTTGCGCATTCCCTGTCCCTATTGCGGCACGCGCGGAAACGACGAGTTCACGTATCTCGGCGATGCGACGGTGCGGCGGCCCGACCCGGTGGCGCCGGACGCGAGCCAAGCGTTCCATGACTACGTCTATCTGCGCGACAACCCATCCGGCATTCACCAGGAGCTTTGGTATCACGGCGGTGGGTGTCACGCGTGGCTGGTGGTCACGCGCAACACGCGCACGCACGAAATCAGCGACGTGACGTTCGCGGCCGGAGGAAAGCCGTGAACGCGCCGCATCGCCTCGCCAGCGGCGGGCTGATCGACCGTGCGCAACCGCTGTCGTTCACCTTCGACGGGCAGGCGTATGCGGGTTTTGCCGGCGACACGCTCGCCTCCGCGCTGGTGGCGAACGGCGTGAAGCTGGTCGGACGTTCGTTCAAGTATCACCGCCCGCGCGGCATTCTCACCGCCGGTTCCGACGAGCCGAACGCGCTGGTGGAGTTGCGCTCGGGCCCCCGGCGCGAGCCGAACACACGCGCGACGACCGCGGAGCTTTATGACGGGCTGGTCGCCACAAGCCAGAACCGGTGGCCGTCGCTTTCTTTCGACATCGGCGCGGTGAATGACCGGGTCTCGCGGCTTCTGGTCGCGGGCTTCTACTACAAGACCTTCATGTGGCCGGCGAAGTTCTGGGAACTGTTGTACGAGCCGCTGATCCGGCGCGCCGCCGGTCTTGGCCGCGCAGCGCTCGCCGAGGATCCGGATCATTACGAGAAGGCCTACGCGCATTGCGACGTGCTGGTGATCGGCGGTGGGCCCGCCGGTCTGATGGCCGCGCTCGCGGCGGGGCGTGCGGGCGCGCGTGTGATCCTGGCGGACGAGGATTTTCGCCTCGGCGGGCGACTGCTGGCCGAACGCTACGAGATCGACGGCAAGCCGGGCACCGAGTGGGTGGCTGAGATCGAAGCGGAGCTGACGGCGCTGCCGGAGGTGCGGATCATGCGCCGCACGGCGGTGACCGGCGTGTTCGATCACGGGCAGTACGGCGCGGTCGAACGCGTCAACGACCACGTGGCGGTGCCACCCGAGCACGAGCCGCGCCAGCGCAGCTGGAAGATCGTGGCCAAGCGTGCGGTGCTGGCGGCGGGCGCACTCGAACGCGGAATCGCATTCGGAAACAATGACCGGCCGGGCGTGATGCTGGCGGGCGCGGCGCGCGCCTACATCAATCGTTACGCGGCTGCGCCCGGCCGGCGCATCGCGGTGTTCACCAATAATGACGACGGCTGGCGCACCGCCGCGGACGCCCATGCGGCCGGCATCGAGGTCGCGGCGGTGATCGACTCGCGCGCCGAGCCGCCCGCCCAGTTCGCGGCGCTCGGCATCAAGGTGCTGACCGGCGCGCAGGTGTCGCATGTGCACGGCAGACAGAGCGTGCAGGCGATCGATGTGGTCGATGCTGCCGGCCGGACCATGAAGATCGAATGCGACGCGCTGGCGGTCGCGGGCGGCTGGAATCCCGCCGTGCATCTCACCTGCCATCTCGGCGGCAAGCCGGTGTGGAACGAGCCGCTCGCGGCGTTTACGCCCGGTGCGGTGCCGCCCGGGATGCATGTCGCGGGCGCCGCCAACGGTGCGCTCACGCTTGCCGAATGTCTCCATGCCGGCGTCGCGGCCGGCGCGATGGCGGCGGTCGAATGTGGCTTCCCGATTGCGTCGATCAGGATGCCGAGCGCCCAGGACGAAGCCTCCGGCGTGACGCCGCTGTGGCACGTGAAGGAAAGCCGCGCGAAGGCGTTCGTGGATTTCCAGAATGACGTCACCATCAAGGACATCGCGCTCGCAAATCAGGAAGGCTTCTCATCCGTCGAGCACCTGAAGCGCTACACGACGCTCGGCATGGCGACCGACCAGGGCAAGGTCGCGAACGTGACCGGCCTCGCGATCCTCGCTGACGTCTCCGGCCGCGCGATTGCCGAAGTCGGCACCACGACCTATCGGCCGCCTTATGTGCCGGTGAGTTTCGGCGCGATGGCCGGCCACCATCGGGGCAAGGATTTCCGCCCCGTCCGCCTTCCGCCGTCGCATCGATGGGCAGCCGAGCAGGGCGGGGTGTTCGTCGAGTCCGGTGCGTGGTTGCGCGCGCAGTATTATCCGCGTGCCGGCGAGAAGGACTGGCTCGAAACCGTCAATCGCGAAGTGGCGGCGACACGCGCGAGCGTCGGCGTGTGCGATGTCTCGACCTTGGGGAAGATCGAGATCGAGGGCGCGGACGCCGCCGTGTTCCTTGATCGCGTCTACACCAACACGTTCTCGACGCTCCCCGTCGGCAAGTCGCGCTACGGGCTGATGCTGCGCGAGGACGGCTTCGTGATGG
>JAXDNY010000013.1:0-31687 GCA_034669145.1 Hyphomicrobiales bacterium
TCAGGCCGAAGTGCCCGGCGTCGCCGGCACCTGGAAGGACCTCACCGACAACGTCAACTTCATGGCAGGCAACTTGACCTCGCAGGTCCGCAACATCGCCGAGGTTACCACGGCCGTGGCGCGCGGCGACTTGTCGCGCAAGATCACCGTCGACGTGCGCGGCGAAATCCTGCAGCTCAAGGATACCATCAACACGATGGTGGATCAGCTCAACGCGTTCGCCTCGGAAGTCACGCGCGTGGCGCGCGAGGTCGGCACCGAAGGCAAGCTCGGCGGTCAGGCCGAAGTGCCCGGCGTCGCCGGCACCTGGAAGGACCTCACCGACAACGTCAACTTCATGGCAGGCAACTTGACCTCGCAGGTCCGCAACATCGCCGAGGTTGCGACCGCGATCGCCGGCGGCGACCTGTCGAAGAAGATCACGGTCGACGTCCGCGGCGAACTGCTTCAATTGAAGGAAACGCTCAACACCACGACGGACCAGCTTCGCTCGTTCGCCGGCGAGGTGACGCGTGTCGCGCGCGAGGTCGGCACCGAGGGCCGCCTCGGCGGACAAGCCAACGTGCCGGGTGCCGCCGGCACCTGGAAGGACCTGACCGACAACGTCAACCTGCTCGCCGCGAACCTCACCACGCAGGTCCGCAACATCGCCGAGGTGACCACGGCCGTGGCGCGCGGCGACCTGTCGCGCAAGATCACCGTCGACGTGAAGGGCGAAATCCTCGAGCTGAAGAACACCATCAATACCATGGTGGACCAGCTGAACGCCTTCGCGTCGGAAGTGACGCGCGTGGCGCGCGAAGTCGGCACCGAGGGCAAGCTCGGCGGCCAGGCCGAGGTGCCCGGCGTCGCCGGTACCTGGAAGGATTTGACCGACACCGTGAACGTGATGGCGGCGAACCTGACCGAGCAGGTGCGCGGCATCGTGAAGGTCGTCACCGCCGTCGCCGACGGCGACCTGAAGCAGAACCTCACGGTGAAATCCAAGGGCGAAGTCGCGGCGCTCGCCGAGACCATCAATAACATGACCGGCACGCTCGCGACCTTCGCCGATCAGGTGACGACCGTGGCACGCGAGGTCGGCGTCGAAGGCCGCCTCGGCGGTCAGGCCAACGTGCCCGGCGCGGCCGGCACGTGGAAAGACCTCACCGGCAACGTGAACCTGCTCGCCGCCAACCTGACCACGCAGGTGCGCGCCATCGCCGAGGTGGCGACCGCGGTCACCAAGGGCGACCTCACCCGCTCGATTCAGGTCGATGCACGCGGCGAGGTGGCCGAGCTCAAAGACAACATCAACACGATGATCGAGAACTTGCGGCAAACCACCGACCGCAACACCGAGCAGGACTGGCTCAAGACCAACTTGGCGCGCTTCACCAACATGCTGCAGGGCCAGCGCGACCTGCAGACCGTGGGACGGCTCCTGCTCAGCGAGTTGACGCCGCTGGTCGACGCGCAGCTCGGTGTCATTTACCAGGTGGAAGCCGACCAGGCCCCGAGCCTGCGGCTGCTCTCGGCATTCGCCGACGACGGCGTGAATGGCCATCCGCAGCGGGTCGAGTTCGGCAACGGCCTGATCGGACAGTGCGCGACGGACAAGCGGCGCATGTTGATCACCTCGATGCCGCCGCACGCGGTGCCGATCGGCTCGGCGTTGTTCAAGGTCGTGCCGCAGAATATCGTCGTGCTGCCGGTGCTGTTCGAGAACGAGGTCAAGGCGGTCATCGAGCTCGCTTCGGTTACGGCGTTCACGGCGCTGCAAATGGCGTTCCTCGAGCAGCTCACCGACTCGATCGGCATCGTGCTCAACTCGATCGAAGCCACGATGCAGACGGAGGGCTTCCTCAAGCAGTCGCAGCAGCTCGCCGGCGAACTGCAGGCGCAGCAGAAAGAGCTGCAGCAGACCAACGAACAACTTGAGCAGAAGGCGCAACAGCTCGCCGAGCGAAACGTCGAGGTCGAGCGCAAGAACCAGGAAATCGAGCAGGCGCGCCGCGCGCTGGAAGACAAGGCAACCGAACTTGCGCTGACGTCCAAGTACAAGTCGGAGTTCCTCGCCAACATGTCGCACGAGCTGCGTACGCCGCTCAACTCGATCTTGATCCTCGGACAGCAGCTTTCCGAAAACCCCGACGGCAACCTGATGCCGAAGCAGGTCGATTTCGCGCGCACCATCCATGGCGCCGGAACCGATCTTTTGAACCTGATCAGCGACATTCTCGACCTGTCCAAGATCGAGTCCGGAACCGTCACGGTCGACGCGCAGGAAGTGCTGCTGAACAACCTGATCGAAGCGACGGCGCGGCCGTTCCGCCACGAGGCGGACAACCGCCAGCTCGCCTTCGATGCCGAAATCGATCCCAATCTCGGGCGCACCATCACGACCGACTCGAAGCGCTTGCAGCAAGTGCTCAAGAACCTGTTGTCGAACGCCTTCAAGTTCACCGAGACGGGCAGCGTGCGGCTCAAGGTTTCGGCGGCGGTCGGCGGCTGGTCGGCCGATCACACGCTGCTCAATCAATCCGCCGTGGTGGCGTTCGAGGTGTCGGACAGCGGCATCGGCATTCCGCTGGAGAAGCAGCGCATCATCTTCGAGGCGTTCCAGCAGGCCGACGCGAGCACTAGCCGCAAGTATGGCGGCACGGGCCTCGGTCTTGCGATCAGCCGCGAGCTTGCGAACCTGCTCGGCGGCGAAATCCAGCTGCGCTCGACGCCCGGCAAAGGCAGCACGTTCACGCTCTATCTACCGCTCAAATATGCCGGCCCGACCACTGCGATTCGCGTCGTCCCCGACGCACCGGCGCTGGTCGAGAAGAACGACTACGCACCGGCTGAGCGGGCGATCGAGCAGATCCCCGACGATCGTCTCGACATCGTTCCGGGCGACAGCATCCTGCTGATCGTCGAGGACGATCCGCATTATGCCCGCGTGATCCTGGATCTGGCACGCGACCGCGGCTTCAAGGTGCTGGTCGCGATGCGCGGGATCGATGCGCTGGAGCTTGCCAAGCAGTTCCAGCCGACCGCCGTTTCGCTGGATGTGTTCCTGCCCGATATGCTGGGCTGGACGGTGTTGAGCCAGCTCAAGCAAAACCCGCTCACCCGACACATCCCGGTGCAGATCATCACGCTCGACGAGGACCGCCAGCACGCGCTTGCGCGCGGCGCGTTCTCGTTCGTCACCAAGCCGACGACCACCGAGGGCGTGGAAGCGGCGATCGCGCGCATCAAGGAATACGCGCGCCCGCGCCGCAAGCGTCTGCTCGTGGTCGAGGACAATCCTGCCGAGCAGATGAGCATTCGCGAGCTGCTTAGTTACGACGATATCGAGATCGATACCGCCGGCACGGGCAGCACAGCGCTCTCCAGCCTGCGCGAACAGCAATACGACTGTGTGGTGCTCGATCTGCGCCTGCCGGATATGACCGGCTTCGAGGTGCTGGAGGAGATCAAGCGCGACAATTCGTTGTCTGACGTGCCCGTCGTCGTGTTCACCGGACGCGAGCTCTCGGCGGAGGAAGACGCGCAGCTTCACACCATGGCGCGCAGCATCGTGGTGAAGGGCGTCGAATCGCCCGAGCGGCTGCTCGACGAGACCGCGCTGTTCCTGCACCGTGTCGTCACCGACCTGCCGCCCGAGAAGCAGCGCATGCTGGAACGGCTGAACAGTTCGGACGAGGACCTGGTCGGGCGCACCGTGTTGCTGGTCGACGACGACGCGCGCAACATCTTCGCGCTTTCCAGCGTGCTGGAGCGCCGCGGCATGAACGTGCTGACGGCGACGACCGGCAAGGAAGCAATCGAGATGGTGGAGAAGACGCCGGAACTTGCCATCGTGCTGATGGACATCATGATGCCGGAGATGGATGGTTATCAGACGATGGGTGTCATCCGGGAAAATCCCGCATATCGCCGCCTGCCGATCATCGCGCTTACCGCCAAGGCGATGAAGGGCGATCGTGAGAAATGCCTCGAAGCCGGCGCCTCCGACTATCTGGCGAAGCCGGTGAACACCGAACAGCTCTTGTCCGCGCTGCGGATGTGGCTGCATCGCTAGCAGCATGGCCCCGAAAAGTGGGAACCGGTTTTTCGGAGAATGATCATGCTGACACGACAAAAGCCGGCGACATGAAGTCGGACGAAAAGGTCAACATCCTGCTGGTCGACGACCAGCCCTCGAAGCTGCTCACCTATGAGGTGATCCTGCGGGAGCTGGGCGACAATCTCATCACGGCGTCCTCCGGCAAGGAAGCGCTGGAGCAACTGCTTAAGAATGAGATCGCCGTCGTCCTGATGGATGTCAGCATGCCGGAACTGGACGGCTTCCAGCTCGCCTCCATGATCCGCGAGCATCCGCGCTTCCAGAAGATTGCGATGATCTTCGTATCAGCGATCTATCTGGCCGAGATCGATCATCTGCGCGGCTACGAGATGGGCGCGGTCGATTATGTGCCGGTCCCCGTCGTGCCCGAGGTGCTGCGCGCCAAGGTTCGCGTCTTCGCCGACCTCTATCGGAAGAATCGGCAGCTCGAGCGGTTGAACGCGGAGCTGGAACGGCGCGTCAGCGAACGTACCGCTGAGCTTGAGGCTTCCACCATCCAGTTGCTGCAAAGCGAGCAGCGCCGCAGCCTTGCGCTGGCGGCCGGCAACATGGGTTCGTGGGATTGGGACCTGCCCAACGGGACGGTCGTATGGGACGAGGGACAGCACGCCATTTATGGCGTCACCCCGGGTGAGTTCGTCGTCACACCCGAGCACTTCAAGGTTCTCATTTTGCCGGAAGACTGGGAACAGCTCCAACGCGGGATGCAAAGCCTGCTGGAGCAGGGCCAGCCGCACCAGGCCGAATATCGCGTGCGGCGTCCGAACGGCGAGGTGCGCTGGTGCGCCAGCACGGCGGCAGCGACCAAGGACCGCGACGGAAAAGTCGTGCGGATCAGCGGCGTCACCATGGACATCACGGAGCGCCGTGAGGCCGAAGAGCGTCAGGCGCTGCTGGCGCGCGAAGTCGACCATCGCGCCAAGAACGCGATGGCGATCGTTCAGTCGATCGTTCGCCTCACCAAGGCCGGAAGTATCTCAAGCTACATTTCGATCATCGAGGGCCGCATCAAGGCGCTGTCGCGCGCGCACGCACTTTTGTCGAGCTCGCGTTGGCAGGGTGCCGACCTCGACAAGCTCGCCGACGATGAGCTGGCGCCTTACCGCTCCAGCCACCTGGATCGGCTCAGCATCTTCGGGCCGAAGGTCACGCTTGAGCCGACGAAAGCGCAAACGCTTGCGCTCGCCTTGCATGAGCTTGCCACCAACGCAGCAAAATACGGTGCTCTGTCCTCCGCGTCGGGAAAGCTCGCGCTGTGGTGGGAGGTGCAGTCCGATGCGCTGACCATTCACTGGCATGAGAGCGCGGGTCCGGAAACGCACGCACCTTCGGTCACCGGGTTCGGTACGCAAATCATCACCGGCAGCATCGAGCGGCAGTTGGGTGGCAAGACCAGGTTCGAGTGGCTGCCTGCGGGGCTGCGTTGCACGCTCACAATACCGCGCGGCGAGCGCACGGACCACGCTGAGAAGACGGAGGAGTCTGCGGCGGTGCGGGCGGCTCCGTTGCGCGCCCGCCGGGTGATGGTTGTCGAGGATGAGGCGCTGGTGGCACTGGTCCTGGCGGATCAGCTTGCCGAATTGGGATTGTCCGTCGTCGGCCCCTGCAGCACCGTGGCGGAGGCCAAGGCCGTTGCCGACAAAGGCGACTTCGAAGCAGCGATCCTGGATGTCAATCTCGGCGGCGAACTCGTTTATCCGGTGGCGGATCTGCTGACATCGCGCGGGATCCCGTTCGTGTTCGTGACCGGATACGGGCGCGAGAGCATCGACCGCAGGTTTGCCGGCACGCCCGTCCTCGAAAAACCGGTTGAACGGGAGTTGCTGGAGGACATGTTCGGCGGAAGTTACGCGCTCCGGCATCCGGTAGCGCGGACGGCGTAGCCGTCGTTCTATGACCTCGGCCGGCGGCGTTGGCGCATGACTGCGCCGCTGATCCTGGCGGCCGCAAGTATCGGGCCTTTCGGTTGCATCAGATTGCGGTACATGGCTCGAAGCGCCGCTTTGGTCGCCTGCAACTCAGCCGCCGGTAGCCCCGAGATTGCGGTGCGTTCCAACCGCAGTGCAATCGGGACCAATTCGCCGATCAGCCGCTCGGCCCGCGGCGTCAGCGCGACGATCACCTCGCGATTGTTGCGGCTCGACCGCTTTCGCGTCACGAGGCCCGTCTGCACGAGCCGCGTGATCAGCCGCGACAGCGTCGATACGTCGACGCTGGTGATTTCGGAAAGATCGATCTGCCGGCGCGGTCCGTTGTCCGAGAGCGCAACGAGGACGCGCCACATGGCGATGCTCAGGCCGTGCCGCGCCAGCGCGTCCTCGGAAAACCGCATCACCAGCGCGGAGCCGAGGCGATTGACCAGATAGGGCAGGTATTCGGATAGCTCGAGTGTTTTGCGACGCGGCAAGAGTGTCAGCCCTTTGTGACCGATTGATGCATTTACAACAATTGCAAGCTCAATCATACTGGGAAGTGCGAAGACAGCCGTACAAGGCGTCCAGCCTCGGGAAGGACACGCGATGGAATTCGGGTACTTCACGCTCAGCGACAATCATTATGACAACAACACGCGATCGGCCAACCAGTTCGTCGCCGACATCACGGCCGAGGCTCTTTATGCCGATAAGCTGAGGATGCACTCGGCCTGGATCGGCGAGCACCATTTCAATTCGCTCGGCGTGCTGTCTTGCCCCGACCTTGTCCTCGCCTACATCGCGGCGCGCACCGAGCACATCCGGCTCGCGCCCGCCGTCACCGTCCTTCCGCTGCACCATCCGATCCGAGTCGCGGAGCAGTGGGCGACGCTCGATCTGTTGAGCAACGGCCGCGTGGATTTCGCCGCCGGGCGCGGCTACGACCGCCGCGAGTACCTGCCGTTCCACGTCTCATTCGAGGATAACCAGTCGATCTTCGACGAGGGCCTCGAGCTCGTCCGCGCGCTCTGGTCGGCAGACGATCGCATGACCTACAAGGGGAAGCATTATTCCTTCGAGGACGTGCGCATCACCCCGAAGCCGGTGCAAAAGCCGATCCCGACTTACGTGGCGTCGTTTTCCAAGCCCTCGATCGAGCTCGCCGCGCGCCTCGGCTGCGGGCTGATCGTGGCGCCGTTTGCCGCCGCGATGAGCTTCGGCGGCCTGAAGGAGGTCGCCGACCTCTATCATGAGAGCTGCGCCAGGTTCGGCACCAGACCGGGCCGGTTGATGTGCAGCTACTTCACGCATTTCGCCGACAACAAGCCGCAAGAGGACGCGCAACGCGCGCGGCAAATCCGCTACTACAAGGAATGCGTGATACCGGCCTTCCCGGGCGACCCGAAGACCGCGCCGCCGAGCTACCGCTACTTCATCGACATGGTCGAGCGGCTGCACAAGGTGAAGCCGGAGGATCTGACCGAGAACTCGGTGCTGATCGGGTCGGCGGGGCGCATTGCCGAAACGCTCAAGAAGGTGGAAGCGGCGGGCTTCGAGGAGGTGATCCTCTATTTCAACGTGGGGCTCAAACCTCACGGCCAGGTCAGGGATGAGATGGCCCGCTTCATGGAGCAGGTCGCCCCCCAGTTCGAGGGCAAGCACAGGAAGGCCGCTTAAGCCGCGCCAGCTCGGTAGCCGCGGGGTGCGACAGTTTTGCAGCCGCGCGCTATCATTTCGGCTGTCGCCAAGCCGTCGATACGCTAAAAGAGCCACAAGAAACCCGCGCCCGACGCGGCTCATCGTCCGGAGGACACCATGGAACGCGCGAAGATCCGCTTTGGCGCCGCGACGCGGCGCGACCTTCTCAAGGGAGCCGCTGCCGCAAGCCTCGCCGGCGCCTTCCCGATGCCGGCGATTGCCCAGGCGAAGCCCGTCAAGGTCGGGCTGATGCTGCCCTATTCGGGGACGTTCGCGCAGCTCGGCGAGAACATCACCTTCGCGATCGAGATGTATCTCGCCGAGAAGGGCGGCAAGCTCGGCGGCCGCGAGATCCAGATCGTCAAGCTCGACGACGAGTCGAAGCCCGAATTGGGCCTGCAGAATGCCGACCGTCTCATCAAACGCGACAATGTCGACGTGCTGATCGGCACGGTCCACTCCGGCGTGCAGATGGCGATCCACAAGGCCGTGACGGAATCCGGGACCCTGTGCATCGTTCCGAACGCCGGCGCTGTCGCGGTGACGCGCAACCTCTGCGCCAAGAACGTGTTCCGCACATCGTTCTCGAACTGGCAGCCGGCCTACGGCATGGGTGCGGTTGTCGGCAAGCGCGGCATCAAGAAGGCCGCCTGGGTCACCTGGGATTATGCCGCCGGCGCGGAATCCGGCGAAGGATTCAAGCAAGGCCTCGAAGCCAACGGCGGACAGGTCGTGCAGACGCTCACCCTCAAGTTCCCGGAGACCAACTTCCAGCCGCTGCTGGCGCAAATTCCGGGCCTCGGCGTCGATGTGGTCGGCGCTTTCTTCGCGGGAGGCGGCGCCATCAACTTCGTCAAGGACTACGCGGCTGCCGGTCTCAAGGTGCCGCTGGTCGGCTCGGGCTTCCTCACCGAAGGCGTGCTGGGGCCGCAGGGTGCCGCCGCGGAGGGCGTCGAGACGGCGCTGCACTACGGCGACGGTCTGGAGAATCCAAAGAACAACACGTTCCGTCCAGCCTTCAAGGCAAAGGCCGGACGCGAGGCCGACGTTTACGCGGTCCAGGGATATGACGCGGCGCAACTGCTCGGGATCGGTCTCGAAGCCGTCAAGGGCAAGATCGATGACGAAGCCAACCTCTACAAGGCGATGCGTGAAGCCAAGATCGACAGCCCGCGCGGCCCGATCAGCTTCTCCAAGTCGCAGGAAGTGGTGCACAACATCTACGTGCGCAAGGCGACGAGCGGGCTGAACAAGGTGACCGGCGTCGCGGTGGAAAACCTCGCGGACCCGGGCACCGGCTGCAAGCTCTGAGCCGGCAACCGGTCGGCGGACGGCGAACACCGCCCGGCAGCGGGTTGCACACCATGGGGCCGGAGCCGTGTCTGTTTTCGTCGCGCAGCTACTCAACGGGTTGCAATACGGGCTGCTGCTGTTCCTGATCGCGAGCGGCCTCACGCTGATCTTCGGCGTGCTGCGGGTCATCAACCTGGCCCACGGCAGCCTGTTCATGATGGGCGCGTATGCGGCGTTCCTGGTCGTTCGGACCACCGGCTCGCTCTGGCTGGCGCTGCCGGTCGCGATTGCGGCCGGGGTTGCGCTGGGCCTCCTGCTCGAGCGTTTCCTCTTTCGCTATTTTTATAAGCGCGAGCATCTCGATCAGGTCCTCTTGACCTTCGCGCTGATCCTGCTGTTCGAGGAATCCCGGTCGCTGCTGGTGGGCAACGATTTTCACTCCGTACCGGTGCCGGCCGCGCTGAACTTCTCCGTTCCCGTCACCGACGCCTTCAGCTACGCGGCGTACCGCTTCGTCGTCATCGGCGTGTGCCTCTGTCTTGCCGCCGCCCTGTTCTTCTGGGTCGAGCGGACCCGAATGGGCGCGATCATTCGTGCCGCCGCCGAGAAGCCCGAGATGGTCGACGTGCTCGGCATCGATGCGGGCCGCGTGCATCTGACGGTGTTTGCGGTCGGGACCGCACTCGCCATGGCGGCCGGAGCGCTCGCAGCGCCCCTCACCTCGGTTTATCCGAACATGGGCGACAGCCTGCTGATCATCTCATTCGTCGTGGTCGTCATCGGCGGCCTCGGTTCGATTTCGGGCGCGTTCTGGTCGGCACTGCTGATCGGTCTCGTCGACACATTGGGCAAGGCCTACGGCCCGGCCTTCGCGTCGCGCGGCGGCGCAGGCGCCGTGATCGCGGCCGCCGCCTCGATGTCGGTCTACATCCTGATGGTCGTCGTGCTGCTCTACCGCCCGACCGGCCTGTTCGGGGGACGCTCGTGACCGATAGCCATCGCATGCTGCCGCAGTCCTGGCGCGGCTGGGCGGCGCTGGCTGCCGGGACCGCGATGCTCGCGGCACTGCCCTTCGTCGCGACGCCGTACTATGTCGGCCTGCTCACCACCGCGATGATCGGCGCGATGCTCGCGCTGGGCGTCCATCTTCTGGTCGGCGCGACAGGTCTCGTCAGCCTCGGCCATGGCGCGTTCTACGGTCTCGCGGCTTACGTCGTGTATCTCATGTCGCCGGAGGGTACGGCCCTGCCGATCTGGCAGACGCTGCCCGCCGCGATGGCGATTGCGGGACTTGCCGCGCTGCTCATCGGTTCGCTCGCGCTGCGCACGCGCGGCTTCTTCTTCCTGATGGTGACTCTCGCCTTCGGCCAGATGATCTTTTTCGTCTTTCACGACACCAAGCTCGGCGGCGGGACCGATGGGGCCTACCTTGCGAAACCGCTGATCGCCGCTTTCGGGCTTGAGCTCAGTCCGGCGAGCTTGCCGCGGGCAAGGCGCGCATGGCCGGTCTATTACGTCGCCCTCGTGCAGCTGGTCGCAATCTACCTGGTTCTGGCGTTTCTGCTGCGCTCGATGCTTGGCCGCGTCCTCGAAGGCATCAAGGTGAACGAGCCGCGCATGCAGGCGATGGGCTTCAACACGTATCGCTACAAGCTCGCGGCATTTGCGATCGCCGGCATGATCGCGGGCGCCGCAGGGCACATGTGGAGTCTGCACACGGGGTTCGTGAATCCCGAACTGATCGGATGGCAGAAATCGGCGGAGGCTTTGCTGATCATCCTGCTCGGCGGCATCGGCTCGCTCGCCGGCGCAATCGTCGGCGCGTTCGCGTTCTACGGGCTCAGTGAAGTTGCGCAACTGATCACGGAACGCAAGCTGCTGGTCGAAGGGTTTGCCATCCTCGTGGTGGTGATCCTGCTGCGCGACGGGCTCACGGGCATCCGCCTCCCGCGATGGCGGCGCCGCGCGGCAGCGCCGGAGGCGCGGGTCCATGGCTGACGTGCCGCCCGGCATTCTCTCGACCCAAGGCCTGTCCAAGTCGTTCGGTGGCCTACGCGCCGTGCGCGACGTGAGCCTCACCCTGAACGCGCGGGAACTGCATGCCGTCATTGGGCCGAACGGTGCCGGAAAGACGACGTTCGTCAATCTTCTGACCGGCGAACTGGCACCGACGAGCGGCAGGCTTTACCTCGAAGGCCGTGACATCACCGGCACGCGCCCCTGGGAGATGCCGCGCCTTGGCGTCTCCCGCTCGTTCCAGCGCACCAACATTCTCAAGACGCTGTCCGTGCTCGAGAACGTGCGTCTCGCCGTCCAGGCCGTGAAGCTGCCGGTGCGGGACATCCTGTCCGCGCCGCACACCAAGGCTTCCCTAGCCGAGGCGGCACGCCGTGCGCTCGACCGGGTCGGCCTTGCGGCGCACGAGAAGACAGTTTCCGGCGTGCTCAGTCACGGCGCCCAGCGCCAGCTCGAGATCGCGATGGCGCTCGCGAGCGAGCCGAAGGCCCTGCTGCTCGACGAGCCGCTCGCCGGCATGGGCCCCGAGGAAGGGGAGCGCATGGTCGTTCTCTTGCAGTCGCTCGCCCGCGAGCATGCGGTGCTGTTGATCGAGCACGACATGGACTTCGTCTTCAAGGTCGCGGATCGCATGACGGTGCTGGTCGAAGGGGCGGTCCTGACCACGGGCAAGCCGTCGGAGGTGCGCGCGAACCGCGCCGTGCAGACGGCGTACCTCGGAACCCCTGCATGAACGCCGCGATCGAGACGCCGCTGATCGAAGCGACGGACCTGCACACCTTCTACGACGAGAGTCATATCCTGCGCGGCGTTTCGCTCACACTCGCACGCGGCGAGGCGCTCGGCCTGATGGGGCGCAACGGGATGGGCAAGACGACGCTTATCCGCACGATCATGGGACTGGTACGCCCGCGCGCGGGCCGCGTCCTCATCGCCGGCGAGGACATGACACATGCACCCCCCTTTCGCATCGCGCAGCGCGGCATTGCTTATGTGCCGGAAGGCCGCGGCATTTTCGCGTCGCTTTCGGTGCGCGAGAATTTACAGATCGCCGAGCGACCGGGCGTGGACGGGGCGCACGGATGGACGATGGCGCGAATCCTCGATCTGTTTCCGCGGCTCGGCGAGCGTCTCCACAACGGCGGCGACCAGCTGTCCGGCGGCGAGCAGCAGATGCTCGCAATCGCGCGTGCGCTGCTGACCAATCCGCGTGTTCTGATCCTTGACGAGGCCACCGAAGGCCTTGCGCCGCTCATTCGCGAGGAGATCTGGAAAACGGTCCGCCTCGTGCGGGAGAGCGGTATCGCCACGCTGCTGGTCGACAAGAGCGTGTCCGAAGTCACCGCGCTGGCGAACCGGGTGATCATTCTGGTGAAGGGGCAGACTGTGTTCGAGGGAAGCGCGCAGGACCTGAAGTTCAACCAGGAGATCATGGAACAACATCTGGGTGTGTGATGTGCTGGGTCGGAGTGGGTGAAGCGGGCGAAAAGGCCGCGCCACTTCCCGTCTTGAACCCGCTGGCGCGCGTCGGTAAAACTATTTGAACGACAGGAAAAGAGGGCCACTCCGCCGGTCAGGCCCCGCCCCTCACAGTCAAATCTCTTACAGGAGTGATCCATGCATCACGCGTGGTTAGCTGAAATATGCCGGCCGGTACGATCCTTGTTGACCGCAATCGCAATCGTGGGAGGCCTTGCGGCCGGACCCGCAATGGCGGCCGATCCGATCAAGATCGGCCATGTGGCGGCCCTGTCGGGCGGCTCCGCTCAATCCGGCGAAGCGATCACCCGCGGCCTCACCATTGCGATCGACGAGATCAACGCGAAGGGCGGCCTGCTCGGCGGCCGCAAGCTCGAACTTGTGCAGCGCGACGATGAATCGACGCCGCCCAAAGGCCTGACCGCGGCGCGCGAGTTGGTCTTCAAGGAAAAGGCCGCGGTCATTTTCGGCGGGATCGACAGCCCTGTCGCGCTCGCAATGGTGCCGCTCCTCAACAAGGAGAAGGTGCCGCACGTGGCGGTCTGGGCTGCCGGCACCGGCATCACGCGCAATGGCGCCAACCCGAACTACATCTTCCGCGTCTCCGCGGTCGACGTGCTGGTCGATGTGAAGCTGCTCGACTACGCCAAGACCAAGTACGGCGCCAAGAAGGCCGGCCTGATCTTGGTCAACAATCCCTGGGGCGAGTCGAACGAGAAGGGCCTGATCGAAGCAGTGAAATCCATGCAGGGCATGGAGATCGCGGGTGTCGAGAAATTCGAGACCAACGATGTCGATATGGTGCCGCAGCTCACCCGGCTGAAGGACAAAGGCGCCGACGTCCTCATCCTCGTCGGCAACGCAGCGCCCGGCGCGCAAGTCATGAAGGCGCGCGAGCGGCTAAGCTGGAAGGTCCCGGTGGTGTCGCACTGGGGCATCTCGGGCGGGCGTTTCCCCGAGTTGACCGGGCCGACCGCCGGCGAGGCGCACTTCGTGCAGACCTACAGCTTCTTCGGCAAGCAAAGCCCGGTGGGCGAGCGCGTGCTCGCCGCGCTGAAGGCAAAGTATCCGGCGATCAAGGGACCGGGCGACATCTTCGCGCCGATCGGAACCGCGAACGCCTATGACGCGATGCATCTGGTGGCGCTCGCCATCGAGCAGGCGAAGTCGACGGACGGCGATGCGATCCGCACCGCGCTCGAAGACCTGAAGGCGAGCCATCAAGGTCTGATCAAGACTTACAACAAGCCGTTCGCGCCGGACAATCACGATGCGCTCGGCGCCGCCGACTACATCATGGTGCACTACGACGGCGATAACGTCGTGCCGGTCTACTAAGGCATCGGGCGGCGGCTCGCGCGGGCCACCGCCTTCGTTTTGTTCCGGCGACACCACCTGCATGCTTGCCTATGCGGCTCTCATCACCGGCGTCGGGCTCGGCAGCATGTACGGGCTTCTCGCGCTCGGCTTTCACGTCACCTATGCGGTCTCCAACACGGTGAACTTCGCGCAGGGCAGCACCATGATGCTGGGTGCCGTCCTGTGCTTCACGTTCTGGGTCACGTTCGGCTGGCCGCTCGCGCTCGCCATTCCGGCCGCCTTGCTCCTTTGCGCTGTCTGGAGCGTTGTCGTCGAGCGCGTCGCGGTGCGGCCGTTCGTGCGCAGCGGCTCGAACTCCTGGCTGATGGCGACCGTCGCACTCGGCATCGTGATCGAGAACGTCGTCCTGTTCACCTTCGGCAAGGACCCGCGCGGCATGCCGGCGGGCTATCTCACCACCACCTACGTGCCGGTCGGCGGCATCAAGGTGCAGGCGCTGCAACTGATCATTCCGGTGATCGGCCTCCTGCTGGCGGCCGGCATCCACCAGTTCTTCCAGCGCACACGCTACGGCAAGGCGCTGCTCGCCGTGGTGCAGAACCGCGACGCCGCGCGCCTGATGGGCATCGACATCGAGCGCGTCGTGATGGCGGCGTTCGCGCTCTCGGGTCTTCTCGCGGGCGTCGCCGGCATTCTGGTCGCGCCGCTGTTCACGATCTCCTCCACGATGGGGACGCTGTTCGGCATCAAGGCGTTCGCGGTCGCGATCCTTGGCGGCATCGGCAGCGCCTGGGGCGTGGTGGCGGCCGGGCTGATCTACGGCATCGTCGAGGCGCTGATCACCGCGATGCTCGGCTCGACCTACACCCAGATCGTCACGTTCGCACTCGTCATCGTCGCGCTGGTGCTGCGGCCGAGCGGACTGTTCGGCCGCGCCGAGGTGAAGAAGGTATGACGGCACGCACCATCATCGCGGCGGTGGTGGCGCTCGCCGTGCTCGGCTTCGCGATCGCTCGCGCGGACGGCTACCAGATCTTCATCATCGCGCTGGTCGGGCTCACGGCGATTGTGGGTATCGGGCTCAATGTGCTGCTTGGGCTCACCGGCCAGATTTCGTTCGGTCACGTGGCGTTCTACGCCATCGGCGCCTACACGGTCGGCATCCTGACCACCAAGGCCGGCGTGAACTTTTGGGCGGCGCTCCCCGTCGCGATGGTGATTTCCGGCATCGCGGGCCTCGCGCTCGCGGTTCCGGCGCTGCGCATTCGCGGGCCGTATCTGGCGATGGTGACGATCGCATTCGGATTCGTGGTCGAGCAGGGCGCGGTGGAGTGGAGCGGGCTGACCGGCGGCTGGAACGGGCTGCTGGGCATCCCGGCGCCGCGCGTGTTCGGCTACGAATTCAGCGAGCGCGACACCACATTGCTCATCGTCGCACTCACCCTCGCCTCGCTCTGGCTCTATGCGCGGCTCGCCGCCAGCCCCTGGGGGCTCGGCATGCGCGCCTTGCGTGACTCCGAAGTCGCCAGCCAATCGATCGGCCTCGATCCGGTGCTGATCCGCTCCGCCGCCTTCGTCATCTCGGCGGTGGCGGCGGGGCTCGCCGGCGGCGTGTTCGCGTCGATCTCGAGCTTCATCAGCCCGGAGTCGTTTCCGTTCTTCCAGTCGATCCTGTTCGTGCTCGTCGTGATGGCGGGCGGGGCCGAGCGCGTGCTCGGACCGGTGGTCGGCGCGATCATCGTGGTGCTGGTGCCGGAACTGCTGGCATCGCTGGCGCAGTATCGGCTGCTGTTCGTCGGACTTCTCTTGCTGATCGTGCTTCGCGCCGCCCCCGGTGGTTTTGTTGGATTGGCGGCGCGATTCTTCGAGAAGCCGCCGAGCGGACGGATCGCCGAAAGCCAGCGCGACGTCGCGGCCTACCTCTCGCAGGGCGTCCAGCGCGCCGGCCTCATGGTGAGCGATCTCTCGGTGAGCTTCGGCGGCGTGCATGCGGTGCGGAGCGTCGGTTTCGAGGCGCGGCCGGGTGAGATCACCAGCGTCATCGGTCCGAACGGCGCCGGCAAGAGCACCGTGCTCAATCTGATCTGCGGATTCTATCGCGCCAACTCCGGCGTGGTGCGCCTCGGCACCCGGGATCTCCTCGGCCACTCGTCGAGCGCAATCGCACAGGCCGGGCTTGCCCGTACCTATCAGACCACGCAGCTGTTCGGCGAGATGTCGGTGATCGACAACATCATCGTTGCGTTGCGCCGCGGCCATCTCGGCTCGACCACGCTGTTCTCGCCGGAGCGCAATCCCGAGAACCAGGCGATCGCCGAAAGCCTGCTCGCCTTCGTCGGCTATCGCAGCCCGCTGGAAAGCCTCGCGAGCGCGCTACCGCATGTCGACAAGCGCCTCGTCGAGATTGCGCGCGCGCTGGCGATCCGGCCCGGTGTGCTGCTACTCGACGAGCCGGCGGCCGGACTGGACGACGCGGACACCGAGCGCGTCGGCAAGCTGCTGACGCAAGTCGCCCGCATCGGCATCGTCGTGGTGCTGGTCGAGCACGACATGAAGCTGGTCATGGGCGTGTCGGACCGGGTCGTGGTGCTCGATGCCGGCGCCAAGATCGCGGACGGTGCCCCGAAAGCGGTTGCGGCCGATCCGGCGGTGCTCAAGGCCTATCTCGGCGCGGAGAAATCCATCGACCGTGCGCGCAAGACCGGGCGGGCGCCGGGCGAGACGGTGTTGTCGGTGACGAAGCTCGGTGCCGGCTACGGTGCCGTGACGGCATTGCGCGACGTGGACCTGTCGCTCGAGGACGGCGGCTTTGTCGCGGTGCTGGGCGCGAACGGCGCCGGCAAATCCACCTTGATGCGCGCGCTGAGCGGGCTCAGCCGTCCGGTAAGCGGCGAAATCCGCCTGGCAGGCGAGCGCATCGAATCGCTCCCCGCCCACACGATCGCGGCGCGCGGGCTCGTGCTGGTGCCGGAAGGCCGCCAGGTGTTTCCCGAGTTGAGCGTTGTCGACAACCTTTTGCTCGGTGCCTATGCGCGCGACGCCGCGGATGCGGACCAGAAGGTTCAGGGCTTTCTCGACCGCTTCCCCCAGCTTGCCGCGCGCCGCAATCAGCGCGCGGGGCTCCTGTCCGGCGGCGAACAGCAGATGCTCGCGATCGCGCGCGGCCTGATGGCGCGCCCGCGCGTGCTGATGCTCGACGAGCCTTCGCTCGGCCTTGCGCCGAAGCTGGTCGAGGGCCTGTACGATCTGCTCGCGCAACTGCGTGACGAGGGCGTCACCATCCTACTGGTCGATCAGACTGCCGCGATGGCACTCTCCGTCGCGGATCGCGCCTATGTGCTGCAATCCGGCGCGATCGTGCATTCGGGCCCAGCACAGGAGATGCGTACCGATCCCGCCTTAACGCAGGCCTATCTGGGCGCGAGCCAGTAAGCGAGAATGAGGACGACCATGGATTTGATCCTGCGCAACGCACGGCTGATCGGCGCCGAGGAACAGACGACCGATATCGGCATCATGGGCGGCAAAATTGCCGACATCCGGCCGAACCTCGCCGCTGAAGGCGAGACGATCGATCTTGCGGGCCGCCTTGTGAGTTCGGGCCTGATCGAGACGCACATCCATCTCGACAAGTCGTGCATCCTCGACCGCGTCAAGGCCGAGAAAGGCGATCTCGAAGAAGCCATCGGCGAAGTCGCCCGGGTCAAGAAGGACTTCACGGCGGAGGACGTCTACATCCGGGGCAAGAAGACGCTGGAAAAAAGCATCCTCAACGGCACAACGCATATGCGCACGCAGCTCGAAGTCGATCCCGGCATCGGGCTGCGCGGGCTCGAAGGCGTGCGCAGGCTCGTCGATGAGTACAAATGGGCGATCGACATCGAGATCTGCATCTTTCCGCAGGAGGGCCTGCTCAACAATCCGGGCACTGACGCGCTGATGATCGAGGCGCTGAAGAGCGGCGGCAGCGTGGTCGGCGCCGCGCCCTACACGGACTCCAGCCCGCACGGACAGATCGATCGGATCTTCGAGATCGCGCGCGACTTCGACATCGATATCGACATGCATCTGGACTTTGGCCCGAACCCGGACGATCTCGACCTGCTTTATGTCTGCGAGCAGACCGAGAAATACCGCTACGGCGGGCGCGTCGCGATCGGCCACGTCACCAAGCTTTCCGCCGCACCGCCCGCGCTGTTTGACAAGTGTGCGCGGCGCATGGCGGACGCCGGTGTCGCGCTCACGGTGCTGCCCTCGACCGACCTCTATCTGATGGGCCGCCACATGGATCACTCCGTGATGCGCGGCGTCGCCCCCTCGCACAAGGCGCTGCACCACGGCGTCAACTGCTCGCTCTCGACCAACAACGTGCTCAACCCGTTCACGCCGTTCGGCGACTGCTCGCTGGTGCGCATGGCAAACCTCTACGCCAACATCTGCCAGGTCGGCGCGAAGGGCGACATCCGCGAATGCTTCAACATGATCTCGTCGCGCTCGGCGAAGCTGATGAACCTGAAGGATTATGGCCTCACCCCCGGCTGCTTCGCCGACCTTGTGGTGCTCGATGCGGCTACGCCTGAGGAAGCGGTCGCCGAACTCGCGCCGGTGCTGTATGCGTTCAAGCGCGGGCGCAGGACCGTGTCGCGTGCGCGTCCGCAACTGCACCGGCCGCATTGAGCAGATATCGTGCCGAGCAAACTGAAAGCGAAATCCAAGCCCAAGGCGCCCGCCCCGGCGCGTGCCGAGCGCATCGACAAGCACCTGATGGAAGCGCTTGGCGCGCAGGTGAAGGCGCTGCGCCATTCGCTGAGCATCACGGCGTCCGAGGTGGCGCAGGCGGCGGGGCTGTCGATCGCGATGCTGTCGAAGATCGAGAATGGCCAAACCGCGCCCTCGCTTGCGACGCTGCAATCGCTCGCGGCGGCGCTGAACGTGCCGATCACCGCGCTGTTCACCAAGTTCGACCAGAAGCGCGATGCGACCTTCGTCAAGGCGGGCCAGGGACTGGTGATCGACCGGCGCGGCACCCGCGCCGGCCATCGGTACGAACTGCTCGGCCACTCGGTGCATGCGCCGGTCAAGATCGAGCCGTTCCTGATCACGCTCGACGACACCTCGGATGCCTATCCGGTGTTCCAGCACGCCGGCTACGAGTTCATCTACATGCTTTCGGGTATAGTCACCTATCGCCACGCCGACCGCAGCTACCTGCTGCAGCCGGGCGACTCGCTGTTCTTCGATGCCGAGGCGCCGCACGGACCGGAAGAATTGCGCCGGCTCCCGGCGCGCTATTTGTCGCTGATCGTGTCGATGCAGTAGAGATGTGCGCTTTCCTGTGGGGAAATAATATTCACTGTTGGTTGACATGCTTCCACCCGTCGACCACATTGGCTCTGACCCACGAGAGAACGAAATGTGCGGAATTGCCGGGCTTTTTCTGAAAAATGACGCGCTGCAGGGCGATCTCGGCCGCATGACCGGCGCGATGCTGCGTGAGCTGTGCGACCGCGGGCCGGACAGCGCGGGCTTCGCGGTCTACGGGGGGCAGGCGCAGGGCACCAAGCTCTGCATGGTCAGTCGCAACGGTGCGATCGACTGGGGCGCCATCGCGCGCCGGCTCGGCGACGCGATCGGCGCCGATGTGGCGGTCGAAGAGGTCGAGGACCATGCCATCTTCAAGACCACGGGCGCGGGCGACATCGCGCGCAAATGGCTGATCGACAATGTGCCGCCGGCCTATGTGCTGAGCCAAGGCCAGCGAATCGAGATCTTCAAGGGCGTCGGCAATCCGGCCGCGATCATGAACCGCCTCGATTTCGAGGCGCGCACCGGCACGCACGCGATCGGTCACACCCGCATGGCGACCGAGTCGGCCGTGACGGTCGCAGGCTCGCACCCGTTCTCCACCGGCGACGACACCTGCCTTGTGCATAACGGCTCGCTCTCCAATCACAACCGCCTGCGCGAGCAGCTCGTGCGGCAGGGCGAGCGCTTCCAGACCGACAATGACAGCGAAGTCGCAGCCGCCTATCTCGCCTCGCGCATGCGCGCAGGCGACACGCTCAAAGGTGCGCTGGAAAACGGCCTGAAGGATCTCGACGGCTTCTACACGTTCGTGGTCGGCACGCGCGACGGCTTCGCGGTGATCCGCGATCCGATCGCCTGCAAGCCGGCGGTGATCGCCGAGACGGACGACTGGGTCGCCATGGCGTCGGAGTATCGCGCCATCGCTCCCCTGCCCGGCGCCGATAACGCCAAGATCTGGGAGCCGGAACCCGCGACTGTCTACGCGTGGAGCCGCGCCGCGTAATGGTGACAGCTTCACGAAGCGCGCGCGCATCCGGCAATGCCGTGCTCGACCTTGCACAGATGTCGCTGCGCGAGGTGAACCAGTTCCTGCACGACACCGACAAGGGCGATTTCCTGATCCACAATTCGCGCGGCGCGCACTCGCTGGCCTGCGGTCTCGACGGCGAGATGAGCGTCACCATCGACGGCCATGTCGGCTATTACTGTGCCGGCATGAACAAGCGCGCGCATGTCACGGTGAACGGCAATGCCGGGACGGGCCTTGCCGAGAACATGATGTCCGGCCGCGTGCACGTGAAGGGCGACGCCTCGCAATCCGCAGGTGCGACCGGCTGCGGCGGCCTGCTGGTGATCGACGGCAATGCGTCGGCGCGCTGCGGCATTGCGTTGCGCGGGCTCGATATCGTGGTGAAGGGCTCGGTCGGCCACATGTCGGCGTTCATGGCGCAGGCGGGCAGCCTCGTCGTGCTCGGAGATACCGGCGACGCGCTCGGAGACTCGCTTTACGAAGCGCGGCTGTTCGTGCGCGGCGCCGTGAAGAGCCTCGGCTCCGATTGCGTCGCGAAGGAGATGCGCGACGAGCACAAGGCTGCCTTGCGCAAGCTGCTCGATGACGCCGGCGTCACCGGCGCCGACGTTGCGGAGTTCAAGCGCTACGGCTCCGCGCGCAACCTCTATCATTTCCATGTCGACAATGCGGGGCAGTACTGAATGAGCGCGGACGAGAAACGCGCCGCGACCCCGCCGCGCCCGTCGGCGACGTTCGACGCATACGCCATCGCCGAAATCCATCGTGCCGCCGCGACCGGCATCTACGACATCCGCGGCTTCGGCGCGAAGCGCAAGCTGCCGCACTTCGACGATCTGTTGTTCCTCGGCGCTTCGATCAGCCGCTATCCGCTCGAAGGGTACCGCGAGCGTTGCGGCACCGACGTGACGCTCGGCGCGCGCCACGCCAAGAAACCGATCACGCTGCAAATCCCGATCACCATTGCGGGCATGAGCTTCGGCTCGCTCTCGGCCAACGCCAAGGAGGCGCTCGGGCGTGGCGCATCGATTGCCGGCACCTCGACCACGACCGGCGACGGCGGCATGACCGAGGAGGAGCGCGAACATTCCAAAACGCTGGTCTATCAGGTGCTCCCGTCGCGCTACGGCATGGAGCCCGACCAGTTGCGCAAGGCTGATGCGATCGAGATCGTGGTCGGCCAGGGGGCAAAGCCCGGCGGCGGCGGCATGCTGCTCGGCCAGAAGATCTCCAAGCGCGTCGCCGACATGCGCACACTGCCGGAAGGCATCGACCAGCGTTCGCCCTGCCGCCATCCGGACTGGACCGGCCCGGACGATCTGGAAATCAAGATCAACGAGCTGCGCGAGATCACCGACTGGGAGAAGCCGATCTACGTCAAGGTCGGCGCGGCGCGGCCGTACTACGACACCGCGCTCGCCGTGAAGGCGGGCGCCGACGTCGTGGTGCTCGACGGCATGCAGGGCGGCACCGCGGCGACGCAGGACGTGTTCATCGAGCATGTCGGCATTCCGACGCTCGCGGCCATTCGCCCCGCCGTGCAGGCGCTGATCGATCTCGACATGCACCGCAAGGTGCAGCTCATCGTCTCGGGCGGCATCCGCAACGGCGCCGATGTCGCCAAGGCGCTGGCGCTCGGCGCCGACGCGGTGTCGATCGGCACCGCGTCACTCATTGCATTGGGCGACAATCATCCGGGACTGGAAGACGAATACCGCAAGCTCGGCACGACCGCGGGCTCGTACGACGACTGGCATGAGGGCCGCGATCCGGCCGGCATCACCACGCAGGACCCCGAGCTCACAAAACGGCTCGATCCGGTCGCGGCGGGACGGCGGCTCGCCAATTATCTCTCGGTGCTGACCTTGGAGGCGCAGACGATCGCGCGCGCCTGCGGCAAGTCGCATCTGCACAATCTGGAGCCCGAGGATCTGGTCGCGCTGACGATGGAGTCCGCCGCGATGGCGCAGGTGCCGCTCGCGGGCACGAACTGGATACCGGGGAAAAGCGGGTGAGCCGTCATCCCGGCCGAGTGCAGCGAGAGCCGGGATCCATAACCACGGACCTGCGAATGTGGTGAGATGGATCCCGGATAGCCGCTTCGCGGCTTCCGGGATGACGGCGGAGATGATGAGGGGAACACGATGGCGTCGTTTGGGGCTTATGCGAAGAAGAATGGCGTCAAGTATTTCCTGATCTCGTTCGTCGACCTGTTCGGCACCATGCGCGCCAAGATCGTGCCCGCGACGGCGATCGACACCATGGCCAAGGCCGGCGCCGGCTTCGCGGGCTTTGCGGTGTGGTTCGACATGACCCCGGCGCACGCCGACATCCTGGTGATGGCCGATCTTTCCACCGCGGTCCAGCTTCCCTGGAAGCCGGAGGTCGCGTGGGTGACCGGCGACCTGATGATGGACGGGAAGCCCGTGGCGCAGAACCCGCGCCAGGTGCTCAAGCGCGTGATCGAAGACGCGGCCGCCGACGGCTACGACATGAAGACCGGCGTCGAGTGCGAGTACTTCATGATCCTGCCCGACGGCAGCGCGATCTCGGACGGCGCCGACACGCAGGCCAAGCCCTGTTACGACCAGCAGGCGCTGATGCGCCGCTACGAGACCATCACCGAGATCTGCGATTGCATGATCACGCTCGGCTGGGAGCCGTATCAGAACGACCACGAGGACGCGAACGGCCAGTTCGAGATGAACTGGCAGTACGACTCGGCCCTCAAGACCGCCGACAAGCACGCCTTCTTCAAGTTCATGGTCAAGTCGATCGCCGAGAAGCACGGCCTGCGCGCGACCTTCATGCCCAAGCCGTTCGCGAACCTCACCGGCAACGGCTGCCACGCGCATGTATCGCTGTGGCAGAAGGGTAAGAACGTGTTCGACGACCGACAAGGCGAGCTCGGCGTGTCGGCGCTCGGCTACAACTTCATCGGCGGCATCATGCATTCGGCCGCGGGCCTGACCGCGATCACCAATCCGACGGTGAACTCCTACAAGCGCATCAACGCGCCGCCGACGCTCTCGGGCGCGACGTGGTCGCCGAACACGATCACCTATGCGGGGAACAACCGCACGCACATGATCCGCATTCCGGACGCCGGCCGGTTCGAGCTGCGCCTCGCCGACGGCGCGGCCAATCCGTATCTGTTGCAGGCGGCGCTGCTGGTGTCGGGGCTCGACGGCATCCGCAACAAGCGCGACCCGGGCAAGCGGCTCGACATCGACATGTACACGCAGGGGCATTTGGCGAAGGGCGCCAAGCGCCTGCCGCTCAATCTGCTCGATGCGTTGCGCGCATTCGAGAAGGCCGACGTACTGCGCGCAGGGCTCGGCGAGGATCTGGCGAAGTCGTATCTCAAGCTCAAGCACGATGACTGGAACGCCTATTCGCGGCATCTGACGGATTGGGAACGACAGACCACGCTGGATTGCTGAGGTCGCTTTCTTGTAGCCCGGATGGAGCAGAGCGACATCCGGGGTCTGTCCCGGGTTTCGCTGCGCTCAACCCAGGCTACGAATTGAGTATCTTCTTCGCCAACGCAATCAATCCGCGGTCCGAATTGCGCGCACCGATCAGCGACAGCCCAAGCGGCAGACCATCTATTTTCGCCATCGGCAGGCTGATCTGCGGCAGGCCGCAAAGCCCCGCGATGCACAGAAGGCGCATCGCCTGATTGCGGTATTCCACTTCGACCTGATCGGCCGGCGTGCCGCGCAACGGCGCTACGCGCGGCGAGGTCGGCAGGCAGATCACCCCGTCGTCCCCCAGAATGCTCTCGACATGCGCCGTGATGGCGCGGCGGCGCGCACTCGCGGCTGCGACCTGATCGCGCGTGATCGTCGCCGCATATGCGAAGCGCTCCTTCACGCCGGGACCGAGCTGCGGTTTTGCCTCGGTCACCCACGCGCCCAAGGTCGCCCAGATTTCGGCCGCCTGCAGCGTGCGGAACACCTCGAACCAGTCGGCGAGGCCCTCCGGGCTGACGCGCACGCTGGTGGTGCCCAGCACGGCTTTGGCTTTCTCGGCGGCCGGCCGCAGCGCATCGGCGACCGGTGCTTCGAGGAGGGCCCAAGCATCCTCGGCCACGATCAACCGCGTCGGCGGCGGTGCTCGGTCCTCGTCGAGCAGGACGTTCGCTACGTCTACGAACACGAGTGGGTCGCGCGAAAACCAGCCGACGACATCGAAGCTCGGCCCGAACGGCAGCACGCCGTCGTCCGACACGCGCCCGTGCGTCGGGCGCAATCCGATGATGCCGCAATAGCTTGCCGGGATGCGGATCGAGCCGCCGCAATCGGTGCCGAGCGCGAAATCCACCAGCCCGCCCGCGACCGCCGCCGCGGAGCCGTTCGACGAGCCGCCCGGCACGCGGCCGGGTGCGTTCACATTGACCGGTGTGCCGAAGTGCACGTTCTCGCCGGTCAGGCTGTAGCAAAGCTCGTCGCAATGCGTCTTGGCCACCATGTCGGCGCCGGCGGCGAGCAGCTTCGTCACCGCCGCGGCCGTCTCGCGCGGCGCATCGTGCGTGCGGAGCCAATCCGGCTGGCCGAAGCCGGTGCGTGTGCCCGCGATGTGGAAGGCGTCCTTCACGGCGAAGGTGAGCCCGGCGAGCGCGCCCGCGCCGTTGCCTTTCAGGCTTGCGTGATTGTCGCGGCAGAACGCTCCCAGCGGATCGTCCGGCGCAGTCCAGTTCGCCATTGCGAATAACCTTTCGTACAGCCAGACCGCACGCGTTATCAAAGTGGGAGCGAAGCGCCAAGGTGAGTTGCGGTCATGCGTTCTCGTTCCCGCGGCGCGTGGCGCCCGGGGTCTTGCGTATTCCACGCTCCCCCTGAGGGGGAGCAGAGCGCCGACAGGCGCTGGTGCGGATACGCCGCACCCGTGACCCGCCTCGCGGTCGGGTCGATCTCCGAGAACGCTCAGAGATCACCGGCCATTGACGGAGGCCGGCGCGCCTTTCGGCGCTCTGCTGCGGCGTTCTCCTTACGGCGGCGGGCCGCGCTTTGCGTGGCCGGTCCGGTTGACCTTCCAGGTCGGCGCCGGTTCTGCCTTTGGGGCCAGAGCGTCCGCCGTACCTGACAGAGCCGAACAGGCCTCCGTCAGCCAGCTCCTGGCAGGAGGCCATAGTGCCTCCGGGCGGAGCCCCGCCGCCGCCCGAGTGCGGACCGTGCGAGGGTCCGCCCGCGGGCGCCGCACCGGCGAAGGCCCGGAATTGCCGGGCGCCCGCCACCGAAGGACGCGCCTGTTCTCCGGCGCCTCCTTCAATTCGTCCCGCCTCACGACGCCTCATGAAGCGCCCCTCAACGGACGAGGTGGGCGAAGTATCCTTGTTGGGGACTATTTGTCAATAGATAGGAATTAAGTTTTTCTCGCGACTGCTACGCCGCAGCGCCGCGCGGACCGTCGGGCGGCGTTGCTCGCGTTCGGCTGCCAGATGGCCCTGTCCGTCTTGCTGAAATACACTGGTATGAAGCCGCCGGAATCGAATCTGGTATATCGCAGTCGGATACCCGGTGAGCTATGACCTTGTCCGCTCCAGAACGGCCAATCGAACGCAGCGCGGATGATAAGCTTGAGCGCTCCGCATTCATTGAACGCTTGGCTTCCTCTCTGATCGACAAGGATACTGGTAAAGCTACGGGAGTGGTGGTCGGAATCACTGGACCTTGGGGCAGTGGCAAGTCGTCAATTTTGAATCTGCTCAAAGAGTCCATCAAAACCAACTATCCGGACACGCTGATCGTAAGATTCGATCCATGGCTGGTTGCAGGTAGGAATGACCTGATTGCCGAATTCCTCAAAGAGTTGATGGGGAGCATCAGTTCAGATCAGACTCGGTTTAAAAAGTTCAAAAAAGCTGGAACAGCGATCGCAGAGTACGGCGCTCACTTGGCCCCTGCGGCAAATTATTGGATGCCAGGTGTCGGCGCCGTGTTTTCCGGTATCCTTCGCGCCATCAGCAGATTCCTTTCAGGCAAGAAGGAAAGCCTAATCGATCTGCGCTTGCAGGTGATGAATGAACTGAGCCAAGCGCCAGCTCCCGTGATCGTGTTGATAGACGAGATTGATCGCGTTGAAGACGAGGAGATTAGAACAGTTGCTCAGCTAGTTCGGTCGGTAGCTGACTTTCCGGCAATTTCCTATGTTCTTGCTTATGACGCAGACCGCGTTGCGCAGGCGCTGGGCTCAGGCACTACCGCTGCACGTCGGAAAGAGCATGGGCGCAGTTATCTTGAAAAGATAGTTCAGCTAGAGATCCCATTGCCGGTAACTTTCGATGACGAAATCACTAAATTAATTTCAGCTGATTTAAAATCACTGCAGAACGCTCTATCACTACCGGAATTCTTCGATACAAATGAGCGCTACCAACGCCTGATGCAGCATCTGGCCGGAGATGTCATACGGACGCCACGCGACGTTCGGCGCCTTGTCGGGAACTATCATGTGCTTCGGGGCATGCTGAAAGATGAGATAGATTGGGTCGATCTCCTTGGCTACTCAGCTCTGCTCGTGAAAGCGCCTGAAACTGTGCGCGCGATGCGCAACGAGCCCGACGATTTTCTCGACAGCCCGACGTCAGCGCGCGGCTTGGCTAGATACTTTGCGAGAGAAAAACAAACCCCCGAGGACAAGTTGGACCTACTGATTCCGCAGTCAGAGCAAAGCCTCGGAATTAAGAATCTAGTAAGTTTCCTCCTTCCATCACTTAGTAAGGATGACTCGGAGCCCGCTACGCATTCAGACGCATTTCAGCAACGTCGCCCATTTCTTACGACGTTGCGGCTCGGTTTGCTTCCGGGCGCCTTCTCTCGCGACGACATTCAGCGAATCCTGAAGAGTCCCGGTGACGAAGTCGAACACCAACTTCGCACCGCTTTTCAAAACGGGAACATCGGACAACTTGTTGATCGACTCGATGAACTCTACCCTGGACTGAGTCCATCCAATCATGTCGTCTTTTGGAAGGCGATCGCTTCGTTCGTCCGAAAGCCCGATGACAAGTGGCTAACATCCTATGATCCAATGCGGGACGTAACTCGCAACTTCGCGGAAATTCTATTTGATTCCGTCCGACGCGTGGAAGGGTTTCGACCAGAAGCCGCTCGCATTTTTACAAATTTGCGTAACACCAAGGCCTCGGAACTGACCGCTTTTTGGCTCAGAAGCCATATTTTTGTCTACGGCCTTTACGGCCAGGAAAAGGGCAGCGGCAGAGCGTGGTTCTTGAGTGAGGAGCAGACCAAGGCGCTGGCTCACGAAATGTCGCACGATTGGCGGCTTCAACATCTTTCTGGAAAGCTCTTACAATGCAGTTGGGATATGCAGCCAGTCTACACGATGATCGATCTGGGTGTTTGGGACGATGCATGTCGTCGACAGCTTGACAACGAAACGGCTGATCGGCGTGCGCTGATTGGATTTACGATCCTGCTTTTCGGGGCGGCATACACTAACAGCAGAGAGACAATCGAAAAGATGTGTGACTACGATCTGTACATCAGACACGTGAAAGCGCTGCTAGAATCGCCCGATGTTGGCGAAATTCATGAAACTGCTCTTGTGTCACTGAAGAAAGCCTTGGGAGACTACTATTAGCGAGTACCCGGATGGAGCGCAGCGCAATCCGGGATCAGACATGCAATCGGTAGACCTGCCCCGCATTTCGCTTCGCTTCATGCGGGCTACGAAGCTTACCCCCTCCCCGCCTGATACTTTTCGGTCGCGGCCTGCACGGCGGCCTTCATCTGCGCGCCGGCGGTGGCGTATTTCGCGGCCGCGTCGTTGTAGCTCGCCTCGCGCAGCGCGTTGGCGTTGCGCTGGAAGTGCGGGTGCACATAGCGCGCCATCAGTTCGTAGGAGCGCTGCGTTGCCGCCCAGTCGGCCCAGTTGTGCGCCAGCAGCAGGATGCCGCCGAGGCCGCCGTTCGAGCCCTGCCACAGCCGCTCGAAATGACGCACGCAATCCTCGGGCGTGCCGATGCAGGCGAGCCCTGACGACGTGAGATAATCAGCCGGCTCATCGGTGATGCCGGGCGGGATGATCGGGAAGGTCGCGACCTCGCTGAAATAGCGGTTGAAGTCGTTGAGCCCGAACGCGACATCCTTGCGCGCCTGTTCGCGCGTCTCGGCCACATGCGCGAACGTCACGATGCGCCACTTGCGCCGGTCCGCGGTCTTGCCGTTCTTGCGCGCCGCCTCCTCGTAGACGCCCCAGTTCGCCGCGTGCGCCTTCAGAGCGTCGTCCGAGGTGCCGCCGAGCGAGAGCATGCCGATGCCGTGCTTGCCGGCCTGCAGCGCGCCGGTCGGCGAGCGCGCCGAGGCGACCGCCATCTCCATCGTGGGCTGCGAGTAGCTCGGGAGTTGAAGGCGCGCCTCGCGCAGGTCGAACCAGTCGGTCTTCTTGGTTACCGTGTGGCCCTGCATCAGCTCGACGATGACGTCGAGCGCCTCGTCGAGCTTGCGCCGCTGGTCGGCGGCCGCGAGCCCCATCTTGTCGGCATCGTAGACCAGCGAGCCGGGACCGACGCCGAACATCGCGCGCCCGCGCGTCTGGTAGTCGAGCTGCGTCATGCGGCCCGCGAGCGTGAACGGGTTGTGATAGGGCAGCGACACGACGCCGGTGCCGAGCCGGATGTGGCGCGTGCGTTCGGCCGCTCCCGCGATGAACAGCTCCGGGCAGGCGATGATCTCGAAACCGGCCGAATGGTGCTCGCCGATCCAGGCCTCGTGATAATTGAGCTTGTCGAGATGGACCAGCAGGTCCATGTCGCGCTCGAGCGCGAGCAGCGGGTTCTCGTGCACGGGGTGAAACGGCGCGAGGAACACGCCGGTCTTCACATAGCGGTCGTTGCTGTCGGTCATGGGGTCCCCGGCCTCGTGTGCGGCCCGATGGTAGCGGCTGCGGCCCGATTAACAACCCGGGCGCGCGGCACAATGGTCCGCCCCTTGCATTGGCTTGCGGTTTGGTGACACCGTTTCCGTGTCGTCGGACTGGAGCATTCATGCTGCGTCTCATCATGCGGCGTCTGGCGGTCGGACTTCTGGTCGCGCTCACCGTGATGACGCTTGCGTTCATGCTGACGCGGCTCTCCGGCGACCTTGCGACCTCCATCGCGGGCCCATCGGCGACGCAGGCCGACATCGAGATCATCCGGAAAGCCTACGGCCTCGATCGCCCGCTGTACGTGCAGTTCTTCGCCTGGGTCGGGCGCGCCGCGGTGGGCGATTTCGGGCAAAGCTATTTCTTCAAGGACAGCGTTGCGAACCTGATCGCGCGGCGCCTGCCGATCACGCTCACGCTCGGGCTCGTCGGCCTGAGCCTCGCGCTCATCGTCTCGATCCCGCTCGGCATCCTGGCGGCGGTGCGCGAGAACACCTGGATCGACCGCGCCGTCACGATGTTCACCATGGTCGGGCAGGCGGTGCCGAGCTTCTGGCTCGCGCTCATCCTGATGATCGTGCTCGGCCTGCATCTCGGCATCCTGCCGATCTCAGGGACAGGCACGTGGCAGCATTTCGTGATGCCCGGCATCGTGCTCGCCTTCACGGCGATCCCGGCGCTGACGCGTCTCACGCGCTCCGGCATGATCGAGGCGATGGCATCGGACTACATCCGCACCGCGCGCGCGAAGGGCCTGTCGCGCGCACGCATCATCTTCAAGCACGCGCTGCGCAATGCCGCGATTCCCGTAGTGTCGATCGCGGCGGTGCAGCTCGGCTTCATGCTCGGCGGCTCGATCGTGATCGAGACCGTGTTCGCGCTGCACGGCGTCGGCTATCTCGGCTGGGAGAGCATTGCGAAGAACGATTTCCCGGTGGTGCAGGCGGTCGTGCTGGTGCTGGCGACGATCTATATCGGCCTCACGCTGCTGGCCGATATCCTCAACGCGCTCCTCGACCCGAGGCTGCGGACCGGATGAGCGCGCCGCTGATCGTCCAGGCGGCGCAGACCACGCGCGTCGGCAAGGCGGGCTTTGCGGTCGGCATCGTCATCGTCTCGGTGATCGCCGTGGCCGCGCTGATCGGCAACGCGCTGGTGCCGGCCGACCCGTTCGTGCAGGACCTCGGTAATCGCCTCAAGCCGCCGTTCTGGATGGAGGGCACGCAGGGGGAACATCCGCTCGGCACCGACCAGCTCGGGCGCGATTATCTCGCGCGGCTCGTCTACGGCGCACGCATTTCGCTGCTGATCGGCATCATGACGGTGATCACCTCGGGCGTGATCGGCATCACGCTCGGCGTGGTCGGCGGATTCTTCGGCGGGCGTGTCGACGACGTGGTGCTGTTCGCCATCACGACGCGGCTGTCGATCCCGGTGGTGCTGGTCGCGCTCGCGGTGGTCGGGCTGATGGGCTCGGGGCTCGGGCTGGTGGTCGCCACCCTTGGCTTGCTGTTGTGGGATCGCTTCGCCGTGGTGGCGCGCGCCACCACCATGCAGGTGCGCACGCTCGACTATGTAAGCGCCGCGTGGTGCGCCGGCGCCTCGACCCGGCATATCCTGATGAAGGAGATTTTGCCGAACATCGCGAGCCATCTCGCCGTGGTGGCGACGCTCGAAATGGCGCTCGCGGTCCTGCTCGAAGCCGCGCTCTCGTTCCTCGGCCTCGGCGTGCCGCCGCCGCTGCCCTCATGGGGACTGATGATCGCCGAGGGCAAGGACTACATGTTCTTCTCGCCCTGGGTCATCTTCATCCCGGGCGCCGCGCTGTTCACGCTGGTGCTCGGCATCAATCTGGTCGGCGACGGCTTGCGCAACCTGCTCGGCACGGAGCGGCTGCGATGAGCGCGCTGCTCGACATCGAGGATCTGGAGGTGACGTTCGGCCGCACCGCCGCGGTGCGCGGCGCTTCGCTGCGCGTCGAGACGGGCGAGACGCATTGCCTGGTCGGCGAATCCGGCTGCGGCAAGTCGGTGACGGCGCTCGCTGTGATGAACCTGCTCGCGCGCGGCGGGCATCGCTCGGCCAAGCGCATGAGTTTCGCCGGCACCGACCTGTTGTCTCTGCCGGACCGCGCCATGGCGCGCATCCGCGGCAACCGCATGTCGATGATCTTCCAGGAGCCGATGACCAGCCTCAACCCGGCTTTCACGGTCGGCTCGCAGATGGCCGAGGTGCTGACCCGTCACAAGGGCGCTTCGCGCGCCGAGGCGCTCGAGCGCTCGGTCGAGCTGATGGGCCGCGTCGGCATCACGGCGCCGGAGATGCGGCTCGGACAGTTTCCGCACCAGCTCTCGGGCGGATTGCGCCAGCGCGTCATGATCGCGATGGCGCTGATGTGCGATCCGCAACTGCTCGTCGCCGACGAGCCGACCACCGCGCTCGACGTCACCGTGCAGGCGCAGATCCTGCGGCTGCTGAACGGGCTGAAGCAGGAGTTCGGTCTCTCCATCCTCCTGATTACCCATGACCTCGGCATCGTCGCCCGCGTCGCGGATCGGGTATCCGTGATGTACGCCGGCGAGGTGGTGGAGCATGCACCGACAGCGGACTTATTCCGCGCGCCGCAACATCCCTACA
>JAXDNY010000014.1:0-23863 GCA_034669145.1 Hyphomicrobiales bacterium
CGCGCGAAAGCGGCGACATGTATGTGCAGGTCTTGGTCGAGACCCCGCAAAAGCTCACAAAACGTCAGAAAGAACTGCTGCAGGAATTCGAGCAGCAATCGTCCGACGATACGCAGCCCGAGGCGGCCGGATTCTTCTCCAAGGTCAAGGACTTCCTTGACGGACTCGGCAACCGGCGAGACTCAGCTTGAAACGCCGTCCTTAACCTTGCCGGCGCGCGGGCGGCTTGACCCTCACGCCGCCGGGGACTACTCGTTACTGTCACACAGTTGCAATAATCCGGTCGCGTTCACGATGCCCATGCAGGCGCTCGAACTGTTCGAAAGACGCATCAAGCTCTTCGAGCAGATGATCGGGAAGAACATCGAAAAGCGCGTGAAGCTTTTCGAGCAGACGTTCGAGCAGAAGGTCGAGCAACCCTTCCGCCGCATCGAACGCAGAATCGGCAAGAACATCGAGAGGCGCGTCCGGCTGTTCGAGGAGCACTTCGAGCAGAAAGTGGAGCTGCCGTTCCGCCGCACCGGGCAGAAGATCGGCCGCAACATCGAGACGCAGATCCGCCGCTTCGAGCAGAAGAACGGCGTGCGCCTCGACGACGAAGTCCGTTTCATCGGCTCTTGGATCAAGAAGCCGCTCGCGGTCGGCGCCGTCACGCCGTCGAGCAAGCCGCTCGCGCGCGCGATGGCGCAGTACGTCGACCCCAATTCCGACGGGCCGGTGATCGAGCTTGGTCCCGGCACCGGACCGATCACCGAGGCGCTGGTCGAGCACGGCGTGAAGCCGTCGCGGCTGGTGCTCGTCGAATTCAACCCGGTATTCTGCCAGCTTTTGCGCCAGCGCTTTCCCGAGGCAACCGTGGTGCAGGCCGACGCCTACCGGCTGCGCGAGTCGCTTGCCGAATACACGCGCCACGGCGTCTCGGCGATCGTCTCCGGCCTGCCGCTGATGACCAAGCCGCTGCGCACGCGCATGCGGCTGTTGCGCGAGGCGCTGGCGCTGCTGGCGCCGCACGCGCCGTTCGTGCAGTTCACCTACGCGGTGGTGCCGCCGATCCCGAAGCTGGCCGGCGTCAAGGTCGAGGCATCCGAGCGCATCTGGCGCAACATGCCGCCCGCGCGCGTTTGGGTCTATCGGCACGGTTGACTTGGAACCGCTGTTGCGGCATCGCGGCCCGACCAAACCCTCACCGGAGCACGCCTTGCCACTTGCCGCTCGCGACCGCCTGATCGTCGCGCTCGATCTGCCGACCCTGCGCGACGCCGACGCGATGGTGGACCGGCTGGGCGACAGCAGCTCGTTCTACAAGATCGGCTATCAACTCGCTTTCGCGGGCGGGCTGGCGTTTGCCGACACGCTGACGCGTGCCGGCAAGCGCGTGTTTCTCGACATGAAGCTGCACGACATCGAAAACACCGTGGCGAAGGGCGTCGAGAGCGTCGCGAAATCCGGTGTGACCTTCCTCACCGTGCATGCCTATCCGCAGACCATGAAGGCGGCCGTCGCGGCGCGCCGCGGCTCCAACCTGAAAATCCTCGCCGTTACGGTGCTCACCTCCTACGACGACATCGACCTTGCGGAGTCCGGCTACTCGCAAAGCGTCGATGCGCTGGTCGCACGCCGCGCGCAACAGGCGCACGATCTCGGCGTCGATGGCCTCGTGTGCTCGCCCGAAGAGGCCTCGCCGCTGCGCCTCGCGGTCGGACACGACATGGTGTTCGTGACGCCGGGCGTGCGGCCGCAGGGCTCAGCGCGTGGCGACCAGAAGCGTGTCGCGACGCCCGGTCAGGCGATCGCGGCGGGCGCGGACTATCTGGTGGTCGGCCGGCCGATCACCGCGGCGGGCGATCCGAAGGCCGCGGCGGTGGCGATCGTCGACGAAATCGCGGCGGCCGCAAAGTAGGGAGCGAGTGATGCCGAAGGCCTATTGGATCGTCCACATCGATGTCAGCAACCCCGAGGGCTACAAGGCCTATGTGGCGGCGAATGCCGAGCCCTTACGCAAATACGGCGCGAAATTTCTGGTGCGCGGCGGGCAATTTGAGAATCCCGAGGGCAAGACGCGCTCGCGGAATGTCGTGCTCGAGTTCAAGGACTATGCGACCGCGCTCGCCTGCTACAACTCGCCCGAATACCAGCGCGCCATCGCCCTGCGTACGCCGCACTCGGCCGGCGACGTGATGATCATCGAGGGCTATGACGGCCCGCAGCCAGACTAGGGCGCCTTCCATGCCGGCGAGAGCGCGCGTCCTTTGGGCGACGCCATTCCGCTTCCTCACCACTCTTACGGTTTTTGGCGTGACCATTGCCTCCGTCGCCGCGCTCGCAGCGGCGCTGTTCCTGACCCATCCCGCGCACGTTGCCGTAGGCCCGCCGCCGCCCGAATTTCGGGCTGAAGCCGTGGCGATACCCTCGCCATCGGGCGCGCTTCTGCGCGGCTGGTTCGTCACTGGCCGCGCCGGTGGCGGTGCTGTCGTGCTGATGCACGGCATACGTTCCAATCGGCTCAGCATGGTGCGTCGCGCGAAGCTCCTGAATGATGCTGGCTTCTCGGCTCTGCTGTTTGATTTCCAGGCGCATGGCGAAAGTATCGGGCAGCACATGAGCTTTGGTGCCCTGGAGGCGCTGGATGCGCGTGCCGCCGTGGCGTTCCTGCGCGCGCGCCTGTCGGCCGAGCGGATCGGCGCGATTGGCGCGTCGCTCGGTGGCGCCGCGATGCTGCTCGGTCCCGGTCCGCTGCAGGTCGATGCGCTTGTGATCGAAGCGGTCTATCCGGACATCGGGGCTGCGCTAGAGAACCGGGTGCGCATCTTCGTCGGACCGCTCGCGCGGCCGATCTCGTACCTGCTCGAACATTTATTGACGCCACTGACAGGGGTGCGGGCCGCCGAACTTCGTCCTATCGACCGTATTGGCGCAGTTGTGGCGCCGATTTTTGTCGCCTCTGGAACGCTCGACAACCGCACGACCATCGCCGAAGCACGGACGTTGTTCGAGCGTGCCCCGGAGCCGAAGCTGTTCTGGGCCGTGGAAGGAGCCCGCCACATCGATCTGGAGGCCTTCGCGCCGGTCGAATACCGCCAGCGGGTGCTACCGTTTTTGCTCGAGCGGTTGCAGCGATGAGAGGCGCTTTCCTCTCGCGGTCCGCCCCGGTATACCCGCGCCTCAAGGAGTCCAACGATGTCCGACATGCGGCTGATCGTGGCCGGCGCCGGCGGGCGCATGGGGCGCACGCTCATCAAGGCGATCGCCGAGACGCCGGGGCTGACGCTGGCCGGCGCGACGGAAGGCGAGGGCTCGCCGTTCCTCGGGCAGGACTCCGGCGTGCTCGCCGGTCTGCCGCCGAACCGCGTCAATGTGATCAGTGAAGTGCGCCCCGGTACGCTGGCGGCCGACGGCATCGTGGATTTCACCGTTCCGGCCGCGACCGTGCGGCTCGCAGCCCTCGCGGCCGAAACGCATCTCGTGCACATCATCGGCACCACCGGCACGTCGGCCGAGGACGACGCAAAAATCGCCGAGGCCGCGAAAAAGACCGCGATCATGAAGTCCGGCAACATGAGCCTCGGCGTCAATTTGCTGGCGGTGATGACGAAGCGCGTCGCGCAGGCGCTCGGTGACGATTTCGACATCGAGATCGTCGAGATGCACCACAACAAGAAAATCGATGCACCCTCCGGCACCGCGCTGCTGTTCGGCGAGGCCGCGGCAGCGGGCCGCGGCATCGACCTCAAGACGCAGTCGGAACGCGGGCGCGACGGCCATACCGGCGCGCGCAAGGTCGGCAGCATCGGCTTTGCGTCGCTGCGCGGCGGCAACGTCGCGGGCGAACACAGCGTGATCTTTGCCGGCGCCGACGAGCGGATCGAGCTGACCCACAAGGCGACCGACCGCATGATCTTCGCGCGCGGCGCGCTCAAAGCCGCGCTCTGGGCCCGCGGCAAGCCGCCGGGGCTTTACTCGATGCTGGATGTGCTGGGACTGAAGGACTGAACGATGAGCGACCGTCTTCTCGTGCTCGTGCGCCACGGCCAGAGCGAATGGAACCTGAAGAACCTGTTCACCGGCTGGAAGGACGTCGATCTGACGGAAGCCGGCGTCGCCGAGGCGCGCACGGCCGGGCGCAAGCTTAAGGGCCAAGGACTCAGCTTCGACGTCGCCTACACGTCGGCGCTCAAGCGCGCGCAGCGCACGCTCGACCTGATGCTGGAAGAGATGGGCCAGAGCGGCATTCCGATCATCCGCGACCAGGCGCTCAACGAGCGCGACTACGGCGATCTGGTCGGCCTGAACAAGGACGACGCGCGCAAGAAGTGGGGCGAGGAGCAGGTGCACATCTGGCGCCGCTCCTATGACGTGCCGCCGCCCGGCGGCGAGAGCCTGAAGGACACGGTCGCGCGCGCGTTGCCGTATTTTGTGCAGGAGATTCTGCCGCGCGTGCTGCGCGGCGAGCGCGTGCTGATCTCGGCGCACGGCAATTCGTTGCGCGCGCTGATCATGGTGCTGGAGCGATTGACGCCGGATCAGATTCTCCAGCGCGAGCTCGGCACCGGCGTGCCAATTGTCTATCGGCTCAACGCCGATTCCACCGTCGCCTCGCAGCTCGACCTGGCGGCGTGACTTGGTGTCGTCCCGGAAGCCGCGCAGCGGCTATCCGGGACCCATAACCACGAGCATCGCAATCATGGAAAGATCTGTGGTTATGGATCCCGGCTCTCGCTGCGCTCGGCCGGGATGACCAGATGAGCGATCCCGAAATCCTCGTTCTCGACGCCGCCGCTGCGAAAGCCGCGCTCGGCGAACTCGCGGATGTGCTGGCCGATTGCGTTGAGGGCGGCGCCAGCGTCAGTTTCATGCTGCCGTTCAGCCACTACGACGCGGCGAAGTTCTTCGAGAAGGTGATCGCCTCGATTGCGCGCGACGAAACCGTGCTGGTGGCGGCGAAACTCAACGGCCGTATCGTCGGTACCGTGCAACTCGGCATCGACATGCCGCCGAACCAGCCGCATCGCGCCGACATCAAGAAACTGCTGGTGCACCGCGCAGCGCGCAATCACGGCATCGGCGCAAGGCTGATGGAGCGCGCCGAACAGGAGGCCAAGGCGCGCGGCCGCACGCTTCTGGTGCTCGATACGGCCGGCGCCGAGGCCGAGCGGCTTTACGGCCGCACCGGCTGGCAACGCGTCGGCGTCGTGCCGGACTACGCGATGTGGCCCAGCGGCGGCTTCTGCGACACGGTGTTTTTCTGGAAGAAGATCTAGGCCGCCGCGCCCACCTGCCCGGCCTCCCAGCCGAGCATCGCGCGCTTGCGCGTCAGCCCCCAGTGATAGCCCGTGATGTCGCCCGAGCGGCCGAGCACGCGATGGCACGGCACCACGAACGACATCGGGTTCTTGCCGACCGCGGCGCCGACGGCGCGCGAGGCCTTCGGCCGGCCGATCTTGCTGGCGATGTCCGAATAGGTCGAGCACTTGCCCATCGGAATGCCGAGCAGCGTTTCCCACACGCGCACTTCGAAATCCGTGCCGATCATGATGACGCGCAACGGACGGTCCGGGCGCCACAGGCGGTTGTCGAAGATGCGCGCGGCGAGCGGCGTGGTGATCGATTTGTCTTCCACATAGGTCGCCTTGGTCCAGCGGCCGCGCATGTCGGCGAGCATTGATTTTTCTTCGCCCGGATCGCCGAACGCGAGGCCCGCAAGCCCGCGCGGCGTCGCCATCACCAGCGCGATGCCGAACGTGGAGGGATGGAAACCGTAGGAGATCGTCAGGCCTTCGCCGCCGGATTTCCATTCGCCCGGCGACATCGCCTCATGGGTGACGAACAAATCGTGCAGCCGGCCGGGACCGGACAGGCCGACCTCATACGTCGCGTCCAGCACGCTTGCGGAATCGCGCAACAGCTTGCGCGCGCTGTCCAGCGTCAGCGCCTGCAAGAAAGCTTTGGGAGTGAGCCCGGCCCAGCGGCGGAACAGATGATGCAGCTCGTCCGGCGTGACACCGACCGCGTGCGCGATCTGCTCGATCTCGGGCTGCGCGCGCCAGCGCTCGGAAATGTAGGCGATCGCACGGCGCACGACATCGTAGTCGTCGTTGGCGGCCTGAAGGATGCTGAGATCGGGCAGGCGGTCGGGGGACAACATGGCGGTCTCCGGTGTGATCATGTTGCCTGCTACTTAGGTCTGTACGGGACAGTGAACCACCCGATTTCCGGGCTCATCCGGGACTCCTGGTCGGCCCGCGCTTCGCCTCGCCGATCGCCGCCGAAAGCGCCTTGGCGAAGCTTTCGCGTTCGTCCGGGCCCAGAAAACCGCCCACGGTGAGCTTCCTGCCGCGCGACACCAGAAACAGCCGCAACAGGCCGTATTCCTCGTGCGTTTCGCGATCGAGGCTGGTCCACACCGGATTGAGCGACCATTCGTGGACCGTGCCGCGGTGGCTCACTTTCTTCACCCGCAACTCGGACGGCGTGACCGTGACCTCCTCATACGCGGCGGCCGCGAGATAATTCGCCCGGAACGCCCAGTAGACCAGCGCCACGTCGAGCCCGAGAAAGCCGATCACCGGCCAGGCGCCGACGATGAAGAACACCACCCCGCCGACGAAGCTGATCCCGGCGATCAGCCCCATCACGACGAAAAATCCCACACTGCTCAGCGACCGGTGCGGGGTCAGCAGCGCGGAAAACAGTGTGGGCTCGGGCGGCGCGGGGCCTTGGGCGTTGCTCTCGCTCATGCGGCTTCATTATACCGGTTTCATGCCTCTCAAGACGACCCCGAAAAAGCCATCGAAGGAGCCCGCCAAGAAGGCGAGGAAGCCGAAGCCTTGGACCCCGGCCGAAGTCGAGGAGGCGTTCCGCCGGTTCAAGAAGGCCGCGCCCGCGCCGCAGACCGAGCTGCAATACGTCAATCCGTTCACGCTGCTGGTTTCCGTGGTGCTCTCCGCGCAGGCCACCGATGCCGGCGTCAACAAGGCGACGCCCGCGCTGTTTGCCTTAGCCGACACACCGGAGAAGATGGCTGCGCTCGGCGAGGACCGTGTGCGCGATTTCATCAAGACCATCGGCCTTTACCGCAACAAGGCGAAGAACGTGGTCGAGCTCTCGCGCCGCCTCGTCGCCGAGCATGGCGGCAAGGTGCCGCGCGAGCGCGAGGCGCTCGAAGCGCTGCCCGGCGTCGGACGCAAGACCGCGAACGTCGTGCTCAACGTGGCGTTCGGCGAGCGAACAATAGCGGTCGATACGCACATTTTCCGTGTCGGCAACCGCACCAACATGGCACCGGGGCTCACCCCGTTCGAGGTCGAGCTTGCACTCAACAGGATCGTGCCCGACAAATACAAGCTGCACGCGCATCACTGGCTGATCCTGCACGGCCGCTACACCTGCATTGCGCGCAAGCCGCTGTGCGAACAGTGCATCATCAACGATCTGTGCCGCTGGCCGGAGAAAACCGTGTCCTCACCCTGAGGAGCCGCCGAAGGCGGCGTCTCGAAGGGTGGTACGCGCGGCCATCCTTCGAGACGGGCGCTTTGCGCCCTCCTCAGGATGAGGTCGGAGTCGCGCCGCGCCATCTGACGCGCTAAGACTCCGCAGGGAGAGAAAACACGATGCAGGTCGCAACCGACGCCGTGGCGTCATGGGGCGCAACACGCCCGGATGTCACGGATGAGTTCCAGCGCGATGCCGACGCGCATTCGACGTTCTGGCGCCGGGGGTACGACCTGCTCGCCGCGCTGCCCGAGAAGCGCAAGCGCAATCACGAACAGGCGCGCGCCGCCGAGACGATCCTGCGCACCGGGCGCGAGAGCCGCGAAGCATTCATGGGCCGCCATGCCGAGGCGGTCTATCGCGTCTTGACGAAGGAGCTGAGCGTCTTTCTGCGCGCCGAAGAGCTTGTCTATGAGGCCGCCAAGGCCGTTCCCGGCCTCGTGCCGGCGCGCCAACAGGTCGCGGCCGAAGCCGGCAAGCTGCAATCCGACAAGGACGGCATCGAGGTCGATCAGGGAATCTTCTTCGCCAACATCCTGGCGCGGCCGGAGCCCGGCATGCACCTCTGCCACGCGATGCTGCTGCCCAAGGAAGAGTCGCGCGCGCGGCTGCCCGAGCTTGCCGCCAAAGGTGCGATCGACTTCGGCACCGCGGCGATCGCGCGGCGCGGCAAGGCCTCCTATGTGTTCCTGAAGAACCCGCGCTTCCTCAATGCCGAGGACGACGCAACCCTCACCAATGTCGAGACCGCGGTCGATCTCGCGCTGCTCGATCCCGCGACCGAGATCGCGGTGCTGCGCGGCGAAACCGTCGACAATCCGAAATATGCCGGCAAGCGCATCTTCTGCACCGGCATCAACCTCACGCATCTCTATCGCGGCATGATCCCGTACCTCTGGTACGTCACGCGCGAGATGGGCTTCGTGAACAAGTTCTTCCGCGGCCTCGCCGTCGCCGACCGCAGCCCCGACGAGATGGCCGGCGGGACGCGCGAGAAGCCATGGGTCGCCGGTGTCGAGGCGTTCGCAATCGGCGGCGGTTGCCAGTACCTGCTCACGATGGATTACGTGGTGGCGGCCAGCGATGCCTACATGACGCTGCCGGCGCGCAAGGAAGGCATCATTCCGGGCGCCTCCAACATGCGGCTGCCGCGCTTCGTCGGCGACCGCATCGCGCGGCAAGCCATCATGTCGGGGCGGCGGCTCGATTGCGACACGCCGGAGGGCCGCATGATCTGCGACGAGATCGTAGCCCCGGCCGAGATGGACGCGGCGCTGGAGCGCGTCGTGCACGACCTGACCAGTTCGGGCGTGGTCAGCGCGGCGAGCAACCGGCGTGCGTTCCGCGTGTCCGAGGAGCCGCTCGACACGTTCCGCCGCTACATGGCGGTCTATGCGCGCGAGCAGGCCTATTGCCATTTCTCGCCGGCGCTGATCGGCAATCTGGAAAAGCACTGGAACGCGCAGCAGAGGAAGATTTAACTCGGATCCATAACCACTGGCTTATCCATAATCGCACCGTTCGTGGTTATGGATTCCGGGCTCACCGCTTCGCGGTGCCCCGGAATGACCGGGAGAGACTATGCCGTCAAAACGTTCTGCCGACTTCGCACCCTCCAAAAAAGATCTCAACCCGATCGAAATTGCATCGCGCGACGAGATCGCGGCGTTGCAGCTCCGCCGCATGAAGTGGTCGCTCAAGCACGCTTACGAGAACGTTCCGCACTACAAAAAATCGTTCGACGCGGCGGGCGTGCACCCCGACGGCCTGAAGTCGCTCTCCGATCTCGGCAAGTTTCCGCTCACCGGCAAGGACGACCTGCGGGCGAATTATCCCTACGGCATGTTCGCCGTGCCGATGGACAAGATCGTGCGCATCCACGCCTCGTCGGGCACGACCGGCAAGCCCACGGTGGTCGGCTATACCAAGCTCGATATCCGCACTTGGGCGGATGTCTGCGCGCGCAGCATCGTGGCGAGCGGCGGCCGCCCCGGCATGAAGATCCACAATGCCTACGGCTACGGGCTGTTCACCGGCGGGCTCGGCGTGCACTACGGCGCCGAGAAGCTCGGCTGCGCCGTCATTCCGGTGTCGGGCGGCATGACCGAGCGCCAGGTCAGGCTGATCGTCGATTTCGAGCCGGACATCATCACGGTGACGCCGAGCTACATGCTGGCGATCCTCGATGAATTCCGCCAGCAGGGCGTCGATCCGAAAAAATGCTCGCTCAAGATTGGCATCTTCGGCGCCGAGCCATGGACCAACGCCATGCGTGCCGAGATGGAAGACTCCTTCGACATGCACGCGGTCGACATCTACGGTCTGTCCGAGGTGATGGGGCCCGGCGTCGCCAACGAATGCGTCGAGACGAAAGACGGTCTGCACATCTGGGAGGATCATTTCTATCCCGAGATCATCGATCCGGTGACCGGCGCGGTGCTGCCCGACGGCGAGCCGGGCGAACTGGTGTTCACCTCGCTCACCAAGGAGGCGATGCCGGTGATCCGCTATCGCACGCGCGACCTCACAAGGCTCTTACCCGGTACGGCGCGCTCGATGCGGCGCATGGAGAAGATCACCGGGCGCTCGGACGACATGATGATCGTGCGCGGCGTCAACGTCTTCCCGACGCAGATCGAGGAACTGATTTTGAAGGACCAGCGCCTCAGCCCCCATTTCGTCATCGAGCTGCGCCGCGAGGAGCGGCTCGATGAGATGACCGTGAAGGTCGAGGCGCGGGCAGGTAGCGACGATGCAAGCCGCGCGGCCTGCAACAGGGACCTGTCGCAGCTCATCAAGTCGCTGATCGGCGTGACCGCGACGGTCGACACGATGCCGGCAGGCGCGATCGAGCGCTCGATGGGCAAGGCGAAGCGGATTATCGATTTGCGGGCGAAGGACTGACTGCGCGGGTCATTCCGGGACACGCCGCAGGCGTGGGCCCGGAATCCATAACCACCAATCGGGCTTATGGATTCCGGGCTCGCGGGCTTGCGCCCGCGCCCCGGAATGACAGCTAGGTATGCTCGATCAGCTCGCGCCTCGGCCCGACCAGCTTCTTGTGCATGTGCACCATGAAGGCCGTGCCGAACAGCGGCGTCGCCAGATTCAGGATCGGGATCGACACGAACGCCGCGATGAAGCATCCGGCCAGCACGACCGTGCCGTGATGCATCGTGCGCAGGCGCTTGGCCTCCTCGACCGGATGAAAGCGCATCGCGGCGAGCAGAAAATATTCGCGGCCAAGCAGCCAGGCGTTGGCGACGAAGAAAATCAGAAAACCGAGACCCGCGAACAGCACGAACGGCAACGCAATCAGGTAGACCACCAGCGCCAGCAGGGCGGTCTTCACGCCTTCGATCGTGCCGCGCACGGTGGAGATCGGCCGGCCGGGCGGGTCGGCCGGATAATGCATGTGCTCGACCTCCGCGGCGATTTCATCGGAGAAGAAGCTTGCGACGAACGCCGTGATGGCCGGCATAATGAAGACCGCGCCGGCCAGAAGGCCGAAGCCGGCCGCGATCGCCAGCACCCACAGCAGCACCTGCAGCGGCGTCTGCATGCCCGGCCCGGTGATGCCTTCGAGGTAGCCTGCGCCCTCGGCCGCAAGCCAGGCGAACAGCCGCTGCAGTCCGATGCCCAGCATGATCAGCAGCAGGATCGCGAGCCCCACCGATTTCAGCAGCACCGCGCGGAACGGCGGTGTGAACATCTGCGCCAGGGCTTTGAACGCCGCGTCGAGCATACCGAGACCGTAGCCCGGGTTGAGCGCCAGCGAAACCCGGGGCCGGTCTCACGGCGAGACCCCGGCTTTCGCCTTGCTCAAGCCGGGCTACAACGAGAGGTTACGACCACACGATCGCGCGGCGCCGGCGGCGCGCCGGGAACAGCGGAACAAGCGTTGCGTCGCCGGCCTCGACCGCGGGCGGCGGCTCTTCGACCGGCGGCAGCGGCAGATCGGCCCAATGCAGCTTCTTGTACTCGAAGCCGTTCTCGATCGTCGGCTTCACCACCGAGAAGTATGGCGAGATGTCGAAGTCGCGCGGCGCGTAGAGCGAGTGATGGCGGATTTCCAGAAGCTCGCGCCGCGCCACGCGGCTCTCCATGCGGGTGACCTTCGGCAGGATCGGATAGCGCACCGACTCGAACGCCTGCGCGATCAGCGCCGAGCAGATGATGCGGGTCGGATCGCTCGAGCCGAGCGCGAGCGCGCGGCGCCGCCAGCGTTGCGGCACCGGCAGCGGCATCAGGTAGCGCATCAGGTCGGTGATGTTTTTCAGATCGTACGCAAGCCCGATGCGCTCGATCGCGTAGGCGCACACCTGGCGGCAGTCGTCTTCGGTCAGCCCGGCCGGGCGGCACACGCGGGTGTGGAAGCGCGAATATTTCGACAGCGGCGCTGAGTCGACCCCGATGCCGAGTTCGGCCTCGATCAGCGTGTGCGCCTCGCCGTCCGTGGCGCGATTGTCGAGCGGGCCGACATAGAGCGCCGCATGCGACCAGGTCGATTGCGTCAGGTACTTGATGACGCCGGAGATGTGATTGTTGCCTTCGACCAGCAGCACATCGCCGGGCTTGAGCGAAGCGGCGAGTGCGCTCGGATCGCTCGGGGTAAACGGCTCGTAGCCCGAAACGGGCTTCTCCAGATACCGGGCAATCATCTGCCCGAACCGATCGAGCACGCGACCCATAGCGTTTCCCCTGGAACGCGCGAGGTTGGCCCTCGTCTCCGGTTGGATCGGCACCCTACCGAACAGGCGTTGCGTTTGGGTTCACGCGTGCGGTGAATGAATATGCAACGACACGCAGGACTGTTTGCCGGAGCGCCGCCAATCGGGCAATGTCGGGTGCTGCGGCAATAATCTGGAAACCATGATTCTCGATCGGCGCAATTTCATCGCGGGCTCGGCAGCGGTCGCGTCGGCCCCGGCGCTCGGCGCCGTCTCGGCCTCGGGCGAGACCGATGTGGCGATTGTCGGCGCGGGCGCGGCCGGGATCGCGGCGGCGCGCAAGGTCGCGGCGGCCGGACGGCGTTTTGCGCTGATCGAGGCGAGCGATCGCGTCGGCGGACGCTGCGTCACCGACACGCGCATCTTCGGCGTGCCGTTCGATCGCGGCGCGCACTGGATCCACATGCCGGACATCAATCCGCTGGCGAAGCTGAGCAGCCGCACCGGCCTCGATATCTATCCGGCGCCGCCGGGCCAGAAGCTGCGCATCGGGAAGCGCAACGCGCGCGAGGGCGAGATGGAGGATTACCTCGCCGCGCTCGTCAAGGCGAACCGCGCCATTCAGGAAGCCGCGCGGGGCAAGGTCGACGTGTCCTGCATGCAGGCGCTGCCGAAGGATCTGGGCGAATGGCGTCCGGCGGTGGAATTCGTGCTCGGGCCGTTCGGCTGCGCCAAGAATCTCGACGAGATTTCCGCGGTGGATTTTTCACGCTCGCTCGAGCGCGACGTCGATGCATTCTGCCGCCAGGGCTTCGGCGCGCTGCTGGCGAAGCTCGGCGCCGATCTGCCGGTGCATCTCAACGTACCGGTCATGCGCATTCAGTCGGCGCGCAATGCCGTCGAGATCGAAACGGCGCGCGGCCGCATCACGGCGCGCGCCGCGATCGTCACGGTGTCGAACGGCGTGCTCGCGGCCGACAAGATCAAGTTCACGCCGGAACTCCCGAAGCGCCACGCGGAAGCGATCGCGAAGCTCCCGCTCGGCTCCTACGATCACGTGGCGCTGGAGCTCAAGGGCAATCCCTTGCAATTGCAGAACGACGATCTGGTGTTCGAGAAGGCGGCAGGCGCGCGCACCGCCGCGCTGCTCGCCAATGTGTCGGGCACGCCGCTCGCCATGGTGGAGATCGCCGGCAAGCTCGGCCGCGAGCTATCCGGGCAGGGCGAGGCCGCGATGATCGATTTTGCCACCGGCTGGCTCGCCGACCTTTATGGCGCGGATGTGAAGAAGGCGATTGGCCGCACGCATGCGACGCGTTGGAGCCAAGAGCCATGGGCGCTTGGCGCATTCTCGGCTGCGGCGGTCGGCGGACAGGGCGGCCGCAAGGTGCTGATGGAGCCGCTGCGCGAGCGGCTGTTCTTCGCCGGCGAAGCCGTGCACGAGACGCTGTGGGGCACGGTCGGCGGCGCCTGGGAGTCGGGCGAGCGCGCCGCGGACGCGGCATTGAGATTGTGGGGGCGAAGATAGTGCACGCGCTCAGGTGTGCTCCCTCCCCCCTTGTGGGGGAGGGTTGGGGAGGGGGGTGGTAGTGGAAGAGCGCATGTCATCACCACCCCCACCCCTAACCCCTCCCCACAAGGGGGAGGGGAACAGACCGAGCGTGGGACGGCGTCAGTGAAGAAGCCGAAAGCCCTCATCGCCTGGTCGAGCGGCAAGGACTCCGCCTGGGCGCTGCACGAGGTGCGCCGCGCGGGCGGCTACGAGATCGTCGGCGCGCTCACCACGGTGACCGAAACATTCGGGCGCGTCAGCATGCACGGCGTGCGCGAGGACATCTTGCGCGCGCAGCATCAGGCGATCGGGTTACCATCGGTGATCGTGCCGATCCCGTATCCCTGCCCGAACGAGATCTACGAAGCCCGCATGGCGGCGGCGCTCGATGACGCCAAGCGCCAGGGCATCACGCATGTGATCTTCGGCGATCTGTTTCTCGAGGACGTGCGCGCCTATCGCGAGGAGAAGCTCGCCGGCACCGGCATCGCGCCGCTGTTTCCGTTATGGCAGCGGCCGACCGGCGCGCTCGCGCGCGAGATGATCGACGCGGGCGTTGAGACGTATCTGGTCTGCGTCGATCTGAAACAATTGCGGAAAGACTTTACCGGCCGCCGCTTCGACCACACGCTGCTCGCCGACTTGCCGGCGAGCGCCGACCCTTGCGGCGAGAAGGGCGAGTTTCACTCGTGCGTCGTCGCGGGACCGATGTTCGATCGGCGGATCGATGTGAGCGTCCGCGAAACCGTCGAACGCGACGGCTTCGCGTTCGCCGACCTCACGCCCGGCGGGATCGCGCTGCCGACGTCTGCAGGATCGCCGGGAATTTGAGCGACAGACTCGACACCAGGAAGCTCATGAACTGCCGCATCAAGCCGCGCTGGTACGCCGAGCGCGCAACCCGCGCATCCTTCATGACGTCGAACGCGCGCGGCTTTTCCGCCGGGTGCGCGCGATACTTCTGCAGGCATTCCGCTCTCGCCAGCGCGATGCTGGGCTCGATGTCGACAACGATCCAATGGGGATTGATCGAGTTCATTGCACGCTCCGAGGGGTTTGTGTCCGGTAGGTGCAACGTAAACTTTGAGGCAAATTGTTTCTGTGAGCCCGCTCACAAAGCACAAAAAAAGATTACTGCCGGCAGGTCAGGCGCGCAGCACCCCGCCCGTCCTCTTTGAAACCTCCGCGACGATCTTCTTGCCCGTAGCGTCGATCTCCTCGTCGGTCATCGTCTTGTCGCGCGGCTGCAAGGTGACCGCGATGGCGATCGACTTCTTGCCGGGATCGATGCCCTTGCCTTCGTAGACGTCGAAAACCGTCACGTTGGTGATCAGCTTCTTGTCGACGTTCTGTGCCGCGCGCACCAGATCGCCCGCCTTCACGCCACGCTCGACCACGAACGCGAAATCGCGTGTCACCGGCTGGAACGCCGAGAGCTCCAGCGCCGGCTTGGCGCGCGTCGGTTTCGCCTTCGGCTCGGGGATACATTCGAGAATGACCTCGAACGCCATCAGCGGACCTTCGGCATCGAGTGCATCGAGCGCGCGCGGATGCAACTCGCCGAAATAGCCGAGCACGTTCTGCGGGCCGATCTGGATCGTGCCTGCGCGTCCCGGATGCAGCCAGCTCGGGCCGCCCGGGACGACCTGCAGCGCCTGCGGCGGCGCGCCGGCTGCCACGAGCACCGCCAGCGCGTCGGCCTTCACGTCGAATGCATCAGCCTCGCCATTGCCCTGCCAATGCCGCCCGATTCCGTTCGGCTTGGCGAGCGCGCGCCGCACGCCGGACGCAGCGGTGGACTGATCCTCCGGTCTGTCGCCTTTGAACACTTGCCCCACCTCGAACAGCGGCACATCGGGAAATCCGCGGTCCGCATTCTTCTGCGTGGCTGTGACCAGCCCCGGAATGAGGCTCGGCCGCATGTCGGACAGATCCGCGGCGATCGGATTGGCGAGCGCAAGCTCCGCCTGCCCACCGCCGAACAGTTCGGCCTGGCTCCGGCCGATGAACGACCACGTCACCGCCTCGACCATGGCGCGGCCCGCGAGTGCGCGTTTTGCGCGGCGGTTGCGCACCTGCAGCGAAGTCAGGATCGGCTTGCGCGCGTCGTCGCCGCGCGGAAACGGCGTCGCCGGCACTTTGTCGACGCCGACGATGCGCACGATTTCCTCGACGATGTCGGCCTTGCCGTCGATATCCGGCCGCCACGACGGGATCGCGACCTTCACGATCTCGCCCTTGCCGGCGACGAAGAAACCGAGCTTGTCGAGCACACGCTTCATTTCGGTGAGCGGCACATCGAGGCCCGACAGGCGCTTCACCTCGGCGACAGGAAATTCGATGATCCGGTCTTCCGCGTGCGTCGAACCCGCGACGGCGATCTCCGACGGCGTGCCGCCGCAGAAATCCAGCACCATCGCCGTCGCCATTTCCAGTCCCGGCACCGCGAAGTTCGGATCGACGCCGCGCTCGAAGCGATAGCGCGCGTCCGAATTGATGCCGAGCTTGCGCCCGGTCTGCGCGATGTTGAGCGGGTTCCACAGCGCCGACTCGATCAGCACGTCGGTGGTCTCGGCCGAGCAGCCGGTTTCTTCGCCGCCCATGTTGCCGGCGAGCGACTCGACGCCCTTCTCGTCGGCGATCACGCAAATCGACTCGTCGAGCTGATAGGTGCGGCCATCGAGCGCGAGCAGGCTTTCGCCTGGCTTGGCGCGGCGCACGGTCAGATTGCCGTGCACCTTGGCGGCATCGAACACATGCAGCGGCCTGCCGCGATCGAAGGTCATGAAGTTGGTGATGTCGACCAGCGCGTTGATCGGGCGCAGCCCGATCGCGAGCAGGCGCTTCTGCAGCCATTCGGGCGACGGCCCGTTCTTTACGCCGCGCACGAGCCGCAGCGCGAAGCCGGGACACAGCTCCGGCGCCTCGATCGTCACCGACACGGGGGAGGAGAACGTGCCCTTCACGGGCTTCGGCGCCGGATCGATGAACTTTCCCATGTCGGCGGCGGCAAGATCGCGCGCGATGCCGTGCACGGCGGTGCAATCGGGGCGGTTGGGCGTCAGGTTGATCTCGATCGCCGGATCGTCGAGGCCGGCCCACTTGGCGTAGCTCTCGCCGACCGGCGCATCGTCGGGCAGATCGATGATGCCCTCGTGGTCGTCGGACAATTCCATCTCGGCTTCCGACACCAGCATGCCGCGGCTTTCCACGCCGCGGATGTTGCCGATGCCGAGCGTGATCTTCTTGCCCGGAATGTACGTGCCGGGCGGCGAGAACACGCCCTTCATGCCGGTGCGCGCATTCGGCGCGCCGCACACGACCTGCACCGGATCGCCAGTGCCGGTATCGACGATACAGACGCGCAGCCGGTCGGCGTTCGGATGCTGCTTCGCCTCGATCACGCGCGCGATGGTGAAGGGCGCAAGCGCTTTGGCCTTGTCCTCGATGCTCTCGACTTCGAGGCCGATCATGGTGAGCTTGGCCGTCAGCGCATCCAGCGGCTCGTCGGTGGAGAGGTGCTCGCGCAGCCAGGAGAGGGTGAATTTCATGACTCTCCCCACGCACCGGCGGGTCCCCTCTCGGCACTTGCACCGTTCTCTCCCCCTCCCCCGCTTGCGGGGGAGGGTAGGGAGGGGGCTTGTGCCTCACGCACAGCAGCCGCGATCGTCTCCAGCACACCAGCACGATTTGCCATGACATCGTGATTGCTGAATCGAAGAACCCGAAATCCCTTCGCGGCAAGAAACGAGTCGCGCCGTTTATCCCGCGCTTCGTGTCCGTCTTCGAAATGCTGTCCGCCATCAATCTCGATGACTAGCTTCGCGGCGTGCGAGACGAAATCGACGATGTAAGGTCCAATCGGCGTCTGTCGGCGAAAACTGGCTCCGTCGAGCCGGTGCGCGCGAAGGCCGTACCAGATGGTGCGTTCAGCTTTGGTCAGGTCTTGCCGCAATGCGCGAGCGCGCACGCGCATCTTTGGCTTTACGCGCCATTCGGGCGGGTGACTCGAAGCCCCCTCCCTACCCTCCCCCGCAAGCGGGGGAGGGGGAGCTTGTTGCTCCGCCTCAGCCGAGCGCGATTTTGCAACGCGCTGCAAGGGGGGAGGTGATCCGAGCGTGTTGCTCATCCGCTCAATCCCCCCGCCAGCGTGGGGAAATCGAGCGGGCGGAAGCCGTAATGCGACAGCCAGCGTACGTCCGCCTCGAAGAACTGGCGCAAATCCGCGATGCCGTATTTCAGCATCGCGATGCGATCGATCCCCATGCCCCAGGCGAAGCCCTGGTACTCGTCGGGATCGAGCCCGCAATTGCGCAGCACGTTCGGGTGCACCATGCCGCAGCCGAGAATCTCCAGCCAGTCCTCGCCCTCGCCGAAGCGCACTTCGTCCTTGGTCTTGCGGCACTGGATGTCGACTTCGAGCGACGGCTCGGTGAACGGGAAGTACGACGGCCGAAACCGCATGTTGACGTGATCGACCTCGAAGAACGCCTTACAGAACTCCTGCAGGATCCACTTCATGTGGCCGAGGTGTGAGCCCTTGTCGATCACGAGGCCCTCGACCTGATGGAACATCGGCGTGTGGGTTTGATCCGAGTCGCTGCGATACGTCCGGCCCGGCACGATGATGCGGATCGGCGGCTTCTGCGCGAGCATCGTTCTGATCTGCACCGGCGAGGTGTGCGTCCGTAGCAGCATGCGCGAGCCGTCCGGCTTGGGATTGAAGTAGAACGTGTCGTGCATGTCGCGTGCCGGATGGCCTTCGGGAAAATTCAGCTTTCCGAAGTTGAGATCGTCGGTCTCGATATCCGGTCCCTCGGCGACCGAAAATCCCATGTCGGCGAAGATGGTGGTGAGTTCATCCATCACCTGGCTCACCGGATGGATGCGGCCGATTTCGGCCGGTGACTCGCGCACCGGCAGCGTCACGTCCACGGTCTCGGTGTTGAGCCGTGCATCGAGCGCTGAACCTTTGAGCGCCTCGCGCCGTGCCGCGATCGCGGCCGTCACGCGATCCTTCAACCCGTTGATCAGCGGGCCTTGCTGTTTGCGCGCATCCGGCGTCATGCCGCCGAGCGTCTTGAGCAACGCCGACACCGAGCCGCTCTTGCCGAGCGCGGAAACGCGCACCGCTTCGAGCGCGGCTTCGTCCGCGGCGCCCGCGATGGCCGCGCCGATCTCTCGTTCGAGTTGTGCAATCTCGCTCATCGCGTCACTCCGGCAGCGCCGGCAGGTCGGTCGCGTGCGGCTTGCCGCCCGCCTGCGTCAGCATGCAGTGCACCTGTCCGCGATGGTGCGTCTGATGATTGAACAGATGTGTCAGCAGCACCCATTTCGGCTTGGTGACCTCGCGCTTTTGTGCGCCCGAATACCAGGTGAGATCGCCTTGCAGATATGAAGCATCGACCTTGTCGGCCCACACGACCATCGTGTCGTCGAATGCCGCGCGCTCGTGCTTCAGTCCGTCCCAGTCCGGATAGAGCGAGACCGACTCCGGAATGCCGCCCTGCGGCTTCGGCATATCCGCGAAGCGGCTCATCCAGATGCGGTCGCCCCACAGCAGATGGCTCAGCGTCTTGTGGATCGAGCCGAAGAACGCGCTGCGCTCGCGCCGGCGTTCCTCGTCGCTCAATTGATCCGCGACGCCGTACACATTCGCGTTCTGCCAGCGATTGTAGCGCGCCATGCGCCGCACATAGGCGGGATCGATCATTTCTGCCCCCGACAGGGCGGCCGTCAGGTCACGCCGCTGCAGCTTCCTGCGGCAGCGCGGCCTTGGCCTTTTCGACAATGGCCTGGAATGCCGCCGGCTCGCGGATCGCGAGGTCGGACAGCACCTTGCGATCGACCGTGATGCCGGCCTTCGCGAGCCCGTCGATAAATCGGCTGTAGTTCAGGCCGAACGGACGCACCGCGGCGTTGAGCCGCTGGATCCACAGCGCGCGGAAGGTGCGCTTGCGCCGCTTGCGGTCGCGGTAGGCGTATTGGTTCGCCTTCTCCACCGCCTGCTTGGCGATGCGGATGGTGTTCTTGCGCCGGCCGTAAAAGCCCTTGGCGGCCTTGAAGACTTTCTTGTGCTTGGCGTGGGACGTGACGCCCCGTTTGACGCGGGCCATGGCTGATCTCCTGTGATGTCGGTTGAGGGAAAGATTCGGCGAATTACGAGTTTGGAAGCCAGTACTTCCGCACCCTCTCGCCGTCCGTCTTGAACATCACGCTGGTGCCGCGCAGCTGGCGGATCTGCTTCTTGGTCCGCTTGATCATGCCGTGGCGCTTGCCCGCCGAGGCGTACATCACCTTGGCGGTACCGGTTACCTTGAAGCGCTTTTTAGCGCCCGATTTGGTCTTCAGCTTGGGCATTTTGCTCTCCTGTATGGGCCGGAAACGCGAGCCAAAGGCCCGGTTCACCGGCATATGCTCGAAACGAGCGTGTGCATGAGGCACAAAACCACCGCCACGGCAGCCCTTTAGCCGGGCGGCGGAAGGCCGGGTTTATGGCAGAGCAAACACAGAAAAACAACAGCCGGGAGGGTGGTTTCGGGGCCCGCAGGCCACGATTCGGAGGGTTCGCGGGCGCCGGCCCGCAAGAATTCGTTAACCGGTCGGGCGCACGCTAGCGCCTGCGCATCGTGCCCGGCCTGGAACCGGCCCGCGGACAAAGGGATTATCCCGGCGGCCGAGCAACTGATCCGCAAAGGGCGTCAGCAGACGGAGGGGAGATCGCTTCGCGAGGCAGGAGGCGAAGATGACCCCGCGTTGGCTCCGTTCGGCCGGTCTGCCGCTTGTGGCGGCCGCATTCGTGTTTTCCCTGCCCTCCCAAGGTTTTGCCAAGATCAATCAGGCCGGCGCGCTGCTGGTGCCGACGACCGTGGCGCCGAAGAGCTGCAGCGGCGCGTTCCGCTATGCGGCCCGCCTCGGCAACAGCGACATCGTGACCATCAGCCCCGTGCAGGTCTTCGCCGACGACCGCCGGCTCGCCAAGACCCGCTACACCGGGCGCGCGATGGCCGGCTTCGAGGCCGACCGCTCGCCCGTGCTCTCCGCCAACACGATGTGCGGGTAGCCCTTGGCCTGACCCGCCTGCTCCGTCATCGTAGTGCAGCCGAAACGGCGGCACGGATGACGGGGGCCCCCTGTGAAAGTCAGCCTGATCGAGACGCTCGCCTGCGATGCCGGCTGGCGCAACTACCACTTCGTCAAGCTGATTACCGACGACGGCATCGTCGGCTGGAGCGAGTTTTCCGAGGACTTCGGCTCGCCCGGCATCTCGGCGACGATCGCGCGGCTCGCCGCCAAGGTGATCGGCCAGAAGGTGAGCGACCACGAGCGCATCTATGCGGAGCTTTATGCGGCCACGCGCCCCGCCGCGGGCGGCGTGGTGGCGCAGGCGATCGGCGCGATCGAGAACGCGCTGCTCGATGCCAAAGCAAAGATGCTCGGCGTCCCGGTCTACGCGCTGCTCGGCGGCAAGCTCAGAGATCGCATCCCGCTCTACTGGTCGCATTGCGCGACCTGGCGCATCAATCATCCCACCTACTACAAGCCCGCGATCACCGACCTCGACGGTGTGAAAGCCATCGGCCGCGAGGTGCGCGAGAAGGGCTTCGCGGCGTGCAAGACCAACATCTTCATCTACGAGGACGGCAAGCCGCGCGGCTACCGGCCGGGCTTCGGCTCGCCGTATTATCCGGAGCTGAATATCGACAAGACCGTGCTGCGCAATCTGCACATGCATCTCGAGGCGCTGCGCGACGGTACCGGCCCGGACGTCGGCCTGCTGCTCGATCTCAACTTCAATGCCAAGACCGAAGGCTATCTGAAAATCCTGCGCGCCATCGCCGACATCGACATGTTCTGGGTCGAGATCGATTCCTACAACCCGCAAGCTCTCGCCTATATTCGCAGCCACAGCCCGCATCCGATCTCGTCATGCGAGACGCTACTCACGTTACGCGAATTCCTGCCCTACTTCCGCGAGCAGGCGATGGATGTGGCGATCGTCGACACGCCATGGAACGGCGTGTGGCAGTCGATGAAGATCGCAGCCTGCGCGGAGGCGCACGAGGTCAACGTCGCGCCGCATAATTTCTACGGTCACCTCTGCACCATGATGAATGCGCATTTCGCGGCCGCCGTGCCGAACCTGCGCATCATGGAGATCGATATCGACCGCCTGCCGTGGGACGACGAACTGTTCACTTGCGTGCCGAAGATCGAGAACGGCCAACTCGTGATGTCCGACGCGCCCGGCTGGGGCATCGAACCGGACGAGGCGGCGCTGAAGGCGCATCCGCCGAAGCCGCATGGCGGGTTGGATTATGGGAAGAAACCGGCGTAGCCCGGATGGAGCGAACCGCAATCCGCGACTCAGACTTCATCCGCTTTTGTCAACACCGCCTCCACGTCCTCTGGGTAAGTTTCGATGATCTTGAGCAAAAGCTGCGAAGCCTGATCCGGGCGATTCCGGCCTTGCTCCCAGTTCTGCACGGTATCGAGCTCGAAGCCGAACCGAATCGCAAATTCGGCCTGCGACAAACCAAACTGCTCGCGAATTCGTTTCACATCCGCAGCCGGTAAGCTGATCGCGCGTGCCGTGACGCCCAGCTTTGACAGATCGGCACGCAACCTGTTTCGGCTGCCGGACTCAAGTTCAACGGCAACGCGTTCGCCGGCGGCGAGCCGTCGCAATGTATCATGCGCCTTTCGCAGCGACTGGCCATGTCGTGCAAGCAGACGCGCAAGGTCGACTGCTCGCGTGATGTCGCCGGCGCGCAGAATAAATCTAACTGTTGGGGAAGCGGATCGGTTGCGGGATCTTGCCTTTGCGGTGTCCCGTCGTCCTAACGCCTCCTTGAATGACAACTTCGTCGACATCGGCTGCTTCCAGCAGTTTTCGGCCAATGGCATTCAATCCGGCCCGTCCGAGCGTTCCAGGCCTCAGCCCTTGCACGTGGGCCCCGTCGATTCGGAGTGTGCGTCCGACGAGCGTAATGCTGCCGATGATTTCCAGCATTCCGATCGGCACCGTGATGCTGACGATCATGACAGGGTGATCCACCGCGTCAATTTCGATCGTGATCTCGGTCGCCGCCCACATATACGCGACTCGCGTATGGTTTGCAATCGCGGTGCCAGCATAAGCCTTTTCAAAATCTAACTGACGGGTGCGAAAAGCCAAATATCGGCGACCTGTTGCGCGGGCTCATGTCCCTCTTCGGAAAGCAAGGAAGAAGGAAAAAGCGCAATCCGCGCCCTTGCGAGACGTGGCGGAGCGTTGGCTCGCACACCATTTGCCTCAGGTCGCGATCCGGAAAAACTCGCGCCGGTTGGACCAAGTCCGGCCGGGCGGTTCTCTCTGGTTCAGCCTTGTCGTCTCAGGGAACAGGGAGTGCTCGCCATGCCGTCGGTAATCTTGCGGCCTTCAATCGCGGGAGCTGCACTGGCGCTCGTGCTGACAGCTCTGCCGGCGCAAGCGCAGCGCATGAGCTTCGACGGACCCTGGAGCGTCCTCATCTTGGCCGACCAGGGATCGTGTCAGGGGGCGACCTATCGCTACGGCGTGCAGATCGCGAACGGGCAGGTCTTCTCGCAAGGTTCCGGCGCCGACATCTTCGGCCGCGTCACGCCGCGCGGACAGGTGAGCGTCCGCCTTCGTCAGGGCAGTCAGGAAGCCGTTGGCAGCGGGCGCCTCACGCAGGTTTCCGGCAGCGGATACTGGAGCGGCGCCTCGCCGGGACAGCAGTGCGCCGGACGCTGGATCGCGGAGCGGCGTAGCTATTATTATTGATTGTTGACGCGCAACGCCCGCGACCCCGCGAAAGCGCCTTCGAAGCCCTCGAAAAAAAGTTATCCCCGCGCGAAAAACCTCACTTACACTGCTCGCGTCCTTGCTCGCCGAGGGGCGCCGTCATGACGCGCTCCGAAAGCGGGCAGGGATCGGGCCGCCGACAATGCGGCTCGGGATCCTTCCGCAGGCTTTGCCTGCGGGGTGGAGCGCCGGGAGGCGCAGCGGTTCGGTGGCGAGGCCCTCGCAAGCCTTGAGATCACCGCCCGCGCGCGCCTCGGGATGGGACTCGCAATCCCATCCTTGCAAGGCGCGCTGGGGTGTCCGGCGTAACGCACCGGCCCCCGTAAGGGCGCCGTAGCGCAGCGC
>JAXDNY010000015.1:0-5109 GCA_034669145.1 Hyphomicrobiales bacterium
CCGCCTCGCAACCCACGTACTCATCAATCCGGGCAGGCAAGAAGCTCGCCTGATCACGGTCACCGCCTCGAATGTAGCTCATGGAAAAGGCCGCATCGTTGCCGATGCGGCCCTACTACCTGACTCGCCCCAGTTCTCACACAGCCTGTTCGAGGCGGCCTTTCCGCGAATCGAGAAGACTTGGCGATCAGAGCACCGGCTGCCAGTAGGCCGGATGGAATTCGTAGCCGTTGCCCTGCTTGGAGATGTAGCCGGTCGAAGGAAACGGCAGATGATAAGCGGCGATCTGCATCTTGTCGGCCGCCGCCATGTCGAGCAGCTTCTTGCGCGCCGTGATCGCCATCGCGGCGTCCATATCGGCCCACAGGCTCCACTCCGGATTGCGGATCAGGATCTGGTGGTTGACCGTGTCCGAGGTGACGAGCAGCTTGCCGTTGCCCGACGCGACAACAAATGCCGCGTGTCCTGGGCTATGGCCGCGCGCATCGACCGCCGTGATGCCGGGCACCAGTTCCTTGCCGTACTCGTACTGCTTCACGTCCTTGGCGACCGGATCGAATACGCGCTTCACGTTGGCAAAGCCCGACTTGAACGCGTCGATGACCTTCGCCTGGTTGCTGGCGTCGTTCCAGAACTGCCACTCCGCCGCCGGCACCATGATCTCGGCATTCGGAAAATTGGCGGCGCCGGCTTTCGCGCGGATGCCCGAGATGTGGTCGCCGTGGAAATGGCTGACCAGAACGGTATCGATGGTCTTCGGATCGATGCCGGCGGCATTCATGTTGTTCAAAAGATTGCCGACGGTCGGCGCGCCGTTGTCGCCGAAGCCTGAGTCGAGCAGCACGAGATTGCGGCCGGTGTTCACCACCAGAATATTGAACTGGTTGATGACGTGGTCGGTCGGCAGGAACGCCTCGCCCAGCGCCTTCTGAATTTCCGGCAGCGTCTTGTTGACCGCCATGCTGGCGGGGTTCGCGTTTCGTGCGATGCCTTCGTTCAACGCCGTCACCTCGAAGTCGCCGATCTTGTAGCGATAGAAGCTCGGTCCTTGCTTGCCGGCCAGCGGCGCGGCGGAATGCGCCGGCGTATTCACGGCACTCGCGGCGGCGATCGCTGCGGCGCCGCCCAGAAGGCTGCGGCGTGTCAACACGGTCATTGGTTGTCCTCCCTTGAATGAATGAATCCCCCGGCCTCTTGCGGGCCGTCAGTCGAGGATCGTATGCGATCTGTTGACAGCCAAAGTGCGACGGGATGGCCCGCGCGATCACGTTCGCTTGATTTTCCATGACGAAAAGGCCGCCTTCGCAGGCGGCCTTTTGCAACTCGTTCGCATTCGCTCCCGGATCACATCGTCGGATTCCACGGCACCATGACTTCGCGATAGCCCTCGCCGCTCTTCTCCACATAGGCGAGCGACGGAAACGGATAATGGAAGCCCTGCACCATCATCTTCTCGGCTACCAGCATGTCGTAGACCTTGCGGCGCGTTGCTTCCGCCATCGCACCGTCCTGATCGTAGAATGCGTGCCAGCCGGGGTTGCGCACATGAACAAACGGCACGTGCGTGACGTCGGCCTGCACGTAGACCTTGGCGTTGCCTGACGCGATGATGTGCGAGGCGTGGCCCGGCGTATGGCCGGGTGTCGCGACCGCGGTGATGCCCGGCGCGATCTCCTTGCCGGGCTCATATTGCGTGACCTTGCGGCCGATTGCGTCGAACACGGCGCGCACGCCGGCGAACACCGTTTTCATGCGCTCGCCGGTCGCGCGGCTCATCTCGCCGTCGTCCATGAAGTATTTCCAGTCGCCTGCCGGGACGAGCACTTCGGCGTTCGGATAGGCGAGCTTCTTGTCCGGCGTGATCAGGCCGTTGATGTGGTCGCCGTGAAAATGCGAGATGATGACCATGTCGACCGCGTTGCGATCGATGCCGGCGGCCTTGAGATTCGCCTGGACCTGACCGGTCACGCCCTTGCTGCGCTCGAACGCCGCCTCGCCGGTCCCGGTGTCGATGACCACGAGCTTGCCGGAGGTATTCACGACGATCGGATTGTACGGCGTCGTCAACTGATCCTTGGGAAGATACGCGGCTTCCAGCGCGCGGTTCATGTCCTCGCGCGTCTTGTTGGTCAGATGACCGTCGGCGAATTTGAACGTGTTGGCGCCGTCGGTCACCACGGTGACCTCGATGTCGCCGACTTTGTAGCGATAGAACCCGGCGTTCTGTTTGCCGACTGGCGGCGCGGCGGCGTGCGTCTGATCTAGTCCAAACGATAGCGCGGCACCGGCCACCGCCGTCCCGCCGAGCAATGCGCGGCGCGTGAGTTGCGTCATGACGTCCTCCCAATGATCGAGCCGAATTCTGTCCCGGCCCGTGTTCGTGTGATGCCGATTCTAGCGCGCGGCGAGCGGCAGCGAAACTGGCTTGAAGCGTTACCCGAAGATCATCGTGAAGCCCTTGGAAATCACGTCCCCGATCAAAAGCAGCACCGCGGCCCACACGAACGCGGAAGTGAAGTTCGCGATCTGAAATCGCCAGAACGGCATTTCGAAAATGCCCGCGACCAGCGGCACCGAGGCGCGCAACGGGCCGCTAAAGCGGCCGATGAAGATGCCGAGCGCGCCCCATTTCTTGATGAACGCCTCGCCCTGGGGGATCAGGTCCGGATGCCGCGACAGCGGCCAGATGTTCTGCACCGTGTGCTCGAGTTTCCGCCCGATCCAGTAGGACAGCCAGTCGCCCAGCGCCGCCCCGACCGAACCCGCGATCCAGATCGGCCAGAAATTCAAGCCCCCGGCCTGGATCATCGTGCCGATCACCACCAGCGCGCCCCAGGCGGGCACCAGCAGCGAGACGAAGGCGAGCGATTCCACAAAGCAGAGCGCGAACACGACCGGCGCCGCCCAGACCTGGTGAACCTTGACGAATTCGACGATCGGCTGAACGTACTCTTCGAACATTTTTCGGAAAGTCCTTGAGAAACCACAGGTCTAGCGGCTTGCCGCACGCCGCGCCAGCGACCAGATGTCACGATCCCGCCGCCAGCGTGGCATAGTCGGGGAATAGTGATTCGCTCACAGCCCCCGTGAAGCAACCCATGGCAAAGACCGCCAAAAAGACGGCCGACAGCGGCGACCTGTTCGCGGACAATCCTCGCCGTCCGGCGCTAAAGCCCGTACGCAGCAAGGCGGCCGCGCCTGCCGGCGAGGCCTATACGGCGCGCGACATCGAGGTGCTGGAAGGGCTGGAGCCGGTCCGCCGCCGCCCCGGCATGTATATCGGCGGCACCGATGAGAAGGCGCTGCATCACCTGTTCGCCGAGGTGATCGACAACGCGATGGACGAGGCGCTGGCCGGCCACGCATCGACGATCGAAGTGGAGATGACGGCGGACGGGTATGTCAGCGTCACCGACAATGGGCGCGGCATGCCGGTCGATCCGCATCCCAAGTTTCCGAAAAAGTCGGCGCTCGAAGTGATCATGACGATGCTGCACGCGGGCGGAAAGTTCGACTCCAAGGTCTACGAGACCTCGGGCGGCCTGCACGGCGTCGGCGTGTCGGTGACCAACGCGTTGTCGGATCGAATGGAAGTGGAGGTCTGGCGCGGCCAGGAGCATTTCCGCCAGGTGTTCGAGCGCGGAATTCCGAAGAGCAAGCTGGAAAAGCTCGGCCGTGTTCCCAATAAGCGCGGCACCAAGGTCCGCTTTCATCCCGACGCACAGATCTTCGGCGCGAGGGCCGCATTCAAGCCCGCGCGTGTTTTCAAGATGGCGCGCTCGAAGGCCTACCTGTTCGGCGGCGTGAAGATTCACTGGAAGTGCGACAAGGCGCTACTCGCGGGCGTCGACGACGTGCCGGAGCAGGAGACGTTCCACTTCGAGCGCGGCCTCACCGACTTCCTCGACGCCGCGCTGCACGGCACGACATTGGTGCATCCCGACATCTTCGCCGGCAAAGTCGGCAAGACCGGCGCGCACGGCGCGGTCGAATGGGCGGTCGCGTGGGTGGCGGACGCGGACGGGTTCGTGTCGTCCTACTGCAACACGATCCCGACGCAGGACGGCGGCACGCACGAGGCAGGACTTCGCGCCGCCCTCACCCGCGGCATCCGCGATCACGCCGAGCGCGCCGGTCAGGGCAAGCGCGCCGCGAACGTCACGCAGGACGACGTGATGATCGGCGCCGGCTGCATGCTCTCGGTGTTCATCCGCGAGCCGGAATTCCAGGGCCAGACCAAAGACCGCCTCGCGACCGTCGAGGCGCAGCGCATCACCGAAGCTGCGATCAAGGACAATGTCGACCATTGGCTCGCCGGCAATCCCGCGCACGCGAACCGGCTGCTCGACTGGGTGATCGAGCGCGCCGACGAGCGGCTGCGCCGCCGGGCGGAGAAGGAAACGCAGCGCAAGAGCGCGACGCGCAAGCTGCGCCTGCCCGGCAAGCTCGCCGACTGCACCAACACCGCAGCGCAAGGCTCCGAGCTGTTCATCGTCGAGGGCGACTCGGCGGGCGGCTCGGCCAAGCAGGCGCGCGACCGCGCCAATCAGGCCGTGCTGCCGCTACGCGGGAAAATTCTCAACGTCGCCTCCGCCACCAAGGACAAGCTCGCCGGCAACCAGCAGCTTGCCGACCTGGTGCAGGCGCTCGGCGCCGGCACCGGCGTGCACTATCGCGACGAGGACCTGCGCTACGACCGCGTCATCGTGATGACCGATGCGGACGTCGACGGCGCGCACATCGCCTCGCTGCTGATCACGTTCTTCTATCGCCAGATGCCGCAACTGATCGAGCGCGGGCACCTTTATCTCGCGGTGCCGCCGCTCTATCGCCTCAGCCACGGCGGCAAGACGTTCTACGCGCGCAACGAGACGCACCGCGACGAGCTCCTGAAAAAGGAATTCAACGCCAACGCCAAGGTCGAGATCGGCCGCTTCAAGGGCCTCGGCGAAATGATGGCGGCGCAGCTGAAAGAGACCACGATGGACCCGAAGAAGCGCACGCTACTGCGGGTCAGGGTGGTGGAGGACGACCGCAAGGCCACCGACAGCTCGGTCGAGCGGCTGATGGGCAACAAGCCCGAGGCTCGCTTCGACTTCATCCAGGAGC
>JAXDNY010000016.1:0-10531 GCA_034669145.1 Hyphomicrobiales bacterium
CCTCATCCGCTCGATCTGCGCGATCCGCGGCGAGGGCGGCGTGACGCTCGCCAACGGCGACAAGGCGATGCCCGATCCGATCCTGATCGGCCGCAACGCCGGGAAGATCGAGGCGCTCGCCAAGGCGAACGGCATCGCACGCTGGGGCACGCGGCTCGACGAGGCACTCGCCAATCCGGCCGACACGGTGTTCTTCGATGCCGGCACCACGCAGATGCGGCCGGCCTTGCTCGCGCAGGCGATCCGCGCCGGCAAGCACGTCTACTGCGAGAAGCCGATCGCGACCAACCAGAACGAAGCGGTCGAGGTCGCGCGAATGGCGCAGGCCTCGGGCCTGAAGCACGGCGCGGTCCAGGACAAGCTCTTCCTGCCGGGCCTCCGAAAGCTCGACATGCTGCGCCGCGCCGGCTTCTTCGGCCGCATGCTCTCGCTGCGCCTGGAGTTCGGCTACTGGGTCTTCGAGGGCGACCTGCAGCCGATCCAGCGGCCATCGTGGAACTACCGCAGCGAAGACGGCGGCGGCATGATCCTCGACATGATGTGCCACTGGCGCTACGTGCTCGACAACCTGTTCGGCGCCGTGCAGGCGGTGAGCTGCCTCGGTGCGACGCACATCCCGAGCCGCGTCGACGAGAGCGGCAAAACTTACGCGGCCGACACCGACGATGCCGCCTACGCGACGTTCCAGCTCGCAGGCGGCGTGATCGCGCACATCAATTCGTCATGGGCGACGCGGCTGCGGCGCGAGGACCTGGTGACGTTCCATGTCGACGGCACGCACGGTTCGGCGGTCGCCGGCCTGACAAGCTGCGTCACGCAATCGCGCGTGAACACGCCGCGCCCGGTATGGAACCCGGACGTACCGCAGACGATGAAGTTTCTCGACCAGTGGGAAACGGTGCCGGACAACATCACCTACGAGAACGGCTTCAAGATCCAGTGGGAGGATTTCATCCGCCACGTGGTCGCGGATACGCCTTGGAAGTACGATCTGGTCGAGGGCGCGAAGGGCGTGCAGCTCGCCGAGCTTGGCCTGAAAAGCTGGGCCGAACGGCGCTGGCTCGATGTGCCTGCGCTGAGTATCTAGGGAGGCCTGCGTGGCGACGATTTCGCTTCCGACGAAAGATCGCAGCTTCGCCCCCTACACCACCGGCGAACCGATCGTGCTGCCCAAGAAAGGCGCGGCGCCGAAGTTCAACCGCATCGCCTATGCGGCGGCGCATGTCGTCGCCGACCCGCTCGCCGACAATGATCCCTGGCTCGATGCGGCGGTCGACTGGGACAAGACGATCGCGTTCCGCGAATACCTGTGGGACCTGGGCCTCGGTGTCGCCGAAGCGATGGACACCGCGCAGCGCGGCATGGGGCTCGACTGGAACGGCGCGCAGGAACTGATCCGCCGCGCGCTCGACGCCGCCAAGCGCCGCCCCGGCGTGAAGATTGCCTGCGGCGTCGGCACCGATCATCTCGACGCCAACGCGCGCGTCACCGTCGACGACATCATCCGCGCCTACGAGCAGCAGATCGAAACGATCGAAGGGATGGGCGGCCAGCTCATCGTGATGGCGAGCCGCGCGCTCGCGCGCGTTGCCGAGAGCCCGGAAGACTACGCGCGCGTCTATGGCCGCATCCTGCGGCAGGTGAAGCAGCCGGCGATCCTCCACTGGCTGGGCGAGATGTTCGATCCGGCGCTCGCCGGATATTGGGGCGCCGCCGATCACATGGCCGCGATGGAGACGTGCCTCGCCATTTTGCAGGAACACGCCGGCAAGATCGACGGCATCAAGATTTCGCTGCTCTCGAAGGAGAAGGAAATCTCCATGCGCAATCGCCTGCCTGAGGGCGTGCGTATGTACACCGGCGACGACTTCAACTACGCCGAACTGATCGCGGGCGACGAGGACGGCTATTCGGACGCGCTGCTCGGCATCTTCGATGCTATCGCGCCAGCCGCCTCCGCGGGCCTTTCGCGGCTCGCGACCGGCGACATCCAGGGCTTTCATGGCATCCTGGAGCCGACAGTTCCGCTCTCGCGCCACATCTTCAAAAGCCCGACGCGCTTCTACAAGACCGGGGTCGTGTTCCTCGCCTGGCTCAACGGATTGCAGGATCACTTCCTGATGATCGGTGGCCAGGAAAGCGCGCGTTCGCTGTTGCATCTCGCCGAATTGTTTCGCCTTGCCGATAAGGCGCGGGTCCTGCACGATCCCGACATGGCGGCCGCGCGGATGAGCAAGCTGCTGAGCGTGCATGGGTTGGGATAGCGCTTCGTAGCCCGGATCAAGCGCAGCGAAATCCGGGGGTTGGCCGCTTCGCTCCATGCGGGCTACAAATCCTTCTGCACATCGAAATGCCGCCGGATCGTCTGCGTCAGCGCGACGAACACCGGATCGGCCAGCACATCGAGCGAGCGCGGGCGCGTCAAGGTGACATCGTAGATCGCCGCAATCGTGCCGGGCCGCTCGCTCATCACCAGGACGCGGTCGGCGAGGAACACCGCTTCCGGAATCGAGTGTGTGATCAGCAGCACCGTCTTGCCGGTCTCGCGCTGGACGCGCTGTAATTCGACGTTCATGCGCTCGCGCGTCATCGCGTCGAGCGCGCCGAACGGCTCATCCATCAGCACGATCTTCGGATCGTGCACCAGCGCGCGGCAGATCGAGGCGCGCTGCTGCATCCCGCCGGACAATTGCCAGGGATACTTGTTCTCGAAGCCGTCGAGCCCGACCATCTTTAGCAGCGCGCGCGCCCGGCCCTCGTATTCGGCGCGCGGCAGGCCCTTTACCTCGACCGGCATCATCACGTTGCGGAACACCGAGCGCCACGGTAGCAGCAGCGGGCTCTGGAACACGATGCCGACATCGGAGTGCGGCTTGGTCACCACGCGGCCCTCGACGCGGATCTCGCCTTCGCTCGGCGGGAGCAGGCCGGCAATCAGCTTGAGCAGGGTCGACTTGCCGCAGCCGGAGGGTCCGACGACAATGAGAAACTCGCCTTGGTCCACGGAGAAATTGAGCGGACGCAGCGACGGCACGTCTCCGTCCTGCGTCCGGTAGGTTTTCGAAACACCCGCAATCTCGATGACCGGGCGTTTCGCGGGCGAGGCCACGACTTTCAAATGCGGCGCGGCCATCGACTCGTCAGCTTCCGCTTGCCTTTGGCAGATACTCGTTGGTGTAGAAGGTCTTCACCTTCTCCTTGGCGACCGCTTCGAGCCCGCCATACTCGACCATCAGGTCGACCGACTCCTGCATGATCTTGTCGCCGACGCGGAAGACCTGCTTCGACTCGCCGGTCGGGTCTTTGTAGAACGGGATGGTGAGCTCAAAGCCCTGCGTCAGCGTTTCGATCTTGCCGCCCTTCGGATTGGCGTTGAGGATCGCCTGCGCGGCACCTTTCGGGTCCTTTACGGCGGCTTCCACCGACTTGACGCTCGCCGCCATCATGCGGCGGACGAGATCGGGATTGGCCTTGATGTAGTCGGTGTTGGCGACGATGCCGGACGAAATCAGCACGATGCCGTAGTCGGCGAACTTGATCGGAAACACGTCCTTCCCGGTCGCGTCCTTGATCTTCATACTCTGGTCCATGACGTAGCCGAGCAATAAGTCGGCCTGTCCGTTGATGACCGCATTGACCTTGGTCTGCGGGTCGCCCGACACGATCTTGATGTCGCTTTCCTTCAGGTTGGTTTTCTTCAGGAACAGCGGCCAGATTTGCGACATGGAATCGCCCGGCGTGACGGCGACCGTCTTGCCCTTGATGTCCTCGGGCTTTCTGACGTTCTTTTCAACGAATCCCATCGCGGACATCGCGGTGGTCTGCAGCGCGACGCCAATGGCCTGCACTGGCGCGCCCTTCACGGCCGCGCGCATCATGGTCGGGACGTCGACATAGCCGAAGTTCGCGGTCTTCGCCGCGACCGCCTGCGTGGTCACGCCCGAGCCGCGCCCTTCCTGGATTTCGAGATCGATGCCCTCGGCGGCGAAGATACCCTTCTCTTTGCCATAGTAGAACGGCGCGTGCTCGCCATAGACGTACCAGTTGAGCATCAGCACGACCTTGTCGGCGGCAGCAGCCGGGCCCGCAAAGAACACTGCGGCGAGCGCTGCGAGAGCAAGACGAAACATGGGCATTCTCCCTTTGTCGTTATGGTTCAGGCGGCGATGAAAAGGTCCTGACGCTGGCTCGCGTGCCACGGAATGGCGACGCGCTCCAGCACATCCAGAACCCAGAACAGGATGACCCCGATCAGCGAGAGCACGACAAGCGCCGCAAACATTGTCGGTAATTCGAAATTGCCGATTGAGCGCTGCAGCACGAAGCCGATGCCGGAGTTCGAGCCGACGAACTCACCGACCACCGCGCCGACTACGGCAAGCGTGATCGAAACTTTGAGCCCCGCGAAGATCGCCGGCATGGCGTGCGGCAGGCTCACCATGCGGAAAATCTGCAGACGGTTCGCCTCCATGGCACGCGCGAGATCCATCATGTCGGGCTCGACCGACTTGAAGCCCTGCACCGCCGAGACGACCACGGGAAAGAAGCCGAGCAGGAACGCCGAGAGCACCTTCGGAAACATGCCGAAGCCGAACCACACGACGAACAGCGGCGCGATCGCGATCTTCGGGATCGACTGCGAGAATACCAGCAGCGGATAGACATAGGATTCGACCGTGCGCGAGCCCGCGATCAGCATCGCGACCGGAATGCCGAAGGCGGCCGACAACAGGAAGCCCCACAACGTCGCGACCGTCGTAGGCCACGCCTCCCGGAGCAGCATCGGCCACTCCTGCCATAGCGTCACGACGACATCGACCGGCTTTGGGACCTGATAAGGCGGGATTTGAAACACGCGAATAACGACGTCCCAAAGAACGACGAGGAACACAAGGAAAAATACTGGCTTGAGCCAGCTCGCATTGAGCACGCGCAGCGCGAACGCGCCTTGAGCCATCAGCACCTCCCAGAACGCGGGTTGCCGACCCCGCTTGTAACCAGTTAGTTATTTTGTTCTATGAAGCGGGTGGGATGCGGTCAAGCATTGCACGCCGGGCAAAGAGGCGAGCAATGCGTATCTCGCTGTGCAACGAGGTGATCGGCCAGTTACCGTTCGCGCAACAGTGCGAGCTTGTCGCCGCGCTCGGTTATGATGGGCTTGAGCCCGCGCCCTTCACGTTCGGCGAGGATCCGACCAAGCTGACGCCCGCGCAGATCGCGGGCTTGCGCCGCGCCGCGGCCGACGCCGGGATCGCGATCACCGGCCTGCACTACCTGATGCGCGCGCCGGCCGGACTGTCGATCACGACGAGCGACAAGGCAACGCGCGAACGGTCAATCGCCGTGATGCGTGCGATGTGCGGATTGTGCGCCGAGCTTGGCGGCACGATTCTCGTCCACGGCTCGCCGGACCAGCGTGTGTTTGAGCCGGGTGACGAAGCGAACGGGCGAAAGCGCGGCATCGAATGCTTCGCGGCGGTCGCGGATACGGCCGCGCAGGCGCGCGTGACCTACTGCATCGAGCCGCTGGCGCGCAATCAGACGGCGTTCGTCAACACCGTGGGGGAAGCCGCCGCGATCGTGCGGCAGGTCGGCAATCCGGCGCTACGCACCATGATCGACTGCTCGGCCGCGGGCCAGGCCGAAGCCGAGCCGGTCGACGCGCTGATACGGCGCTGGCTGCCGAGCGGCCTGATTGCGCACATGCATTTCAACGATCCGAACCGGCGGGGCCCGGGCGAAGGCGATCTCGCGTTCGGTCCGATCATCGCCGCGCTGCGGGACTGCAGCTACAAGGGCGATGCCTCGATCGAGCCATTCATCTATCAGCCCGACGGCCCGACCTGCGCGGCGCGCCAGATCGGTTATATCCGGGGCGTCATGGAAACCGTTCAATGAACGCACCCAAGCTTCGGTTGGTCGAAGCGGAATTCTTTGAGCGGCCGGTCACGCTGCGCCTGCCGTTCCGCTTCGGCAATGCCACGCTCACGCAGGCGCCGCAGCTTTTCGTGCGCGCGCGGATCAGACTTGCGGACGGCCGCGAGGGCGAAGGCATCTCGGCCGAACTGCTGGCGCCAAAGTGGTTCGACAAATCGCCTGAGCTGACGAATGAACAGAATTTCGATCAGCTTCGCCGCTCCGTCGCGCTCGCCCGCCAAAGTTTGATGGCGGCCGGCACCGCTACCGCGTTCGGCCTTTCCGCCGAAGTCGACCGCGCACATCACGAGACTTGCGCGGCCGCCGGGCTGAACGGATTGGTGGCATCCTTCGGTCTCGCCCAGATCGACCGCGCGATCATCGATGCGCTCGGGCGCATCGATGATGCCTCCGTCTTCAAACTGGCGCGCGAGAACATAGTCGGACTTTCCGCCGCAACCGCGCCCGATCTCAAAGGCTTCGATTTCGAGGCCCTTCTCGCCGGCCTCAAACCCGCTCCGTCGATCCACGCGCGCCACACCGTCGGCCTTGTCGATGCGCTCACGCGCAGCGAAACGGAGGGAAAGCGGATCGACGACGGGCTGCCCGAAAGCCTGGAAGAGGTCGTCGCGGCTTACGGCCACCGCTATTACAAGCTGAAGGTGGCGGGAAGGATCGATTCCGATATCGATCGCTTGTGCGCAATCGCCGCCGTCATCGACCGCGGTCAACCCTATCAGGCGACGCTCGACGGCAACGAGCAGTATCGCGATATCGATGAAGTGACCGCGCTGTGGCGGCGCATCGGCGAGGAGCCGCGCCTTGCGCGGCTGAAATCGTCCATCATCTTCATCGAACAACCGATTGCGCGCGACCGTGCGCTGTCGGCCTCGGTAAGATCATTGTCTGACGAAATCCCGATCGAGATAGACGAGTCGGATGCCGACGTCGGCGTATTCCCGCAAGCGCGCGTGCTTGGCTATCGCGCCATCTCGTCGAAATCCTGCAAGGGCCTCTATCGCGCGTTGATCAACCGCGCGCGCATCGAAAAATGGAATGCGGAAGGATCGGGCCGCTATTTCATGTCGGCCGAGGACCTGACCACGCAGGCCGGCGTTGCCGTGCAGCAGGATCTCGCGCTCGCGACGCTGATCGGCGCAACGCATGTCGAGCGCAACGGACATCACTATGTCGACGGCATGAGCGGTGTCCCCAGGGCGGAGCAGGGTGCGTTCCTTGCCGCGCATCCGGACCTGTACCATCACGCTGGCGGCAATGTGCGCATCACCATCCGCGACGGCGCGATCGCACTGGGCTCGCTGGACACGCCTGGACTGGGGGTTGGTCCGATGCCGGATTTCACCGCGATGATCGTCTCGCCTGCGGAGGACTGAGAAATGAAAACCGAAGGACTGTCGATCAATCTCGGAACCGTGCGCCAGCAGTTCGACCTCAAGGGCGCGGTCGAGGCGTGCCTTCGTCATGGCATCACGGCGATCTCGCCGTGGCGCGATCATGTGCAGAGCATCGGCGTTGATGAGGCGGCGCGCATCATCAAGTCGAACGGCATGACGGTGACCGGCTATTGCCGCGGCGGGCTGTTTCCGGCGGCCGATGCGGCGGGACGGCAGGCGGCGATCGACGACAATCTGAAAATGATCGACGAGGCGGCCGCGATCGGCGCCGACTGCATCATCCTGATCGGCGGCGGGCTGCCGAAGGGCTCGCGCGACATCAAGGCGGCGCGGGGAATGTTCGCCGACGGCATGGCGGCGATCCTTCCCGCTGCGCGCGCCGCGAAGGTGCCGCTTGCCATCGAGCCTCTGCACCCGATGTATGCGGCGGACCGCGCCTGCATTTCGCTGCTCTCGGAAGCGCTCGATCTGTGCGATGCGCTCGGTGGCGGCGTCGGCGTCGCGGTCGATGCCTATCATCTGTGGTGGGACCCGAACCTTGCCGCTCAGGTCTCCCGCGCCGGCAGGCGCATCCTCGCGCATCACATCTGCGACTGGCTGGTGCCGACGAAGGACATGCTGCTCGATCGCGGCATGATGGGCGACGGCGTGATCGATCTGCCTGGCCTGCGCCGCATGGTCGAGGCGGCGGGCTTCCACGGCCATCAGGAAGTGGAGATCTTTTCCGCCGAGAACTGGTGGAAGCGGCCGGGCGACGAGGTGCTCAAAACCTGCATCGAGCGCTACAACACGGCGTGCTGATTACTCGGCCGGTTGCTCCGCCGCCGGCATCTCGTCATCCACCGGCGCGCTGCGTTCGCGCAGCAGACCCCAGCCGACGACTGCCGAGCTGAGCGCCGCCAGCAACAACCCGCGATGCCGCAACCCCACCTGCCCGGCCTTGAGCAGGACCGGCAGCAGCATCGGAAGGAGCTTCGGCAGCAGCGACGGGTCCGCCCAGATGGGAGGCGCATTCTTCGCCTCCTCCTCGCGCTCGCGCCGTTCTTCCTCGGCGCGTTTGGCCGCGCGCTTGTGCGCCTCGCTGCGGGCATAGAACAGAGCCGCGATCGCGGTCAGTGCCACCGCAAGGAAGAATCCCGCCATCGCGAGGCAGGCCGTTAGCGAGCCGTAGCGCTCCGAGGCCCAGATGAAGATCGCAATGCCGATGAATAGGACCGCCACGACGCCGGACATGCCGGCGACGACCCCGCAAATGAGCGTGGTCACCAGCGATTGCGCCTCGACCTTGAGGCTGGACACCAGACGATCGAACACGGGCCCGCCCCTTATGGGCGCCTAGCGCCGCCAGACCGCGCCGAACAGGAAGCCGATACCGGCCGCGACTGCGAGTGTCGCGTAGGGCCGCCGCTTCAGAGAATCCTCGAGCGCATCGCCGAACGTGTCCGCCACGTCGCGGAATGCGTCGACCGCCTCACGTCCGCTCTCCTGGGCGCCGGAAAGCGCCGAATCCACCTGCGCCTTCGCACTACGAACCTGAGACTTAACCTGAGCCATTGTGCTGTCCTTTGCCTGGCTGACCAGATCGGCCACCTGTTGGGTCAATTCGGAAATATCGTCGCGGAGCGTTTCGAGCTGTTTTTCGACATCGGCGGGCGTGGTGCCATTGGTGGCGCTCGCCTTGTAGGGTGATCCGGGCGTGGCGCTGGCCATGAAAAGCCTCCCTATTTCCGGCCGAGAACGTCCGGGGCCGTGAAAAGTTCCATTTGGCCTGGATTCCGCTGTCAGCCGGGCAAATTCATTTCCTCGCGCGGCACCAGATGGCCGAGGATCACGATCGATACGATCAGCAGCGGCACCGCAAGGAATGCGCCGACCGGCCCCCACAGCCAAGTCCAGAACACCAGCGCGAGGAACACCAGAAACGGGCTGAGCGTCAGGCGGCGGCCGACGATGCTCGGCGTGATGAAATGGCCCTCGAGCGTCGCAATCGCCACGAACAGCGCGGGCGCGAGCGCCGCCTGATAGAGCGTCGGCATCGCGACCAGGCCGACGCCGAACAGCACCGCGGCGACGATGGCCGGGCCGAGATAGGGAATGTAGTTCAACGCCATCGTAATCAGACCAAAGGTGATCGGGTTCGGAAACCCGATGAGATACAGCATCAAAGTGGTGATAGCGCCGAGCGCAAGATTGATCATCGACACCAGGCCGACATAGCCGACCAGGTTGTCCTCGATGTCGTTCCAGATGCGCATCACGCGCAGCCGTGCGGCGCGGGTGCCGAAGGCCACGATCAGCCTGCGCCGCAGATCGATGTTGCTGATGAGGAAAAAGATCATCGTGCCGAAGAACACCACGAACTGGCCGACCGCCGGCGTGACGGCGCCGACGACGGTGCCGACCAGCTCGGCCGGGCTCGACTCGACCGCGACCGTAGGCCCGGTCGCCGCCGTCGGCATGATGGCGGCTTTGATATCGTGCAGTACCGCGAGCGGATAATCCAATACGCGCAGCTTCACCTTCACGGCTGCGCCGATTTCCGGCGCGCGTGCGATCCATTCGCTCAAGGGCGCGGCGAAGAAGGTCAGCAGCGCCCCAATGATACCCGCCAGCAGCACCACGGCGCCGATGGCCGAGACCGCGGACGGAATCTTGTAGCGTGCACCGAATTCGACCGCCGGGCTGAGCGTGATGCCGATGATCAGCGCCGCCACGACGGGCAGCAAGACCGGGCGGCCGAAATAGAGCCCGGCGATCAGCGCGATCCCGCCCATCAGCAGTGTGGAGAAGATCGCACCAAGCCGCCACGCCGCCGGAATGCCCGACAGCGGCTGTGCGTCGGTCAACCGGAGGCCAAAGAGGCTGTGCTCGGACGAATCCGGCCGCGGTACATGTTCGTTCATCTGATACTCGCTGGCGGCGGACCTTCGAACAACGCGGGGTGAGAAGCCGAGTTCCATTCTTCGAAAGCGCGGGGCAGCCGCCCGCATTCTCGCGGCGCGTTTGCGCCCGAGGTGTGAGGCCGGGCGCGTCCCTGAAAAGAATCAAGGGCGCGCGGAACGCCGGGGTCCTGACGGACCCGCGGGCCTGATCGCCTCGCGGCGCTCAGGCGCAGTCGGTAACTCCGCAAGTCCGCCATTTCTCCGGCGTCCCGCGCGCGGTGTTTGAAGCCTGCTCCGCACGACCCCCGGTGGACTGTC
>JAXDNY010000017.1:0-34794 GCA_034669145.1 Hyphomicrobiales bacterium
CGTTGATCACCGCGCCGGGCACGATCGGGCGCGTGTTGGCGACCAGCACGTCGATCGGATCGCCGTCCTCGGACAGGGTGTGCGGCACGAAGCCGTAGTTGCCCGGATAGCGCATCGGCGTGTGCAGGAAGCGGTCGACCACCAGCGTGCCGGCCGCCTTGTCCATCTCGTACTTGATCGGCTCGCCGCCGATCGGCACCTCGACGATGACATTCACGTCCTCGGGAGGATTGTGTCCAATCGCGATGGCGTCGATGCGCATTCCGAACCTGCTTTGCCTCAAGCCCAGTCTACCGTGTAAGCAGGCGGCGTGAAACCGATCCTCGAAGTGCTCGCCGGCCGCGCGCAGCCCGTTCCGCCGGTCTGGTTCATGCGCCAGGCCGGGCGCTATCTGCCGGAGTACCGCGCGCTGCGCGAGCGGGCGGGCAGCTTCCTCACCTTGTGCTTCACGCCGGAACTCGCCGCCGAGGCGACGCTGCAGCCGATCCGCCGTTTCGGCTTCGATGCCGCGATCCTGTTTTCCGACATCCTGGTGGTGCCGCATGCGCTCGGCCGCAGCGTGACGTTCGAGGCCGGCGAAGGGCCGCGGCTCGACCCGCTCGACGATGCGGCGAAACTCAACGCGCTTGCGTCGACCGCCGACGAAAAGGTGTTCGCGCCGGTCTACGAGGCGGTGCGGCGGGTGAAGCGCGACCTGCCCGCAAACGTCGCGCTGCTCGGTTTCTGCGGCGCGCCGTGGACGGTGGCGACCTACATGGTGGCGGGCCGCGGTACGCCCGATCAGGCCCCGGCGCGGCTGATGGCCTACCGCGAGCCGCAGGCGTTCGCCCGGATGATCGACATTCTGGTCGCGGTTTCGTCGCGCTATCTCGTCGCGCAATTACGCGCGGGCGCCGACGCGGTGCAGATCTTCGACACCTGGGCCGGGGTGTTGCCGCCGCGCGAATTCGCGCGCTGGTGTATCGAGCCGGTGCGGCAAATCATCGCGAATGTGCGCGCCGAGGTACCGGACGCCAGGATCATCGCCTTCCCGCGCGGCGCAGGCGCTTCGCTTGCGACTTATTTGGACCAGGTACCCGTCAATGCCGTGAGTATCGACTGGACCGCCGAGCCGTCGTTCGTGCGCGAGCGCGTGCAAAGCCGCGTCGCCGTGCAGGGCAATCTCGATCCGCTCGTGCTGCTCGCCGGGGGCGCTGCGCTCGACCGCGCGATTGACGGCATTCTGGAGAGTTTCGGCACCGGGCCGTTCATCTTCAATCTCGGCCACGGCATCCTGCCCGAAACGCCGATCGCCCATGTGGAGCAGACGCTGGCCCGCATCCGCCAGCGATAGCCGCGACGGGGGTGTTTGCTCTTGCTCAATTTATGGGCAAGCTGTGCCCATGGCCTCGTCGGGAGTGGCCGACAGGGGGCTGGAGCACGGGCCAAACCCATGTTTGGCGCTGGCATGCTCCTTGAAGTGAAGTCTCGTTCCAACAGGGAGGCGGTCATGAAAAACTCAGGACTTTCGCGCCTTGCCGGCATACCGGTCGCGGCCGGAATGCTCGCGGCGGCAATCTCGGCGGCGTCCGCCCAGTCCGTGGTGCGGATCGGCATGACGGCGGCCGACATCCCAAAGACCGCCGGCCAGCCCGATCAGGGTTTCGAGGGCAACCGTTTCACCGGCAACACGATGTATGAGGGCCTCACCACATGGGACCTTTCTTCGGCCGACAAGGCGAGCGTCGTGATCCCCGGACTTGCAACCGAATGGACGGTCGACGAAGCCGACAAGCAGAAATGGATCTTCAAGCTGCGCCCGGGCGTGAAATTCCATGACGGCTCGGCCTTCGATGCCGATGCGGTCGTGTGGAACGTCGAGAAGGTGCTGAAGCAGGATGCGCCGCATTACGACCTGAGCCAGGTTGGCCTCACCGCGCCCCGCATGCCCAACCTGCGTAGCGCCAAGGCCACCGACAAGATGACGGTCGAACTGACGACCGCCGCGCCCGACGCGCTGCTGCCGATCAACCTCACCAACCTCTATATGGCGTCGCCCACGCAGTGGAAGAAGCTGTTCGACGCGGTGCCGGCGAGCGTGGCCGACCCGAAGGAGCGCGCCAAGCAGGCGTGGGACGCGTTCTCGCGCAACGCGTCGGGCACCGGCCCGTGGAAAATGGACAAGTTCATCCCGCGCGAGCGGCTCGAAGTGGTGAAGAACGCCGAGTATTGGGACGCCAAGCGCGTGCCCAAGGTCGACCGCCTCGTGCTCCTCCCGATGCCAGAGGCGAGCGCGCGCACCGCCGCGCTGCTCTCCGGTCAGGTCGAGTGGATCGAGAACCCGTCCCCCGACGCGTTGACGCAGGTCAGGCAACGCGGTTTCGTCGTGTACCAGAACGAACAACCGCATGTGTGGCCGTGGCAGTTCAGCCGCATCGAGGGCTCGCCCTGGAACGACGTGCGCGTGCGCAAGGCCGCGAACCTGTGTGTCGATCGCAACGCCATGAAGGACGGCCTGCTCGGCGGCCTGATGGTGGCGGCGACCGGTACGTTCGAGCCCGGGCATCCGTGGCGGGGCAGTCCGAAATTCCAGATCAAGTACGATCCGGCGGAAGCCAGGAAGCTGATGACCGAAGCCGGCTTCTCGGCGACCAAGAAGCTGAAGGTGAAGACGCAGACCTCGGCATCGGGCTCCGGCCAGATGCTGCCGCTGCCGATGAACGAGTTCGTGCAGCAGAGTCTCGCGGAATGCTTCTTCGAGGTCGAGCTCGACGTGATCGACTGGAACACGCTGTTCACCAACTGGCGGAAGGGTGCCAAGGACGAGTCCGCGCGCGGCTCGCACGCCACCAACGTGACCTATGCGGCGATGGATCCGTTCTTTGCCATGATCCGCTTCCTCGACTCAAAGATGGCGCCGCCGGTATCCAACAACTGGGGCTACATCAACGATCCGGAGTTCGACAGACTGGCCGCGGCCGTGCGCGTCGCGTTCGCGCCGGCCGAGCGCGACAAGGCGCTCGCCGCCTTGCATGAACGTTCGGTCGACGAGGCGGCATTCCTGTGGGTCGCCCACGATGTCGGCCCGCGCGCGATGAGCCCGAAGATCAAGGACTTCGTGCAGCCGAAGAGCTGGTTCGTGGACTTCTCCACGATGACGATGAACTGATGCCTGTGTCCCGCACGCGATGCAGCGCCTTTTGGCGGTGCATCGCGTGCGGGACCCCGGTTGGCCCCCACCCTACCCTCCCCCGCAAGCGGGGGAGGGAAAGGGAGGGGGTTGGGTCCCGGGTCTGCACAGCGGCACTTCGCGCCGCAGTGCGCCCGGGACACGGAGAGGGATAGCTGTTGAATGCTCGTCTACATCGCCAAGCGCCTTGTGTTCGTCATCCCCGTGGTGTTTGCGGTGGCGCTGGTGTGCTTCCTGCTCGTGCACATCGCGCCGGGCGATCCGCTGATCTCGGTGCTGCCGCCTGACGCGAGCCAGGCGCTGGCCGAGCAGATGCGCAAGGCCTATGGCTTCGACCGCCCGCTCCCCGTTCAGTTCGGCATCTGGGTGTGGAACGCCATTAACGGCAATCTCGGCACCTCGATCGCGACCGGCCGTTCGGTTGCCGAGGAGGTCACCCGCGCGGTCGGCAATACCATCATGCTGGCGGTGCTCGCCTCGCTGATCGGGTTCGTGTTCGGCGTCACGTTCGGCTTTCTCGCCGGCTATTTCCGCGACACCTGGATCGACAAGCTCGTCACCACGATTTCCATCACCGGCGTGTCGATGCCGCATTACTGGCTCGGCATGGTGCTGGTGATCATTTTCTCGGTGCAGCTCGGCTGGCTGCCCGCGGTCGGCGCGGGTCCTGGCGGCTGGGCGTGGGACTGGGAGCACTTCAAGCACCTGATCCTTCCCGCCGTCACCATGTCGGTGATCCCGATGGGCATCGTGACGCGCACCGTGCGTGCGCTGGTCGGCGATCTCCTGAGCCACGAATTCGTCATCGCGCTGCGCGCCAAGGGCCTGACCGAGAAGCGCGTGTTCGTGCACGTGGCCAAGAACGCCGCGCCGACCGCGATCGCGGTCATCGGCCTGCAGCTCGGCTATCTGCTCGGCGGCTCGATCCTGATCGAGACCGTGTTCTCCTGGCCCGGCACCGGCTTCCTGCTCAACTCGGCGATCTTCCAGCGCGATCTGCCGCTCTTGCAGGGCACCATTCTGGTGCTGGCGCTGTTCTTCGTGTTCCTCAACCTCGTGGTCGACGTGATCCAGGCGGCGATCGACCCGCGCATCAAACGAGGATGAGATGAAGAGCCGCACGCGCCGCCATCCTTCGAGACGCCCGCTTCGCGGGCTCCTCAGGATGAGGATTTGCCCATGAGCGCGGTCGCCGAGGATCTGGTCCGCATCGCCGCCGTCGACAAGGCGCGCGGCTATTGGGCCAGCGTGTTTCGCCGCCTGTCGCGCGATCCGCTCAGCGTCGCCTGCGCGAGTGTCCTGCTGCTGATCGCACTCGCGGCGATCTTCGCGCCCTACCTCGGCCTCGCCGATCCGTATCAGGGCAGCATGATCCGCCGCCTGCGCTGGATCGGCACACCGGGCTATCCGCTCGGCACCGATGAGCTCGGCCGCGACATGGTGGCGCGGCTCATCTATGGCGGGCGGCTGTCGCTGTTCCTCGGGCTGTTTCCGGTCGTGCTCGCCTTCTGCATCGGCACGACGCTGGGCGTGATGGCGGGATACCTCGGCGGCTTCGTTAATCAGGCGATCATGCGCACGGTCGACGTGTTCTACGCGTTTCCCTCCGTGCTGCTGGCGATCGCAATCTCGGGCGCGCTCGGCGCCGGCATCACCAACTCGATCGTGTCGCTGACCATCGTGTTCATTCCGCCGATCGTGCGCGTGTCGGAAAGCGTCACCACCAGCGTGCGCGGGCTCGACTTCGTCGATGCGGCGCGCGCGTCGGGTGCCGGCCCGCTCACCATCATGCGCGTGCACGTGCTCGGCAACGTGCTTGGGCCGATCTTCGTCTATTCCACCAGCCTGATCAGCGTGTGCATGATTCTGGCCTCGGGCCTTTCGTTTCTCGGGCTGGGCACCAAGCCGCCCGAGCCCGAATGGGGCCTCATGCTCAACACGCTGCGCACCGCGATCTATGCCAATCCGTGGGTCGCGGCGCTGCCCGGCGCGATGATCTTCATCGTGTCGATCTGTTTCAACCTCTTGAGCGACGGCATGCGGAGCGCGATGGATGTCCGAAGCTGACCTGACCGCACCGGTTGCCGATGTCGGCGGCCCGCAGCAGCCGCTGCTGGAAGTGCGCTCGCTGAGCAAGCATTTTCCGGTGCGCGGCGGCTTCATCGGCAAGGCCGGCGTGGTGCGGGCGGTCGATGACGTGAACTTCTCGGTCGACAAAGGCGAGGTGCTCGGCATCGTCGGCGAGTCCGGTTGCGGCAAATCGACGACCGCGCGGCTGGTGATCGGCTTGATCCAGCCCGACGCCGGCTCGATCGTGCTCGACGGCGAGAAGCTCGGCTCGGCGCTGTCGCTGCGCGACCTGCGCCGCCGCGTGCAAATGGTGTTTCAGGACAGCTACGCCTCGCTCAATCCGCGCCTCACTATCGAGGATTCGATCGCGTTCGGTCCGAAAGTGCACGGCGTGCCGGCTGACGACGCGCGTGCGCGGGCACACGATCTGCTGCGCAAGGTCGGCCTCGATCCGGCGATTTTCGCGGCGCGCTACCCGCACGAGCTGTCCGGCGGCCAGCGCCAGCGCGTCAACATCGGGCGCGCGCTCGCGCTTTCGCCGCGGCTCGTCCTGCTCGACGAAGCGGTGTCGGCGCTCGACAAGTCGGTCGAAGCGCAGGTGCTCAACCTGCTGATCGACCTGAAGGACGAGCTCGGCCTCACTTACGTGTTCATCTCGCACGATCTCAACGTGGTGCGCTTCATCTCCGACCGCGTGATCGTGATGTATCTCGGCGAGGTGGTCGAGACCGGCCCGGTCGAGGCGCTGTGGTCCGACGCGCGTCACCCGTACACGCGCGCGCTGTTTGCCGCGATGCCGTCGCTCGATCCGGATAACCGCACCAAGGAAGCGCCGATCACCGGCGATCCACCCAATCCGATCGATCCGCCCTCCGGCTGCCGCTTCCACACGCGGTGCCCCTTTGCGGAAAGCGTGTGCAGCGAGAAAAGCCCGTCGCTGTTTGCGACCGGCAATAACCGCCACTTCGCCGCCTGCCACATGGTCGATCCCGCCTCCGGTCATTCGAAGGCGGGCCATTCCTCTGCCCGGGAGTTGCAACATGCCTGATAACGTTTCGCCGGAGCGCATCGCCGCGCTCGCCGCCGCCGCGCGCGTGCCGATCTCCGAGAAAGGACCTGAACGCATCGCACATGCGGTTTCGCCGACGGTCGCGCGCTATGCGGCCGAGAGCATCGCGATCCCGCTCGAAACCGAGCCGTCGAGCTTCCTCGTCGTGCAGCACAAGGATGCGGGCCGGTGAGTGACATCGCGGAGATGAATTTGAAGGATCTCGCGGCCGCGATCCGGCGGCGCAAGGTGTCTTCCGTTGAAGTCACCAAAGCACTGATGGCGCGCATCGACAAATGGCAGCCGACGCTCAACGCGTTCGCGCGCGTCGAGGCCGAGGACGCGCTCAAATCCGCGAAAGCGGCGGATCGCGCGCTCGCCGCCGGCAAGGCCAAGGGCCCGCTGCACGGCGTGCCGCTCGCCCACAAGGACATGTACTACTCCAAGGGCAAGCTCGCCGAATGCGGCTCCAAGATCCGCAAGGGCTGGATCGCGCCCACCACCGCGACCGCCGTGGAACGGCTCGAAGCCGCAGGCTCGTTCCGGCTCGGCGCCGTGAACATGGTGGAGTTCGCCTACGGGCCGACCGGCCACAACGTGCACACCGGCAATGTCTGCAACCCGTGGAGCCCGGACAGCATCACGGGCGGCTCGTCATCCGGCTCCGGCTCCGCGGTCGGCGCGCGGCTCGTCCCGGCGGCGCTCGGCTCCGACACCGGCGGCTCGATCCGCATGCCGGCGCATTTCTGCGGCGTGTCCGGCTTCAAGCCGACCAACAACCGCGTCAGCCGCGCCAACTGCATGCCGCTCTCGTTCACGCTGGATACGGTCGGCCCGCTGGCGCAGACGGCGGAAGACTGCGCGATCATCCTGTCGATCATTTCCGGTCCCGATCCGCTCGATCCGACGACCGCGCTGGCGCCGAAGTGGGACGCCAAGGCGACGAAGCGTCCCGCGAAGGGCCTCACCATCGGCATCCCGAAGAGCTTCTATGTCGACGATCTGGAGCCGGACGTCGCCAAAGCGATGGATGAGGCCAAGGCGGCATTCCGGAAGCTTGGCGTGAAAATCGTCGAGGTCGACCTGCCCGATCAGGTGCTGGTGTCGGCGGCCGCCATGATCGTGCTCGCGGTCGAAGCCGCCACCTATCATGCGCCGTGGCTGCGCGCACGCCCCGACGACTACGGCAAGCAGGTGCGCAACCGCCTGCAAAACGGGCTCGCCTACAGCGCGGTCGAATATCTCGAAGCGCTGCGCTGGCGCGCGCATGCGCTGCAGGCGCACCTCGCCGCAATCGGCAAATGCGACGCCGTGCTGGCGCCGGTGTCGCGCGCGGTCGCGCCCACGATTGCCGAAACCGACGTCGGCGGCGCCGGCAATGCCGAGGCGATCATCCAGGGCGTGACGCGCTTCATGCGGCCGATCAACTATCTCGGCCTGCCCGCGCTCGTCGTGCCGGCCGGCTTCGGCCAGCGCGGTCTGCCGATCGGGCTGCAGTTGATCGGGCGCCCGTTCAACGACGAAACCGTCGCGGCGCTCGGCATCGCGTTCCAGAGCGCGACCGACCATCACACCAAGGTGCCAAAACTCGCATGAGCCCCATCGTCGAAATGCAGGACGTCCGCGTGCGCTTCAAGGGCGAACGCACCGTGCATGCCCTCAACGGCGTCGACTTCACGCTCAATCAGGGCGAAGTACTTGGCGTGCTCGGCGAATCCGGCTCGGGCAAGAGCGTGACGCTGCGTGCGCTGTTGCGCATGTTGCCGCCGCGGCGCAGCGAGATGACCGGCACGATCCGCGTCGCCGGCAAGGACGTGCTGTCGCTCGACGAAGAGGAACTCGAACAGCTGCGCGGCGGGACCGTGTCGATGATCTTCCAGGAGCCGATGCTGGCGCTCGATCCGGTCTACACCATCGGCGACCAGATCGCCGAAACGGTCGTGCGCCACAAAGGGGTGAGCTGGGCGGACGGCCGCAAGCGCGCGCTCGAGATGCTCGAAGGCGTACGCATCCCCTCGGCCAAGCGGCGGCTGGAAAATTATCCGCATGAAATGTCCGGCGGCATGCGCCAGCGCGCCATGATCGCGCTCGCGCTCTCGTGCAAGCCCAAAGTGCTGCTCGCCGACGAGCCGACCACCGCGCTCGATGCCACCGTACAGATCCAAATTTTGCTGCTGCTGCGCGAACTGCAGCGCGAAATGGGCATGGCGGTGATCTTCGTCACTCACGACATCGGCGTCGCGGTAGAAATCTCCGACCGCATCGCCGTGATGTATGGCGGGCGCATCGTCGAGACCGGACCCTTGCGCGACGTGGTGCGCGCGCCGCAGCACCCTTACACGCGCGGGCTGTTGTCTTCGACCGTGATCGGCGGCGTGCGCGGCCAGCGGCTGGAAGCGATCCCCGGCGCGCCGCCGCGGCTCGACCGGTTGCCCGAGGGTTGCGCCTTCGCGCCGCGCTGCAGCCTCGTGGAAGCTGCGTGCTCGCGCGGCGAGATCGCGGCGGTGCCGCTCGGCCTGCAGCGCAACGTGCGCTGCGTGAAGGTTGCCGCGGCGGCGTGAGCGAAAGAAAAGCTGGCGCGCCTGCCGGGAGAATCTTCAAACCAACTGTTTGAAACCCTAGCCGACTGGAACAGCCAACTTAGCAAGTCTGGCATTGTTTTCGAGGATCGCAAGCCGTCACGCCCCGTAACACGGGGGTTGACGCCATGACCCCCTCCAATTCGACAGCCAAGGCGGCAGGTTCGGAGCGGGCAAAGCCGTTTTCCATCCGTCTTACCGAAAACGAACGTGCGGGCTTGCAAGCGCGGGCGGGAGGCGTTCCTTTGGGCGTCTTCATCCGCAATGCGCTGCTTGCCGAAAGTACGGAACGGCGGGAGCGGAAATCCCCCCTGAAAGATGCGGACGCGCTGGGGCGGCTGCTCGGGCTGCTTGGTCAATCCGAGATCGGCGCGAGCCTGCGGCAGCTGGCGGCGCAAGCCAACGCAGGCACGCTTTATTGCGATGAGCGTACAACGGCACGGCTACGTGCGGCGTGTGACGATGTTCGCGCCATGCGCCTGCTGCTGCTCGAAGCGCTCGGCAAAGCCGTCTTGAACGACGTGCTGTCCAATACCTTTGCATCGTCCGCCGCGTCGTCGGAGCCGCAGCCATGAGCCGGATGCGGATCGAACGGTTGGCGGACGGGGTCACGCTTTACCTGGGGGATTCACGGGAAATCCTGCCGACCCTGGGCGCGGTCGATTGCGTGATCACCGACCCGCCCTATGGCGCGGTTACGCATACCGGCGCGCGCTCTGCGAATTCACTCAAGAGTTCGCAGATCGACTTCGCGCCGATCACCTCAGCCGACTTAATCTCGTTATCGGCCTTGTTCTGTTCGGTCGCGAACAGGTGGGTCGTCATGACCTGCGAGTGGCAGCATGCAGCGGCCCTGCAGGCGGCAAATGTGCCGCTCGTGCGGCTGGGCGTTTGGGTCAAGCCGAACGCCGCTCCGCAGTTCAGCGGGGATCGTCCCGGCATGGGTTGGGAAGCCGTCGCCATCCTCCACCGCAAGGGCCGCAAGAGATGGAACGGCGGCGGGCATCACGCTGTCTGGCATTGCCCCGTCGCGCGCGGCGAACATCCTACGCAAAAACCGGAACGGCTGGTGAGCGAGTGGATTCGTCTTTTCACCAACCCGGACGAGCTGATTCTGGACCCATTCATGGGTTCCGGCACGACCGGCGTTGTAGCGGTCAAGCAAGGCCGCAGGTTCACCGGCATTGAAATTGATCCGAAATACTTTGCGCTGGCCTGCCGTCGCATTGAGGATGCGTTGCGTACGCCTGCAAACGACCGTTCAGACGCCGAGCCGCAAAGGATTCGCGCATGATCCTCATCGGCTCGCAGCGCGGCGGCGCATCGCAACTGGCGTCGCACCTGATGAACGACCGGGACAATGATCACGTCACGGTCGAGGAACTGCGCGGTTTCCTGGCTGACGATCTGCACGGCGCGCTGAGCGAGGCGCATGCCATCGCCAAGGGAACGCGCTGCAAGCAGTTCTTGTTCTCGCTGAGCTTCAATCCGCCAAAGAACGCGGATGTGAGCATCGATGGGCTGCGCGAAGCGGCTGACCGCGCTGAGGATTTGCTAGGCCTTGGCGAGCAACCGCGCGCGATTGTCATACACGAAAAGAACGGTCGGCGGCATGCGCATGTGGTCTGGTCGCGCATCGATGCCGACGAAATGAAAGCCATCAACCTTCCGCACTTCAAGTCGCGGCTGGGCGGGCTTTCAAAGGATTTGTACCTTGAACACGGCTGGGAGCTGCCGGAAGGCCACAGGGAAAACGGCTGGAAGAGCCCGCTTAATTTCACGCTGGCCGAATGGCAGCAGGCCAAGCGGCTCGATCTCGACCCTCGCGAAATCAAGCAAATTTTCCAAGGCTGCTGGCAGCAGTCGGACGGCCTGAACGGCCTGCGCCATGCGCTGGAAGAGCACGGCTATTTTCTTGCCAAGGGGGATCGGCGCGGCGTGGTCGCGCTCGACATTCATGGCGAAGTCTATTCGGTCGCCCGCTGGACAGGCGTCAAAACGAAAGAGCTGCAAGCAAGGTTGAAAGGGCACGAAGCGCTTCCCGCCGTCGATGACGTGAGCAAGAACATCCGCTCGCGCATGTCGCAACGGCTGCGCGCGCATATTCAAGAAGATCGACAAAAGCAGCGCGAGGAAGAGAAGCCACTGCTCACACAACGCGCCTCGATGGTGGCGGCGCAACGTGCCGAGCGCGAACAGTTGGCGCGGCGGCAAGAACAGCGATTGCGGGCAGAACAAAAGCAGCGCGCCCAGCGGCTGCATACGGGCATACGCGGCGTCTGGGAATTGCTGACGGGAAAGGCGCGCGCAATCCGCAAACAAAATGAACAGGAAGCCTATCAAGGCTATCTGCGCGATCGCGATCAGCGCGAGCGGGTCTATGCCGAACAGGCCAAGGAGCGGAAAGAAATTCAACAGCGCATGGATGCGCTTCAAGCCAAGCACCGCGAAGAACGCATGAGGCTCGCCCGCCGCGTGGTCGAAGTGCTGCGCCACACGGATGAGGCGGCGCGGATGAAAGCACGCGCCATGCGTCTGCGCGAACGCGGGCACGATTTGGATCTCGGATTGTAAGATTGGAGGATGCCATGAACGATCTCGTCGTCAAATCGACACGACCGCCCGCAGCTGGCTCAAGTCAATCCGGCGCGCAAAGCACGCCATTGGGGACGGCCGGTTGGCTGGAATTCCCGCCGAACGCAAAATTCGATTTCCAGCTTGGCCAGTTCTGGCTTGGGCGTCTGCCGGGCAATCAGGCGGTAGGATATGCCGATGACCGTCACGTGCTCGTGACGTGCGGAACGCGTATCGGCAAGGGCCGCTCGGTCATCATTCCGAACCTGTGCATCTGGCCGGGTTCGGTGGTCGTTCTCGATCCCAAAGGTGAGAACGCGATGGTCACGGCGCGGCGGCGTGGGAAAGGCTCGTCGTATTGCACCGGCATGGGGCAGACCGTGCGCATTCTTGATCCGTTCGGCGCGGTCGGAACGTCGCGCGACAGCTTTTCCGACCTGAAAGTCGGATTCAATCCATTGGCTGCCATCCGCGTGGATTCGCCCGAATCCGTCGATGAAGCCGGACGGATTGCCGATGCGCTGGTGGTCGTCGAGAACAGCCGCGAACCATTCTGGGAAGAGTCAGGCAAAGCGCTGTTGCGGGCGCTCATCCTCCATGTCGCGAGCTGGAAGGAAATCGCCCCCGCCGCGCGCAACCTCATCACCGTGCGCGCCATGCTGATGCGGGGTGACGCGGAAACGCGGCGTCTGCTGGCGATGAACCTGGCCGATGACGAAGCTCCGTCGGGTCTTGCGCTGTTGTTCGAAAACATGAAACGCAATCCGGCGTTCGGCGGCGTCGTCGCGAACGCAGGCGAGCGGTACGCGGCGATGCTGGCGCGGGAAGCGCGCCTTATGGGCTCAATTATTCAGGTAGCGGCGACCAACACCGATTTTCTGGATAGCCCTGCAATGCAAGCGTGTCTGTCGCGCTCCGACTTTGCATTGAGCGAACTCAAGACCAATCCGAAAGGCACCAGCCTGTATCTTTGCCTGCCGCAACGCTTCATGGAATCGCATTACCGCTGGCTGCGGATGATGGTGACGCTGATCACGACGGAAATGGAACGCGTGAAGCAGCGCCCTGCCAGCGGCCATCCGGTGCTGATGGTGTTGGATGAGTTTCCGGCGCTTCGGCGCATGCGCGTCCTTGAAAACGCGGCGGCCCAGATCGCGGGGTCCGGCGTCAAGATGATGTTTGTCGTCCAGACTTTTCCGCAGCTCAAGGACCTGTACCAGGACAACTGGGAGACGTTCGTCGCAAATTGCGGCGTCAAGCTGTTCTTCGGGAATGACGACAATTTCACGCGCGAGTACGTGTCGCGGCTGGCTGGCGAATGCGAGGTCGTGCGGATGACGCAAACGCAGGGAAAGAGTGAGGGCAGAACCAACAGCAAGGCGACGACCGTAACAAAAGGCTTTACCGACAGCAGGGCCTTTGGCAACAGCGTCGGCTCTCAAGGCGGAACGTCGTTGACTAACACCTTGACGTCCGGCTCGTCCGCAAGCACGGCAACCGCGACGACGACCGGAACGAACAGCACGGCCAACGAAAGCTTCAGTGAAACCTTGCACAAACGCCCGCTGATCACGCCGGACGAAGTGGGACGGCAGTTCGGGGATCCGGCCAACCCCGCCATGCTGGCGCTCATCAGCGGTCTGCAACCGCTTCGCCTGAAACGCATCTTCTATGATCGCGACTATTCGTTTGAAGGCGTGTTTGACTTTCATCCGCATCACCGCCCGCCGCTGACCGTTCGACAGGTGACTGAGCGTCGCCGGAAGGCGAGTGAGGATGAGCAACGCCGCTTGGCCGAGGCGCAATCTCGTCGGATAGCAGCGGAGGCGCTGGCCTGCGCGCAGCGACAGGAAAGAATGGAGCTGCACGAGCGGCGCGTTGCGGCAATCAAGGCGGCTTGTGCGGAGCTTTCGAGAGAGGAAACCGCGCGAAACGACCGACGCGCCACACTGCGCAAGACGACAGGTCGACTCGCATCGATACTGGTTGCGTCAATGCCGATGGACCCGACCCTCGGCGGGCTCGCAATCCGTCTTGCGCTTGTCTTGGCAGTGGCCGGATACGCGGAGTACTGGCTCAAGGCGAATTTGCCGTACAAGTACAAATGGACTCTCGAAGAGTACACGACGCGTGTCAACAATCTGCTCGCAAGCGGTCATTGCTGACCACTTGCGTCGATGCGTCGGGCGAGACGCCAGAACGCGGTTACGTCCTCGGATTCCCAACCCATGTTGCGCACGAGAATGTGTTCGACATCCCGGCGGGTGAGCGCGACGGTTTCCCGTCGCGCTGAGCGTTTGCCCTGCCGGGTCATTGGGCACCTTCCGCGCTATTAGCCGCATCGTCCTTTTCGGGGACTTCCCGGACCTGGATGCGTCCGACAACCGGATAGGCGTCGAACTTGAGGTAGAGGCCTTTGCCGTCTTTATTGGGCCAGGCTGCCCCGACCCGGATCCACCGGCTTTTTTCTTTTTCGCCGATCACCTGAAAGATGTCATGCGTCGGGCGTTTGGATGTTTTGGTTTCGTTGCTCATTGTAATCTCCGTTCACTTAGGTTCTCGGCCAAGCACCACGCTCGGCTTGTGGGGACGTGAAAACCGGGACCAAACGAGCGGGTCACATGGGCAACACGGGAGCGAAGCGAATTGAGCGGGCCGCCCATTGATCCCATAGCGAGTGGGCGCGGTAGGACCCACCCTCAAGGCCGAAGTGGGCTGCCGTTGAACCGGATTTCAGAACGGAGTCATTCGAGTAACGGGAAACGCATCAAGACGACAATTGCATCCGGGTGATGGTGACCCAGTGAAAACGGTGGTGTTGTTCGGGCGCGCATTGGACATTACAGGGCAAAAGGACTTCAAGAATTCGTGCCGTCGTCGCACGAGAGTCAAAGCGCGCGGGAGTCACCACATGCGCGAAGCAATAGCGCGTTCGTCGTCGCCCATGGCCTGCAGGTAAATCGCGGTCGTGGCCATGTTGTTGTGGCCAAGCCAGCGCTGGACGAGATTGAGAGGAACGCCTGAACGAATGGCGTGGATTCCAAATCCGTGACGCAATCCTTTCGGCGTCGCGTGAATGCCGGGTCCAATGCGGGCTGCCTTCATCATGTCCTTGACGAGCTGCCACGCGCGCGAGCGCGAAAGCGTCCACAGCCGCGCATCGGGATGCAAGTTTTCCATCGGGTGAACGGTGCTGAGTGCTTCAAGCAGCTCGGCGGGCGCGGGCACCTCGCGAATGACAATCATGCCGCGCCGCTTCTTCAATGTTCGAAAGGCGATGAAGCCACCTTCGCGCTCGATGCAAGAAACGGTCAGCGCGAGCGCTTCCGATATCCGGCAACCCATATGCGCGAGTGTCAGGCAAAGCGTGCGCTGGTCTGCGCGCGGGCATTCCAACGATGCCGCAAGAAAACGGCTGCGTTCGTCGGGCGTAACGTATTTTCGGCGGCCCGTGCGCGTGTACAGGCTGCCCGGCTGATCGCCGTTGATACGCATTGCCGTCGCTCCCCCCTGTCAGGCCCCGAACGGCGGCTCGACAGCGCGACGCGACGGTTTTGCCTATTCTGTTCAACCCTCCTGAAAGGCGCGGAATCCCTGTCTTTGCAGGTTTCCGCGCGCGCCCGACGCTACTACAGATCGGTAGCGCAAATCAAGCATTCGCTATGTAATACCGCACGATTCTACAGAATAGGCAATTCTGTTCAATGTCATTCCTGGATGTGTTGAGCGCGAATACACAACCGATAGCCTCATACCGATGGGAGTGAGGCTATTTTGATTCAAAACACCTGCGCGCATCGCGCGCTCTTTTCAGGAGCGTCACATGAGAATGACAGGTTTCGTGGCCGTCGCGGCATCGCTGGCAATCGTCGCCAGCGCGCATGGCGAAGACATCGAATGGTCACAGACCCTGAACCTGCCCAAAGGGCTCAACCTTCCCAAGGACGTGAGCGCCGATATTCTCGGCATCGAACTGGGCGAGCCGTACGCGTCGGCCAAGGTCAAGCTGGAGAAGCTGTACCGGGAATCGCCCGCCGCCCCTCAAAAGAAAAAAATCGACGAGGTCGAGCGCGGCATCAGCATGGTGTTGCCAAGCAGGGGTTCTATTACCGCGCGTTTTCCGGGCCAGATTGATCTGACCACCATCACGCCCGGCAAGGGCCGGCTGCCGATCGAGGAAAGGGTGAGCGTGTTTGTCAGCGCGCCGCCCTCGGGCCAGCAGGTCATCGGCATCGAACGCGCCATCGAATACCCCGAGCACGCGGATCAACCGCGCGTCAGCGAATTGCTCGACCGGCTCAAGGCCAAGTTCAAGGCTGAACCGGTCGTCAACCCGAAGGGCGGGGCCGTCGAATATACGTTCGTGTTCGTGAAGGGCCGTGCCGTCGATCCAAGGCAACTGACCATCGTCACCTGCAATGCCGATTACGGCATTCAGAACATGCCGACAAATTCGAACGATGTGCCGCGCATGAACGCCGAGGGCAAATGCGACATCGTTCTGCGCCTGACCATCGCTTACGGACTTTCAGCGGACCACGTCAAACGCGTCACGTTCGCGTTCTCGGACAGCGAGCGGACCAAGGCGAACCTGACCGCCGACTATGCCTTCTTCGGCAACTACGTAAAACGCCTGCAAGACGGCACCAAGGGCGCAGGCCCGAAACTCTAGCGTGTCATTCAAGGGAGCTTGGCAATGGTTCGTATCGTTATGAGTGGCGCGCTGTTGGCAGCCGCGTTGGTGTTGGCGGGTTGTGAAAAGCTCGGCTCCGAATATCACGGACGCTGGTATTGCGGAGAGGGCATCGTGTTTGAAATGACCGAAACAAAAGTCATGCACACCGGACCGGGCCGGGATTCGTTCTGGAGCGCCGAAATCAAGAGCCTTGAGGATGCCAACGGTGGGAAGCGGCTTACGTTGAGCGCCGGGCCGATGCGCAGCATGTGGCTGAAGCGCGAAGGCAATAACTTGCGCATCAACAGAACGTCTTGCCTGCGTGCGTGATGCAGTGGTCAAGAAAATCGAGCTAAGAGTGCCATGAAGAAACCCTTGCCTCCGGGACGGCGCGGCAAACGCCGCGCTGGTCCATGGGATGTCGAGGTCGGCCAGCGCATTCGCGCGCGCCGTCTCGATCGCGGAATGTCGCAGTCGGATCTCGCCAGTCAAATCGATTTGACGTTCCAGCAAGTCCAGAAATACGAAAACGGCATGAACCGCGTGGGCGCAGGACGGCTGCAACAAATCGCGGAGGCGCTCGACGTGCCGCCGTCCTTCTTTTTCCGTGGCCACAAGAGCGGCGCGCCACGCGAGGGCAAAGCCGAGAGCATGTTCGGCGCTCTCCGGTCGGTGCGCACGATGCGCATGCTCAAAGCGTTCAACCGGATTCAAGACAGGAAGATTCAGGCATCGCTCGTCACGCTCGCGGAGCATCTGGCAGATAAGGTTTAGGCAATTGGTTTGCAGTCATTGCTGCAAACCCGCTAGCCAAGCGGCAATGAGCGGGGGTTGGCCGTCACAGGCCGGAAAAAGCGAATAGTGCGGGCCGGAACCCCGGACTTGATCCGGGGTGACTACACGGTCGCGTTTTCCGCCCGAAGCGAAGGGAGGGCTTGGCCTTGACGGGCTGGGGGCCGCAGGCCCCAAACCAAAAGAAAAACGGCATATGGGCTAACAGCGCAAGCGAAGACCATTCGCGAGCCCCGAGACCGGATCGATAGGCAGCCGCAGGAGCGTCAGCATAGCGCCGCGCAATCGCGCGGGACGCGGGACCGACTGCCTCCGGCGAGGGGTTCAATATTTTTTGCGCGAGGGATCGTCACCCGCAGGGCCGAGACAGACGTTCCGCACCTTCGCGGAATCGGCTGGCTCGGTGAGCGTTAGCGAGTAGAGCCCGGTCGGCGAAGCCGACGCGCGCAATCAGATTTTGTCGCTAAACCCAATCAATTTTGCTGTCGCGTATCCAGAAGTGGCTGCCGCAGCGTTCTTCCGGTACCCACAGCGATGGTAACAGCGTGACCTTCCCGTCTCTGAACGAAAGCGTCCAGCTAGGATGGCGCGCCTGCATGAGGTTAACGTCAATCACTTCACCGCAACCGCAAGGACACTTGAGCACAGCCCATTTTGGCGTTTGACCAACGATATAAAGGGCAGCGCCTAGATTGCGTGGGAGATCCGCACGGCTTTCGACCTGAACGACCTTGCTGATATGGTCGCGACGGCGAAAAGAGCGCCAGAGTGATTTGATCCATGCAATAAATCTTTTCATTCGGGACGCCACGTCGTGTCGAGTAGGGGTCGTACATCACCGCGACCCCAATAATGTTTATTACCGCAGAAACAGCCTTCACGTGAAGGAAGCTTGTTCCTCCGCAACAGTGTCTGATCGATGAAGTGCAAGACTTCGGTGCTGTCCCGCTCAGCGCCCATGAATCCTGTCAGCCGATGAAGAAATTCGGTCATAGCGCTTGCGGCTATCGCGGTCGTGAATGCGACGACGGCAGGGGCTGGTTCCGCAAGTTCCGGGATGTATCCCTCTTCTTCGAGGGCGGCCGCCGCTTCAGGATTTGCCGCGCGTTGAGATTCAGCCTGGATGAGTTCGGGAGACAATCGCCCTCGACAATGAAGGCACGCGGCACCGGGCATCAGCGTCGTGACCCGACCTTGAATGGAGCGAATGATACCTTCGTCCGAGTCAATCTTCACGCCCATGTCAAAGACAGGAATCAGATAGTAGATGGCAAAGGTCGTGAGCAACGACCTCCCCAGCTCGTCATCAGTGCAACCAAAAACGACATCGCAATCGCGAAACGCCTTAAGCACGGATTGGTATGAGATAGGACGCGGAAGCAATTCGATTTTCGTGCCCAAGCCGATGTCCGCAGCCAAGCGTTCGGCTATCTTTACTTTGGCGATGGATGCATCAATGACGCGCGAACCGTAAACGCGGTTGACGTTGGACGACTCGAAGCTCTCGCCATCGGCAATGAGCAAGGTGCCGACGCCAAGACGTATCAGCTGCTCGTTGACGCACGATCCGGTGCCGCCGACCCCTACGACTCCGACGCGAAGCCGCGAAAGAAGCCGCTGGATGTCCGGGCCAAAAGCGCGAACCTGTCGGTCAAAGAAGGTGGGTACTTCGCCGGACACTCCATCGGAAAACCAAAACCGGGCACGCCTGCCGATGATGCGGACTCTCTCGATGGCTTGGGTTGTACCGTTGGGCAGCCAGACGCGAGCGCTCGCCAGCCCTGATTGCGTCAGGACCAGAGAACCGTGCGCTCCGGGAGTACGAATGCGGATATAGGCGGTACGGAAAAGTTTCTGTTCTTCGGAATCATCTTGCGATGAATGGCGCGGATAGCCGTTGGGGTGGGAATGGACAAACAGCATACAAGATTTATTTTCGCTGGCCCTTTTCATCGCGCGAATATACGCGCGAGGCGCAATCTTCATATGAACGGGCGATTGCTCAACGATGTCCGCTGCCTCGACGGGCAGGACCTCGCGCACCAAAAGCCGTAATTCGGCATCGGTCTGCGCCGGACGGCAAATGAGGAACGCGGCTTGCTCGACACTCGCGTCCGAGGCGAGGTGAGATTCGAGCGCGGTGTAGTCGTCTTCCGTGAAGGTGACCGAAAATCGCATCATACTCCCTTCGCGAGTTCGGCCCTTACCGACGTCAGGTAACTTCTCAAATTGTCAATGCCGGCGCGCCACTTGCCCTTGTCGAAATGGCGGGACCATCGCTGCCATTTTCGTTCCGCGTATGTTTCATGAACTTCTGCTCTCAGTGGAAATGCACCGGAAGGCAGCTTCACGTCCGGACTCGTCCAGAACATGTCCGGATTTCCGTTCGGATACCCGTTCGGCAGGATGGCAAGCAGATCGGCCTGCGGCGGTTGGTACTTCGGAAGCGGAAAATTGTGCAGAACAACGTGGACCTGTTCGTTGATCTGCTTCACCGAAAAATCGTAGCCGCTGTCAGTGAGAAATTCTCGGTCCGCTTCCGGAAGCAACTCGTTGGGATCACCTTCAGCCATGCGCCGCGCCCGGATTGAGCGATGACTGCGCCGTGTAGAAGTGGTCTCCGTTCTTCAGGACGACCGGGTTCGCGTCATTAGCGATCAGTTCGTCATTGGGATTTTTGCCGCGATCCTCGCGCCACAAATCATACCCGGCGGCGACTTCGCCAAGCTGATAGAGGGCCGCTCCCGTCGTCGGGCTCGCCAGCTTGTGCTGCTTCTTGTCAATGTGGATCGTGATCAGGTCGTTGTTGCCGCCGCCCTGACCGGGATTGCCGCCACCACCTTGTCCGGGGTTGCCGCCGCCTTGTCCTTGATTTTTTTCGTTCGCCATTTTTTTCTCCTGTTCGTTAGTGTTTCTTGTCGCGTGGCGGAAACGGGTCCCGCCCAGGCGCTACCGTGTCGGAGTCACGCCACTTGCCATCGCGGCCTTGGATGCGAACTTCGCCGCCGCCGAGATCACGGACTGTGACCTTCGCCTGTTGCTCGGCTCGGCTTTGCTTGTGGTGAACACTTTCGGGCGTTGCGACTCCGGCCTTCTTGACCGCCCAGTCGCTGCCTTGTTTCACCACGAACCTATCGTTCTTCGACATTTCCTGTTCCCTCATTTTTGGGCTTGCGCCTTGCGATTCCGCCATGGCACAATTGCTACTATCGCCATGATGACTCGGAATGGCGGAAACGTCAAGTCTTGCATATAGAAAGCGCCATGCCACCTAAAGAACCCATTGATATATTTAAAGAACGCCTGAAAGCCGCACGTGAACTGAGAGAGCTAAGCCAAGCACAACTGGCCGCCAAAGCTGGCCTCCCTGCGGCGTCCGTGTCGCATTTCGAATCCGGGCCGCGAAAACCTTCCTTCGACAATCTCAAGGCACTCGCGGGCGCATTGCAGGTAACCACCGACTACTTGTTGGGGCGCTCGGACACGGTGGATGCGTCTGCACCAGTCGGCCGCATCCACCGCGACTTGCACAAGCTCACATCGAAGGACTTGGAGCTGGCCGAACAGTTCGTGGATCTTTTGATCAAGCAGCGCAGCGCACCGAAAGGTGACTGATGAACGAAAAGCCACGACCTGCACGGCGCGTCATAGCGGAAGGTGCTGCGCACGCCGTGCTGCGCGAGATGAAGGTTGAGGGGCTTTGGGTCGATCCGGAAGCAATCGCCACAAGCAAAGGCATTTTGGTCAAGCCAAAACCGGACACCGCCAAAGGCGTGTCGGGCATGTTGATCAAAGTCGGAGACGACTTCGGCATCATGTATGCCACGAATATTCCGAGTCGTGGCTTCCAGCGTTTCAGTGTCGGGCACGAACTTGGGCACTACTGCATAGCCGGACATCCGGAAGCGCTTCTCGGCAGTGGTGTTCACCAATCACGCGCCGGGTTCGTTTCCGCAGATCCTTATGAACAGGAAGCGGACTATTTCGCCGCAGCACTGTTGATGCCGGAAAGACCATTCAAGAGAGCCATCGAAGAGCGGGAACCCGGGTTGGAGTGCATCGAATCTCTGCGCAAAGAGTGCGAAACGTCTTTGACCGCTACCGCAATCCGATACAGCGCGCTCACGCGGGATGGCATTGCCGTCCTGTTGAGTCACGGCCAGTCGATCGAATGGTGCTTTATGTCCGATGGCCTGAAGCAGGCGAAAGGACTGGCATGGGTTCGTAAAGGAACACCTGTGCCTGGTGGTACGGTCACGGCCAACTTCAATGCGAAACCTGAAAACGTCCGGACCGGACAACGTGAATCTGGCGACGGTCGTCTGAACGATTGGATGGATGGTGACCGCGCGTATCGCGTGAACGAAGAAGTTGTTGGGCTCGGCGAATATGGGACGCTGACGGTGCTGACGTGCAGCAGCCTGTCAATGCGCATTGAAGAGAGCGAGGATGACGAGGACGATGACAAGCTAATGGAAAGCTGGACACCGAAATTCAGGCGCTGACCGACTCAGGACAACTTGTCCGCAACATCGGCGATTAGGTACCAGTCGATCCAAATAACCGCGGCAATCCAAATCGCTTTCCCAACTGTCTCGAGTATGCGTTCTGACCCACTCCAATGTTTCGCTCGGGCGAAAAAATCAAAGACGCCGCCGAGGGTCACAAGATTTAGGCAAAGAACAAGGGAGGCTATGAGCCAGATGTTAAGAGCATCGGGCAGATCCAACACCGCGCCTTCGCCGCCGAAGAATCCGACAAGCCAAACAATGGCGAACGGCCCAAACAACAAAATTAGTAGTGTGCGGAGAATCCATCGCTTAGCGCTAGGCAAAACTTTCAGGGAAAATAGATCACTCCACATCACGCCTCTAGTAGTAACAGCAATTTATTGTTCGCTCCGTGCTGCTTCTGCTGCAGCATGACCCGCTAATGTCGTCACAAAAGTCTTCAGTCCGGTAAGCTCGGACATTTCGGAATAATCGCCGGTTGTCGCAGCAGTCCGTGACGAGGCGATAATCGACGCCGCGCCGTACAGGCTCTCCTGAATCAAGCGCTGGCAGAGGATGTCATACCGCTTGAGGTATGACGCGCCCTGAAATTCCTTGAACACCGGGAAGTGCGGCGAGCGGTCGGTGACGGGCCTACGGGATTCCGGTGCATCCTCCACCATCATCAGCCAACCGATAAACGGGCGCGGCTGCTTGCCGAACGCGCCCTCCCGATAAGCCGTCCACAAATCGTGCGCAGTTCCAATAGCCTCTTCGGTGCGGTTGTTGAAATTGTTGCCGAAGGATGGCCCGACCTGGCTCTTTAGTTCTATGGCTGCGAGCAGCCTCTTGTCGTGTATGACCAATACATCCCAGAGCTTGGTAGGACGGAAATACCCCGGCAGGGTCACCACCGCTCGGTTCTCATAAATTTTCGCGTCGTGTAGACCATTTGCCTTCACGATCTCGATAAGCAGGGCGAGGAAGCCATCCATGTTCTTGCCGGCAGTAACGCCGGCACGCTCGCCCTGATCGGCTTTTCCAGACTCGATTTGTTTCTGCCGCGCCTTTTCGCGGTTGCCCCAGAAGGCCATTGTCGCTTCGCGGGCCTTGCGCTCGTAGTCTACAAGATCAATTGTCATTAAGAACCGTTCCCGCCGAGTGCCGCACGTTCGGCAGCATCCAATCCATAAAGTTCAAAGACTGCCTGATTGCAGGCTAAGGCATCCCGGGCTTCAGCTGCTTCTATGAGGCGCTTGCGCAATTCCTTGGGGACCGTCTCCCAGTGCGGGACCCGGATGCGCCGCAGGTACTGCGCCTGAAAGCGCAAATATCCGCCGCGCATCTTTGTGGAATACACGGACACGAACAGCCGCGCGATGCCTGAAAGAAGAACGGCCTGTAGAGCCCGGAGGTCCCACCGATCCGAGGTGATGTAATACAGATTGTGATGCGGATAGAGCCCTTGATGTTCGTAGACGATATGGGCTTCGCCCTTGATATCGGGGATGAGCAGTTTGGGCTTCGCGCACAGAGCGGGATAGATGCGATCGATGGTGCGGTACCAGTTCGCAGGTATCTTCTGCGCTACGTGGCGCGCCGAAATCTCCGCCCGCCGCGCTTCAAGATGCTTCCGCAGGCGCGGGTAGTGTTCAAGGTCCACGAGCTTGCCGTTATCGCCAAACGGATTGATAACGCCAAGGCCGCGCCATTGTACGACGCCGGTAAGAATATCGCGTGTCATCACGAGCGGTAGCTTGCGGTCTTCCTCGACATCGAGATCGTCAAACCGCGCAATGAATGCGCTGTCCGCGCCCGTAGCAACGCCAATGCCGACCTTACAGTCTGCTTCCTCCAGCGTGGGAAATGTCGTTTCCAGACGACGAATGAGGGCGAGCTGATCAGAGGATTCGAGAATCCACGGTTCACTGCCGGAGGTAACGGCCTGAAGTTCTTTGACGCCGCTCTCCAAGTCGGGCTTGGCGTCGTCGCCTAAAGAACGCGCGAGTGTTCTCAGCGCCGCAGCATCGATGTGAGGCCGGTGAGCAATACGGGTCGTGCCCGATTTTTCACGGCTGATCACGGTGATGGCTGGGTAGGCGATGACCTCTGTAAGAAATGCGGGCGTGTCTACCATGTCCACATAGACCTTCAGGTGGAATTCTTTGGCTACCATCTGACGCAGAGGCCCGCCGTATTTGTTCTTCATCCAGCGGTCGGCGCAGATGAAGCCGAGCTGCCCCTTCCGGGCAAGGCTGGAAAGCGAGCGCTCGATGAACGGGATATAGATGTCGGCGCGGTCGTAGATTGTGCGGTAGCGCTCGCGGTATTCCACCATGAGCGCATCGGCAATCAACTCTTGACGGACATACGGCGGATTGCCGACCGCAACATCGAAACCTTCATCGAGATCGATGAGCAGGAAGTCGCCAAAGATAAGCCACTGGTCGGCGAGCGCTTCCGCATCGGCCCTCTTGATGCCTGCCGATTCCAGTTTAGCAATGACCGTGTGGCGCGTGGCCTCGAAGCTGGAGCGATGCAGCTCCACGGCGCGAATAGCATCTGCGAGCGACCGGTAAGGTTCAGGGCGTCCCGCGCTGCACCACGCCACAAGAAGCCGATCAATTGCGGGGAGAAGGAAATCGCCGGCCCCAAATGACGGCTCGAGCAGACGCAACTTCGTGAGCTGCCGATCAGCGGTGTAACCCGTCAGGTCGAGAATGAATTCAACGACCTCGCGGCGCGTGAAGATGGCCCCGCGCTGCTCGATGCCAGCAGAGGCGAGCGCATTGACCGCAGTCGTCACGGCGCAATCCCCGAACAGCGAAGGCTTTCGAAGGCTCATCGAGGGAGTGGATGCGGTCATTGCGAGTCGTGTCGTACGAGCAGGCGCCATAAGAACAAAAATAGAACCCGCTTGTACGACGGGTCAAGGAAGAGAATCGGATTTATACACGGAGACAATGGCGAGCGGGTTGGACAACTGCCCATGCGCGATCGAACGGCGCACGTTCGTCCATGGTTCGGTGCAGGTGGAGAAGGAATTCTCCAAGCCCTGCTCGTGGGTGCGAAGGGGCGGCGAAACGCCCTTTCGTCGATGGGTGCAGGGAGAGCGAATTCTCCCGCGCGTGATTCAACGGTCAAGACGTTGACCATGGATTTTCAGGGAGCATGGAGGCTCCTTGAATGGTGATGAAACGGTTAGACGTTTCGCTGGCGCGGCTAAGGCTCGATGCCTGGCCGCGTCATGGTCGGGGGATGCAACGGGGGTGCGCAGCGACCCCCTTGCCAAGATTGTGCGTACTACCGCACACATCTTGCAGATCGCGCGAAGCGCGCTGGTCTGACCTCGCCTTAGAGACTGAAAGCGGGGTTTCCTATCGTACCTGAGAACTCGCGCCCTACGCGGACAGAGAAAAGTTCTGCTAGTGTGCGCACGCCTCCGTCCGTTTTTCTAGGTCAACAATCGCATTATGCGCCGGACAAAGAATCCGCCCTCAGCTGAAAAATTAATGCGGACCCCCGTCCGAGAGAGCCGATGGGGCTTCAGCGCCCGCTCTCAAGAAGACGCGAACAAAGCGCCACTTCAATATATCGGGACCGCCCTTGCTGCCTACGTCGCGCCAGAGAGTCACGGACCTGTCGTGTTTCTCGGCCATGGCTACTACGCGAGTAATTTCACCGATTGGGGGGTGGAGGCTTCGCGATTTTTGTTCGTGAACCCCCATGAGCTGCAATGTCAGGACTTGCGGCGACGCTATCCCAATGCGATCGTTGTCGAAGAAGATCCGCTCGAACTGAAAGAGCGTTTGGCCGAGTTCATTCCAGAGCCGGCTTCAGCCATTATTGGCTCCCTTCCAATCAGAAGGCCTGATGGGGATTGGCTACTCACTACGGCGCACAAGATATTGCAGCCGGGTTGTCCTCTTGTTCTGGTAGGCTTTGACGACGATCCCTTGCTTAGTGACAGCCAAAATGTCCGGGAAGCCGTCCAGTTAACCGATTTGGCATACGCCAGCATTGGTGCCAAGGGAGATAACCTCTTCGCCCGGTTATGGGTCTATCGCCCAAGAACCAAAGGAACCAAGAAATTTGATCATCCGACTCTAGAGCGTGTAGGTTCGTATGACGAACCCTTACAAAGCGAAGAAGGCATTAAGCACGCAAAGCTACCACCCCGTCTTACCGAAGAATTTGCTTCACAGGTCGCAGCGAACCTTAAGGGAAGAAGTCCAGAGGACCAGCAGGCATTTTTGAATGCTGTGGCGATTGATCTCGGTCTAAACGCGACCTTCACTCACGCTTCCAATGCACTCAAATTGCGCAAGCCGCCCAAGAAAGCGCCCGAGCTATGGCTCGATCGCGACAAGCGCAAAGGCGAGAATCCCGCTGAATTCATAATGCGGGTTTACGGCCGCTGGATGGGGCGCGGGCTAACCCAGGCCATCATCAATCAATTGGATCACAGCCTCTATCTAGCCTTTCATAAGTGGCTGAAAGACAAAGAGCCCCTGCCCGACGGGTTCGACCTTCCCACCAAGGAGGCATGGAATGAGCGGCTTTATCAGGATCAGCGCCTGTTCAGCCAACTGAACGAGCGCGAAAAGGGGCTTGTCCTCCAAGCAATTGGAACCCGGCTAACACGTCAGTATCGCTAGTCAATCTTGTGGACATTCTTGACTTTCCATAAAGCCTGCTCTATATGGCAGTCGGGGGCCGTCGGAGGCGGCCATGCTCATCTGTTCCTGGCTCTTGCTGGAATTTGCCGTGCGGCACCATTGGTGCCTGCATCCGGCCGCGTCTCTTGACGAAGTCGCTTCGGCCTTCGGTCTTTCGGGTCCAGAACTGCAAGAGCGGCTCTCCTATATAGAGAATCTCGGCTACCGGACGATCTGTGCCCACGGCATATATCGGCTGGCGCGAACCAATTCATGTCTCGGGACCTTGGTCGGTTTCCCGACCAATCGCCCGCCGATCAATGTCAGCGCCGAAGAAATCGATTGCCTTGATGGGAATCTAGTCCTATGATGACCGTCGAACATTTTGGGGCGAGAGAGGATATGACAATGACCCATAGCCCCAACAAAGAGCATCCAACCGTGGAAGCGCCTTCCATCGTTCCCACGGCGGGGGATTCCGATGCGGCTATTCGGGCGCCAGCACTAATTTTTGACCCTGATGCTTACCGGGAATTCCTGGCCGGCTCCGATGTGTCGGAGAGTCAACGGCAGGAATTCCTGCGCGCGCTTTGGGACATCCTCGTCGGATTTGTCGATCTGGGATTCGGGATTCATCCCATCAATCATGTGAGTCAAAACGCAAAGACGCTGGAATCGGATTCGCGCGAAGCGCTATGCTCGGAAGATATTTCGAGCATCAAACGAGAGGAGGTCGCGGACCGCTTTATGCGGTCAGCGGCAAAGGTGGATTCATGACGCGCATACAAGATGATGTCACACAAGTCCTGAAGGCAGTTCTTTACTGCCGCGTGTCGGACAAGGCGCAAGAGAAGAAGGGCAATGGCCTTGCTTCTCAGGAAGCTTGCGCGCGCGAATACGCGCGCTTCAAGAATTACGACGTCGTGGACGTATTTCGTGAGGTGCTAACGGGCGGCGAAAGCAACCGCCCGGTGATGGCCGCGCTGCTCGCGTACTTGCGTAAGCACAAGAAAGAAGGCCGCGTCGTCATCATTGACGATCTAAGCCGCTTCGCGCGCGATGTCGTCGGCTATTGGCAGCTGCGCGATGAGCTGAAGAGCGCGGGCGGGTTGCTGGAAAGCCCGTCCATCGTGTTTGGCGACGACGCGGATTCCGTATTTCGGGAGAACATCCTTGCCAGCGTGGCGCAGCACCAGCGGCAGAAAAATGCAGAGCAGACCAAGAACCGCATGCGCGGGCGTGTACTGAACGGCTATTGGCCGTTCGCAAAGCCAATCGGCTATCGCCATGAGCGCAAGCCCGGCGAAGGCATGGTCCTTGTTCGCGACGAGCCGGTCGCGTCTGTCATACAGGAAGCACTCGAAGGCTACGCATCGGGACGGTTTCAGATCCAGGCGGAGGTGAAACGCTTCCTCGAATGGCATCCTGACTTTCCAAAGGACGCGAGCGGCATAGTCCGCAACCAGCTCGTGACGGATATTCTGACGCGCGTTCTCTACGCGGGTCATGTCGAAGCGCCTGAGTGGGATGTCTCGCTGCGCAAGGGACGGCATGAAGGCTTAATCAATTTCGAGACTTTCGAGCGCATTCAAAAGAGATTGAAAGCGGGCGCATATGCGTCCGCGCGCGCTGACATCAGCGCAGATTTTCCATTACGCGGCATGGTGAAATGCGGGGATTGCGAAAAAGCGCTCACGGCCTGCTGGTCGCGAAGTCGGACGGGTGAGAGGCACCCGTATTACATGTGTTTCAACACAGCATGCGTGCGTAACCGAAAGTCAATCAGGCGCGAGCGCATTGAAGGTGAGTTCGTGGCGCTGCTTGAGCGGCTGACGCCAGCGCCGCAGTTGTTTGATCTCGCGCGCGCGATGTTCAAGGACGCGTGGCAACAACGCGCCGCTCAAGCCGCGTCGCTCGCTAGGTCATGCGAGCTGGAAGCGGCGAAGATTGAAAAGCAGATCGGTGTGCTGCTCGACCGCATTGTCGATGCGACTTCGCAGTCGGTTGTCAGCGCGTATGAAAAACGCATTGCCGCGTTGGAACGCGACAAGGCATTGCTGACCGAAAAGTCAAAGAACGTCGCTCAGCCGAAGGGCACCTTTGAGCAGATGTTCGAACTCGCCATGTGCTTTCTCTCAAGTCCTTCAAAAATCTGGAGTTTGGGGACTTTGGAGTATCAAAAACTGGTACTGCGACTGACGTTCGCGGATCGACTTTCGTACTGTGCGAATGAAGGATTTCGAACCCCAAAAACAGCCATGCCGTTCAAGCTGTTAGAGAGCTTTGGCGGCGGTGAAAACAAGATGGCGCGCCCGGAGAGATTCGAACTCCCGACCCCCAGATTCGTAGTCTGGTGCTCTATCCAGCTGAGCTACGGGCGCTGATGCCGTCGCCGGGTGCAATGCCCGGCCGGAACGGCTGCATAGCTATAGGGTCGCTTTGGCGATGGCAAGCACGGATCGCCGCGCCGATCAGGCCCGCGCGCGTTCGCCGCGCCGAGCGCCGATATCGACCGCGCGATCCGGAATGATGAGCCGGAAGGTCGCCCCGATGGTGCCGTCGACCAGGCGGATTTCGCCGCCGTGCGCGCGCAGGAGCTCGGCCGCGATGGCAAGCCCGAGCCCGGAGCCGCCGCGCCGCGTCGAGCCCTGGAATGCCTCGAACAGATGCGCGCGCGCCCTTTCGCTCACACCCGGCCCGGTGTCGGACACCTCGATCACCGCAACCGAGCCCTCGCGCCGTCCGGTGATGCGGAGCTGATCGCGGCCCGGCTCGTTCGGTGCGCGGCTTTCCAGCGCCTGCAGCGCGTTGCGCGTCACGTTGAGGACGACGCGGAACAACTGGTCCGGATCGGCATCGACATGCAATCCGCGCTCGACCGCGCTGATCCAGCGCACCGCCGACTCGGGCGAGAGGCCCAGCGTCTCGCGCACTTCGTCCACCAGCGTTTCGAGCGCAACCGGCCTGCGGTCGGGCGGCGGCTCCCTCACCTGGCCGTAGGAGAGCGTCGACTGACAGAATGCGATGGCGCGCTCGAGCGAGCGCATCAGTTGCGGCGCAAAGCGCTGCACGTTCGGGTCGGGCACGCTCACGAGCCGATCGGAGAACAGCTGCGCCGAGGCGAGCAGGTTGCGCAGATCGTGGTTGATCTTCGACACCGCGAGGCCGAGCGCCGCGAGGTGGCTCTTTTGTTGCAGCATCGAGGCGAGGTCTCGCTGCATCGCGCCAAGCTCGTGTTCGGCAATGCCGATCTCATCGGCACGTCCGGACGGCACGACGATGCGCGAGGCATCCTCCGGGTCCTCGCGGAAGCGGATCATGTTGGTCGTCAGGACATCGAGCGGGCGCACGAACAGATAATGCAGCGAGAGATAGACGAGCGCCGCGGTGATCGCCGAGATCAGCAGCGAGAGAAAAAGGATGTTGCGCGAGAACTCGAACATCTTGTCCCGCAGGGGACCTTCCTCGATCACGATTTCGATGAAATCGCTGCCGGGTGGCCCGCGCCCAACCACGCGCACGACATCGCTATCGGAGCGAAGGAACAGCGTTTGCAGCGCCGCCCACACGGCGCGCGCCGGTGTCGACTCGCGCAGGTCGACCTCATGGTGGATCTGCTGGGGCAGATCGTTCAGGGCAAGCAGCTTGCGCTGGTTGCCCATCTTGACGGCGATCGTCTTGGCGCCGACGCTGTCGAGAATCTCCTGCACCATCTTGGGCGGCAAGGTGATCTTTTCGCTCCCGGGCGCTTGTGCGTTGAGCACGATCGAAACCGTGCGCGCGACCGCGAGGCGGTCGGAGAGCCAGTTCAGCCGGAAGTTCGCGATCGACGGCACATAGATCAGCACTTCGGCGATCATGACGAACAGGATCGTGAGCAGCAGGAGTTTGCCCGACAGACCGAAGCGCAAGCTCCGTCCGGGTTGATCCTTCTCGGTCGATGACGGCTCAAGCGCCATTCATGCTGCCTTGTGGCGACAAGCTTACCCGAAGCGGCGCAGAAAGTTTATCACTCTTCGTAGCTTTGGATTGCTTAAACTTGGCGAAAAATAACCAATTGCGGCCCGTTTTCCGATTTCCGACAAGGTCGGATAAGGGACCACAACGTCTGTCATGGCGCGAATGTTGAGCCCGCGCGACAGAGCCAGTGTCCAGGCGGTGATCAGTTCGCCAGCGTGCGCGCCGACGATGGAGGCACCAAGAATGCGGCCGTTCTTCGCCGTCACCACCTTGATGTGCCCGTGGGTGTCGCGCTCGGCCTGCGCACGATCGTTCTCGTGATACGGCCAGCGCAGCACGCGGATCGTCTTGTGACGCTCGCGCGCCTGCGCTTCGCCGAGGCCGACATGCGCAAGCTCCGGATCGGTGAATGTCACCCACGGAATCGCATCATCGCTGGCCTTCGCGGGCAAGCGAAACAGCGCATTCCGGATGACAATGCCAGCGTGATAGTTCGCCACGTGAGTGAATTGCCCGCCCGCCGCATCGCCGATCGCGTAGGCCTTCTTGTTCGTCGTCTTCAGGCCCTTGTCGACCACAATGCCGCGTGGCTCGTATTTGATACCGGCCTTGTCGAGATCAAGTCCTTCGACGTTCGCGCGGCGGCCCGCAGCGATCAAAAGACTTGATCCTTCGATGATTTCCTCGCCCTGCGACGTTTCGATGACAGCCTGAATCTTGCCGTCGTTGTGACCGATTCGTGTCACCTTGACGCCGGAGCGGATGACGATGCCCTCGCGCGTCAATTGCTCGAGCACGATCGCGGCGCATTCGGGATCGTCCTTCGCCAATGGCGTCGCGGTTTCGAGCACGGTCACCTTCGCACCGAGCCGCCGATGGGCCTGCGCGAGTTCAAGCCCGATCGGTCCCGCGCCGACGATGATGAGATGCTCGGGACAGCGCTTGAGTTCGAAGACCGTCTCGTTGGTGAGATACGGCGTCTCGGCAAGCCCGGGGATCGGCGGCACCGCCGGCGATGAGCCCGTGGCGATGACGAAGCGGCGCGCCTTGATCTCAAATCTATCGCCGACCGTGACGGTCGCGGCATCCGCAAAGCGCGCAACGCCTTCAATCACGTGCACGCCGAGCCCGGTGAAACGCTCTTTCGAATCGTTCGGGGCGATCGCCGCGATGACGCCATGGACATGCGCGCTCACCTTGGCGAAATCGATCTCGGCGCGCGGCAGCGTCAATCCAAACGGCGTGACGCGCTTGGGCTCCATCGCATGCCTGGCGGCGGCGAGCAGCGCCTTGGACGGGACGCAGCCGTAGTTGAGGCAGTCGCCTCCCATCTTGCCTTTTTCGATCAGCACCACCGGCACGCCGAACGCGGCGGCCGCGGCCGCGACCGAAAGGCCGCCGGAGCCGGCACCGATCACACAGATGTCCGGGGTCAGAACGTCCGTAACAGCCTCCCCCCCGTCGGCCGATCAGGCGAGTGGCGCGGGATGTGTCCGCGCACCGTGCGCGCGCACACGTTTCACGACCACGGGGATCAGCGACAGCACACCGAGCGCGCCGAGCGCGGCGAGCAATTGCGGCGTGACGATCATGCCGAGGTCGAACTGGACCGTGCAGTCGGCGCGGCCGGATGCGAGGCAGGCGCGGAAGATGGCCTCCTGCGCGGCGATCACGCTGTCGAGCCCGGAGCCGAGGAACGCCAAGGTGAACGTCGCCGGTATGATTCCGATCGCCGTCGCGGCAACGAAGGTCGAGAGCCTCACGCCGACCAGCGCGGGCGCGAGATTGACCAGAAAGAACGGAAATGCCGGAACCAGCCGCAGGAACAGGAGGTAGCTGAACGCATTGGCGCAAAAGCCGTCGGCGATTTTGCGGGCGAGCGGTCCGGCGCGCCGCACCAGGCTTTCGCCGCATGCCCCGCGGGCGATCAGAAACACGATGGTCGCGCCGGTCGTCGCTGCGATCGCATTGGCAAGGCCGCCCACCAGCGTGCCGAACAGGATGCCGCCGGTGATCGAGAGAATGAGCCCGCCGGGGATCGAGAGCGCCACCACCACCACATAGACCGCGATGAACCCGCCGACCGCCGCGATGCCGTGGTGGTCGATGAACGCGTCGATCGCCATGCGATGGCGGACCAGCGTTTCGAGCGAGATGTGGCGATGCGCCCCGGTCGCGAAAACCGCCAGCATGGCGAGCACGATCACGGCAACCGGAGCAAACCGGCGCAGGCGGGCGCGGAATACGTACCCGGCGTCGGTGGCGGCCGTGGATCGGTGGGAGGTCATTGGGCGGACATGGTTTTTGGGCGTTTCCGGTGGTTGGACCCAAGGTATACACAAGTCCCCTTGCGAAGAAGTAGCTGTCACCGTCATTTGACGCCGTTTCACCCCCCTCTCGCAGCCGCGTGATGACGGAACGCACTGATTTTCGGCCGGATTCACCATGCCGGCCCGCCCCCGCATCGCATTGACTTGGGCCGCCAGCCTCACTTATAAGCCGCGCCAAGCTTGAGCGCCGGCAGCCTTGGAAATGTCGGTTTCAGCGCACTTTCACCGATCCGGCGCCGCTCATCCGAACCCTTGAGCGCCCAAGCCGCGACCAGCGGAGTTTTCACCCGTGAAACGGACCTATCAACCGAGCAAACTGGTGCGCAAGCGCCGTCACGGCTTTCGCGCCCGCACAGCCACCACGGGCGGCCGCAAAGTGCTCAGTGCGCGGCGTGCCCGCGGTCGCAAGCGGCTGAGCGCCTGACACCGGCTCATCCGCCGGGATTTCCCATGGAGCGGCTGACGCAACGGGCGGAGTTCCTGAGCGCCGCCAAGGGCCGCCGGGTTCCGGCCGGGCCCTTTGTGCTGCAAGTGCGCGAGCGCGGCGATACGGCGGCGCCGCGCTTTGGCTTTACGGTGTCGAAAAAGGTCGGCAGTGCTACCGAGCGCAACCGGGTGCGGCGGCGGCTGCGCGACATCGTGCGCCGTCATGCCGCGCTCGCAGCGCTGGCCGGGCATGACTACGTGCTGATCGGCCGGCGCGCGGCGCTCTCCATGCCGTTCGACGCGATGACGGCGGAATTCACCGGCGCGCTCAAGCGCCTGCACAAACGGCCTGCGCGGGGCGCGGCTGAAAGCACCCCATGACCGACAACAAGAACACCATCATCGCCATCGTGCTCTCGGCGATCGTCCTCTTGGGCTGGCAATATTTCGTCGGGATGCCGCAGATGGAGCGGCAGCGGCAGGAAGCGCTGCTGAAACAACAACAACAAACGACAACCCCGGCACCGGTTCCCGGCCAGCCCGCCCCCGCCCCCGCACCCGGCGCGCCGCCGGCTCCGGGGCAAAGCACCGCGCCCGCCCCGCCCGGCACGCTGACCGTGCCCGGCACCGCGACGCCCCCCGGCGTGCAGACCCAGACCCGCGCGGCCGTGCTCGCCGCCTCCCCGCGTATCGCGGTCGAGACGCCCCGCCTGCGCGGCTCGATCGCGCTCAAAGGCGCGCGCATCGACGACCTCGCGCTGATCCAATACCGCGAGACCGTCGACCCGAAATCGCCGCCGATCACCCTGCTCTCCCCCTCCGGCACCGAGCACCCGTTCTACGCCGAGTACGGCTGGGTGCGCGGCGCGAACTCGAACGCCAAGCTCCCCGACGCCGACACGGTGTGGCGCCAGGAGGGCTCGGGCGCGCTCGGCCCCGACAAGCCGGTCACGCTCACATGGGATAACGGCGAGGGCCTCACCTTCCGCCGCACCATCGCGGTCGACGACAAATATCTGTTCACCGCGCGCGACGAGGTCACCAACACCACCGCCGAGCCGGTGACGCTGTTTCCCTACGCGCTGATCTCGCGCCACGGCACGCCGAAGACCGAAGGCTATTACATCCTGCACGAGGGCTTCATCGGCGTGATGGGCGACCAGGGCCTGAAGGAGGAGAGCTACAAGACCGTCGAGGAGAAGAAGGCGATCGCCTTCACGGCAACCAACGGCTGGCTCGGCATCACCGACAAGTATTGGGCCGCGACCCTGCTGCCCGACCCGGCCGCGAAACTCAACGCGCGCTTCTCATCCGGCGCCGCCGGCACGACCAAGACCTACCAGACCGATTACCTGCTCGACCCGCAGACCATTGCGCCGGGCGCAACCGGCGCCGCCACCATGCGGCTGTTCGCCGGCGCCAAGGAGGTGCAGACCGTCGACTTCTACGACAAGGCGCTGAGCCTCAACCGCTTCGAGCTCTTGATCGACTGGGGCTGGTTTTATTTCATTACCAAGCCGCTGTTCAAACTGATCGACTGGTTCTTCCATCTCACCGGCAATTTCGGCTGGGCGATCCTGATCGTCACCGTGCTGATCAAGCTCGTGTTCTTCCCGCTCGCCAACAAATCCTACGCCTCGATGGCGAAGATGAAGGCGGTGCAGCCCGAGATGGTGGCGATCCGCGAGCGCTACGGCGACGACAAGATGAAGCAGCAGCAAGCGCTGATGGAGCTCTACAAGAAGGAGAAGATCAACCCGCTCGCCGGCTGCCTGCCGATCGTGGTGCAGATCCCGGTGTTCTTCGCGCTCTACAAGGTGCTGTTCGTCACCATCGAGATGCGCCACGCGCCGTTCATCGGCTGGATCAAGGACCTCTCGGCGCCGGACCCGACCAACCTGTTCAACCTGTTCGGCCTCATCCCCTACGACCCGACGCTGATCCCGGTGCTCGGCCAGTTCCTGCATCTCGGCTTCTGGCCGATCGTGATGGGCCTCACGATGTTCGTGCAGATGAAGCTCAA
>JAXDNY010000018.1:0-11422 GCA_034669145.1 Hyphomicrobiales bacterium
ACCCGTGGACCGGCCGCGTGCTCGCGATGGTCGGCGGCTTCTCGTTCGACCAGAGCCAGTTCAACCGCGCCACGCAGGCGCTGCGCCAGCCGGGTTCGGCGTTCAAGCCGTTCGTCTACGCGGCCGCCCTCGACAATGGCTACACCCCATCCACCGTCGTGATGGATGCGCCGATCGAGGTCGACCAGGGCCCGGGTGCCGGCGTGTGGAAGCCGGAAAACTATTCGCACAAGTTCTATGGGCCGCAGACACTGCGCTTCGGCATCGAGCATTCGCGCAACGTGATGACGGTGCGGCTTGCGCAGGATGTCGGCATGCCGCTGATCGCCGAATACGCCAAGCGCTTCGGCGTCTATGACGATCTGCCGACGTATCTGTCGTTCGCGCTCGGGGCGGGCGAGACCACTGTGATGCGCATGGTGTCGGCCTATTCGATGTTCGCCAATGGCGGCAAGCGCATCAAGCCGACCCTGATCGACCGCATCCAGGATCGCTACGGCCATACGGTCTTCCGCCACGACGAGCGCGAGTGCCGCGGTTGCCAGGCCGACAAATGGCGCAACCAGCCCGAGCCCTCGATGGTCGACCGGCGCGAGCAGGTGCTCGACCCGATGACCGCGTACCAGATCACCTCGATGATGGAAGGCGTGGTCCAACGCGGCACGGCGGCGCCGGCAGGCTTCACGCGGGAAGTCGGCAAGCCGATCGCCGGCAAGACCGGCACCACGAACGACGAGAAGGACGTGTGGTTCGTCGGCTTCTCGCCCGACATGACGGTCGGCGTCTATCTCGGCTACGACAAGCCGCGCCATATCGGCAATCGCGCGACCGGCGGCGGCATTGCGGCGCCGATCGTGAAGGACTTCATGAAGGTGGCGCTCGCCGACAAGCCCGCGGTGCCGTTCCGCGTGCCGCCCGGCATCAAGCTGATCCGCATCGATCCGAAGTCCGGCATGCGCATCGCGGCAGGCTCTGCGGGAGGCTTGCTCGAAGCCTTCAAGCCCGGGACGGCTCCGCCTGACAGTTACTCCGTCATTGGTTATCAGGAGGGCGGCGCCGAGACGCGCGGACCGTCGCCGGAGGCCGACAGCGCGCTTCGCCGCGGGGGACTGTGGTAACCGAAGCGTTTGTCTCAGGTCTCGTGCCGACGGCCGGGCATGTCCCGGCCGTTCACGTTTTGGGACGTTTCGGCTAAGACGAACCACCAGCCGAAAGCGCGCTCCGCGTGACTCTCCATCATCTGCTCTTTGCCGTGATGTCGCTCATCTGGGGCGTGACGTGGCTCGCCACCAAGGTGGCGCTCGCGAGCGTTCCGCCGATCTTCTTCGGCGCTGCGCGGTACCTGCTGGTCTCCGCGGTGTTGCTGGTTGCGGTGCGCGGCGTGCTTGGCGTGCTGACCGGCCCGCTTGCGGGCCGCGCCATTCTCAGCGGTGTGCTGGTCAACGTCGGCACCTATGCGCTGCTCTACTGGGGCATGCAGTTCGTCGCCTCCGGCGTCGCCGGCGTCGTGAACATGTCGATGAATCCGGTTTTCCTGTTCGGGTTCGCGATCCTGCTCGGCCAAGAGCGCGCGAGCTGGCGCCACCTCATGGCGCTCGTTCTTGGCGTCGCCGGCTTGGTGATCCTGTTCTCCGGCAAGGCGAGTTTCACCGGGAGCGAAATCGAGCTGTGGGCCGCCGCCGCGATTGTCGGGGCCTCGGTGTCCTATTCGCTCGGCTCCGTGCTCTCGCGTCCTCTCCTTGAAAAGGTCACGCCGATCCAGTTGACCGCCGCGCAGGGCGTCGTCGCGGCGATCGGAATGAGCATCCTGTCCCTCGCGCTGGAGCCGGTCTCGGGCGCGACCTTCGCGGCAGCGATACAGCCGCTGCCGCTCGCCGGGCTATTGTTCATGGTGTTCTTCGGCACCTTCATCGCCTACACGATCTTCCTGCGTCTCGTGAGGGAATGGGGCGCGCCGCGCGCAGGGCTCTATTCGTTCGTGTCGCCGGTCGTCGCGCTGATCCTCGGCGCGGTCGTGCTTGGCGAGCCGCTCACCTGGCGCGAGTTCACCGGCGCGGCGATCATGCTGGCGGCGGCCGCAATCGCGATCGCGCGCCGTCCGCCGGATGTGCCGGGGGCTTAAACTCGTTCCCAAGTCAGCGTTCGCAGGCTCATCTTGCCATCGAGCGGGTCGACCGAAGGCGGTGGCGAGAGCTTGAGGCGATCGCCATCGAAGGTGACCTTGCGCCTCTGGACCGTGCCGGTGAATTTCTCGGTCCACGAGAGGTCGCAGTGGTGCAGGACCTCGTCGCCGACGCATTCGAACCTTGAGCCATAGGCGATCATGCTGCGGATCAGTCCCTCGGCCTCGGCGGCCGTCGCGACATTGCCGGCCGGCGGCTTGCGGCCCGCTCGCGTGATCAGCGCGAGCATTCGTCCGTCCGGCATGTAATGGAGGAAGCCGGTCGGATTCTCGCCGAGGAATGGCGTTTTTTCGCCGGAAGAAATCTCCTCACGCATCGCAGAGACGAGTCTCCAGGTTCCAATCAGCCGGTCACGCAGCTTGTCGTTCGCCTGAGTGGACATTAGGTTCTCCCCGCGAGTCCGACCCCGAGTACAGCCATGCGCGCCGAAATCCAAGCCATTGTCGATGACATCAAGCAGTCGGTTGGGCTGCTGAGGAGGCATCTTTGACTTCGACAAGGCGCGCGCGCGGCTTGCCGAACTCAATGCCCTGTCCGAGGCCCCCAATTTCTGGAACGACAATCAGCGCGCCCAGCGCCTGATGCAGGAGCGCGGCGCGCTCGAAGACCAGCTCGCCTCCATCGCCCGAATCGAGCGCGAGCTTGACGATAACATCGGCATGATCGAGCTCGGCGAGGCCGAGAAGGACAAGGCGGTCATCGCGGAGGCCGAAGAAGCGCTGCGCGCCCTCAAGGCCGATGTCGCGCGCCGCGAGATGGAAGCGTTGCTCTCCGGCGAAGCCGATCCGAACGACGCCTATCTGGAAGTGCACGCGGGCGCCGGCGGCACCGAGAGCCAGGACTGGGCCAACATGCTGTTGCGCATGTACACGCGCTGGGCCGAGAAGCACGGCTTCAAGGTGGAGTATCTCGAAGAGACGCAAGGGGAAGAAGCCGGCATCAAGTCGGCAACCATCCAGGTGAAGGGCCGCAACGCCTATGGCTGGCTCAAGACCGAGATGGGCGTGCACCGCCTGGTGCGCATCTCGCCGTACGACTCCAATGCGCGCCGCCACACCTCGTTCGCCAGCATCGAGACCTATCCGGTGATCGACGACAGCATCAAGGTCGACATCAAGGAGGCCGACGTCAAGACCGACACGATGCGGGCGAGCGGGGCAGGGGGCCAGCACGTCAACAAGACCGAGTCCGCGATCCGCCTGACGCATCTCCCCACCGGCGTCGTGGTGTTCTGCCAGAACGACCGCTCGCAGCATCGCAATCGCGCGCAGGCCTGGGACATGCTGCGCGCGCGGCTTTACGAGCGGGAGCTAAAGAAGCGCGAGGAGCAGGCCGCCGCCGACAATGCCGCCAAGACTGACATCGGCTGGGGCCACCAGATCCGCTCGTACGTGCTGCAGCCGTATCAGATGGTGAAGGACCTGCGCACCGGCGTGCAGACCTCGGATACCGGCGGCGTGCTCGACGGCGATCTCGACCAGTTCATGGAAGCGACGCTTGCGCAGAGGGCGTTCGGCGGCGCACCGGAGGCGGTGGCGGACGTGGAGTAGTCTGCGCGCGCGATCAGATCGCGATCTTGGTTTCGATCGCATCATAGTCTGCGCGAACGCCTTTGGTCGTATCTAACAACCCGGCTGAAGCAAGCGCCTGCACGTCCGCGTGGACGTTGCTGTAGTCGCGCTTGAGTGCCTTGGCGAGCGCGCGGATGCTTGCCACGTCGTGGCGGCGGACGTAGCGCAACAGTTCCATGCGCTTTCCGGTGAGAACTCGCGCCAATGCATCCCAGCTTTCGAATGCCAAGTGGCGCTCGCGGAATTTTTTGCCTCGTTCAGCGCGGTGCCACGCATCGATGAAGCGCCGCGAAGCGTCAGCTTCAAGCGCGCCACCCATCGTTATTTTCACGTCCCTCATGTCCCGCCTCGTGCGCGCGCTACGTCGGCCCAAAAATCCGCCATCAATTGCTCTACCGAAATGAATGTGTACGCGTACTCTCTGCCTTTGATATGCCGATGATCGCCCTTGCCACGTTCGTTGTCGTAGCCGACCTCACGACGTCCCGAACAGCCGTAATAAAGTGAGTATTTCAACCTATGCGTTGTCGGCGGCACCGGCGCCGGAACACGCCAGATCACCATTTCGACAATTCCACCGTCATCGTAATCGATGCGCTGATAGAACAGCCGGGTGGCTCGCATGTTGTGCGGTTATGGCATAAAAAGCCATATGGTGTCAAACCACCGTCGCCTGAAGTGCGCTACAACCCGCCGCCCAGTCTGACGCCGGCACGCAGGAATTTCTGCGGATCAACCGGATCGCCATCGACGCGCGTTTCGTAGTGCAGATGCGGCCCGGTCGAGCGGCCGGTCGAGCCGACTTTTCCGACAATCTGGCCGATGCGCACCGCCTGTCCGACTTCCACGTCGATCGCCGAGAGATGCGCGTAGCGCGTCGCAAAGCCGTTGCCGTGATCGACTTCGACCATCTTGCCGTAGCCGCCGTTCGAGCCCGCCATCGTCACCGTCCCGGCGGCGGTCGCGCGCGCGGGCTCTCCGGTGTCGGCGCGGAAGTCGAGGCCCGTATGCATCGCGGGGGCGCGGATGAATGGATCGGTGCGCATGCCGAAGCCCGACGTCGAGTCCAGTTCGCCCACCATCGGCTTGCGGATCGGCACCACGCTGAGCGTGCGCGTCAGCCTTTCGACCTGCCCGCGCACCAGCTTGATACGATAGAGCTGGCGGTCGAACGTCGAGATGGCGCTGGCGCTTGCCGGAACGAACGGGCCGCCGGTTGCGCGCGCGGGCAGGGCGGGCGCGATCTTGCCGAGGTCGAGGCCGAGGTCGGCGAGGACGTTGCGCATCCGGCGCGCCTTGGCGTCGTAGCTTTCCTCCAGCGTGTTGAGCGTCTTGACCTGATGGGCCTCGTAGCGGTCGAGCGACACCTGCAGGCGCGCGAGCGCGCCTTCGATTCCGTGAGTTTGTACCGAGGCAAGACGCACGCCGGCATTGAGCGGCGTGCGTGACTCCAGCCGCGCTTCGCGTTCAGCCGGCGGAACGAGGATCACGGTGTCGTTGATCGGCGAGGGCTTCGGCGCCGACTGCGGCGCGAGCATCGCCGGCGCGGCGGCGCGCGGCGCAGGCTTGATCGAGCCGGTGGACCCGGCGTCGGGCAGGCTCGACAGCGCCTGCGATCGGGATTCCAGCGTCGCCTGACGGCGCGCAATGACTTCCAGCTTGCTTTCGACCTGCTCCTGATCGAGCAGTTGCCGGCTGGCGAGCCGATCGACCTGCCCGCGCAGATCGGCAATCCGATCCTCGTAGGCGTATTGCATCTGCGCCTGGCGCGCGAGCAGCCGCGTCAGCACATCGTCGCGGAATGCGAAATAGGTCGCGGTGACCGCCGACCATCCCGCCATGACCACGAGCGTGCCGACGATGATCCAGAACGCCACCGGCCGCACGCGCACCTGGCGGCCGCCGTGGCCCAAGGTCCAGTCGCTCTTGGCCTGAGACGGGGGCGCGGCTTGAATTGGACGGGCGCGGCCGCGCCCAAACTCGGCATGACCATGGTCGGCGAGACTGCGAGCAACGGACCCGTGAGACATCGACACTCCCGCCCGGCCCGCGGGGATTGGACCGGAACACAAGTGCCGATTTGACCGTCACATGGTTAATTTTCCGCGAAGCCGTACAATTGCGCATGATCTGTTAAGGACTTGGCAACCATATTCGCCGCCAGCGAATCCCCCTGAGGCGACCTGAATGCCTGCCTTGATCGCGCGCTCAAAGCGCCTTGGCCGCCTCGAGGACCGCCTCGGCATGGCCGGGGACTTTGACATTTTCCCAGACCTGCGCGACGCGTCCGTCACGCCCGATCAGGAACGTCGTCCGCCGCACGCCCATGAACTTGCGGCCGTACATCGATTTCTCGCCCCAAACCCCATAGCCGGTCAGCATTTTCTTCCCTTCGTCGGAGGCAAGCGGGATCGTCAGCCCGTGCTTGTCGCGGAATTTGTCCTGCGCCTTGACGGGATCGGCCGAAACGCCGACGATTTCGGTATCCGCCTTGGCAAAGGCGCGTTTGAGCCCGCTGAACGCAATGGATTCCGTCGTGCAGCCGGGTGTGTCGGCCTTGGGATAGAAATAGAGCACGAGGTTGCGGCCCTTGAAGTCGGACAACGAGAGCGTGCCGCCGCCATCGCGCGGCAGCGTGAAATCGGGGGCTTTCGAACCGATGGCCGGGACCGCCATGTGCCTTCCTTTCGACGCTTTCACAGGGTCAATGTGACGAGGGACGAGGCGCCGGTAAAGGGCTGGCGACACAGGGGCAATTTGTGCGAGTCCGGGACCTTGGGTCCGGCCGTCGCCGCCTCTGACTTCGAGGTGAGGGGCCTCGAACGCGAGGGGATATCCGGTTGCGCATGACGGGGATCAATTCGGCTGTCGCCGCGTTGCGCGAGGTCTGGTCGACCTTGCACCTGCATGGCCGTGAGCTTGCCGAACGCGCGGCCGATCGCGTGCGTCCTCATCACGAGTACTACCGCCCTCAATTCGCCGCGCAGCGTTCGCCATGGCCGCGCCGCTGCCTGATCGGCTCCGGCGCGATTGCGCTCGCCGCGATTGTAAGCTGCGGTGTCATCTGGTGGCAGCTTGCGTCCGGCTCGATCGCAATCGACTTCGCCACGCCTTGGTTGACGTCCGCGATCGAGGAGCGGTTCGGCGGTCAGCACCGCATCGAAGTCGGCGGTACCGTTCTCGAGCGCGACGAAATCGGCCGCTCCGCGCTGCGCCTGCGCGACATCGTGGTGCGCGACGCGCAGGGCACGGTGATTGCGAGCGCGCCGAAGGCCGAGGTGGGAATTTCCAGCTTCAGCCTGCTTACCGGCCGCGTGCAAACCGAGCGACTCAGCCTGATCGGCGCCGAAATGGCGGTGCGCATCGAGGCAGGCGGGCAGATCAATCTTCTCGCCGGCGCGGGAAAGCCCGCGCTGGCGGTCTCGCCATCGATCACGAGTTCCATCGCGTCCGCCGCGATCGCGGCGCCGAATGGTGGCGAGCCTTCGCGCCTGCCGCCGGTCGAGGTCACCGCCAACCCGCTGTCCGCGATCCTCGCATGGATCGATCGCCTCGACTCGCTTGGCCTCGATGGCGGCGCGCTGTCGGAGCTCGGACTGAAGGACTGCACGCTCGTCGTCGAGGATCAGCGCAACGGCAAGCGCTGGAGCTTTGGGCACATCAATCTCAGTCTGACACGTCCGATGGAGGGCGGTGTTGCCTTCGCGGTGAATTCCACCGGCGCGGACGGATTATGGTCGCTGACCGCGACCGTCACCCCCAAGCCCGACGGACGGCGGACCATCGAGACCGTCATCCGCGATGTGTCGCCGAAGGATCTGATGCTGGCGCTGCGTGCCGGCGACGGGCAGTTCTCCGCGGACGTGCCGCTCTCGGCCGTGCTGCGTGCCGAGATCGAACGCGACGGCACCTTGCAGTTGCTCGAAGGACGCATCCTCGCGGGCGCGGGCGAATTCGGTTCGCGCGACGATGCGGACAGCCGTATCCACATCGATGAAGCGCAGCTCAATCTGCGCTGGAACGCCGCGACGCGGCAATTGCAGATGCCGGTCGATGCGCAGTCCGGGCCGAGCCGGGTTAATTTCATGGCGCAGCTCGATGTGCCGGAAGCGGCCGGAGCGCCCTGGACACTGAGCATTCCGCGCGGCCTGATTGTGCTCGCCTCCGCCGATCGCACGCGCGATCCGCCGCTGATCATCGATCGCGTTGCGGTGCGCGCGCACATCGATCCGGTCAAGCGATTGTTCGAGATCGATCAGGCCGACCTCGGCGGGATGGCCGGAGGCTTCGCGGTATCCGGCGCGATCGATTTTTCCACGCCGGACCCGCGTCTCGCGCTCGGCGTTGCGGGAACGCGCATGACGGTGTCGGCATTCAAGCGGCTGTGGCCCGCGATGGTGACGCCACGGATACGCTCCTGGGTGGTCGAGCGCATCGCCGGCGGGACCGTTGAGCGCGTCGTGATCGCCACCAATGCGCCGCTCTCGACGATGGAGCCGGGCGGACCGCCGCTTCCCGATGACGGGCTTTCGATCGAACTGGTGACGAGCGGCAGCACGCTGCGCGTTGTCGACAATATCCCGGCGCTACGCGATGCCGATCTGACGACGCGCGTGCAGGGGCGTACCGCGACGGTGCGCGTCGGCCGCGCGATCATGGATCTGCCGTCAGGGCGCAAGCTTACGCTGACCAATGGCGTGTTCGAAGTGCCGGACACGCATCCAAAGCCTTCGCCCGCGCGCACACGCTTCCGCGCCGAGGGCTCGGCCGATGCGGCCGCCGAACTGCTTGCGATGGAGCGGCTGCGCGACTCTTCCAACGTGGCGCTCGATCCGGCGACCACCAAGGGCAATTTCGTCGCCCAGGTCGCGCTCGACCACACGCTCACCGGCACGCTGACCAAGGATAACCTGAACTACGCGATCGATGCCGACATCACCAATTTCGCCGCCGAGAAATGGGTGCGCGGCCAGAAGGTCGAGGCCGCTTCGCTCAAGCTGACCGCCAACTCGCAGGGGTTTTACACCAAGGGTGACGTCAAGATTGGCGGGCTCCCCGCGACGGTGGAGTATCGCAAGTCCGCCAGCGACGTGGATGCCGAGGTTCGCATTCAGGCAACGCTCGACGATGCCGGGCGTACACGCCTCGGGTTCGGCATGGGCGAGGCACTCTCGGGTCCGGTTCCGCTGAAAGTGCAGGGCCGCGTCGCAGCTAATGAGCGCGAGAGCCGCTACCAGGTCGAAGCCGACCTGAAGGACAGCAAGATCACCGAACTGCTTCCCGGCTGGTGGAAAACCGCCGGGAAAGCAACGCGCGTAACCTTCACGGTGATCGACAAGCCGCAGGTGATGCGCTTCGACGACATCGTCATCGACGGGCCCGGCACGCTCGTGAAAGGCATGATCGAGCTCGACGCGAATGGCGAAATCGCGCTCGCGAGCTTCCCGTCCTTCGCGCTGTCGGACGGTGACAAGGCCACCTTGCGCGCCGACCGTGTGGCGGACGGCACCCTCAAGGTGACGATGCGCGGCGAACTGTTCGATGGCCGCGGCTTCATCAAGTCGGCGACCTCGGGGCCGTCGGGCGAGAAGAGCAAGCAGGCCGCGCGCGACTTCGATCTCGACGTCAAGCTCGCGACCGTCACCGGCTACAATGTCGAGGCGCTGCGCGGCGTCGAATTGCGCATGTCGCGCCGCAATGGCCATGTGCGCACCTTCGGCATGCTCGCCAAGCTCGGCACCAACTCGTCGCTGACCGGAGACCTGCGCGCCTATCCGGGCGGGCGGCAGGTCGTCTATTTCGAGGCGAACGACGCCGGCGCACTGCTGCGCTTCACAGACACCTATTCGCGCGTCGTCGGCGGGCAGATGTGGATGGCTATGGATCCGCCGACCGCCGATCAGTTGCCGCAGGAAGGCGTGCTCAACGTGCGCGACTTTTCGATCCGCGGTGAGTCGACGCTCGAGAAGGTTGCCGCCAACGGCAACGACCCGAACGGGCGCATGCCGCAGGCGATCGGCTCGGGCGTGACCTTCTCACGCATGCGTGCCGAATTCACGCGCTCGCCCGGCAAGATGATGATCCGCGACGGCGTGGTATGGGGGCCGGCCATCGGCGCGACGCTTGAGGGCCAGTTCGATTATGCGCGCGACGACGTGCGCCTGCGCGGCACGTTCATACCGGCCTACGCGCTGAACAATTTTCTCGCGCGCGTTCCGATCGTCGGGATGATCATCGGCGGCGGGCAGAACGAAGGCGTGTTCGGCATGACCTACGAGGTCGTCGGCCCGCAGGGCAACGCAACCTTGCGCGTCGCGCCGATGTCGATGCTCGCGCCCGGTTTCCTGCGCAAGATTTTCGAATTCCGCGGCGCGGAGAGCGACAAAAACGCGGTGCCGCCGTATTCCTCGCCGACGCGATAATTCCCTTCGCTACACCGGCTTGATCAGCACGTGCTTCTTGCGGCCGAGCGAAAGCTTGATCACGCCTTCGGGCGTGAGGTCCTTCAATGTCAGCATCGTTTTGTCGTCGGTGACCGGCCCGTCGTTGACCTTCAGCCCGCCGCCGTTGATCTGACGCCGCGCCTCGCCGTTTGAGGCAACCAAACCGGTCTTCTCGGCAAATGCGCTCAGCACGCCGAGTCCCGCTGCCAGTTCGCCGCGCGGCACTTCCACGGTCGGCAGGCTATCCGCCACCGCACCTTCCTCGAACGTCCGCCGCGCCGTCTCGGCCGCCTGTTCGGCTGCCGCGCGGCCATGCAGCATTGCGGTCGCCTCGGTCGCGAGCACTTTCTTGGCCTCGTTGATCTCCTGGCCCTTCAGCGCCGCGAGCTTACCGATCTCCGGCAGCGGCAGCGTCGTGAACAGCTTGAGAAAGCGCGCAACATCGCCGTCCTCGGTGTTGCGCCAGTACTGCCAATACTCGTACGGGCTCACGAGGTCCCCATTGAGCCAAACCGCGCCGGCCGCGGTCTTGCCCATCTTGGCGCCCGACGAGGTCGAGATCAGCGGCGAGGTGACGGCGAACAGCTGCGCATTCATCATGCGCCGGCCGAGATCGATGCCGTTGATGATGTTGCCCCACTGGTCGGAACCGCCCATCTGCAGCACGCAGCCGGTGCGCATGTGCAACTCCACGAAATCGTAGGCCTGGAGGATCATGTAGTTAAATTCCAGGAACGACATCTCCTGCTGGCGATCTAGTCGCAACTTCACCGAGTCGAAGGCCAGCATGCGGTTGATCGAGAAGTGGCGCCCGACGTCGCGCAGGAATTCCACATAGTTGAGCGTGGCGAGCCACTCGGCATTGTCCGGCATGATCGCGTCGGACTTGCCGTCACCGAATTTCAGGAACTTCGAGAATACGCCTTTGATCGAGTCCTTGTTTGCCTCGATCTGCTCGTAGGTGAGGATGCGGCGCGTCTCGTCGCGCCCGGACGGGTCGCCGACCCGCGTCGTGCCGCCGCCCATCAGCGCGATCGGCTTGTGGCCGGTCTGCTGCAGCCAGTAGAGCAACATGATCTGCACCAGCGAGCCCACGTGCAGCGAGGGCGCCGTGCAGTCGAATCCGATATAGGACGTGATGGTTTTCGTTCGCGCGAGTTCGTCCAGGACCTCCGGTTCGGAGACCTGATGGATGAACCCGCGGGTCGAGAGCTCGCGCAGGAAA
>JAXDNY010000019.1:0-30026 GCA_034669145.1 Hyphomicrobiales bacterium
CGCTGCTGATCCGCGGCACCGGCCGCACCGATTTCCAGAACGGCGATCCGCGCGCGCAATACGACTCGATCTTCAACAAGCTGCTCAAGCTGCCGGAGGATACGCTGCTGTTTCCGGCGCACGACTATAAGGGCGAGACGGTTTCGACCATCGGCGAGGAGAAGGCGTTCAATCCGCGCCTGCAGGTAAAGTCCGCTGACGAATACGCCGCGCTGATGAACAATCTCAATCTGCCCAACCCAAAGATGATGGACGTCGCGGTGCCGGCCAACATGAAGGTCGGGCTCGCACAGGACGAGATCGCGCGGCGCGGCTGGGCGGTAAGCGCCAAGGACGCGCTCGCCTTGGTCGGACGGCCCGATGTGGCGTTCATCGACCTGCGCGAGGATACCGAGCGTTCCAAGCACGGCGTCATCCCTGGCTCGGTGCACGCCCCCTACCCCCACCTGCCCACCCACATCGCGCCGGGCGGCAAATTGCAGGAGCTTGCAGCCAGCACCGGCAAGCGGCTCGTGTTCTACTGCGCGTTCGGCGAGCGTTCCGCGATGGCGGTGCAGGCGGCGCAGCATGCGCGGCTTGACTCCTCGTGCCACCTGCAAGGCGGCATCGACGCGTGGAAGAAGGCTGACGGACCCTTGCAGCGATGAAAGCCAAGGTCGCCCTGATCACCGGCGCGGCGCACGGCATCGGCCGCGCTACAGCGCGGCAGTTGCTCGACGACGGCTGGAACATCGGGGCTGTCGATATTTCGGCAGGAGACCTTGGGCGCGTGTTCGGCAAGCAATTGCGCCGTGTTCTCCCGATCGAGGGCGACATCGGCGACGAGGCGACCGCGAAGCGCGCCGTGACGGTCACGATCGAGCGGTTCGGACAGCTCGACGGCGTCGTGTCGAACGCCGGCATCATGATCCGCAAACCGATCCGGCAACTGACCATTGCGGAATGGCGCCGTGTGCTGGACGTGAACCTGACGGCGGCGTTCCTGCTCGCCAAGGCCGCCGAGCGGCCGTTGCGCCAGACGAAGGGCGCGTTCGTGTCGATTGCCTCGACGCGCGCGCAAATGTCGGAGCCGGACACCGAAGCCTATTCGGCGACCAAGGGCGGGCTCGTGGCGCTGGCCCATGCGCTCGCGATGAGTCTCGCGCCGGTGCGGGTGAACTGCGTCAGCCCCGGCTGGATCGCGACGCGCGACTACGACAAGCTGCGGCGCAAGGATCACGCCCAGCATCCGGTCGGCCGCGTCGGCCGGCCCGAGGATATCGCCGAGATCGTCGCCTGGCTGCTCGACGGCGAACGCTCCGGCTTCGTCACCGGAGCGAACTTCACCGTCGACGGCGGCATGACGAAGAAGATGATGTACGTCGAGTGACCTAGGCGGCTTGGCCGAGTTGCGGCACGACGCCGAGCTGCTGCAACATGCCGAGCGTATCCCAGCAGTTCCAGCTTTCCACGATCTTGCCGCCGGCCACGCGGAACATCCAGATGCCGTCCACGCGAACCTTGCGATTGGTCGGTGGGATTCCGAGCAGCTCGCCGGTGTGCGTGCCGCTGCCGGTCCAGCGCGAGATTACCATGTCGCCGGACTCGATGATCTCGTGCACGTCCCAGTGCGCGTCGGTGACGCCGCGATGATAGACACCGATCAGGTCCTTGATGCCGGCCGGTCCCTTTCCGACCCAGGAGCTCGACGGGTCATGATAGACGTGCGTCGCCGAGAAGAGCTGATCCGCGACCGCAAGCTGGCGCTTGTTGCAGACCTCATCGTAAAAACGGCGGGCGAGCCCTAGCTTCTCGCCGCCTCCCGCGAACGCCTCGGCGAACTGCGCTGTATCGGTGTGCTCGCGAAAGCGTGTGACCTTGCCGTCCTTGAGCGTGAACACGTGCGCCCACTCGCTGGCGATCGGCTTCCCGGTCTTTTTGAGCTTCAGACTGTAGCTGCCCAGCACAAAGACCTTGTCGTCCGCGGCATAGAACTCGCGCGGCGTGAAATCCGAAAAGTCCTCATGCTCGCCGACGAGCTGGAAGAAATCCTGCACCTGCGCGGCGCCCTTGCGGGGCCCGAGCGTCGGGAAATCCTTCTGCCGCCCAATGGTTTGCCAATCCACGTCCGGGGTCAGCCCGGCGATGATGGTGACGACGTCGCCGCGCCCGAACGCGGCGTAGAGGGTCTGGATCGTCGTGATATTGGCGTTGCTCATGAAAGCCTCCCGATGGTGCTTGGATGCCAGTACGGGGCGCTCCCGGTAAAGGTTTCAGCCAGGATGAGAATTTTCCGCCGGGCTCGCCAGTCAATTGCGCCGGTCTACGTTTTGGATTCTACTGCGCTTGGGGCACGGCTGCGCCGGCGCCTGGTTCAAGGGGGCTGACATGACTCAACTGCACGGGACTGGAAGCTGTACGTGTTGCGGCGATCTTCTGGTTGGCCGGTTCGACCGGCGCCATGTGTTACGCGCGGCCGGCGGGTTGGCGTTATTCGCAGGACTTCAGCCGTTCATGGCGATCGCCGCCACCGGACATTACGAGGCAATGGTGCTCGGCTGCATCGACCCGCGCCTGCAGGCGCCGGTCGCCAAATACACAGCCAAGCGCGGGCTGACCGGAAAATACAGCCAGTTCGTGATCGCCGGCGCATCGATCGGCGTCGTCGCGGAACCGTTCAAGGATTGGCACAAGGCGTTCTGGGACAATCTCGCCACGTCGATCCAGCTGCACAACATCAAGAAGGTGATCGCGATCAATCACCGCGATTGCGGCGCCGCCAAGATCGCGTACGGCCAAGCAGCAGTCGCGACAAAAGACGCCGAGACCGCGACGCATCGCAAGGCGCTCGCGGAATTCCGCAAGCAGGTCAACGAAAAGCAGCCCAAGCTCGGTGTCGAGACCGGCCTGATGGCGATCAACGGAAAATTCGAACGGCTGGGCTAGCTCTTGACCGCGCCCGCGGTCAGGCCGGACACCATATAGCGGCGGAAGACGTAATAGATCGCGGCCGGCGGCAGCGCGTAGATCAGGCCGGTCGTCATCAGCAATTCCCACGGGCTATCGTCGGCGGCGAGGAAATTGCCGAGCGCGACCGCAAGCGTGACGTTGGTATCCTTCGACAGCAGCAGGAATGCATAGAGATATTCGTTCCAGGCGAGCAGCAGCGCGTAGATCCCGACGGCGACCAGCGAGGGCATCATCAGCGGGATATAGACCAGCCGGAACAGCTGCATCGGCGAGGCGCCATCGACGATCGCCGCCTCGTCGAGCTCGACCGGCAGCTTGTCGGACGCCTGCTTCAGCACCCAGATCGCGTAGGGCGCCGCAATCGTCACCATCGCGAGGATCAGCGACCAGTGGCTGTTGAGCAGGCCATACAGGCCCATGGTGCGGTACATCGGCACGGCCAGGAACGCGGCCGGAATAAAATAGGTGAACAGCGCGAGATTCATGATCGCGCGCCCGCCCTTCACCTTGAGCCGGCTGATCGCGAAGGCCGCGGAGGTCGCGATCAGAAGCGTGATCACGCCGGTCGCGACCGCGATGACCAGCGAATTCCAGAACTGCTGCCAGAAATGGTGCAGGTAGAAGTGCTCCTGCCGGAACACGACACCGAAATTGTGCAGGGTCGGATTATCGGGCCAGAGCTTGCCGGAAAACGCGGACTCCTTGGGCGAAATGGCGAACAGGATCAGGTGATAGATCGGCAGCATGGTCCAGATCAGCACCGGAATGCCGATCAGCAGGAGCCGCGCCTCGATGGCGACGTCGCGCAGCGAGGGGAGCTTCATCGCGACAGCCGTTTCATCATGAAATAGACGAGCGGCAACACCAGCGGCATCGCCACCACGATCGCGCCGATCGAGAGGTCGACCTGATCGAGCCGCAGGTAGCGGATGCCGAGCGTCGCCAGTACATGGGTGAGATCGCCGGGGCCCCCGCCGGTCAAGAGATAGACGCTGTTAAAATCGCCGAGCGTCCAGATCATCGAGAGGATCGTGCAGGTCACGTACAGCGTCTGCATCGATGGCCAGGTGACGAACCGGAATTTCTGGAAGCGCGTCGCGCCATCGACCGAGGCCGCCTCGTAGAGATCGTCCGGGATCGCAAGCCGCGCCGCAATGAGGATCAGCGTCCAGAACGGCAGCGATTTCCAGATGTGCACCAGCATCGCCATGCCGAGCGCGACGGTCGGATCGTTAAGCCAGTTCGGCCCGTCCTGGAAGGTCAGGCGGAAGATGAGCTGATTGATCACGCCCCATTCGGGATTGAGCATGAAGCGCAGCGACATGATGGTCGGGATCGACGGCACCGCCCACGGCAGGATGAACAGCACGGAGAGCCATTTGATCCAGGTGCGCTGCTGGATGAAAAATCCCGACAGGAGCAGCGCGGCCATCATCTTTACATTGATCGCGACGATCAGGAAAACGAGCGTATTGACGACCGAGCGCGCGAAGATCGGATCCTCGAACAGATGCGCGTAGGTCTCAGGGCGGCGCGCGACCCAGAAGCCGTAGCCGATCGGATAGAGCACGAAGAAAAGGAAGATGAGCACATAGGGCACGATCAGGATCACGCCCCACGCCTGCCATGGCGTCATCCACGCCGAGATCGGCGTGCGGCCGGGAGCGACCGGGGCGAGCGTGATCGTGGTCATGCTCATTCACCTCAAAGTCCCCGGCCGCCGACGCGGCCGGGGCAGTGTCGGTATCAGCCCGCAACCTGCTTGATGCGGGCGATCATCTCGTCGACCGCCTTCTCGACCGGGATCTTCTCGCTCACCACGCGGTTCATCGCCTTGGCCCAGACATTCTCGTTGTTGAGAATGGTGAACTTGTAGTTCTTGGTGAACTCGAAGGTCACGGTGCCGGCCGCGTACTGATCGTGCACCGCCTTCTTGTGGCGGTTTTCCTGCCAGAACGGGCTCTCTTGCGCCTTCTTGGTCACCGGATACCAGCGGCCGAGCGCGCCCTCGACGTAGGGCGTGAGGTTTTCCTCCTGCAGCATGAACTGCACGAATTCCTTGGCCTTCGCCTTGTTCTTGGAATCCGCGAAGATGACGCCGACCTTCACGGCGGTGCGATAGATCATCGGCTTGCCATCCGGCTTGTTCGGGAAGCCGGCGGTCGCGATGTTCTCGGCGACGTTCTTCTTGGCCTGGTCGCGCTGCTCCTGCGTCAGCGTGGCGTTATTGGCGTCATCGATCCACTTGGCGACGATCGAGATCGTTGCGTTGTGCGTCAGGATCGAGGTCTTGTTGTGGAACGCGACGTTGTTGTCGGGGTCCTTCCAGTTGGTCGATGACGGCGGGGTGCAGCCGCGCGTGTAGATGTCGGTGTAGTCCTTCAGCGCGCCGATCAGCCCCTGCTTCACCTTCGGATCGTCGAGCAGCAGCTTGCCGTTGTCGTCGACCAGCTTGACGTTATAGGCGTCCATGAAGGTGAGGAAGGAATAGAACGAGTCGGAGGAGTCGACCCCCATCGGCTGGCCGATCGCGAAGATGCGCGTGCCGGTTTTTTGCCGATAACCGGTCTGGACCTTGTCGCACCAGAAGTCCCAATAGGCCTTCCAGTCCTTCGGAATATCGGACTCCTTGAAGCCCGCCTGACCCAGCATGTCGATCCAGTACTGGATATGCATGGTCTGCTGCTTCATCGGGAAGGCGTAGTAGGCGCTCTTCTTGGTCTTGTCGTTGTGCAGGAACGCCGTCTCGACCGTATTCGGGGCGAACTGGCCTTTCAGCGGATTGATGATGTCGGAAATGTCCTCGAGCTTGCCCTCGAAAGCCCATTTGCCGGCGACCTGGAAGTCGAACACGTCGCCATAGGCGACATCCGGCGGCGTTCCGGAGTCCATCGCCGCGACGGTCTTCGGGATCATGTCCTGCGGCGAATACTGCGAGATATCGACCTTGACCTTGGCCTTCTCCTCGAACTTCTTCACCGCGGCGAACAGCGCGTCGTCCTCGGCCTTGTAGAAGCCCTTGCCCCAGAACACCGTCAGCTTGTCCTGCGCGTAAACAGGTGCGCCCGAGAGCAGGAAAGCCGCCGCGACTGCGCCGGCGAGATATCGAACCATTCTTCTTCCTCCCAATTTGCGTAGCGATTGTTGTTGTTTGCAAGTAACGACCGGCCGAAACCACCCGCGCCGGAAGTCGAAGCGGAGGCCTAACATGTTAGGCGCCGCCCCGCAAACGGCGGGACGGCCTCAATCGAGGCGGCCGGCGCCGTGCCTCAATGCAGAATCTGACTCAGGAACAGCTTGGTCCGCTCGTGTTTCGGATGCGAGAAAAACTCGTTCGGCTCGTTCATCTCGACGATCTGGCCGGCGTCCATAAAGATCACCCGGTTCGCGACCTGGCGCGCAAAACCCATTTCGTGAGTCACGCACAGCATGGTCATGCCCTCCTGGGCGAGCTGCACCATGGTGTCGAGCACCTCCTTGACCATTTCGGGATCGAGCGCGGAGGTCGGCTCATCGAACAGCATGATCTTCGGCTTCATGCACAGCGCGCGGGCGATCGCGACGCGCTGCTGCTGACCGCCGGAAAGCTGGCCGGGATATTTGTGGGCCTGTTCGGGGATCTTCACCTTGGTGAGGAAGTGCATCGCGACCTCCTCGGCTTCTTTCTTGGGCATCTTGCGCACCCAGATCGGCGCCAGCGTGCAGTTCTCCATGATGGTGAGATGCGGGAACAAGTTGAAGTGCTGGAACACCATGCCGACCTCACGGCGCACTTCGTCGATCTTCTTCAGGTCGCCGGTGAGTTCCGTGCCGTCCACGACGATGCTGCCCTGCTGGTGCTCCTCCAGCCGGTTGATGCAGCGGATCATGGTCGACTTGCCCGAACCGGACGGTCCGCAGATGACGATGCGCTCGCGCCGCTCGACCGCGAGGTTGATGTCGCGCAGCACATGAAATTCGCCGTACCATTTGTGCATGCCGACGATCTCGACGGCGAGCGCGCTGGAAGACGCAGGGGCAGCTTCGACTTGGCTCATGACATTCCCTGTCCGGTTTAACGCCTGTCGGCTTTGCCGAGCCGCGCTTCCACGTTCTTGGCGTAGCGCGACATGGCGTAGCAGAAGATGAAGTAGAAGATCGCCGCGAACACGTAACCCGTAGCGCTCGTGGTCGGCGCCGCCCATTTCGGATCGATGCGCGAGACTTCGACGGTACGCAGGAAATCGAAGATGCCGACGATCACGACGAGGGTCGTGTCCTTGAACAGGCCGATATAGGTGTTGACGATGTTCGGGATCGTGACCTTCAGCGCCTGCGGCAGGATGATGAGATACATCATCTGCCAGTAGCCCAAGCCCACCGCCATCGCGCCTTCGTACTGCCCCTTCGGGATTGCCTGCAGGCCGGCACGCACGACCTCGGCCATGTAGGCGGAGGCAAACATCGCGATGCCGATCAGCGCGCGCAAGAGCTTGTCCGGCGAGTACGCGTCCGGCACGAACAGCGGCAGCATCACGCTCGCCATGAACAGCACGGTGATCAGCGGCACGCCGCGCACGAACTCGATGAAGATCACCGAGAACAGCTTCACGGCCGGCATGTTCGAGCGCCGCCCGAGCGCAAGCAAAATGCCGATCGGCAGCGAGAACACGATGCCGACCCATGACACCACGATGGTGACCAGCACACCGCCCCACAGCGAGGTATCGACGTTGCGCAGCCCGATGATCGGCATGCCCGTCAGCAGTGCGTAGGACACGAGCGGGACGACGACGAAGAAGTAAAGCGCTCCGAGATCGCGCCGCGGCGCCTCGAGCCACAGCAGCCAGACGATGCCGACGGCCAGCATCACGAAGAAGATATCGACGCGCCAGCGTTCCGGGATCGGATACGAGCCGTAGATGAAATAGGCGAAGCGGTCGCGCACGAACGCCCAGCAGGCGCCGGGTTCAGGCAACGTCGCGCTCGGCAGGCACGCTTCGCGGTCGGCGCCGCTCCACACTGCGTGGATGAACAGGAAATCGAGGATCGGCGGTATGATCCAGATCAGCAGCAGCACGGTCAGGATGGTCAGGATGGTGTTGAGCGGACCCGCGAACAGGCTCGCGCGCATCCATCCGATCACGCCGGTCATCGCGATGGGCGCCGGCAGCGCATCGACCTGCGCGCCGCGCACGAAGCTCTCGTGCACCGTGATCTTGCCGTCTTGCGTGGCAATGGCCATAACGCGCCCTACCGTTCGACCAGCGCGATGCGCGCGTTGTACCAGTTCATCACCATCGACGTAACGAGGCTGATCGAGAGATACACCGCCATGGTGATCATCACGACTTCGACCGCCTGGCCGGTCTGGTTGAGCACCGTGCCGGTGAAGATCTGCACGAGGTCCGGATAGCCGACGAACACCGCGAGCGAGGAGTTTTTCGTGAGATTGAGATACTGGTTGGTCAGCGGCGGAATGATCACGCGCATCGCCTGCGGGATCACGACCAGCTTGAGCGTGGGGCCGGTGCGCAGGCCAAGCGCGCCCGCGGCTTCGGTCTGTCCCTTCGACACCGCCATGATGCCGGCGCGCACCACCTCGGCGATGAAGGCGCCGGTGTAGAGCACCAGGCCGATCAGCAGCGCGACGAATTCAGGCAGGATTTCCATGCCGCCGCGAATGTTGAAGCGGCCCTTTTCGGGATATTCGAGCGTCGCCGGCATGCCGGCGATAAGGAATGCGATGATCGGAAGCCCGACGATCAGCCCGAGTGCGACCAAGCCGATCGGCGCCTGCTGGCCGGTCTTTTCCTGCCGCTTCTTCGCCCAGATGCGGAACGCGATCGCGCCGACGACGCCGACAATGAACGCACCGACCACGAGGCCGATGCCCTCCTGGAAAATCGGATACGGGGCAAAGAACCCGCGATTGTTGAGATAGACGTGGCCGAACACCGTCCAGCTGTCGCGGAGGTCGGGGAGCGCCTTGAGCACGGCGTTGTACCAGAACAGCAACTGCAGCAGCAGCGGCACGTTGCGGATCAGTTCAACGTAACCGGAAGCCAGCCTCCCGATCAGCCAGTTGCGCGACAGCCGCGCGATACCGACCAGGAAGCCGACGACGGTCGCGAGGACGATGCCGATCGCGGCGACCAGCAGCGTGTTGAGCAGGCCGACCCAGAAAGCGCGGCCGTAGGTGCCGCTTTGGGCGGTGTACTCGATCAGCGTCTGGCTGATGTCGAAGCCGGCGGTCTGATTCCAGAAACCAAAGCCGGAGGCGATCTTCGCGCGCGCCAGATTGTCGGCCGCGTTGCGCACCGCCGAATAGGCGAGGAAAACGATGACGGCGCAAAGAATAACCTGGTAGGCGATGCTGCGGACCTTGGGATCATAGATCAGTGCGACCTTCGGCGGTCCGCCCTGCTGCGCAATGCTCATCCGATTCCCCAAAACGCCCAACCGGCGTTCGCCCACTTTGGCCCAATCATTTCATCCTAGGTTTTCACCACATGCAAGCGCTCTACCAAAAAAGGCCGGGTGGTATGCCACCCGGCCTCAGCTTTTCAACCGGCAATCCGCTCAGCGGATCGGCGGCGCGTATTGCAGGCCGCCTTTGCTCCACAGGCCGTTGACGCCGCGCGCGATCTTGAGCGGCGAGCCCTGCCCGACGTTCTTCTCGAACACCTCGCCGTAATTCCCGACGTGCTTGACGATGCGATAGGCCCAATCTTTCGTCAGGCCGAGCTGCTCGCCATAATTGCCTTCGCTGCCGAGCAGGCGCTTCACGTCCGGGTTGGCGGATTTCGCCTGCTCGTCGACGTTCGCCTTGGTGACGCCGAGCTCTTCGGCAGTCAGCATCGCGTAGTGGGTCCACTTGACGATGTCGAACCACTGGTCGTCGCCATGACGGACGGAGGGTCCGAGCGGCTCTTTCGAGATGATCTCGGGCAGCACGATGTGGTCGTCGGACTTCGCGAGGCGCAGACGCTCGGCATAAAGGCCGGAGGCGTCCGTGGTGAACGCATCGCAACGACCGGAGTCATAGGCCTTGATCGCCTCGTCGGCGCTCGCGAACGTGACGGTCTTGAGCTTCATCTTGTTGGCGCGGAAATAGTCCGCGAGGTTGAGTTCGGTGGTGGTGCCCTGCTGCACGCAGACCGCCGCGTCGTTGAGTTCCAGCGCCGAATTGACCTTCAGCGCCTTGCGCACCAGGAAGCCCTGGCCGTCAAAGTAATTGATTGCGGTGAAGTTCAGCCCCAGCGAGGTGTCGCGCGAGGAGGTCCAGGTCGTGTTGCGGGCGAGCACGTCGACATCGCCCGACTGCAAGGCGGTGAAGCGATCCTTCGCGGTGAGCGCGACGAACTTCACCTTGGTGGGATCGTTGAAGATCGCCGCGGCGAGCGCGCGGCAGAAATCGACGTCGAGACCGGTCCAATTGCCTTGCGCGTCGGGCAGGCCGAAGCCGCCGAGCGTGCCGTTGGCCCCACAGTTGACCATGCCGCGTGACTTGATGGCATTGAGCGACTGAGCCGATGCCGCCGTGGCGGTACAGGCAATGGCCGCCGCGAGGGCGAGCGTGGTGACGGCGCGTTTCATGACAGAATGTTCTCCAGGCTAGAGGGTGATTGGTAATTTCTGGGGCAGCCGTCGTGAGGCACCGGCCGAAACGGGCCGGATACGCCTGTCGCGCGACGGTCGCGCGTCTTTGCGAGGCGTCATCATGACCGCACGAACTCCCACGCAACCCCCGAATGCCGCATCTCAGAACTATCGACCAATAAGGTCAAGGGGTTGACGATTGGGCCCGTTGACGCAGTAAATGCCGCCCCCGCAAGGAACTAGCACAGATGAACCGGGTACCCGACAACGGAAATGGCGGCAGCGGCAGTAGTACGGCCAAGCCGCAGCAGGCGGCTACCCGGCTCGTCACCGCAGGCCGCGTGCCGAGCGAGCAGCACGGCTTTGTAAACACGCCGATTTATCGTGGTTCGACGGTCCTCTATCCGACTGTCGAGAAGTTCCTCAAGCGCGACGCGCGCTACACCTACGGCACCAAGGGTACGCCGACCACCAATTCGCTCGAGGTCGCCTGGACCGAACTGTGCGGTGCCGCGGGGACTGTGCTGGTTCCGTCCGGGCTCGCGGCGATTTCCGTCGCGCTGCTGTCGTGCCTCAAGGCCGGCGATCATCTGCTAGTCCCCGACTCGGTTTATCGGCCGACGCGGAATTTCTGCGACAGCGTGCTCAAGCGGTTTGGCGTGGAGACGGCTTACTACGATCCGCTGATCGGCGCCGGCATCGCAACTTTGTTCAAGCCGAATACGCGCGCGGTATTTACCGAAGCCCCGGGCTCGCTGTCGTTCGAGATGCAGGACATTCCGGCGATCGCCACCGTCGCGCATGGGCGCAACGCGATCGTGCTGATGGATAATACCTGGGCGACGCCGCTGTTCTTTCCGCCGCATGAACGCGGCGTCGATATCGCGATCGAGGCCGGCACCAAGTATTGCAGCGGTTCGTCCGATCTGTTGCTCGGGATGGTATCGGCGAACGAGCGCTGCTGGAAGGATTTGCGCGCCACCTTCGACACCATGGCGATCTGCGCCGGACCGGAGGACGTGTTTCTCGCGCTGCGTGGGCTGCGCACCATGAAAGTGCGGCTCGCGCATCATCAGCAGTCGGCGCTGGCAGTCGCCAGGTGGCTTGCAGCGCGCCCGGAAGTCGCGCGCGTGCTCCACCCTGCCCTCCCGTCCGATCCCGGCCATGCGCTGTGGAAGCGCGATTTCACCGGCGCGTCGGGCCTGTTCAGCATCGTGTTGAAGCCGATGCCGGACAAGGCCGCGCATGCCTTCATCAACGCGCTGACGCTATTCGGGATCGGCGCCTCATGGGGCGGCTTCGAGAGCCTTGCGATTCCGTTCGACTGCGCGGCTTTCCGCACCGCGACCACGTGGAATCCGGGCGGGCCGTGCATCCGCTTCCATATCGGGCTGGAAGACGTCGGCGATCTCACTGCCGATCTGGAGCGCGGCTTCGCCGCAATGCGTCAAGCCGTTGCCTGACCGCGCTCGCGCAACACGAAATAGAGATTGCGCACATAGATAAACAGGCCGAGGCCCTGTCCCGCGATGAACACGGGGTCGCGGCGATAGAGCGAATAGATAAACAGCAGCACGCCGCCGCCGATCGAGAAGATCCAGAATGCCGTCGGAATGATGCTGCGGCCGGCACGCTCGGAGGCGATCCACTGCACCAGGAAGCGCATGCTGAACAGCGCTTGCGCCAGGAAGCCGAGCGCGACCCACCAGTCGAATTGCATGATGAAGACGTCATGCAGATAGTTCGTAAGACCGCTAAGCATTCAAACCTCCGAAACCTGCGGCACTCGTCTGCGGCGGCGGACGAGCCACCACACGCCGGCCAGATCGAGAATTCCGACCCAAAGCCGGTCCCATAATCCGTAGTTCGATTTTCCCGAATGGCGCGGCCGGTCGATCACGTCGACATAGCCGATGGCATAGCCGTCGCGGGCGAACAGCGCGGGCAGGAAGCGGTGCAGCGCGTCGAAATACGGCAGCATCAGGAATGCATCGCGCCGGAACACTTTCAGCCCGCAGCCCGAGTCGCGCGTGCCGTCGCGCAGGATCGCCCCGCGTACGCCGTTCGCGATGCGCGACTGAAGTTTCTTGTAGGCACCGGAGCGGCGCCGGACGCGCTGGCCCGCGACGAGCCCGATGCGCGCGCCGCCCTGCTCGAACGCATGCAGCAGCGCCGGAATGAACGAGGGATCGTTCTGCCCGTCACCATCGAGCGTGGCGACGACCGGCGCGCGCGCCGCGATCACGCCGCTGCGCACCGCGGCCGATTGCCCGCAGGAACTCGCATGCTTGATCTGCCGCAGCCACGGCCGCTCCGCCTTGAGCGTGCTCAACGCGGCCTCGGTGCCGTCGGTCGAGCCGTCGTTGACGTAGATCAGCTCAAAGTTCCAGCGCCCGTTGAGCGCCGCCGCGATCTCATCGGTGAGCAGGCGGACATTGTCGGCTTCGTTACGCACCGGCACCACCACCGAAACGGCGGGTTCAGGCGTCCCGGCTGGGGGATTCGTGTCGGGCATCGGCATCCGTTGTGAGGCCCGCGCTTCTTATTGGCCCGTGAGCCTGCGGGCAACCGTCTTGACGCGGCGCCATGACGGCCCCGGCATCGCATGAACGGCACCACGCCGGCCAGGGACGAACGCGAGCCGGCGGGCCGCAAACCAGTTGCGCACCAGGATCGCGCCGAAGCCGCCGACGAAGGCGGCGAAGAAGACGTCACTGACGAAATGCGCCTGGATGACGACGCGGCTCGCCCCGATTACCGCGGCGAAAATCCAGACCGGCACGCGCGCCTTGGGCCAAATCAGACTGATAGCGACCGCAAACGCGAAAGCCGCCGCACTGTGTCCGGACGGCATGCTCGCGTACTTGGCCTGCCAGGACCACGGCGCGTAGATGAACGGGCCGAGTTCGGAAGGCCGCAGCCGCCCGATGAAACCCTTCACGATCGTGACAAAAAGGCCGGGCAGCGCGATCGCAAGAAAAAGGAACTCGAGGCGCACGATCAGGCTGGTGAGCACGAGAGCGGTCAGGCGTCCGGCGGTAGGCGTGCACAGGATCGCCGCAAGCACAATCAGGCAGCCGATCGGGATCAGCGTCCAGCCGGACCGGCCGTAATCGGTGATCTCGTTGAACGTCACGACGACCCGCAGCGGCAAGGTACCCGCGAACGTGAAGCCGCGCGCGTCGAGCACGATCATGCAGAACGCCACGAGAGCGATGCCCGCGATGCCCCAGAGCGTGAGCCGTCGCCGGGGCGGCAGCAGCCGGCCCTCCTTGAATCGGCGTGGGCGGACGATCAGCGAGAGCCAGGCTTTCAGATTCGCCGCGACCCGGCGCAGCCCGGTGCCCATCCTGGCATGCTTGTCGGCGCGCAAGCTCGCCGTCATCGCGGCGGGTCCGTGCGGTAGATTGTGAACGAGAGCGAGCGCCCGCCATTGAAGTTGAACGCGTTCTCCAGCCGCCCGCGCAGGCGATAGCGCAATCCGATCTGCTCGGCGCGCTGCGCGAAGGCGCGGTCGTGTCGCGCCTCGATAATCGCGTAACGGCAGTCGCCGCCACGCAGGATGTCGGCCGCGGTCGAGCCATCGACGAGGCGCGTGCGCGTTCCGTGCAGGAAGACGAGGCTCGGTTCATGGAAGCCTGCAGATGCAATGACCGGGTCGGGGCAATCGGCATCGCGGACAAAATCGGTGAGCGCTCCACTGGGGAAGATCGGCCGCATCAGCGGCATCGCAACGCCAAGGGTTGCGATCGTCATGAACAACATGCCGAGCGAAGCGCGCAGCAGCGAACGCTCCGCGCCCTCCACATCATACAGGCGCCAGGCGTAGAAGCCGAAGATCAGGCCCACCGCACCGAACGGCCAGGCGAGCCACGCGAACTGGCCGCGCATGTAAACCACCAGCCAGACCGCCGCAGCCGGAATCACCGCGGCGAAGAACGGCCACATCACGGTGAAGCGGGTCAGATGCGGATTGTTCGACAGGACGCGCTTCTCGATCGCCCAGGCGATCAGGATCGCGACCGCCGGATAAAGCGGCAGCACGTAATGCGGCAGCTTGGTCATGACCAGCTCGAAGACGATCCAGCACGGCACGATCCACGCCAGCAGGAAGCGCAGCGGCGGGTCGGCGCGGTGACGCCACACCGCAGGCGCCGCGACCGCGGCCAAGGGCGCGGCCGGCCAGAAGGTGAGCCAGAACAACAGCAGGTAATAGCCGGGTGGCGCGCCGTGAGTTTCCTGCCCCTTGAAGATCTTGGCGAACAGGTCCTGCCCGACCGATTCCTGCAGGAAGCTGTCGCCAGCGCGCCCCATGATGGCGACGAACCACGGCAGTACCAGCACAAGAACCCACAACACGCCGACCAACGGCCGAAGCCTCATCAGCCACCGCCCGGAGCGATCCGCGATGATGAGAAACAGCGCCGCGAGGCCCACCACCATCAGGATCAGCGGACCTTTGAGCAAAATGCCGCCCGCCAGCGCGGTCCACAGGACCAGCGCGTGGCTCCATGGGATGTCGCGCCCGGTCGATTGCGTGAGATACGCGCGCGCCATCACGCCCATCGCGGCGACGCTGCACATCAGCAGCACAGCGTCGGTCTTGGCGAGCCGCGCCTCAATGTTGAGCAGCAGGCAGGTCGCCATCATCAGGCCGGCGAGGAAGGCGCCGCGCCGGGTCACGAATGCCAGCGCCGACCAGTAGGTCAACAGCACCGCGCCGATGGCGCCGATCAGCGACGGCACGCGATAGAGCCGGATGGTCTGGCGCGCGTTCGGCACGCCGACCGCTTCGGCGGCGCGCACCACACCGGCCTGCAGCCAGTAGATGCCGACCGGTTTCTTGTAACGGACCTCGTCCTGGAAGCGGATGTCGATGTAGTCGCCGCTCTCGATCATCTGCTTGGTCGCCTGCGCGAAGCGCGCTTCGTCGCGGTCGACCGGCGGAATGTTGAAGAAGCCCGGCAGGAACGAGACGAGCGCGACGAAAACGAGGACCGCGACCGCGCGCGCATGCGACGCGGTCGCCTGTGCGAACAGCGCGCCGATATCCTTGGTCAGCGATTTCGGCGCGAGCCGCGCGATCATGTCCCCGCCCGTCACAATTCGGCCGGACACTAGAGGAAATGCGGCGCTTCGCAAAGCCGCGCTAAGTCGCTTGGATCGCTGGATTATCCGCTATTTGACGCAACGCTGCACGTCACCGCCCGGGCTTCGCTTCGACGCAGCTCCCAGCGCCTGAGACTCTCGCAGCGATGTTCGAAGCGTCTTTGCTTGTCGTGCCCATTCCGATGAATTCACCGGGGGCCACGTTCCGCGCGCCAGCGTTCACGTGCAACTCGCCCGACGGAAGCCGGTAGACGCACTTCCAGCGGCAGAGCGCACGAGATGTGGTGCTCGTGTTCGTCAGGACCACCCACGAGGCCCAGGGCCAGTAGCCGCAAATGAGCGTCCCGCCTTTCATGCCTGGCTCGTATTGCTGCGCCGCGGCCTGCTGCGGCTGGACCACGATCGAACCCGCGACAAGCGCGGCCGCCACCACCAATCGCTTCATCTGTGCTCTCCCTTTCGTTTATTCGGACTATTCAATCCGCACCACAACACTATCCGCCACCCCGCGTGCATCCATCACGGTCAGGCGTGCGAAGCCGGGGCCGTCCGGCGTGAAGAACAGCGTGCGCCGTCCGGACTCGGAGGTGCGCGGCACGCCGTTCACCAGCAAAGTCAGCGGCTGCATGCCGCCGGAAATCTTCAGCGCCATCTCGGCACCCGCGCCCGCAAGTTCGAGCCGCGCACCGTTCGGCGGGAACATGATGCGCGGCGCCGCATCGCCGTTGTCGCCCGCGAGCGTGCCGGGACGAAAGCGCTGCAACGGCACCGGCAGCCGGTTGTTGGTGGCGAAGATCGCGCCTTTCGGCGCCTTGGCGAGCGCGGCCGGCAATCCGGGGAGCCGCGCGAACGCATCGAACAGGATCGGCGCCGCGGCGCTGCGGCCGACGAGGCCCGCGACCGGCGCGCCATCCGGACGGCCGACCCACACGCCGATGGTGCGCCGGCCGTCGAAGCCGACCGACCATGCGTCGCGGTAGCCGTAGCTCGTGCCGGTCTTGAACGCGATGCGTCCACCGACGGTGTTCTCCGCCGGCGGCGTGCCGAGCATGACGTTGCCGACGTACCAGGCGGCGACCGGGTCGAGCAGCCGGCGCGGCGTTGCGGCTTCCAGTACATCGCGCCGCTCGATCAGCGGCACCGTGTTGCCGCCACGCGCGAGCCCCGCATAGAGCATCGCAAGGTCGGTGAGCGTCACTCCGACGCCGCCGAGGCCCATCGCGAGCCCGGGCACCTCGCCTTTCGGCAGCACCATCCGGCCGCCCGCATCCGCGAGCCGCGCAGTCAGCCGGTTTGCATGAACCGCGTTGAGCAGCGCGACGGCGGGCACGTTGAGCGACATCTGCAGCGCCTTGCGCACCGAGACCGTGCCCTGGAAGGTCAAGTCGAAGTTTTCCGGCGCGTAGGTGCCGTAGCGGATCGGGCGATCCTCGATCAGCGTCTCGGGGTGGATCAGTCCGTCCTCGAAGGCGAGGCCATAGATGAACGGCTTGAGCGTCGAGCCGGGCGAGCGGAGGGCCTGCGTCATGTCGACCTGACCGGCGCGGCGCTCGTCGAAATAATCGGCGCCAGCGACCCGCGCGAGCACCTCGCCGGTCGCATGATCGACCGCCACGATGGCAACCGACATGTCGGGTCCAAGTGCGCGGGCGCGCTCGCGCGCGAGTTCTTCCAGCAGCTTCTGGATAGCGGCGTCGATGGTGAGCGCGACGATCTTGCGTCCTTGCGATGTGCCGATCGCCTGATCGGCCGAATGCGGCGCAAACATCGGCATCGGGCGGCGGCCGCCATGCACCACCTCATTCTTAGCCAACACGATTTCGTCAGCCGGAATGCGATCGAGCGCGGCCCGGTCGAGCACGCGGTCGCGCGCGCGTTGCGCGACCTCCGCCGACCGATCAGGACGGCGGAATTCCGGCGATTGCGGGATCGCAACGAGGAGCGCTGCTTCGCCGAGCGTGAGCTTTTTCGGCTCCTTGCCGAAATAGGCGTGCGAGGCCGCGCGCGCACCTTCGAGGTTGCCGCCGTATGGCGCCAGGCCCAGATAGAGCGTGAGGATCTCGTCCTTGCTCAAGCGCTGCTCGAGCTGGATCGCCCGCACCGCCTGACGCAGTTTGGCGAGGAACGTGCGGTCGGTGCGCGGCTCGAGCAGGCGCGCGACCTGCATGGTGATGGTCGAGCCGCCGGACACGATGCGGCCATTGGTGGCGAGCTGGAATGCGGCGCGCGCAGTCGCGAGTGGATCGATGCCGCAATGATCGCGGAAACGCTTATCCTCGTATGCGATCAAAAGATCGAGGTAGCGCGGATCGACATCCTTCACGGTGGCCGGCAGACGCCAGCGCCCGTCGACGGTCGCGTAGGGGCGCAACAGCACGCCGTTGCGGTCGACCACGACGGTGGAGAATTCGAGGCTTTCACCGAGGGGGACGGGGCCGAGGGAGTAGACCCAGGCTGCGCCCGCGGCGGTCACTAGCGATGCGACGACCGCGAGTGCAACGGCGGCGGCGCGAGTGCGCCGCCGCAGCTTTGATGGAACGTCGCTCACTTCGCGGCCTCGATCTCCACCGTACCGACGCCGGTGCGGCCGAAGCGGTCGGGACGATACATGTCCTCGACGTAAGCCTGCGGCAGCACGTATTTGCCGGGCGACACCGCGCGCACCACGTAGGCGACCGTGAACACCGCCTTGTCGCCGCTCGCGCGGTCGAACGCCGCGGTAAAGCGGTCGTCGCGGAATTCGGAGTGCGTCGGGTCCTTGGCGTCCTCGATCCACGACAGCGTGCCGGTGTCACCCGATGACACCAGCCGCGGGTTGTCGATCTCGAAGCCGGCCGGGAGATAATCCGCGATGATGATGCGGCCGAACGTCGGCCGGCCTTCGGTGATCTTGAGCACCACGGCGAAGCGCTCATTCTGCTTCACCTTGGCGATCTCGGCGCGCTCGCCATCGAGCGTGTAATAGAGCCGCTCGATCGAGAAGCCCTTGTCGGCGGCCGGCTCCGGCGTCACCGGCGCACCGATAACCGACACCACCGCCTGCACGGCGTTGTCCCCGTTGTTGGTGACCTTGACCGGGCCACCGGCAAGGTCGCTCGCGCGGAAGCTGCGATAGAGCGGCCCGCGCCGCGTCTCGCCCGCAACATCCAGCGCCATCCCGGCGGTATCGCGCGCGAGCGCGCGAGCAGCCAGCACCATCCAGGCGTTCTCCTGCGTGGAGGTGTAAGGCGTGAGCGCGCGCGCCGCCTCGATCCGCTCGACTGCTTTCAGGATCGCCGGACGCGGCGCATTTCCTTCGGAAGCGAGCGCCACGAAGGCGGAGGCATCGCGCAGCGACGAGCCGTAGTCGGTGCGGCCGAATTCGAGCTTCGGCTGCGGCGCGATGTCGTCCAGCGCCGCATTGTAGACGCGCTCGGCGCGGGTCTTGTCGCCGAGCATGCCGAGCGCCGCGGCAAGCTGCGCCTTCGAGATCGGCGTCTTGAGCGCATCGAGCCGCGTGTCGGCGAGATAGCGCAGATCGCCGAGCGGGGCTGTGCCGTTGCGCGCGAGCACGTAATACACGTACGCGAGATCGCTGCCGCCTTCCTTGGCGGGATCGGTCTGGCTCACGTGATTGCGCAAATGATCCAGCGCGAGGCGGAACGCGACGTCGGGCACCGCGAAGTTGCGCTCGCGCGCCCGCGTCAGGAAGTCCGTCACGTAGGCATCCAGCCACATGTCGTTGCCGCCCGGACCCCACAGGCCGAACGAGCCATTCGAGCCTTGACGTGCAAGCAGCCGCTCGATCGCGTCGCGGATGCGCTGGTCGATCGCGACATCGAGCGAGAGATGAGATTCGCTCGCGAGCTCGTTGACGTAGAGCAGCGGCAGCGCGCGGCTCGTCGTCTGTTCGGAACAGCCGAACGGATAGCGGTCGAGCGCCTTGAGCAGCGCCGCGACATCGAGCGCGGTCGAGGGACCGACCGACACCTGCACACCGCCGGTGCCTGGCACCAGATCGGCGAACAGGTCGTTCGAGATGCTGATGCTCTCGTTCTTGGCGATCGGCCGCACCGTGCGGCGCGTGAGGATTTGCGTCGCGGGCTTTGCGGCCAGCGTATAGCTGCGCTGCATGTCGAAGCCGTTCGGCCCCGTGACCCGCACCGCCACGTTGCCGATGCCGACCGCGGTCGCGTTGATCGGCAGGCTGACGCCGGTGCGCTGCTTGCCGCCAAGGCGAATGGTCTGGCTCCCCTGCCCGACCTGCAACGGCCCATCGGTCTGCACGTTGATCGCGTAATCGCCGGACGGTCCTTCGACATTGTCGAGGTCGAGCCGGACGGTGCCGCGGTCGCCGGTGAGCAGGAAGCGCGGCAAAGTCGCCGTGAGCACGACCGGATCGCGCACCGTCACGTCGCCCGAGGCCTTGCCGACTTTGTCCTTGGACCAGGCGACCGCCATCACGCGCACAGTTCCGGCGAACGACGGAATGTCGAACAGCACTTCGGCCCAGCCGTCCGACTTCACGGTCACGATGCCGGAGTAAAGCGCGAGCGGCAGCTGTGTCGGCGGCGTGCCGCCAAGCGAAGCGCCTGCGCCGTCGCCGCCGGTCCGGATCGTGCCGCGTGTGCCCTGCATGCCGTCGAGCAGCTGACCGTAGAGGTCGCGCAGCTCGGCCGTGAGGCGGCGCTGGCCGAGATAATAGTCATCCGGTGCCGGCGGTTTGTAATTGGTGAGATTGAGAATGCCGACATCGACCGCCGCGACGACGACCCTCGCCTCTTCGCCGGAGTTGAGCCCGTTGATCTTCATCGGCACGCGCAGCGGACCGTTCGGACGCATCAGGCTCGGCAGCGGCATCTCCAAGGCGAGCGTGCGCGCCTTGCGGTCCACCGAGAACCATTGCAGGCCGATGGCACGGCCCGGCATGCGGCTTGCGGCTTCATCGAGCGGACGGCGCAACGTGGCCACAACGTAAGCGCCCGAACCCCAGTCGCGGCCGACGGTGAGCGGAATGCGCGCGGTGCCAGCCTGCACGTCGGCGGTCGTGGTGGAGTGAAGCTTGTCGCCGACGACATTGAGCGTGATCTTGCCGGCGGTGCGCGCCGTGACCGCAACGGTCATCGTTTCACCGGCAGCATATTCGGACTTGTCGAGCGCGATTTCGAGAAGGTCCGGCGTGTCGGCGGAGGCGTCAGAGTAGAAGCCGGCGTCGAATGTGACGGACGTGGGCGGAATGCTGCGGTCGTCGCTCGCGATATCGAGGCGGTAGCGGCCCCAGGTGACTGGCAGCGAGACGCGGCCCGGCTTGTCGGTGGCGACATCGATGCGGCCGTCGGCCATGCGCTTCGTACTTTTGACCGGCTCGTACTCCCAGCGGCCGTCGCGGCGATAATACTGATAGCGCCGCTCGATCTTGAGCAGTTCGTAGCGCAATCCGGACGCCGCAAGCTGCTTGCCGTCCGGCGCTGCCACAATCACGTCGAAGCCGGCGTTCTCGCCTTCGCCGAGCGACTTGCCGGAGAACAGCGGCTTGATGCCGATCATCGTGGCGGTGGGCGTGATCGGGAGCGTCAGGTTGCGCTCGACGGCGCGGCCGCCGGATTCGACCAGCCGCACCGTGATCTGCGCTTCGAGCGGACGCGAGGTCGCCGGCATCTTGTCGAGCGTGACGGTGAACTTCGCCTTGCCGTCGTCGTCGGTCGTGGGAAGATCTTCGAGCGCGGTCTGCTCGCTCTTCACCGCGTCCTCATCGTCGTTGACGCCGAACTTGTAGCTGGCGAATCCCGGACGCGTGTCCGCCGCCTTGATCTTCATCTCGCCTTCGAGATCGAGATTTGATGCGGGCGCCCCATAGAGGAAGCGGCCGTCCACGGTGACTTCGGCCGGTGCATCCTTGGACAGCTTGCCGGTCGGCGACGCGAGATCGAACTCCATGCGATCCGGCACGTAGTCTTCGACCAGGAAGCTGGTCGAGCCGACGGACGGACCTTTCGGATCGGTGTAGGCGCGCACCCGGTAGGTGCCGGTTGGCGCCGCCGAGATCATCGGAAACGAGAGCGAACGCCCGCCGATGCCCATGTCTTGGACGACCGTGCGGCGGTATTCGACGCCGTCGGGGCGATCGACCACCAAAGTCATCGGCACGCCGGTGACGACGGCGCCCTGTGCGTCGCGCAGCAGCGAGGTCAGATGCACGGTTTCGCCGGTGCGGTAGACGCCGCGTTCCGCATAAACGAAGGCATCGAGCCCGGCCGTGACCGTGCGGCCCGCGACGCCGCGGTCGGTCAGATCGAACGCCGGACCTTTCAGACTGAGGAATGCGTAGTCGCCCTTGCCGTCCGCGATCAGCATGGCGGGCGCCAACCCGCCCTCCCCGCGCGCGAGCCCGGCTTCGAACTTGGCAAAACCCGCCGCATCGGTGGTGCGCGCGGCAAGCACTTCGTTGTTGCGCGCGATCAGGCGGATTTCGATTCCGGCTTTCGCGTCCGTCGTCGCGAGCGAATTGAGGAAGACGTTGATGCCGTCATTGCCCGAGAACGCGGTGAGACCGAGGTCGGAAACGATGAACCATTGCGTGGCGAGCTGGCCGTAATCCTCCTCGCGCGGGCGGCCTTCCGCCTCCGCGGTCATCACGTAGACGCCGGGCTTCAGGTCTCCGATCGCCTGATCGATCGGGAATGCGGTCGTGACATCGGCGTTGAGCACCGGGTCGATCTTCAGCTCGCCTTCCCAGGCGAGCGCGCCGCTTTCGTTGGCAAGCTTGCGGCGGTCGTAGGTGCTGATGTTGCGCTGGAAGTCGCTGCCCAGCACCGTGTCGATCAGGTTGCGGTCGCCGACACGGTGGATTTGCACCTTCACGGCCGGCGTATTGACGCTGACCACCGGAATGCCGCGCTGGCCGGTGCGCGGCAGCACGTAGGCCTTTCCGGTGAAGCGCACATAGGGGCTGCGGTCGCGCACATAGATGTTGTAGTCGGCCGACTTCTGCAGCGTTTCCTTCACGGTCGACGGCAGGCCAGCGCGCAGCTTGATCGAATAGCGCTCGCCGTGCTTCAGCCCTTCGACGCAAAGCTGCTTTTCTTCGGTGGTGAGCGCCGGCTTGTCCTGCCCTTCAAGCGCGACGAAGGGGAAGAAATCCGTGCGCTTGCCGGGCAGATCCTCGGAGAACTGAAAGCAGGCGCGTGGGCTCGCCGCATCGGCATCCACCGAGTAATCGAGAATCCGGAAACCGTGCTGATCGCGCAGCTGCTCATAGCTCTGCCGCACGTCGGCCACTTCGCGCAGATCGAGCGCGAACCGGTACGCATCGAGCGCCGGACGCCACAGCTTGCGCTCGGCAAATGTGCGCCCGAGGAGCACGAGCGCGTCCGCTTCCTCGCCGGCATTGCCGGAGCGCTGATACCCGATGTAGGCGGCGGTGGCGGCCCGTTCGAGGAAGTTGGTGCGCTCGCGGTCGTCGGTCGCACGGATCTGCAGGATGGCGCGCGACAGGCGCAGCCAGTTGCCGGCTTCGCGCGGCGCGACCGAGACGATCTGCGCCAGCGTCTGCATCCCGGCGCGGAAATCGCGCTTCGCGAAGGCGGCTTCCGCCTCGCTGCGCAGGGTTGCGACGGGCTTTGCGACCTGTCCGGATTCGGTCTTGATCTGGGTTTCGAGGCGGACCGCGCTGTCGGCAAGGTCGGATCGCTGGAATGGCTTGTCGGCGGCGGATGCGGTGAAAGAGAAGAAGAAGAAGGCGACGAGCGCGGCGGCAAAGCCGGCGCGGACTGACGCGAGCATCGAGGAGACCTCCCTGAACCCCAATTGCCGGGGCCGTGCACCACTTCCACCTGACTCGCAGAATTGTCCAGCAATCATGTCCCAATGATGACTGGATGTTCATCGACGCGAAAAAATGTTTGCGTGAAGAGCAGTTGTGTCCCGCAGCGTGTAGCCCGCATGAGCGCAGCGACATGCGGGGACCTGCCCCGGGTATCGCTTCGCTCACCCGGGCTACGATGCCTGCACGGCAATAGTCCGACCGCTCGCCCCCGCCTCCAGCAGCGCGTCGATCAGCCGGTGCACCTTCAGGGCTTCCTGCCCGCTGATCATCGGCGCGCGCTTTTGATCGATCGCGTCGAGGAAATCCGCAATCGCGGCGCGGTGCCAGTCATTCGGAAACGCCATCGGGTCCGCGCCGGTGCCGCCCGCGCCGTATTCGGTTTTCAGCTCGGTGACGCGCCCGTCGTGATGCGCCACGACGAGGTCGCTCCCAACGAGCGACGCGGTCGCCTTCTCGCCGACGATCTCGATGCGCTCCGGAAAGCCCGGATAGGCCGCGGTCGTCGCGTCGATGGTACCGAAGGCGCCGCTCGCGTAGCGGACGGCCGCCGCAACCAGGTCCTCGGTTTCCATGCGGTGCACGCTTGAGGTCATCGCATAGCCGCGCACCTCGGCGATCGGGCCGGCGAGGCTCAGCATCAGGTCGAGCGTGTGAATGCCTTGGGTGATCAGCACGCCGCCGCCGTCGCGCGCCTTGGTGCCGCGGCCTTCGACATCGTAGTAGCTCTGCGGCCGCCATAGGCGGATCACCGTTGAACAATTGACGATCCGGCCGAGCGCGCCGGCGCGCAGCATCTCGCGCAGCTTCAGCGCGGCAGGGCGAAAGCGATGCTGCAGCATCACGCCGAGCGTCACGCCGGCCTTGCGCGCCGCCTCGACAAGCGCGAGCGAGCGCTCCGTCGTGATCTCCAGCGGCTTCTCCAGCAGGATGTGCTTGCCGGCTTCGGCGCACTTGCGCACCAGATCGAGGTGCGTATTCGGCGGCGTGAGAATTTCGACGCAGTCGATGCTCTTGTCCGAAACGATCGCATCGAGGCTGTCGGCGAGCCGAAACGGGAATTTCTCCGCGAATGCCGCGCGCCGCGCCGCACTCGGACTGAACGCCGCGACGGCCTCGACGCGGTCCTTCAGGTCGATCAGGCTTTTGGCATGCGGCGTCACCGCCATGCCGAGACCGATGATGGCGATGCGATGCTTGCGCGTGTGGCTCACTGCAACGCCCGGATCGCGCCACGCAGTTCGGCGAGGCCCTTGAGCCGCCCGATGCCGGTGTAGCCCGGATTAATGCGCGTCTTCTCGATGTCGTCGAGCATGCGGTGTCCGTGATCGGGGCGGAACGGAATGCGCCAGGCATCGTCGCGCTTGCGGTTCTCCGCGATCAGCATGCGCAGCACGTCGATCATGTTCACGTCGCCGTCGAGATGATCGGACTCGGTGAAGCTGATGCTCTTCCCCTTGTCGTCAATCTGCGTTGCACGCAAATGCGCGAAATAAATGCGCGGGCCGAAATCCCTGGCCATCGCCACCACATCGTTGTCCGGGCGGCTCCCGAGACTGCCGACGCAGAAGCAAATGCCGTTCGCCCGCGACGGCACGGCCTTGAACAACGCCTCGTAATCGGCGCGGGTCGACGCAATGCGCGGCAGGCCGAAGATCGGCCGCGGCGGATCGTCCGGATGCAACGTGAGCCGCACGTCGAGCGCTTCGGCGACCGGCGTGACCTGCGCGAGGAATGCCGCCACGTTGGCGCGCATCTTGTCCAGCGTGATGCCGCCGTAGCTGGTGATGCGCTCGCGGAACGCATCGAGGTTCTGCGAGAAGGTCGTCGCGCCCGGCAGTCCGGCCGAGATGTTCTTCGTCAACAGCTCCGCTTCGCCTTGCGACAATGCGTCAGCCACCTTGCGGGCGCGCGCACGCGTCGCCTCATCGTAATCGGCCTCCGCGCCTTTGCGCTTGAGCACATGCAGATCGAACGCCGCGAAACGGTCGTAGTCGAAGCGCAGCGCGGTCGCGCCGGTCGGCATCGGATAGTCGAGATCGGTGCGGGTCCAGTCGACCACCGGCATCACGTTGTAACAGATGGTGCGGATGCCAACGGCTGCGACCGCGCGCATGCTCTCGATCCAGATTTCGGTCTGGCGCGCCGCACTGGCGCCGCCGCGCAGGATGTCGTCCGGCACCGGGATGCTCTCGACCACCGTCCATTTCAGCTGCGAGCGGCCGGGCGGTGTGTTCTCAATGACCGCCTTGCGCTCAGCGACGGCCTTCTGCGGCCAGACCTCGCCCGGGGCATATTGATGCAGCGCACTGACGATCTCGGTCGCGCCGGCCTGGCGGACATGATCGAGCGTCACCGGATCGTCCGGCCCGTACCAGCGCCATGCCTGCCTCATTCGCTTCCTCGTTTGAATTTTCTTGGGTATTGGGATTGGTCAGGCCACCTTATAGCTTGAACATCCACGCTCTCAAACCCTAGGATGGTTCCAAGACGGTCCGCCAAGGACCCTGACGGGAGGAATTCGCGTATGCCATTTCAGGCAGTCGCGACGCAACGACTTTACGAGCAGGTCGCCGGTCAAGTCACGGACCTGGTCGCGCGCGGAGAGTTCAAGCCGGGCGACCGACTGCCGCCCGAGCGCGACCTCGCGAAGCTGCTCGGCGTCAGCCGCCCGACGGTGCGCGAAGCGATGATCGCGCTGGAGATCGCAGGTCTCGTCGACGTGCGCGTGGGCGCCGGCGCGTTCGTCACCGGCAAGGCCAAGAACGCCACGAACGGCTCCGCGAACGGCCGCCTGTTCGAAGGCGTCGGCTCCTCGCCGCTGGAGCTGATCGCGGCGCGGCGCACCATCGAGCCGGAAGTTGCCGCGCTCGCCGCGCAACTCGCGACACCTGGCGAGATCGTGGGCATCGCCGAAACAGTGCGGCTGATTTCCGTTGCGCAAGACACACCCGCACACCGCGCCGCCGACCATCAGTTTCACGTGCGCATCGCGCTCGCGAGTCACAACAGCGTGCTGACCGCGATCGTCGATGAATGCTGGGCCGAAATGTACTCGCCGATGTTCGAGCGCATGGGCGCGATCACCGGGCTCATCGTCGCGCGCTGCAGCCCGCAGCAGCGCGACACGACCGTCGCCGAGCACGAAGCGGTCTATCGCGCGATCGCCGCGCACGAGGCGGAGGCAGCACGCGCCGCGATGGATGCGCACCTGAACGGTGTCGAAGCCATTCTGATCGGCGGCGATGCCGCCGAGAAAGAGCTCGCGCGCCGGGAAAGGCAGCTTGCATGAACAAGCCGCAGCGTGCCGCTCCCCTCACCGCCCCGTTGATCTATGCCGACCGGCTGTTTCCGGCCGACTTCGCGTCGCGCGCGGTGGCGCGGCGGCTTTACGCGGAAGTGCGCGACCTGCCGATCGTCTCGCCGCACGGCCACACCGATGCGCGCTGGTACGCCGAGGATGCGCCTTTCCCCGATCCGGCGCGGCTGTTCGTGACGCCCGACCACTACATTTTCCGCATGCTCTACAGCCAGGGGGTCACGCTGGAACAGATGGGCATCGCGCGGAAGGACGGCGGCGCGGTCGAGACCGACGCGCGCAAGATCTGGCGCACCTTCGCGGAGCGCTATTACCTGTTCCGCGGCACGCCGACGCGGCTGTGGCTCGATCAGGCCTTTGCCGAGCTGTTCGGCATGACGGTACGGCTCTCGGCCGAGACCGCCGACCATTATTTCGACCGCATCTCGGAATGTCTCGCCACGCCGGAATTCCGCCCCCGCGCGCTGTTCGAGCGCTTCAAGATCGAAGTCATCGCCACGACCGAGAGCCCGCTCGATCCGTTGGCGCACCATGACGCCATCAAGGCGTCCGGCTGGAAGGGCCGCGTCATCACGGCGTACCGGCCCGATCCGGTGGTCGATCCGGAGTTCGACGGCTTCAAGGCGAACGTCGAGGCGTTCGGCAACCTCACCCGCTGCGACACGTTTTCCTGGCACGGCTATCTCGAAGCGCACCGGCTGCGGCGTGCTTATTTCAAGCAGCACCGCGCGACGTCGACCGACCACGGGCACCTCTCCGCGCAGACCGTCGACCTGCCGCAAGCGGACGCCGAGCGGCTGTTCGCCAAGATCATGTCGGGCGAATTCACCGAGGGCGACGCGGAGTTGTTCCGCGCGCAGATGCTGACCGAAATGGCGCGCATGTGCCTCGACGACGGGCTGGTGATGCAGCTCCATCCCGGTTCGCTGCGCAATCACAATCCGGCGGTGTACGCCAAATTCGGCCGCGACATGGGCGCCGACATTCCGACGCGCACCGACTATGTGCGAGCGCTCAAACCCCTGCTCGATCGCTTCGGCAACGAGCGCGACCTGACACTGATCCTGTTCACGCTCGACGAGACCGCCTACTCGCGCGAGCTCGCCCCGCTCGCAGGGCATTACCCGATCCTGCGGCTCGGTCCGGCGTGGTGGTTCTACGACTCGCCGGAAGGGATGCGCCGCTTCCGCGAGCTCACGACGGAAACGGCCGGCTTCTACAACACGGTCGGCTTCAACGACGACACGCGCGCGTTCTCATCGATCCCGGCGCGGCACGATGTGGCGCGCCGCGTCGACTGTGCCTACCTCGCCGAGCTTGTGGTCAAGCATCTGCTCGACGAGGACGAAGCGCGCGAGGTCGCGCGCGATCTTGCGTATAATTTGGCGAAGAAGGCCTACAAGCTCTAGCCGGTTCTCCGGCGCATAATGTGAAGAAACCAACAAGGGAGGACATGATGAACAGACGTGAATTTCTAGGAACGACTGCTGCCGCGGCGGTGAGCGCCACGGGGTTCGGCGTGACCGGCGCTTCGGCGCAGGCCAAGCTGGTGCTCAAGGCGGCCGACGTGCACCCGCTCGGCTATCCGACGGTCGAGGCGGTCGAGCAGATCGGCAAGAAGCTTTCGGCCGCGACCAATGGCCGCCTCAGCGTGCAGATGTTCCCGTCGATGCAGCTTGGCGGCGAGAAGGAAATGATCGAGCAGGCGCAGGTCGGCGCGCTCCAGTATGCGCGTATCTCGACCGGGCCGGTCGGCACGATCGTCGACGACCTGAACGTGTTCAACCTGCCGTTCGTGTTCCGCGACATCGCGCACATGCGCGCGGTGGTGGACGGCCCGATCGGCGACGAACTGCTCAAGGCGATCACCGACAATCCGAAGACGCAGCTCATCGGGCTTGCCTGGATGGATAGCGGCGCGCGCAACTTCTACAACAAGGTGCGCGACATCAAGACGGTCGAGGACCTGAAGGGTCTAAAGGTCCGCATGATGGGCAATCCGATCTTCGTCGACACCATGAACGCGCTCGGCGGCAACGGCGTCGCGATGGGCATGGACCAGGTGATGAACGCGCTCCAGACCGGCGTGGTCGACGGCGCCGAGAACAATCCGCCGAGCTACGACTCGTTCGGCCACGTGCCGGTCGCGAAGCACTATTCGCTCACCGAACACCTGATCATTCCGGAAATCCTCGTCTTCTCGCGCAAGAGCTTCGACGCGATGTCGAAGGAGGATCAGGCGCTCATCATGAAGACCGGCAAGGAGTCCCAGTTCGAGCAGCGCAAGCTGTGGGACGTCCGTGTCGAAGCGGCGATGAAGAAGATCAAGGATGCCGGCGTGAACGTCATCAGCATCGCCGACAAAAAACCCTTCCAGGACGCCGTGAAGCCGGTGTGGGACAAATACGGCTCGAAATACGCCGCGCTCGTCAAGCGCATCCAGGACACGAAGTAAGACTGCACGACACTGGCCGGCCGGCGCCGCATGGCCCGGCCGGCCATTTTCACGCCGGGGAATTCGGGGGAAGTCATGAAGGCGCAATACATTCGCGCAATGGACGCGATCCACAAGGCCTGCCTGTTCCTGGCTGGCGTGTGTCTCGTCACCATCACGCTGATCATCCCCTACGGCGTCTTCACCCGCTACGTACTCAACAGCGCCGCCTCGTGGCCCGAGCCGCTCGCGACGCTCCTGATGATCGTCCTGTCGTTCTTGTCGGCGATCGTGTGCTACCGCGAATACCTCCACATCGGCGTCGGCGTGCTCCCCGCCATGCTCGGCGAGGGCGGCAAAAAGATCCTCGGCTGGGTGCTCGAAATCTGCATGCTCGGCACGAACCTGTTCATGCTGTGGTGGGGCCTCAAGCTGGTGCACACGACCTGGTTTCAGGTCATCGCCGAATTCCCGATCATGTCGGTCGGCCTCTCTTATTTTCCGATCCCGCTCGCCGGCGGCTTGACCGCCCTATTCATCATCGAACGGATGCTGACGCAGGAGTTCTTCAAAGAACCTGACGCTGAAACGATCAGCCAGTTGACGACCGAGTAAGGGCTAGTGCCGCCGATTTGAAGCTCCCGCGTCGCCTGCAGCAAGCTTGTTCAGGAACTTCAAATCGATAAGCGGCACTAGAAATCAAATACTAGGGTCCAGACTCATTAGATCCACCATACAAGTGCGGCTGCAAGGCAGACAGAGGCGAGGTAGTTGCGCGCTAACCTGTCATAGCGCGTGGCGATGCGCCTGAAGTCCTTCAATCTGTTGAAGGC
>JAXDNY010000020.1:0-3170 GCA_034669145.1 Hyphomicrobiales bacterium
ACCTGGATCGAAGCGATCGAGGACGTCGACATGGACGATCTGCATCCCGAAAGCCTCTGGCGCTTCCGCATCCGCAATTTCGGTCCGCTTCTCGTCGGCATGGATTCGCATGGCGGCTCGATGTTCGCCGATGTGCGGGCGGACGTGGCCTCACGTCGTAGCGCGGTGCTCGAAAAGCTCGGGATCGCCGAGTGAGCCTGCCGGCACTCACCAAACTCGACACCGACATCCTCATTCTCGGCGCCGGCGGCGCCGGTCTGTTTGCGGCCTTGCATGCGAAGAAGGCCGCGCCCGATCTCGACGTGACGATCGCGGTGAAGGGCCTGCTCGGCTAGTGTGGCTGCTCGCGCCTGGTGCAGGGCGGCTACAACGTCGCGCTTGCGGCGGGCGACTCGGTCGAGCGCCATTTCATGGACACGATCGAGGGCGGCAAGTGGCTGAACGACCAGGATCTCGCCTGGATGCTGGTCACCGGCGCGCAGGTGCGTATCCGCGAATTGGAGAACGAGCTCGGTTGCTTTTTCGATCGCAATCCCGACGGCACGGTGCATCAAAAGGCGTTTGCGGGGCAAACATTCGATCGCACGGTGCATAAAGGCGATCTCACCGGCATCGAGATCATCAACCGCTTGATGGAGCAGGTCTGGCGTCGCGACGTGCGCCGGCTCGAAGATCATCGCGCGCTCGATCTCATTCCCGCCGCGGATGCCTCGGGGTTGGCCGGTGTGTTGATGCTCGACATCCGCACCGGCGAGCCGCTGCTCGTACGTGCGCGCGCCGTGCTGCTCGCGACCGGCGGCGGGCCGACAATGTACAAGTATCATACGCCGTCGGGCGACAAGAGCTGCGATGGGCTTGCGATGGCGTTGCGTGCCGGCCTGCCGCTCCGCGACATGGAGATGGTGCAATTCCATCCGACCGGATTGCTGGCCGGGCCGGGCACGCGCATGACCGGCACAGTGCTCGAAGAGGGCTTGCGCGGCGCAGGCGGTTTTCTGCTCGACGGCAATCGCGCGCGCTTCATGTTCGCGTATGACGAACGCGGCGAACGCGCCACGCGCGACATCGTCAGCCGCTCGATCGTGTACCGCATGCGCGCCGGCCACGCGACACCGAATGGCGGCGTCTATCTGCGCATGGCGCATCTCGGGCCCGCAGAAGTGCGGCGTCAGTTCAAGGGCATGGTCGAGCGCTGCGCCGATTGCGGTTTCGATCTCGCCGGCGGCGATGTCGAGGTCGTGCCGACGGCGCATTACATGATGGGGGGGGTTGTGTTCGACACTGAGTGCCGGACGCCGCTGCCGCGTTTGTATGCGGCGGGTGAAGATACCGGCGGCGTGCACGGCGCAAACCGGCTCGGCGGCAACGGCGTTGCGAATTCTACCGTGTTCGGTGCAATCGCGGGCGATCGCATGGCAGAAGCGGTTGCGCGCGAGCGCGGCGCCCTGGCGGAATGCGATGCGCAAGCAATCGATGCGGCGCTCGGCCGCGCTTACGGTCCGATCGGCCGCGCACCGGATGATGTTTTCGCCATCCGCGAAGAATTGCTCGAATTGATGTGGGATCAGGTCGGGATTTTACGCACCGGCGCCGGACTGCAGGGTGCAGCCGCGCGGCTCGGCGCGCTCGCAACCGAGGTCCGCGCCTGCGGTATCCCGGATGGCGACCGCCGCTTCAATCTGACGTGGATGGATCGGCTGAATGTCGAGAACCTCATCGAAGTCAGCCGCACGATTTGCGCCGCCGCACTCGCGCGCGACGACAGCCGCGGCGCACATTTCCGCGAGGATTTTCCTGAAACATCGGACCTCGACCGCTCGACTTACACATTGGTGCGATCAAGGGAGGACGGGCTGCAGGTCGACATGCAGCCCGTCCAATTCACCCGCGTGCGTCCCGGCGAATAGCTGCTGCGGGCCGCCGCGGAATAGCTTCGCCCTCCGGCGCCACAATCAGCGAACCTTAAGGCTTTGCCCCTAGAGTTCCGGATCTCGGTGGAGGTGCGGCAAGGTGTGGGACAGTCTGAAAAGCGGTTCCTGGCTTACTCCCGAGCGCCTGCGCACCTATCCCGCGCTTTTCCTTGCCTTCCAGGCGATTGCAATCCTGGCGCTGGTCATCACGTCGGACGGGCGCCACGATCTTGCCGGACGTCCGCTAGGCACGGATTTCGCGCAGGTTTGGGTCGCCGGCACGGAGGTGCTCAGCGGCCATTCCGAGCGGCCCTTCGACATTGAGAGCCATCTCGCAGAGCAGCGGGCCTTCTTCGGCCCGGAGAGCGACGTCTACGGTTGGCACTATCCGCCCTATTTCCTCGCCCTTGCCGCGTTGCTGGCGCTCCTGCCCTATGCGACCGCGCTCGCGGTGTGGCTATTCGCCACCCTGCCGCTCTACCTCGCCGGCATTCGGCGCGTGCTCCGCGATAGCGGTTTGCCACGACGTGTCGTGCTCGTCGCCGCCCTCGCCTTCCCGGCCGTGTTCATCAACCTGACGCACGGGCAAAACGGCTTTCTTACTGCCGGCGTGTTCGCCGGCGCCCTGCTCTGCCTGGAGACCCGGCCTTGGCTCGCCGGAATGCTGTTCGCGCTCCTCGCCTACAAGCCGCAGTTCGGCCTCGTGATCCCCATCGCGCTGATTGCCGGCGGATATTGGCGGGCGCTGCTGGCCGGCAGCACCAGCCTGGTTGCGCTGACCGCGCTCAGCATCGTGGTCTTCGGCCTGCAGACCTGGACCGCGTTCCAGCAGAGCCTTGGCTTCACGCGCAGCGTTGTGCTTGAGAACGGCAATATCGGCTGGGAAAAAATCCAGAGCGTGTTCTCGGCCGTGCGCATGCTCGGCGGATCGGTGGCCGAAGCGTATGTGCTTCAGGGGATCGTCAGCGTGCTCGTTCTCGGCGCCATCGCTTGGCTCTGGCATTCACAAGCAGACGCTCGCCTGAAGTATGCCGCCTTGCTCTGTGCAGCGCTGCTCGCAACGCCCTATTCTCTCGACTACGACATGGTCCTTCTCGGACCCGCGATTACGCTCGCCGTCGCGCATGGGCTTGAAAAAGGCTTTGCGCCCTTCGAGAAGACGCTGCTCGCGGCGGCATGGCTGGTGCCTTTTGTTGCACGCCTCGCGGCCAAGCTGAGCCATATCCCGGTTGCGGCAATGGTGATGCTGGCGCTGTTCGC
>JAXDNY010000021.1:0-4239 GCA_034669145.1 Hyphomicrobiales bacterium
GCCGGGACCAGCTTGTTGGCGTTGTCGCGCGTGATCAGCGCTTCGTAGATCTGACCGTTGAACGCGATCGTCGGGCCTTCGTTCTGCGCATGCGGATCGAGCGTGAGCGCATCGGCGCCGCGCGCCCATTTCACAGCACGCGCATCGGCCGCGGTCGCGGCCAGCGCCATCGCGGCGCCAAGCATCAAGGCACTGAACTTCAAACGCATTTGCACCTCCAGATGTGCGTGGCGCGAACGCCAATTGGGGCGGGAGCTTATGGCCGCGCCTGAGGGTTGTCACCGGGGAAAAGGAAGCTGCGTCACCGTAACTTCGGATTGAGCGCATCGCGCAGCCAGTCGCCAAGCAGGTTCACGGCGAGCACTAATGCCGCAAGGGTGATCCCTGGGAAGATCGCGATCCACCATTCGCCGGCGAACAGGTATTTCTGCCCGATCTGGATCAACGTGCCGAGCGAGGGCTGGGTCGAGGGCAGGCCGAGCCCGAGGAACGAGAGCGTCGCCTCGGTGATGATCGCGAGCGCGAGGTTGATGGTGGCGATGACCAGCACCGGCCCGACGACATTCGGCAGTACATGGCGGAACAGGATCTTGACCGGGCGGATGCCGATCAGCCGGGCGGCGAGCACATAGTCCTTGTTTTTCTCCACCAGGGTCGAGCCGCGCACGGTGCGGGCGTACTGCACCCAGAACGACAGGCCGATGGAGAGCACCATGACCCAGAACACGACCTGCTCGTTGCGCTGCTCGCCGAACAGCGCGCGCGAGGTGCCGTCGATCAGCATCGCGATCAGGATCGCCGGAAAAGTGCTCTGGATGTCGGCGGCGCGCATGATGACGGCGTCGACCGACCTGCCCGCGTAGCCGGCAATCAATCCGAGCGAAATGCCGAGCATGCCGGCGAACAGCGTCGCCATCACGCCGATCGCGATCGACTGGCGCGAGCCGTAGAGGATGGTGGAAAAGACGTCGCGGCCCTGATCGTCGGTGCCGAACAGGAATTGCGGATCGCCGCCTTTCAGCCAAGCGGGCGGGTTGTGCGAATTGAGGATGTCGAGCACCCGCAAGTCGTAAGGATCTTGCGTGGCGATCCACGGGGCCAGCAGGGCGGCAAGCACGATCGCCAGCGTCACGATCGCGGCCGCGATGGTGATCCTGGAATGCAGAAAGGAATAAACGAGGTCGCTGTCCATGATCGCGGCAAGCCGCGACCGCCTGCGCATCATTGCGACGGGATCGTTGGCCTGCGCCGGCATGGTTCAGGCCACCCTTGCGTCGATGCGGATGCGCGGATCGACCACGGCGTACAGCAGATCGACGATCAGGTTGATGGTGACGAAGATGAACGCGACCAGCAGCAAATAGGCCGACATGATCGGGATATCGACGTTCTGCACTGCCTTGAGGAACAGAAGGCCCATGCCAGGCCACTGGAACACACTTTCGGTGATCAGCGCGAAAGCGATGATCGAGCCGAGCTGCAGGCCCGCGATGGTCATAACCGGCACCAGCGTGTTCTTCAGCGCGTGACCGAAGTTCACCGCGCGGTCGCTTAAGCCCCGCGCGCGCGCGAACTTGATGTAGTCGGTGCGCAATACTTCCATCATCTCGCCGCGCACCAGCCGCATGATCAGCGTCATCTGGAACAGACCGAGCGTGATCGCGGGCAGGACCAGCGCCTTCAGCCCCGACGTCGTCAGCAGGCCCGTGGTCCAGAAGCCGAGCCGCACCACATCGCCGCGCCCGAACGAGGGCAGAATGCCGAGCGTCACCGGGAACAGGAAGATGAGCAGGATGCCGATCAGGAACGTCGGCAGCGATATTCCGACCAGCGAAGCGGCGAGGAAGACGTTCGACAGCCATGAATGGCGGTGCAGCGCCGTATAGACGCCCATCGGGATGCCGATCAGCAGCGAAAACAGCGCGGACGCAAAGGCAAGCTCCATGGTCGCCGGAAAGCGGTCGGCGATCAGGTCGATCACCGGCGTCTTGAACTGATAAGAGTTGCCGAATTTAAGCTGCGCGGAGTTGCCGACGAACCGCGCGAATTGCACGATGATCGGATCGTTGAGGCCAAGCTGCTCGCGCAATTGCGCGCGCTCAGCGGCGGTCGTCTCGATGCCGACCATCATGTTGATCGGGTCGCCGACGAAGCGGAACAGCGTGAACGCGATCAGCGCCACCGTGAGCATCACCACGATGGCTTGCAGCAGGCGGCGAATGATGAAGGCGAGCATGTGTTGGGGGCCGAGGGTTGTCCCTCGACCCTATACGCGTTCGCGGCCGCGGCGCAAATCAATCGCCGAGGGGTTTGAACTTGTCGACCAGTACGATGCTGCGTCCGCCCGGATTGATCACCGCGACGTCCACCTTGGTGTTCGCTGCCAAACCCAGCGGGACGGTTCCGGACGCGGATGTGCCGTCGGGCGCTATCACGGGGGTGCCGAGAGTCTTGCCGCCAATGCGCAGCACGGCGTTCTTGTCGATGGCTTGCCCCGTGATCTTGATGCTTTGTCCTCCCTTTCCTTCGGTGGGATCGATTCCGATGACTTGCAGAAGGGGAGGGGTTGCATCGCTTTTCGGCAGGAAGCGGCCGCCAATTTGGGACAGGAAGTCGAAGAACGCCTTGTCTTGCATGCCGAGGATGAAAGCGAGGCCGTAAATCAGGACTGGAGAGAACTTGTCCACCGGGACGATCAGATAAAGGAGAAGACCTGCGATCAATCCGGCGATCGCGCCGCTCACCGGCCTTCCGATGTGCCAAAGGTTATAGTCGTTCTTCCATGGGTCGGTGCTCGCGCCGTGATCGTAGATGCCCTTGAGGCTGATCGTGACGCCGCCGAGCGCGCCCATCCACATGCAGTTGAACAGCAGCTTGTATTTGGTCCACAGAACGCAATAGGCCGTGACCGACGACCAGTCGATTTTGCCGGTGGGAACAGTCGGCAGGATGCAGTTGTTTTTCTGGGTCAACTCCCACGCGACCACGCCCAGGATCAGGAACCATAACAGGTCGTAGAAGAAGATGATCCGGCGGCGGGAAACGCCGGCCAGCTTTTTCTCGATTTTTGCCAACATCGCCCAATCCCCGGAAAGTTGTTGTCTAATTGACACTCAGCCATAAACGAAAAAGGCCCGCACCGGGGTGCGGGCCTTCGGGTTTGGTTAATCGCCGCGGCGTTAACGCGCCGCCTCACTCCTTGCGGAACCAGTAGAACAGGATCTGGTTGTCGGCGCGCTGTACCACTTTCACCTTTTTCGAGACGCCCCAGGCGAGCGCCTGCTGGTGCAACGGGATATAGCCCCAGTCCTGATCCTGGCCGAGCTGATAGGCGGTCTTGATCAGCTGGTCGCGCTTGGCGGTGTCGCCTTCGACCAGGATCTGCTTGATCATCTCTTCCATTTTCGGATTGCAGTAGTTGCCGACATTGTTGTTGCCGCCGGCGCCCTTTTCGTCGCGGCAACGGTACATGTTGGCGAGCACGTTCCAGCTATCGAACGAGCCGGGCGTCCAGCCGAGCAGGAAGAACGAGGTATCGTAGCCGCCCGACACGAGGATTTTCGCGAAGTACTTCGCCTTCGGCTGCGCCAGCAGGTTGATCTTGATGCCGACGCGGGAAAGCATCGCGGTGATCGCCTGGCAGATCGCCTCGTCGTTGACGTAGCGATCGTTCGGGCAATCCATCGTCACTTCGAAGCCGTTCGGGTAGCCCGCCTCGGCGAGCAGCTTCTTCGCCTCATCCGGCGCGTAGGCCGGGCGCTTGAAGTCCTTCGCCAGCGGGAACAGCAGCGGCGAGATCATCAGCGCGGACGGCACCGCCGCCTTGCGCATGACCTTGTCGGCGATCGCATTCTCGTCGATCGCGAGATAAAACGCCTTGCGCACGCGCACGTCCTTGAACGGGTTCTTGCCCTTCACGTTCGAGTACTTCAGCTCGTCGCGGTACTGGTCGAACGAGAGGAAGATTGTGCGCAGCTCCGGCCCCTGCATCACCTGCGCGTTTGCGCTCGCGTTGATACGCTCGATATCCTGCAGCGGGATCGGATCGGCCCAGTCGACGTCGCCCGAGAGGAGGGCTGCAACGCGGGTTGCGTCGTTCGCGATGGTGGTGAAGATCACCTCGTCGAAATTATGCTCCGGCTTGCCCCACCACTTCGGGTTCGGCTTGAACACGGTTTTCACGCCGGCCTGATGCTCGGTGATGATGAACGGGCCGGTGCCGTTGGCGTTGAGCGCCGC
>JAXDNY010000022.1:0-12819 GCA_034669145.1 Hyphomicrobiales bacterium
TGCAGCTCAACGGCTTCATGACCATGAACCTCGATCGTCATCTCGAGGCGCACCGCAACCTGTTCCGCCACCTGGTCGAGGGCGACGGCGACTCGGCCACCAAACACCGCGAATTCTACGACGAGTATCTCGCCGTCATGGACCTCTCGGCCGAGTTCTACCTGCAGACAGTCGAGACCGTGTTCATCCGCCACGACCTGCCGCTCGGCCGCATGACCCATCGCGGCAAGCCGGTCGACCTCACCAAGATCCACCGCGTCGCGCTGCTCACCATCGAGGGCGAGCACGACGACATTTCCGGCGTCGGGCAGACGCAGGCCGCGCACAGGCTTTGCAGCAACATCCCGGACGACAAGAAGGCGCATTACCTGCAACTGGGCGTCGGCCACTACGGCGTGTTCAACGGCTCGCGCTTCCGCTCCGAGATCGCGCCGCGCATTTCGGACTTCGTGCTCTCGCACAACGGCCGCGGCAAGGGCAGCAAGCGCAAGGCGGCGGAGGGGTAAACTCCGGTGTCATCCCGGAAGCCGCCGCAGGCGGCTATCCGGGACCCATGAGATTCCCCAGTTCGTTGCTCGATGGGTCCCGGCTCTCGCTCCGCTCGGCCGGGATGACAGTGTATGATCGTCGGCGAATCCTCTTGAGTCATCGCCCATGTCGCTGCGCGCACTTTTCTTCCGCCGGCCGCCCGATCCGCAACTGATCGAGATCGCGTTCGACGGCGCGATCTATCCGGTGCAACTTCGCCGTCACGCGCAGGCGCGGCGCTATACGCTGCGTGTGCACGCCACCGACCGCACGGTCGTGCTCACCATGCCGCTGCGCGGCAGCGTCAAGGAGGCGCGCGCCTTCGCGGAACGTAACGGCGGCTGGATCGCGGCACGGCTGAAGCGTCTGCCGCAGCCCATTCCGTTCGCCGACGGTCTCGAGCTCCCGCTGCGCGGCCTACCGCACCGCATCGTGCACCGCGCGGGGGCGCGCGGCACGGTGTGGGTCGAGGCCGACGATGCCATGCCGCTGCTGTGCGTTGCCGGCAACGCCGAACACCTGGCGCGGCGCGTGCGCGATTTCTTGAAGCGCGAGGCCAAGCGCGACCTGGAAGCCGCGAGTCGCCGCTACGCGGTGCTGCTTGGCGTTGCGGTCAAGCGCGTTTCGGTGCGCGACCAGTCGAGCCGCTGGGGCTCATGCACGGCGGCCGGCGTGCTCTCATACTCATGGCGGCTGATCCTTAGCCCCCCCCATGTGCTGGACTATCTCGCGGCGCACGAGGTGGCACACCTCATCGAGATGAACCACTCGCGCAAGTTCTGGCGCGTGGTCGCCGGCATCTGCCCCGACTGGCAGCGCGCCAAGGGCTGGCTCAACGCGCACGGCACCGCGCTGCACCGGTATGGCGAGCAATAGCTGCTACTGCGGCAGCGCGCTGATCGCAACCTTCACGGTGCCGTCGGCCTCGGCGATGATGCGCAAGGTTTTGGCGTCGTACTCGATCCCCGCGAGACGCAGATCGGTCACCGCCGCATCGACCTGCACGCCCTCGCCGCTCTTGCGGAAATCCGCGATCGCCGTCTCGATGTTCTTGCGCGCATTGGCAGCGAACGGCTTGAGATCGATGCGCGCGTTCTCGGCCAGCGCATCCTTGACGTAAGGCACCGCGGCGCGCGCGGCGGCGCCGAGCAGCCCGAACGCGGCTTCGGATTCCACATCGAGTTCGATCGCGGTGAGGCGCAGCACCTGTTGCGTACGGTCGAGTTCGGGCTTGCCCCAGACATGCACGGTGGCGTCGGCGCCGAAGCCGAACCAGCTCTTCTTCTCGTTCGCTTTGACGCGCAGCGTGATGAGCAGCCGATCGCCGGACGCCGCCACGGTCGCGCGGTTGATCGTCACCTCGACGGGCCCGCTCTTGTCCTCGGGGAACGTCTTGCCCTTGAGCTGCGCCTCGATCAGCTTATTGACCTCGGTGAACGGCACATCGATCGGAACGCCGATCGCGACTCGCCCCTGCTCCATCGGTGGCACGATCTCCAATGTTGCCGGGAATGGGCAATCGGGCTTGGTTTCGGCCGGCGTGATCCGCGTCTCGGCCTGCACGCCGACCGTGAGTGTCACGGCGGCGGCATCGACGCGCGGCTGCGCCGCGACCGCGCGCACCGGGCGCACTTCGAGCCACAAGTCCGGCACGCCGGGTGCCGCCTTGCCGAGCGGAATCGCGCGGCACATCTTGGCCCACTCGCGGCGCGCCGCGAGCTCGATCGCCGGATTGTCGCGGATACGCGCCTGCAACGCGCCGAGCTGCTCGTTGACGGCACGATCGAGCAGCGGCTTGACCTCGCGTGACAGGTTGAGCCGCACGCCCGCGACGGAGAGATTGGCATCGCCGATGTTCGCCTGCCCGGTCAAATTGGGCTCCGTCCGCCAGTTCGGCAGGATCGCGGGCTTTGCGTTCATCGTGATGTTGCCGCGCACGTCGGCGCGCTGATCCAGCATGCGGCCGGTGAGGCTCCCGATCTGCTTGCCGAGCTGTTCGTTCACGATGCCGCCAAGCGCGCCGGTGATGCCGCCGACCGCGTTGCCGACCTGCGCGCCGATCTGGCCGGTGAGGCGGAACGTGCCGTTGAGCGGCGTCAGCACGGTGAGGCCTTCGGGCCGGCCGGTGAGCGCGAGCGGCCCGCGCGTGACGGTCCAGCCGAGTTCCGCATTCTGCAGCAGTTGACCCATCGGGTTGTCGCGCTTGCCCGAAAGGTCGCGCGGCGCCTGCGCCTCCATCATGTCGCGGATCGCCGAGAGTGCGACGGCGGCCGGCGCGATAACGACCGAGGTTCGCGTCACCGGCTGCAGCGGCGGACTGTCGGCGAGCACCGGCTTGCGGTCGCCTCCCGTCGGCCACAGCAACAGCACGGCGCCGAGCGCGACGATCAACACAATGACAACAGCAAGCCCGCCGAGCACGATCCTGCGCATGCCGCGATGCTAGTGCAGCGTCATGCCGGGCGCCAGCGCAGTGGCTTCAGCGCCGGCCGAACAGATTGTCGAAGAAGTTGCCGACGCCGGAATTGTTGGAGGACGGCTGCACATCCAGCATGACGCCGCCGACGGCGCCGGGCGGACGCGGAATGCTCGACGTCGAGGTCGGCGCCGCGGCCATCCGCTGCGGCGGATACTGCGTCGGCAACGGCGCATGAGACGAAGGCGACGAAGCAAGCGACAACGGCGCAGCAGCAGCGACGCGCGGCGGCGACGCGATGCGCGGAGGCGGCGTGGGCAGCTTCGGCGGCGCTGCGGCCACCTGCGGCGGACGTGGCGCGGGCGGGCGCGGCGGCTGGGCCGGAGCAACCGCGACCGGGGGACGCGGCGCGACGAGCGGGCGTGCATCGTCCTCGCGGCTCAAGGGCGTCGCGCTTTGCGGCGGCGACAGCATCGAGGTGAGCGGATTGGACGGCGGGTAGGTTTGCGGCGGCGCGGATGGCGCCTGCTGCTGCGTGGGATCGTATGAACGCCCCGCCATGCCGGGCAGGTCCGCCATCGGCAGGCCCTGGTGGGCCGCCTTCATGAACCGGCTCCAGATGTCCACCGGCATGCCGCTCCCGGTCAGCTTCTTGGTCGGCGAATTGTTGTCATTGCCGAGCCACACGCCGGTGACGAGATGCCCGGTGTAGCCGATGAACCAGGCGTCGCGGAAATCCTGTGAGGTCCCGGTCTTGCCGGCGGCCGGGAAGCCGCCGACGTCGGCCTTGCGGGCGGTACCGCTCGCAAGCGTTTCCTGCATCATCTGGTTCATCATCGCGACGGTGCGATCGTCGATGACGCGGCCGAGACCCGGATTGCGCGCGCGATAAATCAGCTTGCCGTCGGCGGTGCGCACCTTGTCGATCACGTGCGGCGCGACCGCGATGCCGCCGTTGGCGAACGGCACGTAGGACGAGACCAGCTCCATCACGGACACTTCCGAGGTGCCGAGCGCGATCGAGGCATTCGGCTCGAGCTTGGAGGAAATGCCGAGCCGGTGCGCGGTGCGCACCACCGCCTGCGGCCCGACTTCCAGGGTCAGGCGCACCGACACGGTGTTGAGCGACATCGCGAGCGCCTTGGTGAGCGACACCGGCCCGAAGTATTCGTGGGTGTAGTTCTCCGGCTTCCAGCCCTTCACGTCGATCGGCTTGTCCTCGCGGATCGTCTCGGGCGTGAGCCCGCGCTCCAGCGCGGTGAGATAGACGAACGGCTTGAACGCCGAGCCGGGCTGGCGCTTCGCGGCGACCGCGCGGTTGAACTGGCTCTCGGCGTAGTTCTTGCCGCCGACCAGCGCGCGCACCGCGCCCTGCGGCGTCATCACCACCATGGCGCCCTGCTCGACGTCGAACTTCGCGCCTTTCGGCGTCAGTTCATCCAGCAGCGCCTTCTCGGCGCTCGCCTGCAGCAGCGGATCGATCGTGGTTTCGACCACGATGTCCTGCTCGACGTGGCCGACCACGTCGTTGAGCACGTCCATCACCCAGTCGGCCATGTAGTTGATCGAGCCGCCCGCGGTCTGCTTGACGATCTTCGGCGCGCTCGCGATCGCGTTCTTGGCCGCATCGGCGCCGACGTAGCCCGCGTCCGCCATGGCGGCGAGAACGATCTGCGCGCGGCGCTCGGCGCCGTCGAAATTGCGCGTCGGCGCGAGCTTGGAGGGCGATTTCACGAGACCCGCCAGCAGGGCTGCTTCCGAGAGCGTGACGGTGCGCGCGGACTTGCCGAAATAACGCTGCGCGGCGGCTTCGACACCGTAGGCGCCGTTTCCGAAATAGACGCGGTTGAGATAGAGATCGAGAATCTCGTCCTTGGAATACTTCCGCTCCAGCCAGATCGCGAGAATCACCTCCTGCAGCTTGCGCGCCATGGTGCGCTCCTGCGTCAGGAACAGGTTCTTGGCGAGCTGCTGCGTGATGGTCGAGCCGCCCTGCGACACGCCGCGATGCAGGACATTCGCGCCGACCGCGCGCGCGACGCCGAACGGATCGATGCCGTAATGCGAGTAGAAACGCCGGTCCTCGATCGCCAGAAATGCCTTGGGCAGGAACGCGGGCAATTCGCGCAGCGGCACCGCGGAGCCGCCCATCTCGCCGCGCGTCGCGAGCACGCGTCCGTTGAGGCCGACGATCTGGATCGAAGGCGGGCGCTTCGGCACTTCGAGCGACTGGATCGGCGGAAGGTGCGCGGCGACCCAGGCGATCACGCCGACCGCGCCGATGAACCCCCACAGCCCGAGCACCAGCGACCAATAGGCGACGCGCCCGACCAGCGAACGGCGCGGGCCTTTGCTCTTCTTCTTGCGTGATTTGCCGGAGCCTTCGCGCGCGGAGTCCGTCGTGGGCTCGCGGCGTTCCTCACTCTTACTCTTTGCCGCCATACGCGCCCCTGGCCCATCTCCGGTACGCGGAGACCTCGCTTCGGTGCAACGCTAAGCGGCGCGATTTAATGTGCGGTTAAGCATTCGGGTGCGGCGGCGGCGGAACGGCGTGCGTTGCCGGTAGGCAACGGAGATCGCGGATATAGTTAACGGACTGTCATCCCGGGCGAGCGAAGCGAGACCCGGGATCCATGCTGCTACATTCGCGAACCGTGAGAGATGGATCCCGGATAGCCGCTGCGCGGCTTCCGGGATGACAATCGAGCTCACCCAGCCTTCGCGACCTTGCGCTCGTCCTCGCTGAACAGCGGGAGGAGCGCGCGCTTGATCGCGGCCTGACGCGTCGGCGAGGTGATCTGGGCGCCGGTGAGATCGGTGACGTAGAACACGTCGACAACGCGCTCGCCGAAGGTCGCGACATGCGCCGACGCGATGTTGAGCGAGAGCTTGGAGAGCGTCGCGGTCAATTCGTACAGCAGGCCGGGCCGGTCGAGCCCGGTGACCTCGACCACCGTGTAGCGGTTGGACCACTGATTGTTGATCATCACCTCGGGCTCGATCGCGAAAGCCTTGAGCCGCGCCTTGCGCGCGCCGCGCTTGGCCATCACCTCGGGCAGCCGCAATTCGCCGCGCAGTGCGCGCTCGATTGAGTCCGCGATGCGCACCGCGCGGCGCGCCTCGTCCTCGTTGTGCTCGAACTCGCGCGACACCGCGATGGTGTCGAGCGCGAGCCCGTCGGTGGTGGTGAAGATCTGCGCGTCGACGATATTGGCGCCGGCCGCCGCGCACGCGCCCGCGATCACCGAGAGAAGCCGCGGATGGTCGGGCGCCAGCACGGTCAGTTCGGTGACGCCGCGCGCCGTATCGAACCCGACGCCGGTCGCCACCGCCTTGTCGGCGGCCTGCGCGGATTTGAGGAAATGCGCGTGGCTGACCTTGTGCGGCAGGTCGACCTTGAGCCAGTAGGCCGGGTAGTGCCGCGCGATATAGACGTCGAGCTCGTCTTTGCCCCAGTCCTTCATCTCGGCGCGGAATTCCGCCTGCGCCATCGCGACGCGCTTGGCGCGATTCACTTCCGAGAAGCCGCCGGTGAGCACCGGCTCGGTCTCGTAGTAGAGCGTGCGCAGGAGCTGCGCTTTCCAGGAATTCCACACGCCGGGGCCGACCGCGCGGATGTCCGCGGTGGTGAGAATGAGCAGCAGCTTCATGCGCTCGAGCGACTGCACCACGGCGGCGAACTTCTCGATCGTCTTGCGGTCCGAGAGGTCGCGCGATTGCGCGATCGACGACATTACGAGATGCTGTTCGACCAGCCAGGCGACCGTATCGGTCTCGGCCGGCGTGAGGCCAAGCCGCGGGCCGAAGCGGCGCGCGATGCGCGCGCCCGCGATCGAGTGATCCTCCACGCGCCCCTTGGCGATGTCGTGCAGGAACAGCGCGACGTAAAGCAGCGCGCGGTGCGCGGGCTGGATCGTCTTCATCAGTTCGCTCGCCTGCGCGAACTCTTCGTTCCCGCCCGCCTCGATGTCGGCGAGGATGCCGATGCAGCGCAACAGATGCTCGTCCACCGTGTAGTGGTGGTACATGTTGAACTGCATCATCGCGACGATGCGGCCGAACGCGCGCACGAAGCGGCCGAGCACGCCCGCCTCGTTCATGCGGCGCAGCACCACCTCGGCGCCTTCCGAGGTCAGGATCTCGAAGAACAGCGCGTTCGCGGTCTTGTCCTCGCGCAGCTTCTGATCGATCAGCTTGAGCGAGCGCGCCGCCGCGTGCATCGCGGCGGGGTGGAAGGCGAGGTTATGCTTCTGCGCCAGCCGGAAAATGCGAATGAGATTGACGGGATCGCGGCGAAACGCGTCCGCATCCGCAATGGTGATGCGGTTCTTGTCGACCGTGAAGTCATCCGAATCGAGCACGACGCGCTTGGGGCGCGGCCGAAACCGCGCCATCACGCGGTCGAGCACCGGCACGGGCTTCGCCTCGCGGTCTTCCAGCGCGGCGCACAGAATCGCGGTCAGGTCGCCGACATCCTTGGCGACCAGGAAGTAGTGCTTCATGAAGCGCTCGACATCCTTCATGCCGGGATGCGCCGTGTAGCCGAGCCGCACCGCGATCTCGCGCTGGATGTCGAACGACAGCCGCTCCTCGGCGCGGCCGGTGACGAAATGCATGTGGCAGCGCACCGCCCAGAGGAAATCCTCCGCGCCGCGGAACATCTTGTACTCCGAGCGATCGAACACGCCGCGCTCGATCAGTTCCTCGGCGCCGTGCACGCGGTAGACGTACTTTGCGATCCAGAACAGCGTGTGCAGATCGCGCAACCCGCCCTTGCCGTCCTTCACGTTCGGCTCGACCAGATAGCGCGACTGGCCGGCGCGGCGCAGCCGCTCCTCGCGCTCGGCAAGCTTGGCGGCGACGAACTGCGGGCCCGTGTTGCGCACGATGTCCTTGTCGAAGCGCGCGACGAACTCGTCATAGAGCGCGCGGTCGCCGAGCAGGTAGCGCGCCTCCAAGAGCGCGGTGCGGATTGTCATGTCCGCCTTGGCCTGGCGGATGCACTCGTCGACCGAACGGGTCGCGTGCCCGACTTTCAGCCCCATGTCCCACAGGCAATAGAGAATGCCTTCGGCGACGGACTCGCCCCACGCGGTCTGTTTGTAGGGCAGCAGGAACAAGAGATCGATGTCGGAGCCGGGCGCGAGCAGGCCGCGGCCGTAGCCGCCGGTCGCCACCACCGCCATGCGCTCTGAATCCGATGGCGTGAGCGAGCGATAGAGCTTGGCGACGAGGTCGTGGATCAGGCGGATGATCTCGTCCTGCATGACGCAGATGCGCTCGGCGCAGGCGCGGCCGTGGCGGTCGTTCAGCAGCATCTCTTCGGCGGCGGCGCGACCCTGCGCGAGCGCGGCTTTCAGGCGCTGCGCAACCGCGGTGCGCAGTTCGCGCTCGCGACCCGCGTATTCGTCCGCGAGCTTGGCGAGATCGGCGGCCACCGGATCGGTGTCGATGAGCGCAGCGTCGCGCGGTGCGGGATCGGCGGGAGACAGCATGGGGACACCCGGATAGCGGAGCGCTGCCGCAGTGTCACGCCGCTAAGCAGCGAACCCGCGCGGCTGCGTGGTTGGAAAATGGAGTAGAAATTTCTCCGCACGAGCCGTGGCGCAATAAATTCATTCTTATTGACGCCAAACCAGCGGCTCCCATAGAATAAACATAGCGCCGATTTGAGCGATCAGCTTGCGGGCGCTTAACAAATGCAGCTAAAGCGCGGGCCCCGCCCAAGCTGGCTGACGGCGGGCCACTCCCCGCCTCCATCAACGCGGCATCTGCCGCAAAGCAATGGAGGACTTATGTCCCTCTTCTCACGACGCTCCCTGTTTCTCTCCGCATTCTTTGTCGGCCTGCTGCCGACGAGCCTGCTCGCCGCCGACAAGCCGAAGGAAATCCGGCTCGACTGGGCGACCTACAATCCGGTCTCGATGGTGCTCAAGGAGCATGGCCTCCTTGAAAAGGAATTCGCCAAGGACGGGATCGCGATCCGCTGGGTGCAGACGCTCGGCTCGAACAAGGCGCTGGAATTCCTGAGCGCCGGCTCGATCGATTTCGGCTCGACGGCGGGCTCGGCGGCGCTGGTCTCGAAGATCAACGGCAATCCGATCAAGTCGATCTATGTCTATTCGCGCCCCGAATGGACCGCGCTGGTGACGCGCAAGGATTCGACGATCACCAAGGTATCGGAACTGAAGGGCAAGCGCGTCGCGGTGACGCGCGGCACCGATCCGCACATCTTCCTGGTGCGCGCGCTACTCGACAATGGCTTGAGCGAGAAAGACATCACCACGGTGCTGCTGCAACATCCCGACGGCAAGACCGCGCTCATTCGCGGCGACGTCGATGCCTGGGCGGGTCTCGATCCGATGATGGCGCAGGCCGAGGTGGAAGACGGCGCGAAGCTGTTCTTCCGCAAGCCGGAAGCCAATACCTGGGGCATCCTCAATGTGCGCGAGGAGTTCCTGAAGGATCATCCGGACCTCGTGCGGCGCGTGCTCACCGTCTACGAGGCGGCGCGCAAGCATTCGCTCGCTAACTATGACGACGTGAAGCGGGTGTTCATCGCGGCGACCAAGCTGCCCGAGGCGGTTGTCGACAAGCAGCTCAAGGAGCGCACAGAGCTCACGCATTCCCGCATCGGTGCGCCGCAGAAGGAGTCGATCCTTGCGGCCGGACTGGCGCTGCAGCAGGCGGGCGTGATCAAGGCCGATGTCGACGTGAAGAAGACGGTCGACGACCTCATCGACGACCGCTGGGTGGCGGTGACGAACTGATCTTTCTTTCCCCTCTCCCGCTTGCGGGAGAGGGTGCATAGCGAAGGCATAGCCTTCGCGTCCTTAGCAGGGACGCCCGGCGTGAAGCGCCGGGCTATGGCAAAGCGAGGGCGGGAGACGGCTCTTTCGTAGAAGCGCAGAGACGCCCTCTCCCCCACCCTCTCCCGCAAGCGGGAGAGGGGGCCGACTGAGTGCGCGGCTCCATTGCAATTCTTGCCAAGCCCATGTCTCTTTTCTCCATGAGCATCGCCGAACCGGTCGCCGCGCCGCGCGAACAGCACCTGCTCGCGCGCTATGCGCGGCCGCTGCTCGGGCTCGTGCTGCCGGTCGGTCTCGCGCTCGCGTGGGAAGTCGCTGTGCGCATGGGCCTGTCCGACGGCCGGCTGGTGCCGCCGCCCTCGCGCATCTGGGCGACATTGGTCGAGCTTGCGGCAGCGGGCGAATTGCAGCGCCATGTGCTGGTGACGGTCAGCCGGGTCGCGGCGGGCTTTGCATTCGGGGTCGCAGCCGGCACCTTGCTCGGCGCGATCACGGGCTATTCGGCGCTGACGCGCCGCCTCATCGACCCGACTTTGCAGGCGCTGCGGTCCATTCCATCCATCGCCTGGGTGCCGCTGTTCATCCTGTGGCTCGGCATTTTCGAATCCTCGAAAATCACGCTGATCGCGGTCGGCGTGTTCTTCCCCGTGTACCTCGGCGTGATGGGCGCGGTGCTCTCGGTCGACCGCAAGATCGTCGAAGTGGGCCGCGTATTCCGCTTGTCGGGCGCCCAGATGGTGCGGCGCATCCTGCTGCCCGCTGTGCTTCCCGCTTACGTGATCGCGCTGCGCTCCGGGCTCGGGCTCGGCTGGATGTTCGTGGTCGCGGCTGAATTGCTCGGCGCCTCGGAAGGGCTCGGCTATCTCTTGGTCGACGGCCAGCAGCTCGGCAAGCCCGCGCAGATCGTCGCCGCGATCGTGGTGTTCGCCGTGATCGGCAAGACCACCGACTGGCTGCTCAGCGCGGCGACCGCGCCGTTCCTGAAATGGGAAGACAGATACGGCCGCACCAATGCTTAGCATCGCACACCTTGGAAAGAACTATGCGGCGCTGCGCGCGCTCGACAACATCACGCTCGATGTCGCGCCGGGCGAGATCGTCGCGGTGGTCGGCGGCTCCGGCTGCGGCAAGTCCACGCTGCTGCGCCTCGTGTCCGGCCTCGACAATGCGACACAAGGCAACGTCACGCTCGACGGCGACGCCATCGTTTCGCCGCACGAGAAAATCGGCATCGTGTTTCAGGAGCCGCGCCTGCTCCCATGGCTGACCGTCGCGGGCAATGTCGGCTTCGGCCTCGCGGACCGGCCGCGTGCGGAACGTGCCGAGCGCGTCGCGCGCCAGCTCGAGCGCGTCGGCCTCAGCGACAAGGCGAACGTGTGGCCGCGCGAACTCTCCGGCGGACAGGCGCAGCGCGTCGCGCTCGCGCGCGCGCTGGTGATGCGGCCCGAAGTGCTCCTCCTCGACGAGCCGTTCTCGGCGCTCGATGCGTTCACGCGCGTCGACCTGCAGGATCACCTGCTGGATCTGTGGGCCGACACCAAGCCGACGCTGGTCGTGGTCACGCACGACGTCGACGAGGCGATCGTGCTCGCCGACCGCGTGATGGTGATGCGGCCGCAGCCGGGCCGCGTGTTCGCCGAGATCGGGATCGACCTCGCCCGGCCGCGCGACCGCCAGTCCGCTGCGTATGACTTTGCCAAGCGGCGCGTGATGGCGGCACTCGACCGCTCGCTCGACCGCAAGACCACCACCGACGACGGACAAACGAAGTCCGACCACGGCGCCGCGATGTGGTGGTAGGCAATCCGGATTGGCATCGCGGCGCGAAAACACCTATGGTTGCCCCTGCGTAGACCGAGCGTGTTCTGCTCGGCCAGATGCGATGCGTAGGGGTTACACCATGAGTGAGTTCAGGGCGGATCAAGAGAGCCCCACGCCGGCGAGCGGCAGCCCCGAAGTGACGATCAATCCGCTGGTGCTGCACAAGTCGAAACTGCCGTTCACGATTTCGCTGGCATCGTTCCTGGCGCTGCTCCTTTTGATCTTTGCACCGGCACTGATCACTGTGTTCACCGGCAAACCGGCGAATTTCAATTTCGATTTGGGCCCCCAGACCACCCCGTTCATCCTACTGCTGGCGCTCTATCTGCCGCACGGTCTGCTTTTCATCACGACGATCGTGAGCGGCTATGTCGGCTACAAACTCGTGGTCGCGTCGGGAGCGAGTCCGGAAAATGCGATTCCACCGAACCATTACAAGCTGCTTGCACCGCTGATCCAGGAGGGCCGGTCGGAATCAATCGATCAATATGTTCGCCTGTCCAGCCTGAGCGGCTTCACCGGCGCCTTCACCAAGCTGGGATTAACCGGCCTGCCGCTGACGACAGTCGCACTCACGCTGATTTTCGCCGTCCTTGCGCTGTTGCCGGTCGACCCGGAAAGCCAGAAGAACTTCTTCGATCTCACCAAGCTGACGCTCGGCGCCTTCATCGGCTCGTTCGTGCAGCGCCAGGTCGAGCAGCGCCGGACAGCGGAATCAAACGAGGACGAGTCGCGGGCGCCGGCGGCGAGCTAGGGCGAGCCGCATACTCCGAATCCCCTCTCCCCTTGAGGGGAGAGGGTCGCCGCGAAGCGGCGGGGTGAGGGGTCGCGCCGTAGAAGAAAACCCCTCACCCGGCTCGCTTCGCTCGCCACCCTCTCCCTCAAGGGGAGAGGGTTGCACCGAGCGCGCGGCATCCAGCTTGCCAATGCCCTCGCACTTCTGCTTTGTCGAACATAGATCGCCGACAGAGTGATGCCCGGGAGGAAACCAACAATGAAAATGCGCAGCTTTCAGGTCTGCCAGTGCGGCGCGCCGCTGCAGATGAATGAGGCCGAGACGCCGAAGCCGCAGGGCACGCAAGTGCTCCTGAAAATGCTCGCCGCCGGCGTGTGCCATTCCGACCTGCACATCTGGGACGGCTATTACGAGATCGGCGGCGGCAAGAAGATGATGCTGGCCGACCGCGGCATCAAGCTGCCGCTCACCATGGGACACGAAAACGTCGGCGAAGTCGTCGCCGTCGG
>JAXDNY010000023.1:0-63272 GCA_034669145.1 Hyphomicrobiales bacterium
TGCATCCATTTGCCAATGGAAATGGCCGCTGGTCACGGCTGGTTGGCGATTTGACGATCGTCAAGCAGGGCGGCAAACGTTTCACGTGGGGCAGCGCTGACCTGCAGGCGGAGGGCAAAGACAAGGAAAAGTATATCCAAGCCCTCAAGGCCGCCGACAATCACGACTACGAACCGCTGATCAAATTCGCCCGTTCCTGACATTCTACTTGCCAGCCGCTGCGCGCTCCTATGATCCAACCGATTGACGCGCGAACGCTCCGACCATTCCTTTTCAGCCCGCCCGCTTGTTGCCGCCCCAGAAGCCCGGCTGCGCGCAATCGTGCCCTCATCGCGTGCCCGCGCCCGCGCGATACTTCCCCTGCACCACCAGGTTCGCAACCAGCGTCAGCAGCAGCGTCACGGTCATCAGAATGAAAGCGATCGCCGCGCCGAACGGCCAGTTGTTCTGCTGCACGAACTGATTGTAGACGAGCGGTCCCATCATCTGGAAACGCGGACCGCCGAGCAGCACCGGCGTCGCGTAGGCGTTCATCGCGAGGATGAAGGTGAGGATCGTGCCGGCGAGCACGCCCGGCATGGCGAGCGGAAACAGCACGCGCCGCGCCATCTGCAGCGGCGTAGCACCGAGATTGAATGCCGCCTCCTCCACCGAGCGGTCGATCCCCTCGATCACGCTCTGCAGGGTCAGCACCATGAACGGCAGGTTCACCGCCGTGATGCCGATGATCACCGCGGTCTCGCTGAACATGATCTCCAGCGGCTGCGACAGCGCGCCGGCGCCCATCAGGCTCGCGTTGATCAGGCCCTTGTTGCCGAACGCCACCATCCAGCCCGCCGCGCGCACCGCGTTACCGACGAACAGCGGCAGCACCACCAGCATCAGCAGGATGTTCTTGTGGCGCGTGCGGGTGCGCGCCAGCACGTAGGCAAGCGGAAAGCCCAGCACGAGGCAGATCGCTGTGGTGATCAGCGCGATCCGCACCGTGCGCGTGAGCACGCCTGCGTAATAGATGTCGGTGAAGAACTTGACGTAACTCTCCACGGTCAGCGCGTCGACCATGAACTTGCCGGGCACGAACTGGTTCAGGCTGTAGCGAAACAGGATCGCCAACGGCAGCAGGATTCCGATTGCGACGTAAAGCGTCGCGGGGCCGACGAGGGCCGCGGCGGTCAAGGCCGCGCGCTCGCGACGCGGGGGAGTTGCTACCGCGGGAGCGACGCTCATCTCCGCTCATGCCCGCGAAAGCGGGCATCCAGTTCTTGGCCAAAGCACTGGGTCCCCGCTTTCGCGGGGACGAGCGGAAGTCGCTTCATCGGCCCAGCCACTAAGCCTTGAACACCTTGTCCCACCACTCCTTCAGCGCGGAGTCGTTCTTCGCCAGATACCCGTAATCGAGATCGACCAGGCGCGACTGCTCCTCCTTGGTGAAGCCAATGCGCTGCTGCAGGTCGGGCGCAACCGTCGCGTTGGTGACGGTCGGGTTGTAGCCCATGTCGATCGCAAAATTTTCCTGCGCGCTCTTCTCCAGCATCGCGTCCATGTAGGCGTAGGCACCGTCCTTGTTCGGTGCGTTCTTCGGGATCATGAAGCCCGAGACATACATCGGCACGCCTTCGGCGGGCGCAACCGACTGCACGCTGATGCCGGCATTCTGCCACTGGATCACGCGCGCCTTCCACATGATGCCGACGCCGATTTCCTCGTTCTTGAGCGCCTGCGCAAACGCCTCGTTGGTCGGATAGATGCGCACGCCGGCCTTCTTCGCTTCCATCAGCAACGCCTTGCCGGGCTCGAAATCGTTCATCTTGCCTCCGGCCGCGAGCGCGGCGGCTGCCATGGTGTACTGATACTGGATGTCGATGATGCCCATCTTGTTGCCGTGCTTGGGATCGAACGCATCCTTGAAGCCCTTCGGCGCGTCAGGCAGGAGCTTCGGATTGTAGACCGCAACCTTGCCCGAATAGATGTGCCCGACACCGAACGGATACTTCATCGATGGGATGAGGTTCGCGGCATTCTTGAGCTTGGAGTAGTCGATCGGCGCGGCCACCCCGGCTTCGTTCATTTCGAACATCTGGGCGGCTGAGAGCCCTTGAATATCCGTTGTGCCGCGCGGCAGGCGTTGCTCGGCCATCATCTTGGTGCGGCGCGGGCCGTCGTTCGCCTGGTCCTGCGCGACGTCGAAGCCCTTCGGCTTGAGGATCGGATCCTCGACATTTTTCGCCAGTAGCCGCGCGTAGTCGCCGCCCCAGGTGCCGACCACCACGCGGCCTTGCGCCTGCGCCTGATTGAGCGTGAGACCCGCCGCCGCCACGGCCCCGGCGCCCTTGAGGGCATCGCGCCGCGTGAGATTCCATTTGCCTGTCATGTTCCGTCCTCCAGTCAGTTTCGTTGTTGCGCAAACACCATGCCGGCATCCCGCTGCCAGCCGATTTCGACGTCATCACCGACGGCCGGCGCGCCCTCGCCGCGGTTCGGCAATTGCACCAGCACGCGGTCGGCGGGCGAGAGGCGCACGTGCAATTCCAGCACCGCGCCCAGGTATGAGACGAATTCCACCCTGCCGGGCAGCCGATTGTCGAGGTTTTCGCCGCCCAGATGCAAGCGCTCGGGGCGAAGTAACAGGGCCGCGGCGCCTGCCGCACCCGCCGCGCACTTGAGCCGTAGCCCGCCCGCTGTCTCGAACTCGCCCGGCGTCGTGACGCGGCCATCGAGGAACGTACTGCGCCCGACGAACGACGCGACGAAACGGTCGGCCGGGCGTTCGTAGAGGTCGCGCTGGCTGCCGATCTGGCGGATTTCTCCCTCCGCCATCACAACGAGACGGTCCGCGACCGTCAGCGCCTCCTCCTGGTCATGCGTCACCATGACGGTGGTCAGCCCAAGCTGGCGCTGCAATTCGCGGATCTCGATGCGCACTTCCTCGCGCAACTTGGCGTCGAGATTGGATAGCGGTTCGTCGAGCAGCAGCACGTCCGGCCGGATCGCCAGCGCGCGCGCGAGCGCGACGCGCTGCTGCTGCCCGCCGGACAGCTGGCGCGGCAGGCGCGCCGCGTAGCCTTCCAGCCGCACGAGGCGCAGCGCTTCCGTCGCGCGCGCCTCGATCTCGGGTTTGGCGAGTTTGCGCATCTCCAGCCCGAACGCGACGTTCTCGGCGACCGTCATGTGGGGAAACAGCGCGTAGCTCTGGAACACCATGCCGGTGTTGCGCCGCCACGGCGGCAGGTGCGTGCAGTCGGTGCCGTGCGTGCGCACCGTGCCGCCGCTCGGCTCGACCAGCCCGGCGATCATACGCAAGGTCGTGGTCTTGCCGCAGCCGGAAGGTCCGAGCAGCACGAGGAATTCGCCGTCGGCTACGTCGAGCGTCACACCGGTGACCACGGCGTGGTCGCCGTAGCGCTTCGACAGGTTGATGAGTTCGAGCCGCGCCATCAGACAACCTGAGAAATCTTCACGTAGCGATCGGTCACGATCATCGCGACGCCGATCAACGCGATCTGCATCACCGAGACGGCGGCGACTGTCGGATCGATCTTCCATTCGAGGTATTGCAGGATCGCGATCGGCAAGGTGGTGCGGCCGGCGCCGACGAGAAACAGGCTCATTTCCAGGTTGCCGAACGAGGTGACGAAGCCGAACAGCGCGCCCGCGACAAGCCCCGGCCGGATCGCCGGCAACGTCACACGGCGGAACGTGGTCCAGGGCGGCGCGCCCAGATTCTTGGCGGCCTCCTCGATCGTCGGATCGAAGCCCGCAAGGCTCGCGGTGACGAGCCGCGCCGCCCACGGGATCACGATCAGCGCATGCGCGGCAATCAGGCCGGCGGTCGTGCCGAGCATCGGCAGCCCGGTCGCGATTTCGGTTTCGATCTGAAATACGTAGATCGAGGCACCAAGCACGACACCAGGCACGATCAGCGGCAGCAGCAGCAGCGTGCTCGCAAAGCCGCGCCCGGCGAAACGCCGCCGCGCGATCGCAAGGCTCGCCGGCACCGCAAGCGCGAGCCCGATCAACGTCGCCGTCACGCCGACCTGAAAGCTCAGGATGAAGCCGGACACGAAGCTCTTGTTGTTGACCACCGCGCCGAACCATTGCAGCGAATAGCCCTCGGGCGGGAACGAGGGAATTTCCTGGCGGAAAAACGCCAGCCACGTGACCAGCACGAGCGGCAGCAGGATGAAGCCGAGCGTGAGCCCGGCCACACCGTTCAACAGCCATCGCCCAACCGGAATGCGGCGCGAGGCGTTCGCCGGCACCGCAGGTCCGTGGGCGACCGCGGACGACATGCGTCAGTTCAGCTTGTTCTTATGGAACTTGCCGCCCTTCATGATGGCGGCGAGGTACTTGCCCTGCTCCTGGAACAGGCCAAGGTTCTTCAACGGATCGCCGTCGATCAGCAGCAGGTCGGCGTAGGCACCCGCCTTGAGCGTCCCGAGCTTGCCCTCCTGCCGGATGATCCGCGCCCCGATGGTGGTTGCCTGCCGGACGATCTCGATCGGGGACAGGACTTCGGAGCGCAGCAGGAATTCGCGGCTCTCGTCGATCTGCAACGCACCCAACAGATCGGTGCCATAGCCGACCGGCACCCCTGCGCGCTTGCAGATCTCCAAGGAGCGCAAGCCGCCGTCGATAACGAGATCGTTCTTCGCCAGCATGTCCGCCGTCATGCCGAATTCGGCGGCGCGCTCGCGCATGGCGTAATACGCGACGAGATTCGCCACCATGAACATGCCCTTCTCGGCCATCAGTTTGGCGGTCGGCTCGTCGATCAGGTTGCCGTGCTCGATCACCCGCACGCCGCCGTTCGCGGCACGCTGCATCGCTGCCGGCGAATAGGCGTGCGCGCACACATAGCGGCCGAAGGCGTGCGCTTCCTGCACCGCCGCCGCGACCTCGGCCGGCGAGAACTGCAGGCTGTCGAGCGGGTCGTAGGGGGAAGCAACGCCGCCCGACATCATGATCTTGATGTGGTCGGCACCCTGGCGCATCTGCTCGCGCACGGACTTCATGACCTCGGACACGCCGTCCGACTGCCGCATCCCGAACCGCATGGCGTCGCAGCAGTGGCAGCGTACGCCGAAATCGGTGCGGCGGCGGGCGTCGCTGTGGCCGCCGGTCGGCCCGATCGCGGCGCCCGCGATGAACAGGCGCGGGCCCGGAATGTCGGCCTGCTCCAGTGCGGTCTTCATGCCCCAGTCGGCGCCACCGGTGTCGCGCACGGTGGTGAAGCCGCGGTTGAGCATGGCGAGCATCAGCCGCGCGGCGCGCGCCGTCATCAGCGTCAGCGGCACCGCTTCGAGAAAGCGGATGTTCACCTCGCTCAGCATCACGTGCACGTGGCTGTCGATCAGGCCGGGCATCAGCGTGCGCCCGCCGCAATCGATCGCCGCGGCACCGGCCGGCTTGATCGGCTTGTCGGAGACCTCCCTGACGGTCTCGCCCTCGACCAGCAGTTCGAAGCCGCCCTGCAGTTCGCCGGCTTCCGGCTCGAGCAACTGGAAATTCCGGAACAGAAATTGCGTCATTGTTGCCCTCCGCTACGTGAGCATAGGACAACGTCATGCGGAGCCGCACAAGCCACCTGCAATTGGCGTGAATGCGGCAGCCCTAGCACCCGCGGCAGATATTCATCGTGCGCCGTATCTGATTGTCGAAGGCGTCTTCGCGCGCCTGCCACTCCGGCGAGAACGGCAACACCTCTGCTTGCGGATGGGTCAGTGTTACGCGGGACGGAGGGGCGCGGCGTGGTGCCCGTTCGATGATCCCTGCCGCCGCGATGCGCGTGACGGCGACCTGCCCAACGTGCTGGCTCATTGCCCATTCGGGCAACGGCTTCGGCCCGCAGCCGGTTAATACCAGGGCCATCAGCGCAAGAGTCACTATACGCACGTGCGTGCTACCAGAAGTTGGTCCCGACGCAATGGTGCACGCGATTGCCAGATTCCGCAAGGGAACACGAGCGGGTCGCGCCTATTTTGCGTCGAGTGTGTCCTCGATCTCGGCGAGCGCCCGGCGCAGCTCGACCGCGAGCGGGCCGAGCCCGTCGCGGCAGCGCCCGCGGTCGCCCGCCCGGCCGGCCTGCTCCAATGTCACCGCCGCGGCGCCGACGCTTTTCGCGCCGACCGCCTGCGCGGCACCTTTCAGGCGGTGCGACGCAGCCGCGACGGCCGCCAGATCGCCGAAGCGCGAGGCCGCGCTGATCTCGCGCTCGGCATCGATGGCCGTGTCGCGGAATTTCTCCAACAGCGACGCGATCGCGATGCGGTCGTCGCCGAGCCAGCTTGAGAGCACGCTGCGGTCGATCGCGCCGGGCGTGCCGCCGCCGCCGTTCGCATGCTCGGCCGCCTCGTCGATTGCAAGCCAGCGCACCAGCGTGGCGCGCAGCCAGTCGATGTTCACCGGCTTCACCAGATAGGCGTCCATGCCGGCGGCGAGGCAACGCTCCTCCTCGCCCTTCATGGCGTTCGCCGTCACGGCGACCACCGGAGTACGCGAACCGCCGGGCCGCTCGGCTTCGATCGCCCGCAGCTTGCGCGTCAGTTCGTAGCCATCCATGCGCGGCATGTGGATGTCGGCGAGCACCGCCGCGTACGGCTTCGTGCTCCAGGCTTCGAGGGCTTCCACGCCATCCACTGCGGTGTCGGCCTCCACACCCAACAGTTCAAGCTGACGCACCAGCACTTCCAGATTCACCGGATGATCGTCGACCACCAGCACGACCGGCCGCTCGCCGCTACGCGGCAGCGGCAGCGCGCGTCCGGCATGGCTCGCCGCCGAGTGTTGGGTCGCAGTAAAGAGCGCATCCTTCGGCGCCGCGTCGAACACCAGGCGCACGAAAAATGTCGAGCCCTTGCCCGGCTCGCTCTGCGCCGAGATGTCCCCCTCCATCAGGCTCGCGAGCCGCCGCACGATCGAAAGGCCGAGCCCGGTGCCGCCAAAGCGGCGCGTCGTCGAGGAGTCCGCCTGCGCGAACGGCTGAAACAGCCGCCGCCGCTGCTCCTCGTCGATGCCGATGCCTGTGTCTTCCACCGCAATCATCACCTGCGTGCGCCCGCCGCCGAGCGGCGCGGTGCTGGCGCGCACCGTGATGCGACCGCGTTCGGTGAATTTGAGCGCATTGCCGAGCAGATTGAACAGGATCTGGCGCACGCGAGTGGCGTCGCCGATCAGCGTGTCGTCCGATCCGGGCTCGACCGCGCCGCTCAGGATCAATCCTTTCGCGATGGCCTGGGCCTGGAACGTGCTCAGCACGCCGTCGATCAGCCCCGACAGCGAAAACGGCGCCGCCTCCAGTTCGAGCCGGCCCGCCTCGATCTTGGAGAAGTCGAGCACGTCGTCGATGATCCGCAGCAGCGCCTGCGCGGAATCGCGCATGGTCGCGACCGTGCGCTGCTGGCTGGCGTTGAGCCCTTGCCGGTCCAGCACCTCCATCATCCCGAGTACGCCATTCATGGGGGTGCGGATCTCGTGGCTCATGGTGGCGAGGAAGGTGGACTTCGCCTGATTGGCGGCTTCGGCTTCGGCGCGCTCGCGCTCCGCTTCGGCCAGCGCCATCTCGGCCGCGTCCTTGGCGTCGGCGTGTGCCTGTTCGCGCTCTTTCAGTTCGGTGATGTCGCGGAACACGCCGAGAAGACTGCCGTCGGGGAGCGGACTGAAGGTGAATTCGATGAAGTGGCCGCTCTTGGTCTGCCGCTCGTAGCGCGCACCGCCGGGCGCGAACAGCACCCGCACCCGTTCATCGACCACCTTCGCGACATCGTCGACCGGGCCAAAGTCGCCACGCTCGACCTGGAAGCGGACGATGTCGCGAACGTCAGTGCCAGGCTTCCCGATCTCCGGCGGCATCAAAACAAACCGGCTGTACTGCGCATTTCCAAAGCGCCAGCGCCCCTCCTTGTCCAACAGCAGGATGCCGTCATGCATATTCTCGAGCACCAGCCGCATGTCCTCGCGCGTCGCCTCGATCTCGGCGCGCGCGGCGGCAAGTTCCTCCTCGCGTCTCTTCTCTTCGGTGATGTCGCTGGTGGCGCCGACCATGCGGATCGCATGACCGTCGGGCCCGCGCTGCGCGATGCCGCTTTGGCGCGCCCAATGCCAGGTGTTCTCGTTGGTCAGGTAACGGTATTCGATCAGGAGATGCGGGGTCGCGCCCTTGAGATGATCGATGATCGACTTGCGATACTGCTCGATGTCGTCGGGATGAATGCGCTGACCGGATTCTTCCGGCGTGAGAACCTGGTCGTCCGTCATGCCATAAATGGCGCGCAACAGCGGCGAGTAATAGACCGTGTTGTTGACGATATCCCAGTCGTAGACGCCGTGATCGATGGACTCCAGCGCGAGCGCGTAGCGCTCCTCGTCTTCCGGCCGCACGCGTGCCGTCACGCCGCGCGCGGCGGCGTGCTCGCCGCTATCTCGCTCAGCCGATCCAGGTTTTGGCGGTAGGTCTGGTTTTCTTGTCGTTGCCATTCGCTGCCCGCCCGTATTGTGGGGCTTGGCTGTATCGTTGGCGTATCGCGACGTGACGAATTTGTATCGTCTGTATCGCCAACGCGGACGCAAGCGCGCGTTGCATTACTTGCGCACCATCAAGTCTGGATTGGGAGCTCTGCCCGCTGTCCGGGCCGGCGGCTACGTGTCGCCGGCAACCGCCGCATCGAGCAGCTTGCGGCACTCCTGCAGCTCGCGCAGCGTATCCTTGAGCTTGCGCACGCCCTCGGGAGGCAGCGAAGGCACACCAAGTGCCTCGCTGATGCGCGGCGCCAACGGTGACGGCAAGATCGCGGCCTCGGTATCGGTACGGCGGCTTTCGGCAAGGCGCTCCTCATCGGGACCGCTGCTCAGAAAGGACGGCAGCAGCCCGAACAGGCGGCGATGCGCGGGGTCGGATTCGCCGCGCCGGGCACCGGGAAGCGGACGGGCCGGCGCTGCTTCGGCGACCTCAACCTCCTCGACTTCCGCCGCGCGTGCCGGCTGCGGCGCACCGGCCTTCCAGACATGCTGGACAAACTTGACGCCGTGATCCTTCAGGATGCGCTGCGCCCCGCGGATCGTATAGCCCTCGCCGTAAAGGAGATGACGGATGCCGCGTAAGAGATCAATGTCGTCCGGGCGGTAATAGCGCCGGCCGCCGCCGCGCTTCATCGGCTTGATCTGTTGAAAACGGGTTTCCCAGAAACGCAGCACGTGCTGCGGCAAGTCGAGGTCGTCCGCGACTTCACTGATGGTACGGAACGCGTCGGGCGCCTTATCCACCGGTTACCCTTTGACTACGCAGTTACCGACCAGCCTGCTGGCCCCCGTCGGCTCCGGAATTGATCCGCTGTTTGAGGATCGCCGAAGGCTTGAATACCATCACGCGCCGCGGCGAGATCGGCACTTCCTTGCCGGTCTTCGGATTGCGGCCGATCCGCTGCCCCTTCTTGCGCACGACGAACGATCCGAACGACGAAAGCTTCACGGTCTCGCCCCGTTCGAGGCAATCCGTGATCTCCTTCAATACCATTTCCACGAGAGTCGCCGATTCGGTTCGCGACAGCCCGACCTTTTGGTACACGGCCTCACACAGGTCCGCCCGCGTCACCGTTTTGCCCGCCATCGCCTAGACCCCGCTTTCGGCGACCAACCTTATCAACTTGAATAATCAACGATATTCACATGTCGAGGCAACGGTCAACGGCCCTCATTCGCATTTCCGGGGGGCGTCTCACCAGCGCACCAGTGCGGCACCCCAGGTAAATCCGCCGCCCATGGCTTCCAGAAGCACGAGATCGCCGCGTTTGATCCGCCCGTCCTTGACGGCGACATCGAGCGCAAGCGGGATCGAGGCGGCTGACGTGTTGCCGTGCAGGTCGACCGTGGTGACGACCTTCTCCGGCGCAATGCCCAGCTTGTGCGCGGAGCCGTCGATGATGCGCTTGTTGGCCTGATGCGGCACGAACCAGTCGAGATCGTCGGCCGTGTAACCGGTGTCGCGAAAAACATCCTTGATCACGTCGGTGATCGCGCCGACCGCGAAGCGGAACACGTCTTTCCCTTCCATGCGCAGGTGTCCGACCGTCCCCGTGGAGGACGGCCCGCCATCGACATAGAGCTTGCTCTTGTGCCGCCCGTCGGAGCGCAGGTGCGAGGTGAGCACGCCGCGGTCGTCGCGCGTACCGGGCTGCTGCTGCGCTTCCATCACCACCGCGCCCGCGCCATCGCCGAACAGCACACACGTCCCGCGATCGTTCCAATCGAGGATGCGCGAAAAGGTCTCGGCGCCGATCACCAGCGCGCGCTTGTGCACGCCCGCGCGCAGCAGGCCGTCGGTGGTCGCCATGGCGAAGACGAAGCCGGAGCACACCGCCTGCAAGTCGAACGCAGCGCCCTGCGTGATGCCGAGCGCCGCCTGCACGGCGACGGCGCTCGCCGGAAATGTGTTGTCCGGAGTCGAGGTCGCCAGCACGATCAGATCGATCGACTGCGGATCGACCTGTGCGGCGCTGAGCGCGGCGCGCGCTGCCGCAAGCCCCAGATCGGAGGTGAATTCGCCGTCCGCCGCGATGTGGCGCTCGCGGATGCCGGTGCGCTGCACGATCCATTCGTCGGACGTGTCGACGATCTTGGTCAAATCGTCATTGGTGACGCGGCGCGCCGGCAGATAGCTGCCGCAGCCGAGAACGACAGAACGAGTGACGGTCACGAAGCGGCTCCGCCCACTTTACTTGCTTCGGCTTCTTCACGGGCGTGGCGCAACAGCGTGTCCTTGATCTTGTTGAGCAATTCGTAGCGGACCATGTCGTAGCCGACATCGACGGCTGCCGCAAAGCCTTCCGCGTCGGTTCCCCCGTGGCTTTTGATGACGATGCCGTTGAGGCCGAGGAACACCCCGCCGTTCGCCTTGCGCGGGTCCATCTTGTCGCGGAGCATGCCGAACGCTTCGCGCGCCAGGAAATAGCCGAGCTTTGCGCGCCAGGTGCGGCTCATCGCGGAGCGCAGCAGGGTGGTGATCTGCTTGGCGGTTCCCTCGGCGGTCTTGATCGCGATGTTGCCGGCAAATCCTTCCGTCACGATCACGTCGGCAACGCCCTGCCCGATCGTGTCGGCCTCGACAAACCCGACGTAATCGAGGAACGGCAGGTTCGCCTCGCGCAGGAACTTGCCCGCCTCGCGAACCGACTCGAGACCTTTCACCTCTTCGACGCCGATGTTGAGCAACCCGACGCTCGGCCGCTCGAGATCGAACAGTACGCGCGCCATGGCGCTGCCCATGACGGCAAGATCGACGAGATGATCGGCGTGGGCGCCAATCGAGGCACCCATGTCGAGCATCACGGAGTCGCCCCTGAGCGTGGGCCACAAGCCGGCGATGGCCGGGCGCTCGATGCCCGGCATGGTGTGCAGATTGAACTTCGCCATGACCATCAGGGCGCCGGTGTTCCCCGCCGAGACCGCCGCGTCCGCCTCGCCCTTTTTGACCGCGTCGATTGCGAGCCACATCGAGGATTTCCAGCGGCCGCGGCGCAGCGCCTGGCTCGGCTTGTCGTCCATCTTCACGACGACGTCGGTGTGGACGAGCCGCGCGGCTGCCTTCAGGCGCGGCCGCTGCTCGACCAGCGGGCGGATCGCGGCTTCGTCGCCGAACAGCAGGAATTCGGTATCCGGATGACGGGCGAGCGCGATATCGGCCCCCGGAACGACAACCGCAGGCCCGAAGTCGCCCCCCATGGCATCGAGCGCAATTCGGACCTTTTGGGCCATGGGCTTCGGTAGCCGTCCTGTTGTGCAAATGGGTCGCCGCAGCGCGACAATAGCGTTTCGGCGGCCCGACACAAAGGGTCCCGAAAACCGCATTATTCCTTGACTGTGCCCTTTTTCTGCAGCGCCGCGAGGGCCGCGAACGGATGGCCTCCCGGGTCGGATGCGTCCGTCGGGATCTCGAAGGCAGCGCCGGCCTTGCGCGGGTAAGGATCGACTCCAAGGATCAGGAATTCGGTTGCGAGTGCGCCCAGATCGATGGTTCCATTCAGCAGCGGTTCGCGCTCGTCGGATGATGGCGTCAGCACGATTTCATCGTCTGCGCGGTCCGCATCCGCGATATCGCGCGCGGGCACAAAGTCCACATCGATCGTCTCGTCGATCTCGTTGAGCACCGGCTCGAGGGTGACCACGCAACTCTGCCGTACCCTGGCGGTGACGCGACCACTCACACGCAGCCCGTCGCGTCCGCGCCGCGTCAGGTCGAACGTCGCGTGAAGCCGCTCGACAGCATCGACTCCGGCGGGCTTCGCCACCGCCGTGCGCGTCTCCTCGCTGGCTTCGAGCTCAACGTGGCGGCCGCTTTCGCCGACCTCGTCGAGCCGGATCACTGAGCTCCAGGGAGTTTCTATGGCCACGATCACGATCACTCCGCCGCCGCTGCCGCCATGTCGGATGAGGGCCCGGGAAACCGCACCATGCCGCGCGCAAGCTCCTTGAGCGGCTGCGATTCCAGGGCAGCAACAGCCTGCCGCACATAGGCGGCAAGCCGGGCTGCCGCAACGTCCGGTTCGACGGCCTCCGCGTAGACGTTGCGGGCCAGTGCGTCCGCCAACGCACCCTCCCCTTGCGCACCGAGCGCCGCATCATAGGCCTGCGCACGCCCATAGAATGCTTCGCCGACCCGGCGCATCTGGCGCGGCACGCCCTGATCACCGATGCCCATTTCGCGCAGATTGTGATCCATGTCGCGGCAGAACTCGTCGAACACCCCTTGCGCCAAGGCGGCGTCGCCTTCGCGCAGCCGCCGCAGCACCAGCAACAGCAGCAGCAACAGCAAGTCGAACCGGCCGGGCACCGTGTCCGGAACCCGGTAGGCTTGGTAGAACCGCGCATCGCGTGCCTGCGCCACGATGGCGCCATAGAGGGTGGCGATGCTGCGGCTGGGTGTTCGGCGGAACAGGGGCGGAATCATTGATTTTGCACGTTAATGACGATCGGCATCCGCGCCCCGGGCCCGGATTGCAATTGGACGGGCTGCGGGGTACGTCAAGCCGCAATCGGGCGCAAGGGCGCCCGCAGGTCCGCCGCATGGGGTCACGTTCACGCGCTCGTCCGTTTGCCGTCGCGGCCACGCTCGCGCTCGGCCTGATGCTCGGCGGCTGCTTCACCCAGAATTATCAGCGCGGCTACGTCCTCGCCGAAGGCGCGCTTGAGCAGATCCCGCTCGGTGCCCCGCAGGAGCAGGTGCTGATCTCGCTCGGCACCCCCTCGACCGTCGCCACCGTGAGCGGCGAAGTGTTCTACTACATCTCGGCACGCACCGAGCAGACCTCGTTCCTGCCCGAAAAGGTCGTCGACCAGCGCGTGGTCGCGGTCTATTTCGACAAGAACCGCCGGGTCGAACGCATCGCGAATTACGGCCTGCAGGACGGCAAGATTTTCGACTACATCGGCCGCACCACGCCGACCAGCGGCCAGGAACTGTCCTACCTCACCTACGTGTTCAAGATTTTCGGCGGCAAGTAGCCGCGCGTTCGCGAGACTGGCGGGCCGGCGCGCGCTTGCGTGCGGCGCGCCGCATGGCGATGATTGCCCCGACAAGAACGAAACCCCAGGAAACGCCAGATGACCAAGCTCCTCTCCCGCCGCGGCGTATTGTCCGGCGCCGCGGGCCTGACTGCCGCCGTCACCCTGCCCCGCACCGCGCAAGCCGACTGGCGCCCGACCGAGGCCGTTCGCATCATCGTTCCGGCGGCGCCCGGCGGCACCACCGACGTGATGGGACGGCTGCTCGCGCAACACCTGCAGGTCGCGTGGGGGCAGTCGACGGTGGTCGAGAACAAATCCGGCGGCGGCGGCACCATCGCGATGACCGACTTCGCGCGCCAGAAGCCGGACGGCCACACCATCATGATCGGCAATCCCGGGCCGAACGCGATCGCCTACTCGATCTTCCGCAACATCACCTACAAGCCGGATCAGTTGCAGCCGGTCAGCAACATGATCCGCACCAGCAACATCGTCTCGGCGCATCCGTCGATGGGGGTGAAGTCGTTGCCCGAGCTGATCGACTATCTGAAGAAGAACCCCGACACGGTGAGTTACGCAACCTCCGGCACCGGGCAGAGCCCGCATCTGACCGCCGCATGGTTCCTCCAGCTGACCGGACTGAAGATGACGCATGTGCCGTTCCGCGGCGCCGGCCCCGCGATCACGGCCGCGCTCGGCGGTCAGGTGCCGATCCTGTTCGACAATCTGTTTCCGTCGCTGCCGCAGGTCCGTGACGGCAAGCTTGTCGGTCTCGCGACCACCATGCCGGAGCGCACCGTGCTCTCGCAGGATATCCCGACCATGCGCGAGAGCGCGCCTGAGCTGGCCAAGTTCGACGTGTCGTCGTGGTTCGGCGTCTTCCTGCCGCGTGGGCCGGCCCAACCGGTGCTCGATGCGCTCAACGGCGAAATCAAGGTGCTGCTCGCGCGCGACGACATGAAGGCGCGCATCAGGGACCTGGGCGCGATCGCGGATTATACGACGCCCGCGCAGTACGCAGCCTTCGTGCAGAACGAGATCGCGAAGTTCGGCGAGATCATCGCCAAGGAAAAGCTGCAGATGGACGTGAATTAGCTAGTCAGATCAGGGGCGCTCACGCGCGCAACCCAGCGCTTTCGAGACCTTCGCTAGTGAGGTCCAGATACGCCTCGTTCCATGGCAAGCCCTTTCGTACATCCGCAATGGTCAGACCGGGAAAGGCGGCCGTGAATCTGGCTAGCGATTGTCGGCCTTCATCCATGCGGCCAGCGAACACGTAAGCCGGTGCGAGAAAGCGATGGGCCCAGGTGGCCTTCGGATTTTCGGCCAGTGCTCGGCGGAACCAGCTGATCGATTGGTCATAGCACCCGGTTTGAAATTTTCCTGACGCGATGCCGATTGACCAAAGAAAATTTAGCGGATCGGCAGGCGTAAGCGATCTTGCGATCTCGAACTCTTCGGTCGCTTCGGCCACACGACCGCGGTACGCCTTGACCCAGGCACTGCGTCCCCACGCCCAGGCGGAGCCGCCGTCGATTGCCAGGGCGCGCTCGGCGTGGACCGCCGCAGCTTCCAGATCATGGGCCAGCGTGTAGCCGCCAGCAAGCATCGTCTCGGCCAACCCGTCGCCTGCACTGAGACCCGCGGCTCGCGCCGCGAGGTCGCGCGCCATCGCGCGTTCCGCCGATGCCTGCACGCTGAAATGATGGCCGGCACGTAGTCCGTGACACCAGGCGGCCGCTGCGATCGGAAGCGGGTCGAGCGGCGCGATCTCCATGGCTTGTTCCAGCAGTTCGATCGCCACACCCTCCGCCGAAGCCTCGACCGTCATCAAATGCGGGAGCGCGCGCATCGTGAGCTCCCACGCGGTCAGATCACGACCGTCGAGGGCGGACACCCGATCGACTTCAGCGGTGTACAGAACCGGTTGGATCGCCCGCGCGACGCCGCGTGCGACGCGCTCTTCCAAGCCGATCAAGTCGTGGCCGTCGCCGTCCCAACCCGCTGCCCACACGTAGCGGCCGGTGACGGCATCAACGAGTCTAACCATGGCGCGAAGGGTGCCTTGGGCATTCGCATGAAGCCTGCCAAGCAGGTGATAACCGGCATAAGAGGGCGCGGCGACCTTGACGGTGTGAAGGCGCCAGAGCGCCATCGCGACTTCCTCAGCAAGTGCCGTCGCGAGTTCCGGCCGCACGCCAACGACTTCGAAAGGAAGAACCGCAACCACCGGGCGATCGAGCGTGGACGCCAGCACAGGCACGGTGGCCCGCGAAGACGGTGTCGCCTGTTGCGATCGCCGCAATGTCGCGGACGGGACTTCGCCGTATCGGCGCTGGTACTGAATCGCAAAGCGCCCGAGATGGCTGAAGCCGCATCCCGTCGCGATTTCCGTGACGCTTGTGTGCCCCGGCGCGTGGAGGAGCTCCTGCCGCGCTCGGTCAAATCGAAGGTCACGGAGGAACGCGAGCGGTCCGCCGCCGAGGAAGCGGCGGAACTGTTTTTGCAAAGTACGCGGCGCGACCCCCGCCGTCGCCGCCAAGTCGCGGACCCGCCAAGCGCGCGATGGCTCGCTCTCAAGCCGCTCGATCGCCTTTTTCAGGCCTCGCGGAAGCGGTTGGCGGACCATGGGGCAGCCTCCAAATGCGGATCATAGCGCAGTAAGGGCGCAAAGTGGATAGTCGAGACGTAAAGTGGATTGCGGCGGGCTGCGACCATCCGCAGGCTGACCAAATCACACCCTGGTTCGCCAAACTGTGGGATAGCTCACATTCGCTTGGAGGCGCCCGGGGTAAAAAGCCAACCCCGGCACGGACCCTTGGAATCCCGGTGTCCAACCGTCACGAGACATTTCACTCAGAGGAGATGGGCCATGAACGTGTTTACTCCGGCACTTGTTGGTCTGACGCTCATTTCGACGACGACACTTCTTCGCGCCGACGTCATCACCGATTGGAACAAGACCGCAATAGACGTGATGAAAGCGGTCAATGTTGCGGGCAACCCCTGGACCCGCAGCATGGCGCTGGTGAACGTGTCGATGTCGGACGCGGTCAATTCAGTGCAGAACCGATACACGCGTTACACCACGGAGCTTCCCATCGATCCGAATGCCTCCGCGGAGGCCGCGGCGGCAGGGGCCGCCCGCGAGATTCTCATGCGGCAATATCCCGGCCAAAAGGCGAAAATCGAGGAAGCCTTCGCGGATTCGATGAAAGACATTCCGGATACTCCCGCCCGGGCCGCTGGCGTTTCGCTGGGCGAGAAGGTTGCGGCTGCCGTTTATGCCGAACGTCAAAGCGACGCGACGAACATGCCAGACACTTACCGGCCGATCACGACGCCGGGCGTGTGGGTGCCGACCACGCCGCCGCTTTTTCCGCAATACGCGACCGCCAAGCCGTGGGGCATGGACAGCGCCAGTCAGTTCCGTCCGGGCCCGCCGCCGGCTCTCAATAGCGCGCTCTATGCGCGCGACTACAACGAAACCAAGGACATGGGGGGCGTGAAGAGCACGAAGCGCACGGATGCGCAATCTGACGCCGTGCGCTTCTGGACCCAGATCAATCTGGGGCCGGCCTGGTTTCAGGCGGCCACGCAGGTTTCGGACCGGAAAGGATTGTCGGTCGCCGACAAAGCACGCGTGTTCGCATTGATGTCGATGGCGCTCGCCAACTGCTTCATCGTCGATTGGGACGCGAAGTTTACTTACAACTTCTGGCGACCGATCACAGCGATCCGCAATGGCGATCAGGACGGGAACGACGCGACCGAGCGCGACATGAGCTGGCAGCCGCTCAACGCCACGCCGATGCATCCGGAATATCCTTCGCAGGCCGGCATCAACGCCGGTGCGGCGAGCGGTGTTCTGGAAGCCGTCTTCGGCAAGGGTCCGGAAGGCTTTGTCGCAACCGACATCGTGGACGCGCGCCTGTCGCGCCAGTTCGCGAGCTTTGCGCAGATGGACCTGGAGCACAAAGAAGTGCGCATCTGGGGCGGCATTCACTTCCGCAATTCGCTCGATGTGGGCGACGAGATGGGCAAGAAGATCGCCGCGCATCTTGTCGCGAACTACCTGAAGCCGACCCGGTGAGGCCGTGCGCGGCGTCATCTCGCGGCTGGGCCTGACCGGCGCAACCGGCCTGCTCGCAACCGCATTGGTTGCGGCAGGCGCTGCCCCGATTGACGACGATTTGCCCGATCTCGGCGAGCAGATCGAAGCAATGGCGTCGCGCGTCGCTCTCGATCTGCAGGCCGTCTGTCCGCCGGCTTCGCCGTCGGATCAGGCGGCCTTCGATCGCTGCCGGACAAGCCTGTTCGGCGATTCGGAGCTGAGGCGCAACATGGCGCCGCGGCTCCTCTGGGGTCGTCGCAATCAGGATGCAAGCGCGGCACTCAAGGACACCAATCTGACCCAGTTTGCACCCGACGTGCTGACCGGCCTCTATTTTTCGCTGTTCATGTACTCAGGCGAGCACAGCATCGAATACGTGGAGCGCGAGCGGCTGTACCTGATCCGTCTGCGCGCCGCATTCCGCAACCTGCTGCCGCCGGGACAATTCCCCTATCCGTTCTGGCACGAGGAAGCGAAATGGGGTGTCTACCAGACGGCAAACTCCGTGCTGCTCTGGGTCGATCCAAAGACCGCCAGGATCGTGATCGGACAATTCACCGAGCGCGGCAACTGGGCGCCCTTGGTCGTAACTCAGCACATCAAGCCAAAGTTCGATGGCAGCTGGATGTGGATGGACCGCGAAGGGCGTATCCAGCCGCGTGTGACGCTGTTCGATGGTCTGTTCCATCCGGACAATCCATACTTGTCGAAGCTTGATTTCATCTATCGAACAATGGCGCTGCGCATGCGCGACGCGCAGTGCGACAACTGCCATGTGCCTAACAACCCGATGCCGATGCGGCGGCTGGTTCTGCTGCACACGCCGGCGCATGCGGCCGGTGAGATCGCGCGGCTGATGAAGGCGGTGCGTGAGGACCGCATGCCGCTCGACGACGCCGGCATCGAGCAGCCACTTGAGCCGGGACTCAAGCGCGCCCTTCTTGAGAGCGGCGGGGCCTTCGAAGAGCTCTTACAGGCAGCGAAACAATGGGAGACCGCACGGCGCAATTAGGCGGGTCGCAAACCGACCTTCGGTCGGAGAAGTCGGCCCATGATCTTTGCCGACATTTGAGACCGAGGCCAAAACCAGATCCTTGCGCCGCATCTTGTGGCAACCCCTGCTTGCTCGGCATGAATGTCAGCTTGTGGGCCCCATAGCGGACATGCCGACAGAGCGCACGAATGTCCTCTGTTGGGGGAAGAGCGGACGCCTTGTTTATCAGCACATGCCCTAGCCGCGGGTGCTATCCGCACGCGCAGCCAGGAACCAGCAAACGGCGGTCGCTACCAGCAGTGCCAGTCCGATCCACATCAGCGGCCCGAAACTCATGCCGCCGCGGTACAGCGCGGCGAACAATGCCACGAGACCGCAGCCGAACAGCAGCGCCGCAAGGCCGGTCAAGGTAGACGACTTCATGCGGCGCGCTCCTGATTCTTGTCGTCGCATCATCCTTGAAGGGTCGCCCAACGAAAAGCCCCGCGGCCTGAACCGCGGAGCTTCGTTGTTTCGAGAGTTAACGGTGCTCAGTGCGCCAAAATCGCCAGCAGCAGCAGCGCCACGATGTTGGTGATCTTGATCGCCGGGTTCACGGCGGGGCCCGCCGTGTCCTTGTAGGGATCGCCGACGGTGTCGCCGGTCACCGAGGCCTTGTGGGCCTCCGAGCCCTTGAGGTGCTTCACGCCGTCCTTGTCGGTGAAGCCGTCCTCGAACGACTTCTTGGCGTTGTCCCACGCGCCGCCACCCGAGGTCATCGAGATCGCGACGAACAGGCCGTTGACGATCACGCCGAGCAGCGAAGCGCCGAGCGCCGCGAAGGCATTGGCCTTCGAGCCGGAGATCCACAGCACGCCGAAGTAAACGACGATCGGCGCCAGCACCGGCAGCAGCGACGGGATGATCATTTCCTTGATCGCCGCCTTGGTGAGCAGGTCGACCGCACGCGCATAGTCAGGGCGCGCGGTGCCGGCCATGATGCCCGGGTTCTCGCGGAACTGGCGGCGCACCTCTTCCACCACCGAGCCGGCCGCCCGGCCGACCGCCGTCATCGCGATGCCGCCGAACAAATACGGGATCAGGCCGCCGAAGATGAGGCCCGCAACCACGTAGGGATTCGAGAGATCGAACGACACGGTGCCGACATCCTTGAAGTAGGGCGCGCCCGACTTGATGAAGGCGTTGATGTCGTTGGTGTAGGCGGCGAACAGCACCAGCGCGCCGAGGCCCGCCGAGCCGATCGCATAGCCTTTCGTCACCGCCTTGGTGGTATTGCCGACCGCATCGAGCGCGTCGGTGTTGTGGCGGACTTCCTTCGGCAGGCCGGACATCTCGGCGATGCCGCCGGCATTGTCGGTGACCGGGCCGAAGGCGTCGAGCGCGACGATCATGCCGGCGATGCCGAGCATCGTGGTGACCGCAATCGCCGTCCCGAACAGGCCGGCGAGCTGATACGTGACGATGATGCCCGCCACGATCACGATCGCGGGCATCGCGGTCGACTCGAGCGACACCGCGAGGCCCTGGATCACATTGGTGCCGTGACCGGTCACGGACGCCTGCGCGATCGACACCACCGGGCGCTTGCCGGTGCCGGTGTAGTACTCGGTGATCCACACGATCAGGCCCGTGATGACGAGGCCGAGCACGCCGCAGATGAACAGGTTCTTGCCGGTGATCGCGACGCCGTTGGCGGTGCCGATCTGCCCCCAGCCGACGAGATAGTGGGTCGCAATCGCCAGACCGCCGATCGACAGCACACCGCCGACGATCAGGCCCTTGTAGAGCGCGCCCATGATCGAGCCGTTGGCGCCGAGCTTGACGAAGAAGGTGCCGACGATCGAGGTGACGATGCAGGCGCCGCAGATGCCGAGCGGATAGAGCATCGCGGAGGCAAGCACCGGTTGGCCGACGAAGAAGATCGCCGCCAGCACCATGGTGGCGACGACCGTCACCGCATAGGTCTCGAACAGGTCGGCCGCCATGCCGGCGCAGTCGCCGACGTTGTCGCCGACGTTATCCGCGATGGTCGCGGGATTGCGCGGGTCGTCCTCCGGGATACCGGCTTCGACTTTGCCCACCAGATCGGCGCCGACGTCGGCGCCCTTGGTGAAGATGCCGCCGCCGAGACGGGCGAAGATCGAGATCAGCGAGGCGCCGAACGACAGCGCGACCAGCGCGTCGATCACGGTGCGGCTTTCCGGCGCGAGCTTCAGCGGACCGGTGAGCAGCGCGTAGTAGATCGCGACGCCGAGCAGCGCGAGGCCCGCAACCAGCATGCCGGTGACGGCACCCGCCTTGAACGAGATGTCGAGGCCCGCGCTCAGCGACTTGGTGGCGGCCTGCGCGGTGCGCACGTTCGCGCGCACCGAGACGTTCATGCCGATGAAGCCCGCGACGCCCGACAGCACCGCGCCGATCAGGAAGCCGATGGCGACAAGGCTGCCGAGCAGGATCCAGATCCCGACGAACACCACCGCGCCGACGATCGCGATCGTCATGTACTGGCGCTTGAGATAGGCCTGCGCGCCCTCCGCGATCGCGGCCGCGATTTCCTGCATCCGCGCCGTGCCCGCGTCCGCCGACATCACGGACTGGATCGCCCAAATCCCATAAACGATCGACAGTAAGCCACACCCGATGATGGCCCAGAGAGCGGTCATGAACAGTCCTCGTTTTGCTGGAAACCCGCGACGGCCCCCTCGCCGATGCGGGCGCGCCGCAACAGGGGCGACTCGATGCCCCGGCCCGGCGGAAAGTGGCGCGGATATAGCCAAAAACGGGCGGCTCATGCAACGCCGCAAATACCGCGATAGTTCAGACCTTTGGCCCGGCCGGACGAAAGCCCGATCAGGCCGTCCGGGTATCTCCCCGCACGGTCAGCCAGAACAGCAGCGCACCCGCAACCGCCACGACCGGGAACATCACAACGTTGACGAGATACCAGCCGAAATGCGCCAGCATCGAGCCGGAAACGAACGATCCGATCGCCATGCTGCCGAAAATCAGGAAATCGTTGAACGCCTGCACCTTGTTGCGTTCCTCCGGCCGGTGACAGTCGCACACCATCGTGGTCGCGCCGACGAAGGCGAAATTCCACCCGACGCCGAGCAGGATGAGCGCGGTCCAGAAGTGCGCGACCGTGATACCCGAGAGCCCAACGACAGCCGACAGTCCAAGGATACCGAGTCCCACGGCCGTCACCGGCACGACCCCGAAGCGCAGGATCAGCGAGCCGGTGAAGAAGCTTGGGCCATACATCGCCAGCACGTGCCACTGGATGCCGAGCGACGCATCGGTGACCGAATGGCCGCAGTCGAACATGGCGAGCGGCGCCGACGTCATCATCAGGTTCATCAGCGCGTAGCTGGCGACGCCGCATACCACGGCGACGATGAACTTGCGCTGACGCGCGATCTCGGCGATCGGGCGGCCCGCCTTCTTGCTCGTTTCGTGAACCAGGCCGGGCGCGCGGAAGAACGCCAGAATGACCATGCCGGCCAGCAGCGCAAACACGGCCTGCCCGATATAGCTCCAGGCAAACAGATGCGGCGGCATCAGGTCCTTGGTGAAGATGACGAGCTGCGGCCCGAGGATCGCGGCGAACAGCCCGCCCGCCATCACGTACGACACCGCCTTCGGCTTGAACTCCGCGCTCGCCGTATCGGCGGCGCCGAAGCGGTAGGACATGTGCGAGGCCGCGTAGAGCCCGCCGAAAAAGGTGGCGACGAGGTAGAGCCAGAAACTCGCCTGCAGGATCGCCGCATACCCGATCAGCCCGGCCATCGTGCCGCACACCGAGCCGCTGACGTAGGCCGTGCGCCGGCCGTAGCGCTTGGCGAGAAATCCGAGCGGCAAGGTGCCGGCCCAGATGCCGCAGACCATCACGCTGATCGGCAAGGTGGCGAGGCTTTTGTCGGGGGCGAGCATCGAGCCGAGAATGCTGCCCGTCGCCACGATCACCGTGTTGTTGGCGCCCGCGAGCGCTTGGCCGGCCGCCAGCACCAGCGCGTTGCGCTTGGCGAGGCGGTCGCCCGCCAGGGCATCGAACGGCGATTCGGCGATGGCCGACATCAAATCTTCTCCCGGCGGGGATTTCCGTAGAACAGGGGCGCCCTTCTAGCCTGCCGGGGAGGACGACGCTACTGCGCGGCGCGCGGGGCAGAAATGCTCAGAAATGGCTGAAGCCGGGCCGGATGAAGGGCAAAGCCTTGCCCTCCGGGTTGAGAAAACGCGGCGCTCCCTCCCCGGCAACGATCCGGCCGATGTCTGCGACTGGGACGCCCGCCCGGGCAGCATCGGCCGCGAAGGCTGCGATATGCTCCGGCGCGACCGCACAAAGGATTTCGTAGTCCTCACCCCCGGTCAGGATCGGCTCGATCAGGTTGCAATCGCTCGCGAGCGCTTGTTCGGCGGCAGCCGAGCGCGGCACGCGCGCGACCTCGATATCCGCCGACACGTTCGAGGCGCCGCACAGCTTGGCGAGATCGCCCGCAAGGCCATCAGACACATCCATCGCGGCAGACGCGTGCGCACGCACTGTCTCGGCCAGCGCCGTGCGCGGCTGCGGCACGCGATAGCGCGAGACGAGATGACCGCTTGTATCGTCGAGCTCGCCCTTGCGCACCAGCAAGCCCAGCGCCGCATCCCCGATGGTGCCGCTGACGAACACGTGGTCGCCCGCGCGCGCACCGCTCCGTTTCACCATCGTGCCGGTCGGCAGCGAGCCGAACGCCGCAATCGAAATGCTGATCGGACCCGGGGTTGAGTCGGTGTCGCCGCCGAGCAGCGGGCACTTGTAGGTGTCGGCATCTTCGCCAAGCCCGCGCGTGAACGCAGCGAGCCAGTCCTCAGAGAAGTCTTTCGGCAGCGCGATCGACAGCAGGAAGCCTAGCGGCACGGCCCCCTTCGCGGCGAGATCGGAGAGGTTGACGCGCAGCGCCTTGCGCGCGACGCCATCGGCCGGATCGTCGGCAAAGAAATGCACGCCCGCGATCAGCCCGTCGGTCTTGAGCACGAGATCGTGGCCCGGCGGGGGCGTGATCGCGGCCGCGTCGTCGTTGAAGCCGAACGCGCCGGGGTGTTTGGCGAGCGGCTTGAAATAGCGCGCGATCAGCCGGTCCTCTGCCGATCCGGGCGCGTCGCCCACGACACTACCCCGCGGCCCGGTCGAACTCGCCGGCGCGTAGCTGCCGCGCAAGCTGGTCGAGCACCGCATTGACCATGCCGGTTTCGTCCTTGTCGAGGAAGGCGTGCGCCACGTCGACGTATTCGGCGACGACGACACGCGCCGGCACATCCGAGCGCGACGACAACTCGAACGCGCCCGCGCGCAACACCGCGCGCAGCAGCGCCTCGACGCGCTTGAGCGGCCAACCGCCAGTGAGCGCCTTGTCGATCACCGGATCGAGCGTTCGCTGGTCGTCGAGCACGCCGCGCACCACGCTGCGGAAGAACGCGGCTTCGGCGGGAAGGTATTGCGAGCCCTCCACCTCCCGCCCGATCCAGTGGCTCTCGAACTCTGCGAGGATGTCGTTGAGCGGCGTGGCGGCGATATCCATCTGGTAAAGCGCCTGCACGGCGGCGAGCCGCGCCGCGCCCCGCCGGTTCGCCTTGCGGTCTTCGCGCGGCGAAGGCGCTTTCATCGCCGGCCTCGCGCTTGCCGGACAAGCTTGCGCTTGAGCCGCGCCAGCGCGAGCGCGGCACGCGCCGCGCTGCCGCCTTTATCCTCGCCGGTGAGACGCGCGCGCGCGCGGGCCTGCGCATCGGTGTCGACGGTAAGGATGCCGTTACCCATCGGCATGTCGCGCGCGATCGAGATGTCCATGATGGCGCGCGCGGACTCGCCGGCCACGATGTCGTAGTGGCTGGTCTCGCCGCGGATCACGCAGCCGAGCGCGACCACGCCCTCATAGGGCTCGTCGCGCGCTTCCGCGCCGTGCATCGCGATCATGATCGCGGTGGGAATTTCGAGTGCGCCCGGCACCGTGACGAGATCGAACACGGCGCCCGCGTCCTTGAGCACGCGCTTTGCGCCGCGCAAGAGCATGTCGGCGATGTCGTCGTAATAGCGCGCCTCGACCACGAGGATGCGCGCGCCCTTGACGCCGGTCTCCTTTGCGATTTGCCTGCGAGGGCGTGCCATCTAGCGAGCCTCCATCAGGCGCGCTGCGTAGCGCGCCATGACATCGACTTCAAGGTTGATGCTGTCAGCCTGTTTCAGCGCCCCGAGTGTCGTCACGGCAAGCGTGTGCGGGATGATCAGCACCGAAAACGTGTCGTCGTTAACCTCGTTCACCGTCAGCGAGACGCCGTCGAGCGCGACAGAGCCTTTCTGGGCAATGAAGCGCGCAATCGGCTTGCGCACGCGCAGCGTCAGCTTTGCCATGTCGGTCAGGTCCTCGCGCGCGATCAGTTCGGCAAGGCCGTCCACGTGGCCGCTGACCAGATGACCGCCAAGCTCGTCGCCCATTTTCAGCGAGCGTTCGAGGTTGACGCGCGTACCTTTTTTCCAGAGGCCGACCGTGGTGAGGCGCAACGTCTCGGCCGCGGCATCGACCGAGAACGTGCCGCGCCCGCTGCTGGTGCCGGTCGCGACGGCGGTCATACAGACGCCGCCGCAGCAGATCGACGCGCCGATGGCGATTGTGGCCGGATCGAAGATGCACGCGATGGTCAGTTGGCGCAGGCCCTCGCCGCGCTCCTCGACGCTGAGCACTTCGCCAACATCGGTGACTAGTCCAGTGAACATCTATGCACGCTCGAACATGTCGAGGCGGTCGGCACCAACAGCCTCGCTACCCACCAATCGCAGCTTGGCGGATTGCGTCAAGGCGGTGAGCGGGAGGCCCTCCAGCGCATCGATCCCATCCGCGCCGAGCGCCGTGGGCGAGCGGAACAGCGCCGCCTCGTCGACAAGATCGGCCACGACGAAAGCCGCCGACAGGATCGGCCCGGCCTCGACCATCACCCGCGTGATGCCGCGCCCAGCGAGGCCGCGCAGCACAGCGGCGAGATCCAGGCGCCCGTTCACGCCCGGCACGCGCAGCACTTCGACCCCGAGATCCGTCAATACGCGTTCTTTCTCGGGCGGAGCCGCTTGATCCGCGAAGGTCCAGTCGAGCGTGCGCGCCGCCGACGACGCGAGTTGCGACGATGGCGGCTGGCGCAGCGCGCTGTCGAGCACCACGCGCACCGGCGAGCGATGCGCCATGCCGGGCAACCGGCTGGTGAGCTGCGGATCGTCCGAGACCAGGGTGCCGATGCCGGTCAGCACCGCATCGTTCATCGCGCGCATCAGGTGCACGCGCTCGCGCGCCGCCTCGCCGGTGATCGCGGCCGGACGGCGGCCGGCGAGCCCGGCCTTGCCATCGGCCGACACGGCGAGTTTGAGCGTCACATGCGGGCGGCCGTCGCGCACGCGGCGGATATGACCCGCATGCGCCCGCCGCGCTTGCTCGGCACAAACGTCAAGCGTAACCGAAATTCCTGCCGCGCGCAGCTTGGCGTGCCCCTCCCCGGCGATCTTCGGGTTCGGGTCCTCCAGCGAAGATACCACGCGCGCGATACCCGCCGCCATGATGGCGTCGACGCAGGGCGGCGTCTTGCCGTGGTGCGAGCACGGCTCGAGCGTCACGTACAGCGCCGCGCCGCGCGCCGCCTCCCCTGCCCGCCGCAGTGCCTCCACCTCGGCATGCGGCCGGCCGCCCGGCTGGGTCCAGCCGCGCCCGACCACGACGCCGGCCTTCACGACCACCGCCCCGACCGCCGGATTCGGCCACGCATTGCCGAGCCCGCGCCGGCCGAGGGCGAGCGCGAGGGACATGAAGCGGGTGTCGAGATCGGAAGTCATCCCGGTGCTTGCTATTCGCTCTTGCGGAAGAGCGCCCCCATATCGCGGTGGCCCTCGACGACGTTCACGATCTCCACAACGTCACCGACATATCGGAAGAAGATCAAATAATTGCCATAGGGCGCGGTGCGGATATCGGGAAGCAGATCAGGGCGAGCCCGACCGATCGTTCCGGGCAGACGTCCCAGATGGCGACAGTGGTCGTTTAACTCCCGAACGAATCGAGCCGCAACCCGCCGACTGCCACTCACGAATTGAATGTAATCGCCGATCGCCGCCAGATCGTCCCGTGCGCTGGCCAACAGCCGAACGCGGCGCACCTATCGGCCCTGCACCCGGGAGTCGCCAAATCGCTCGTCGATCATCAGGTCGATATCGTCCGGCGAATAATCGCCGCCGCGCGCGATGGATTGACGGAGCATCTCACGGAGAGCCTCGAGCTTGGCTTCCTGCTCTTCCGGCGTCAGGCCCTTGTCGGCATTCACCATCGCTTCGATCCCCTCAAGGGTCGCGACAGCGTCCTCCTGCGCGTCGGGCGGCCACGCCGACACGCGTTCAAGCAATTCTGCCAGCCGTTTATTCATAGCCGCTACCGTAGCATGTGAGGTTGGGCACCGCCACTTGGATTGGCGAACCAAAGCGGGCGATCAGGCGTTATCGGCCGGGAGAATGCACCATGCCCTCAACCGCGATCGAGCACATCAGCTACGATGAAGCCACGCGCGAACTCCACGTCACCTACGTGGGCGGCGGGACGTACACCTATTACGGCGTCCCGAAACAGGTCTATGCGGCGTTTCGCGCGGCTCCCTCGAAGGGGCAGTTCGTCAACCAGTTCGTGAAGAACCGTTACGATTTCCGGCGCCATTCCCGCTCGGCCTGAGGCTTACTTCCTCATGGCCGCCGGTGCGCGCGGCGGCTCATCGTCGGCGGCAAGCTCGGCCAAAGCAGCCTGGAAATCCTTCGCCTCGCGGAAATCGCGATAGACTGAAGCGAAGCGGACATAGGCGACTTCGTCGAGTTCGCGCAGATGTGCGATCACAGTCTCGCCGATGGTTTCGTGGCTGATTTCGCTCTCGCCGAGGCTCTCAAGCTCCTGCACGATCTTCGAGACCGTCCGCTCGATGCGCTCCGGCTCGACATTGCGCTTGCGCAGCGCGATCTCGAACGAGCGCGCGAGCTTGTCGCGGTCGAACGGCACGCGCCGCCCGTTGCGCTTGATCACGGTCAGTTCGCGTAACTGCACCCGCTCGAAGGTGGTGAAACGGAAGTTGCAGGAGAGGCACACGCGACGGCGCCGGATCGCGGCCGAATCCTCGGTCGGCCGCGAATCCTTCACCTGGGTATCGAGGCTCTGGCACTTCGGACAACGCATGGCCCTTTGACCCCCACCCGGCCTCCCCCTTCGGGGGAGGAGAAATTACGACTGATAGATCGGAAACCGCTTCACCAGCGCTTTCACCTTCTCGCGCACCGCCGCCTCGACCATCGAGTCCTCGTCGCTGCCCTTCTGTGACAGCACGTCGAGCACCTCGACGATCATGTCGCCGATCTGGCGGAATTCCGCGACGCCGAAGCCGCGCGTGGTGCCGGCCGGGGTGCCGAGTCGCACGCCCGAGGTCACCATCGGCTTTTCGGGATCGAACGGGATGCCGTTCTTGTTGCAGGTGATGTGCGCGCGGCCGAGCGCGATCTCGGCAACCTTGCCGGTCAGGCGCTTGGGCCGCAGATCGACCAGCATCAGGTGATTGTCAGTGCCGCCCGACACGATATCGAGTCCCTTGGACTTGAGGCTCTCGGCCAGCGCCTTGGCGTTCGCCACGATGTTGCGGGCGTAGATCTTGAAATCGGGCTGCAGCGCTTCGCCGAGCGCGACCGCCTTGGCGGCGATCACATGCATCAGCGGCCCCCCCTGGAGCCCTGGGAACACCGCCGAGTTCACCTTCCTGGCGATCGCCTCGTCGTTGGTGAGGATCATGCCGCCGCGCGGGCCGCGCAGCGACTTGTGGTTGGTCGTGGTGACGACATGCGCATGCGGGAATGGCGAGGGATGCACGCCGCCCGCCACCAGCCCGGCGAAATGCGCCATGTCGACCATCAGGAAAGCGCCGACCTCGTCGGCGATCTCGCGGAAACGCTTGAAGTCCCAGATGCGCGAATAGGCGGTCGCGCCCGCGATGATGATCTTCGGCTTCGATGTGCGTGCGATGCTCGCCACGTCGTCCATGTCGATCAGGTGATCGTCGCGCCGCACGCCGTAGTGCACCGCGTTGAACCACTTGCCCGACATGTTGACCGGGGATCCGTGGGTCAGGTGGCCGCCGGCCGCGAGATCGAGCCCCATGAAGGTGTCGCCCGGGGTCATCAGCGCCAGGAACACCGCCTGGTTCATCTGGCTGCCGGAATTGGGCTGTACGTTCGCGAACTCGCAGCCGAACAACTTCTTCGCGCGCTCTATTGCGATGAGCTCTGCCACGTCTACGAACTGGCAGCCGCCGTAGTAGCGCCGGCCCGGATAGCCTTCCGCGTATTTGTTGGTGAGCACCGACCCTTGCGCCTCGAGAACCGCCCGGCTGACGATGTTTTCTGACGCGATCAGCTCGATCTCGTCGCGCTGGCGGCCAAGCTCCTTGGCGATCACGTCTGCGATCTCGGGATCGGCTTGCTCAAGCGTCGCGGAAAAGAACGCGTCTTCCTTCGCGGCAACGGCTCCGGTCGCGGACATCAGGCACTTTCCTCGGGTATGGCGATGGCACCGGCCGGATAGCATATCGCCCCGAAAGCGCCAAGTATTGGGCTTCGGGTGGGATATTGCCCGCTATATCTGGGGGTTACGGGGCCTCGCGGGCGAGCCGGGCCTTCAGCTTCCCGACAGCCAGTTGCGCCAGATCGGCCTGCGCTGCGGAGACCGGCCCGATCACCGAAACCTCGGTCCCGGTCGCGGCATCGATCGCCACGACTTTGACCACGGCACCGATGACCGTGAACTCGAAGAAGACCTCGCGCGGCTCCTCCGCGGCCATCACGCCTCGACCACGATGTAATCGTTCTCCACGCTCACCGGAAAGGTCTCGGCCTTGTACGGGCCTTCGACCAGTTGCGCGCCCTTTTCAACCGAGACGGCATATCGGCGCGTGCGCAAGCGCTGCGGGTCGCACCAGGATTGCCCGGTGCGGATGTCGAACTCCCATGAATGCCACGGGCAGCGGATGATCTCGCCGCGCCTCGAGTAGCGATATTCGCCGGGCTCGGAGGACTGGATCAGCCCGGTCTGCTTGCCCTCGCACAGGCTGCCGCCTTTGTGCGGGCAGCGATTGTTGAGCGCGAAAAACTCGCCGCCGAGATTGAAGACCACGACCGCGCGGCCGTTCACCGCGACCAGCTTGCGGTGACCCGGCGGAATGTCTTCAACGGCCGCGACAATGTGCTTGGGCATCGTGTTGTTTTTCCCAGCGGCTGGCCTCGTCCGGCGCGGAGAACCGCGGCCGATCGTCATTCATAACACGGGACGCGCGCCGAAGACTCAGGTACGCTGATACAACCATACGGACATTAGCCGATCTTGCTGGGGGCCTCATGAGCATCGCCCGCGCCGATTGCCGCCGCGCTTACGTCACCTGCACGTGGGCTGCGGCCCTGATCCTGTTTGCGACTCAGCCAAGCCAGGCGGCGGTCAGCAAAGCCGACGTCGAGCAAGGCCTCATCGAGTGCACCGACAGCCATCTCAAGAAGCACAACCCCGACCTTGCCGGAAAGCCCGATACGATCCTGTGCTTTCTCGCCTACGTGAGCAACTTCAACACCAAGTCACGACAGATCGGCGGGAAACCGAGATTTCTCGGCGTCCCGCATTGGGTGGTGCACCACATCGCGAAGGCGCCGAATGCCCCGGAGACCAAGGACCGGCCGAACAGCTGGTTCACGGTTCCCGACCTCGCCAAGCAGGGCATCGCGCCGACCGACGACAGCTACGCGTTCTCGAAGGCGTTCCGCGACAAGAACAAGAACTGGTACGAGCGCGGTCACCTCGCGCAGAAATACCTTGCCGAACGCCTCGGAGGGGACTCGGGCTGGTTCACGCACAACGTCGTCAACGCGGTGCCGCAGCGCTCGCAGTTCAACAAGGGGCCGTGGCTGACGCTTGAATGTTACACCGGCGCGTGGGCCAACAAGTTCGGCGAGGTGTGGGTGATTGCCGGACCGGTGTACCGCAAGAACAAGCCGGTCGTCTGGCTGAAGTCTGACGCCAACAAGAAGGCGCTGCCGGTCGCTATACCGGTCGCGATGTACAAGATCGTGGCGCGCAAGCAGCCGGACGAAAAGTGGGCCGTTCTCGGCTTCATCTACCCGCAGACCCATCCGTCCTACAGCAAGCGGCCGTACGACCCAGGCAGGTTCATGCACACGATCGCCGAGATCGAGCGGCTCACCCAAGAGGAATTCCTGTCCGGCCTGCCGGACGCCGCGGCCCTCAAAAAGCAGACCGGCGTCAAGTTATGGCCGGTCGCGTCCAGCGACTTCGATCCGGGATGCGCCAGCCAAAAGGCTGACGTGCCCTGATTGCTCTCGAAGACGGGTGTAAACGCCCTTATGCAAGCCCGTAGAGCTTCTTCGCGTTGCCCGAATAGATCATCCGCCGCTGCTCCTCGGTCAGGCTCGGCGGCAGCGCGAGCACCGGATCGTCGAAATCCCAGTGCGGGTAGTCGCTCGCGAACAGAATGCGGTCGAAGCCGATCCAGCGCATCGCGTCGATCACGTGCTCGGGGTCCTCGGCCTCTTCCATCGGCTGGGTTGAGACCCAGAAATGCTCGCGGATGTACTCCGACGGCGGCCGCTTTACGTGCGGGACTTCGTCGCGCATGCGCTCCCAGTGCTTGTCGAGCCGCCAGCCGAGCGCGGGCAGCCAGCCGAAGCCGGATTCGATCAGCACCACTTTAAGATCGCGATACTGCTCGAACAGACCTTCGAAGATCATGCTGGCGACCACCGCCTGCTGGCCGGTCGCGTGCTCGGTCATCTCCTCGATGTAGAACGAGGGCCAGCCCGAATTGGTCAGCGGCCAGCCCGCATAGCCGAACACATGAATGCCGACCGGCAGGCCCGCCTCGACCGCCTCTTGGTAGATCGGCCAGTAGCGCCGCCGCCCGTGCGCTTCCGCGGTGCGGCTGAGCATGAACACCTGTGCGAAGTTCTTGTCGCCCGCGCGGCGCTTGATCTCGGCCTTGGAGGCTTCGGGATTTTCGTACGGCACCACGACGGACGCCTTCAGCCGCTTCTCGCGCGAGGTCCACTTCTCGAGCTGCTGCTCATTCGCGGCGAACGCCATCGCGGCGGAGAATTCGGGATTCTGGTCGCCCTGCGCTGTCGGCTGCAGCGGGTTCAGGATGCCATAGTCCATGTCGTAGAGATCGAGCAACTGCTCGCGCATGAAGCCGAGATCGCTGCCCGGCATGCCGCCGCCGGGAGGCCAGGCATCGCGCCGCGCCGCCTGCGGCGTGATCTTCGGCATCGGATAGGCCTTGGTGAAGCCGTGGCGCGGGCGGAGCCCGTAGGTCTGCAGATACGACCACCACTGATTGGACAAGTGTTTGCGGTAATCCTCGATCAGCAGCTTTGGATGGATGTCGCAATCGACGATGCCGTAACGCGTCTTCTGCGCGCGGGCGGGCTGGCGGACTTCGATGTTCATGTTCGACTCCCCTCGGCGGGAGATGGATTGAGCCGATCATACGTCGCAAGCGGATTCTCCACCAGTATCTTGCGCCGTAACCTATCAGGAATTCCCTTCGGGATGCGCTCGTCGCCGTCGAACTGCCAGTGGGGAAAATCCGAGGAAAACAACAACATATCGTCCGATCTTAGATGTTCGACGATGCGTTCCACATCGTCCGGGCCGGACGGGCCGTCGAACGGCTGGATCGTGAGACGGAAATGGTCGCGCACGATTTCGGACGGCGACCGGTCGACCCACGGCACCTCGGTGCGCGCGCCGCGCCAGAATTTCGAGAAGCGCCACAGGAACGCCGGCAGCCAGGTCACGCCCGATTCGATCAGCACCACCTTCAGCTTGGGGTACTTGGCGAACACGCCCTCGGTGATCAGGCTCGCGACCTGGCTCTGAAAGCCCTGGCTCTGGCTGGTGTAATCCTCCACATACGACGTCGGCCAGCCGAGCGACGTCACCGGATTGCGGTAGTTCGAGCCCGCATGGATGCCGACCGCCAGGCCATGCCGTTCGGCCGCTGCGAAAATCGGCCAGTTGTGGCGCCGCCCGAGCGGTGTTTCCTGCATCGCCAGCACCAGGATCTGCACGAAGCGGCGGTCCTTGGCGCAGCGCTCGATCTCGTCGACCGCATACTCGACATTCTGCATCGGGATCACGATCGAGGCGCGCAGGCGCGAATCGCGGTCGAGCCATTCCTTCACGATCCAGTCGTTCAGCGCGCTGGTGAACGCGCGCGCCATGTCCTCGTTGTAGATGAGCTGCACGCCGTAGAGGCAATTGAGGATCGCGTGGCTCGCGCCCCAGCGGTCGCATACCTGGCGCGCGAGCTCGCCCGCGTCGGTCGCCGCGTAGCCGTTAGCCCCGCGAAAATCCGGGCGCGCGGTGATCGGGGCGTTCGGCGGATAGGCGGCGGATTCGAGCGAACCCATGCCGCGCTCCTCCACCGAGTCGCGCCAGTAGGTTTCCAGATACGGCAACAGGATGTCATTGCCGGTCACGGTCGGGTGTACGTCGCAATCGATGGCGTCGATGGTCATCGTTACCCCCGCGCCGCGCACCACACACCGGTGAGGATCAGCGCAAAGCCGACCACATGATAGCCCATCAGCGGCTCGCCGAGCAGCACGCCGGTCAACAGCGCCGTGAAGATCGGAATGAGGTGCAGGAACACCCCGGCCCGGTTCGGGCCGATCAGTTCGACGCCGCGCGTCCACGACGCAAAAGCGACGATGGTGGAGAAGATCGTGACGAACACGATGGCCGAGAACGTCAGCAGCGTCGGCTGCAGCACGAAGCCGGTCGAATATTCCCAGGAAAACGCCGGCAGCATCGCGACGCCGGAGATCAGGCAGAACACGAACATGAAGCTCAGGGGGTGAATTTTCGGCCGCCAGCGCAGCGACGCCGAATACACCGCCCACAGCACCAGGTTGATCAGGATCAGTATGTCGCCGAGGTTGAACGCGAAATGCGTCAGCACGCCCGGATCGAGCTTGCTGATGATCGCCAGCACGCCGAAGAGCGAGATGACGATCCCGGCGAGCTGCCCCCGGGTCAGCCGGTCGCCGAACATCACGGCGCTGGCGACGGCGATGAACACGGGGCCAAGCGAGTTCATCACCGAGACGTTGAGCGCGGTGGTGAGCTGCAGCCCGACGAATTGCAGCGCCCCGAACACCGCCCCGCCGATCAGCGCCAGATAGACCAGCACGCCGAAATGGCGGCGGATCAGCGGCCAGTCGCGGGCGAGATATCCGTGGATGAACGGGAACAGCACCGCGGCGGCGAGCAGCCAGCGCAGCGTCGTGATCGCGAGCGGCGGAACGTGGCCCGCGATCGCGCGGCCCATCAGGTGATTGCCGGACCAGCACAGGCTGCCGAGCGCGAGCAGGAGATAGGCGTTGCCCCACAGGCCCCCGCGAGGCTTTGCTTCGGGCATGCGGCGAACGCTAGCCGCGCGACGCGGCAGCAGGCGGATTGAGCCCGTCGCGATTGTAGATGTCGTCGCGGAACTGGACGACACCGTCCGCGGTCGCCCAGCCGGTGATGTAGACCCAATGCAGCGGCACCTGCGGCTTGAGCTTCGCGTCGGTGCGCGCGCCGGACTTGATCACATCCTCGATCTCGATGCGCGACCAGCCCGAAGTCTCGGACAAGAGCCACACCACGAGATCGCGCACGTTCTGAATGCGCATGCAGCCCGAGGAGTCGAAGCGCACGTCGTCGCCGAACAGGTTCTTGTACGGCGTATCGTGCATGTAGACGCCGTGGGCACTTGGGAAGTTGATGCGGATGGTGCCGAGAGAATTTTTTTCGCCCGGGTCCTGCTTGAACCTGTAGTTCACGGCTTCTTCGGAGAACCAGTTCACCTGTGCGGGCGTGAGCTCGTTGTTCTTCGGGTCGAAAATGCGGATACCGTAGCGCGTGAGATAGTCCGGCTCGGCCTGCATCTTGGGGATCAGGTCCTTGCGCACGATCGACACCGGCACGGTCCAGAACGGGTTGAAATTGATCTCGACGATCCTGCTGTTCAGCTCGGGCGACGGCCGGTCCGGCTTGCCGGCGACCGCGATGTGACGCGACATCACCGTGCCATTCTCGATCGCCTCGAGCTGCGCGGCCGGAATGTTGCAGACGACAAAGCGCGACGCGCCCTTGGTGTCCAACGCGCGCAGCCGCGCGAGATTGGTCTTGAGTTGGGAAAGGCGCTGTTCGGCGGGGACATTCAGCGCCTTCATGGTCAACGCGCCCGGCCGGCCATCTGCCGAGATGCCGTGCCGCGCCTGGAAGCGCTTCACCGCCGCGTCGACATAGCTATCGTAGACGTCGTTCTCGACCGCGCTCGGATCGAGATCGCCGGAAAGCGTCAACCGCTGGCGCAACACGGGCACCGCCGGATTGCGCACGCCGGTGCGCAGCCGGTCGTTCACCGGCACCATCGGCCAGCCGCCCTCCGTGGCGATCTTCTCGTAGCGCGCGACCGCAAGCTCGGTGGTCTGGACGGTCGCGGGCGAGAGCGTCGGCAGCGATGATTTCGGCATCGCGATGGTGCGCGAGGTGGAGTCGAAGCTTTCGCCGAGGCCGCCGCGCTGGTTCTGCTGGATCAGTTGCTGCAGCGGGTCGTCGGATTGGGCGAACGCGCGCGTGGCGGCGAGCGACGCGGCGCTGGCCGCGAGGGAGCGGAGGATGTGGCGGCGGGTTAGATTGCTCGGGTTCCGGCTTCCGGACATGGCGGCTCGATTACCACGGCAGCACTGTTCTCTCAACGCGGCCGGAACCGTAGCCCGCATGGAGCGCAGCGCAATGCGGGGGCGGATTCCCGGATTTCGCTTCGCTTCATCCGGGCTACGATGGAAAGCCCCCCTCAGCGCTTTTTCTTCTTCTTCCCGAAAATCGCGTTCCAGTTATCTTTGTAGGCTTGCGTCACCGCCTTCTGGCCCTCGCCCCTGCTGTAATTCTTGGGCGCCTCCACCTTCGCATCGGGCTTTGCTTCGACCGGCGTCTTTTCCTTAGGCTCGCTCGACGTCTTTTCCTTTGGCTCCTTCGGGGCCTTCTCCTTCGGCTTCGATTTCTGGTCGTCGGCAGCCATCAATTGTCCCTGACCTTGCTGGTTATTCTCGCCCGCGGCTGAGGATGCCTCATAGGCCCCTTTGATTTGTTCTCAAAGCCCTGCATAAGGCGGTATGGCCAAAAAACCCCGAGTCACATTCAAGATGGAACGCATTGCCGCGGACGACTGGCAGATCATCGCCGAGTGTCCGGGCGTCGAGACCGCCGTCATCAAGGGCCTCAAAAGCAAGGCCGACGTTGACGAGTGGCTGTCCGGCAGCCGCCGCATCGATTGGCTGCGCTCGCAGGGCTACGCGAAGTAGGTTGAGCGGTTCGAGCGCGTAGCCCGCATGAGCGCAGCGACATGCGGGGCCGACATTCCCGGATATCGCTTCGCTCATCCGGGCTACAAGGCTATGGCCGGTCGCCCTGGTTCTGCGGCTTGCTGCCCTTGCCCGGCCGTTCGGGTTTTTCCTTCTCGCCTTGCGACTGTGGCAGCGTCTGGTCTTTGTCGTCCGGATTCTTTGCCATGGGGCCTAGATGCGGCCCATCAGCACGAGAATCAGCAGAATCACGATGACGAGGCCTAACCCGCCGCCACCGTAGTAGCCGGTGCCGTAGAACGGCCCGCCGCCGATGCCGCTGAATCCGCCTAGCAGCGCGATAATGAGAATGATCAGGATGATGGTGCCGACGCTCATGGTTTTCTCCTCTTCGGGGAGGGAACTTGGGCGTCGGCGAAAAGTTCCATTTGAATTCAGCGTCCAAAAGCAAAACCGCCCGGCGCTTGCGCACCGGGCGGTGAATGCATCCGTGCGGCCGGCTTACAGCCGATACAGGATCTGATCGGTCCAGAAGCGCTCGAGCCGATGCAGCGCCTTGTTCAGCACCGCGAACTCGTCCGCCGCGATGCCGCCGACCTGCTCGACCGTGCGCACGTGCTTTTCGTAAAGCGCGCGCACCGTCTCGCATACGCTGGCGCCCTTCTCGGTCAGCTTGATGCGAACCGAGCGGCGGTCGACGCGCGAACGCTGGTGATCGAGGAAGCCCATCTCGACGAGCTTCTTCAGATTGTACGACACGTTCGAGCCGAGATAATAGCCGCGCGTGCGCAGCTCGCCCGCCGTCAGCTCCTTGTCGCCGATGTTGAACAGCAGCAACGCCTGCACGGCGTTGATGTCGGCGCGGCCCTTGCGATCGAACTCGTCCTTGATGACGTCGAGAAGCCGGCGATGCAGCCGCTCGATCAGCGTCAAGGCTTCGAGGTAGTGCGGCTGGATGTGATCGAACCGGGCCTGACGGTCTGCCGGCTCGATCGCCTTCGCGACGGATTTCATCATGACGCCCCTGTTTGACTTGGCATGTTTTTGTTGGTCACGGGGCCCTGTTTCCCCGCGCCTTGTGATCCGCAAACTACGGCGCATGATCTAAGATCAGCTTAAATTGCAGGATAAACATAGAGTTTATTCGGGACGGTGAACGAACGATTGCGTGTCGAATGCAATCAGGATTCGTTACGACCCGTTCACCTTGACCGCCCGGATTCGCGCGCATTTGTCTCAACACGAAACATCATTTGCGCGAAAGTCGCATCACGCGCGAAACGGTACCGGACAGTCCGGGAACGGATTGCGGCCAACCAACCATCCCGCTCGTCCCCGCGAAAGCGGGGACCCAGTTCTTTGGCTCTGGATTCCCGCTTGCGCGGGAATGAGCGGAGAGAATTTACGCACCACCCCGGATGAAATTGACGATTCCGGAAAAATCTTTGTGCGCCTGCCCCTGCCCCGCGTAGAGGCGGTAGAGCGCGGCCGCCTCAGCGCCCATCGGGGTCGCTGCGCCCGCCGCGTTCGCGGCGTCCTGCGCCAGCGCGAGATCCTTGAGCATCATCGCGGCGGTGAAGCCCGGCTGATAGTCGCGGTTCGCGGGCGACGTCGGCACCGGTCCCGGTACCGGACAGTAATTGACCATCGACCAGCACGAGCCGGACGACTTCGACGCGATATCGAACAGCTTCTGCTTGTCGAGCCCGAGCTTCTCGGCCAGCACGAAGCCCTCCGACACCGCGATCATCGAAATGCCGAGGATCATGTTGTTGCAGATCTTGGCCGCCTGCCCGTTGCCCGCGCCGCCCGCGTGCACGATCGTCTTGCCCATCTGTTGCAGGATGGATTCCGCGCGCAGAAAAGCGCGTTCGCTTCCCCCCACCATGAAGGTGAGCGTACCGGCGGTGGCGCCGCCGACGCCGCCGGACACCGGCGCATCGAGCATCAGCAGGCCCTTTTCCTCCGCGGCAGCCGCGACCGCCCGCGCGGTCTCGACGTCGATGGTGGAACAGTCGATCAGCAAGGTGCCGGCGTTGGCATTCTCGACGATGCCGCCCGGCCCGAGATAAACATCGCGCACATGCTGCCCCGCCGGAAGCATGGTGATGACCACATCGCCGCGCGCGGCCGCAATCTTCGCGGTCTCGGCGACCGCGCCGCCCGCCGCCTTGAGCTTGTCGGTCGCCGCCTGGCTGACATCGACACCCTCGACCTGATGGCCGGCCTTGATCAGGTTCTGCGCCATCGGCAGGCCCATGTTGCCGAGCCCGATGAATCCGATCCGTGCCATGCGTTTCCTCCCGTAGCCCGGGTGAAGCGAAGCGAAACCCGGGGTCCCGGATTACGCTGCGCTCCATCCGGGCTACTCAAGTCACTTAAACGTCTTGACCAAATAAGCAATCAGGTCGGCCCGCGCGGCCGCATCGGTGACGCCTGCGAACGGCATGCGGTTGCCGGGCACGACCGCCTGCGGATCGGCGATGAACGTCTCGATGGTGTGCTCGTCCCACGTGATGCCGCTGCGCTTGAGCGCAGGCGAATAGCGAAACTCGCCGCCCTCGCCCGCCTTGCGGCCAAACACGCCGTAGAGGCTCGGGCCCACGCTCTCGGCCCCACGCGCGAGCGCGTGGCACGCCACGCACTCCTCGAAGCGCTTCTCGCCGCGCGCAGCGTCGCCGTCGGCATGCGCACCCGCCGCCGCAAGCACGCACAGCACGGCTGCCAAACTCGCCGGCTTCATGCGGCCACCAGCGGCCCGGGATTTTTCACGTAGCGGTTCTTGATCGCGTCCGCGGTCCAGTACGCGAGCGCGCCGACCGGTCCGGTCGGATTGTACGAGGCGTTGTGCGCGAACACGTTCGCGCCGACCACGAACAGGTTGTGGCAATCCCAGCTCTGCAGATACTTGTTCACCGCGCTCTCGCGCGGATTGGTGCCCATGATGGTGCCGCCGGTGTTGTGCGTCGACTGGTACGGCACCACGGTCCACGGCTGCGTGCGGGCCGCCGCCGGATTGAGCCGCGTCGGGTTCATCGATTTCGCGATGTCGTTGACCACCTGCGCGGCGTGCTGGCCCATCTTGTGCTCGTTCGCCTGGTAATCGAACGTCATGCGCATCAGCGGCTGGCCGAACGCGTTGCGGTAGGTCGGGTCGAGATCGTAGTAGTTGTTGCGGTTCGCCATCACGCTGCCGCTCGCGCTGATGGTCATCGCGGTCTGGTACCATTTCGCGGTCGCGGCCTTCCATTCCTTGCCCCACTGGGGCGTGCCGCTCGGCACCGGCCGGTATCCGATCGGCAGCACGGTGTTGAAGCCGCCCGCGACATTGTAGGCACCGACGAAGCCGTGTGGCCCGCGATCGAAATTCCAGTTGGTGTTGAAGTCGTCGATCGTGGCGTTCGAGCCGCCCGCGTTGATGAACGGGTTGAAGTGCCTGCCTTCGAAGAACAACGTGGCGGTCGCACCGGTCTGGTAGCAGTAGTTCTTGCCGATCACGCCGGTCTGGGCGGTCGGGTCGTACGGCTGCCCGATGCCTGAGAGTAGCATCAGGTGCACGTTGTTGATCGCGTAGGCGCACAGCAGCACCATGCCGGCAGGCTGCTCGAATTCCTCGCCGTTGAGCACATTGGTGTAGGTGACGCCGGTGACGCGCTTGCCGTCGGAATCCTTCAGCACCTTGGTCACCCACGAATGGGTGCGCAGCTCGAAATTCGGATTCTTCAGCGCGATCGGGATCACCGTCATGTGCGGCGAGCCTTTCGCGTTCGCCTCGCAGCCGAAACGCTGGCAATAGCCGCAATACTGGCACGCACCGTATTTCGATCCATCCGGATTGGTGTAGGCGCGCGACGCGTTCGCGGACGGCCGCGGGAACGGGTGGTAGCCGTTGTTCTTCGCGGCAGCTGTGAACATCTCGCTCGCCAGGATCGGCGTCAGCGGCGGTAGCGGGTATTCGCGCGCACGCGGGGCTTCGAAGGGATTTCCGCCCGGCTGAATCGCGCCGTTGATGTTGCCGGCCTTGCCGGAGATCGCCGCCGTGTATTCGAACTTGTCGTAATAGGGCTCGAGCTCCGCGTAGGTGATGCCCCAGTCCTGGATCGTCATGTCGGCGGGTATGAAGCTTTTGCCGTATCGCTCCTCGTAGTTCGAGCGGACCTTGAACTCCATGTCGGTCCAGCGCCACGTGTGCCCGCTCCAGTGCACAGCCGAGCCGCCGACCACCTCGCCCGGCAGGAACGAGCCGAGACGCCGCATCGGCAGCGCCTCCTGTGCGGGATTGTTGCGCACCGTGATGGTGTCGCGCGCGGTGTTCTGCATCAGATCATGACGCACGACGTAGCGCAGCTCGTCGCGGATGTTCGGCACCGCGAAGTCTTTCTCGGTCGAGCGCATCGCGCCGCGCTCCAGCGCGACGACCCTCAGTCCCCCTTCGGCGAGTTCTTTGCTCAAAATTCCGCCGGTCCAGCCGAGCCCGACCACGACGACATCGACTTCCTTGAGTTTCGTGACCATCTCCGTCCCTCAACTCATGTCCGAAATGCCAAGAGGCGCATCGGCGGGGAATTTCTTGTCCTTGTATTTCTCCACGTTCTCGCGATGCACCGCGACCGCCCCGGGAAAACCGATCAGCTTCCAGCCGGCCTTGTTGCGGTTGCCGCCGTAGATCGGGTCGGAAAACATGCCCTCCATCACGGTCTGATAGAGCGTTGTCCAGAACACGCGAACCGGAAGTCCGCCCTCGAACGTGATCTTCGCGGTCGAAAGCCCGGCCAGCACCTCTTCGCGCTGTTGTTCGCTCAACCGGTCGAATGTCTTGCCGTACGTCTTGCGGCAATGCGCATTCGTCGCCTCGATACCGGCGCGATAAAGCTGGGCGGGCGTCAGTGGCAATTGATAGCCTTGGCTGGGCACGCCAGGCTTCCACGGGCCTTGCATGTAGAGCCGATCGCCCTTCCCCCACGCGCCGCCCAGGGCGCGGTCGATGTAGACATTGATGCCGATGTCAGTGCCCTTCGGCGTCAGGTCGTCGGCCGGCACCATGTGATCGACCAGCGCCTCCACGAACGCGGCTTCGTCCAGGTTCAGAAACGCATAACCCGGCGTTGCGGACGTCGCCGCAGCGGCGGCGGGCTGTGCCTGCGCGTGTTCGACCAGTGCTGGTGTGGTGGCGGCCACCGCGCTACCCGCGACGGCACCTTTCAGGAAATCGCGGCGGCCAAAACCGTCCGTCATGCGCCCCTCCCTGTCCCGGTTGTTGCCGGATGGCGAAGCGTGCGCCTTTCAGTTTTGCCGGGCAAGACAGACTGGAAGCACTCCAGCCCAGACCGGCGTGCATACGTGTCGGTACGGCCGTGGCCGAAACATGGACGCGCCGCGACGCGGCATGCTGCTCTGAAACAGGAGACGCACCATGACGATCACGGTTTTCATCCGCTACCAGCTCGATCCCTTCAAACGCGATGCGTTCGAGGTCTACGCCAAGCGCTGGCTTGACATCATCCCGAAATGCGGCGGCGACCCCGTCGGCTACTGGATGCCGCACGAGGGGACTAACAACATCGCCTTTGCGCTGATCTCGTTCGAGAGCCTCGCCGCCTATGAAACCTATCGGGCGCGTTTGCGCCGGGACAAGGACGGCGTGGCGACTTTCCAGTTCGCCGAGAAGGAGCAATTCATCATGGCTGAGGAACGCACGTTCCTGCGCCGCGTCGAATAGGAGCTAATCCGGCCGCTCGCGCCCCGCCATCAAGGCAAGCGCGATATAGATCGCGATCGCGATGAACTCCGGGATCGCGATCCAGATGCGCCCGCCATAGACCTGCGGGAAGAACAGCTCGATCGCCGCCATTGAGATCGAGGCGGTGAGCCACACCACGCCGCCCCACGCGGCCGCAAGCCACAGCCCGACCGCCGCGACGAGATCGATCACCGCAAAGAAGATGGTCGCCGCCTGCCACGGCATGCTCGCCTGCTCGAACGTCGAGCCCTCCCCGTCGCCCATGCCGAGCACCAGCGACCAGTGATACAGGCCCTTGGCCATCGAGACCGCCGCCATGATGCGCAGGAACAGCACCAGCCGCCGCGTCCATCCCTTTGGGCGCTTGTCGGGCTTCGGCGCTTCGAGCGCGCCGGTCTGGTCCGTCATGGCAACACCAGTTCATCCGCGCCGAGCGGGGAGAAATGCCGTTCGACGTCAGCGTCGTTCACTTCGCCGAGCGTGACCGGCTGCCAGCGGGGCGCGTTGTCCTTGTCGACGATCACCGCGCGCACGCCTTCGTAGAAATCATGCCCGTGCACGATGCGTGACACGATGCGGAATTCGGCCCGCATGCAATCCTCGAACGACCAGTGCCGCCCGCGCCGCATCTGCGCCAACGCGAGCTTGAGGCTCAACGGCGATTTCGTGCGGATCGCCGCCGCGGTTGCCTTCGCCCACTCGGCATCGGCGCCCGTCTCGGCGTCCAGCCGGCCGAGAATATCCTCCACGCGGTCGCCGGCGAACAGGCGGTCGACCGTAGCGCGCCGTGCCGCGACCGGCCCCTCGCCTGCCGGCTCGGCGAAAGCCCGGAGGATGGCATCGACCGGGACATTACCGCACAGCGCATCGGCGAGATCGGTAAAGCGCTCCGAGCGCACATGATGCGTCGCGATCCCGGCCGCGAGCGCGTCGGCGGTCTTCATCCGCTCGCCGGTCAGGCCAGCCCACGTGCCAAGCTCGCCCGGCATGCGCGGCAGAAACCAGGTCGCGCCGACATCAGGGAAAAATCCGATCCCGACCTCCGGCATGGCGAACGAAAACCGGTCGCCCGCGACGCGATGCGAGCCGTGCACCGACACGCCGACACCGCCGCCCATCACGATACCGTCGATCAGCGCCACGTACGGCTTGGGGTAAAGCTTGATCGCCGTGTTAAGCGGATACTCGTCGCGCCAGAAGGTCAGCATCTCGGTCTGCCGCCCGGCGCGGCCGAGTTCATATAGCGCGCGGATGTCGCCGCCGGCCGAAAACGCCCGCTCGCCCGCAGCCGTGATGACGACGCGCGTTACCGCCGCATCGTTCGCCCAGGCATCAAGCTGGCGCGCGAGCGCGCGCACCATGTCGTGGGTCACCGCATTGAGCGCCTTCGGCCGATTGAGCGTGACGATGCCCGCGGCGCCGCGGCGCTCGAACAGGATGTCGGGCCTCGGAGAATCCATGTGAGTTGGGTAGAGGATCGCTTGAAGATCGACAACTCGCCGACCGGTGTGCTCGGTCGGGTGGCAGCAGCCCGGCTTAAGGGCTGAACTTTTGGAACTTTGCCGCGTTATCTCCAGTGGAACATTGCTAAGTCACGGCGGGAACAAGGTTTTTATGGCCAAGCGTAAGAAGATCGAGAACAGCACGTCTGTCGAGCGCGAGCAGGCAAAACCCTTGGTCCGGCGTTTCTGGCACACCGCGCAGGGGTTCTGGTCTCACCCGAAGAGCTGGAAGGTCGCCTGGCTGATGACCGCGTGCCTGATCGCGCTGGTGGTCGGGCAGCTCATTTTTTCGTATCAACTAAACCTCTGGAACAAGGCGATTTTCGACGCGCTGGAGAAGAAGGACAGCGCGACGGTTCTGCGCCAGGCGATGATCTTCATCCCGCTGGCAGCCGGCAGCATCGCGGTCGCGGTATGTGTCGTCTACGCGCGGATGCGCATGCAGCGGCGCTGGCGCGCGTGGCTGACCGAGCACACGATCACGCGTTGGCTCGCAAAGGGGCGCTATTACCAGCTCAACCTGATCGAGGGCGACCACAAGAATCCCGAGGCGCGCATTGCCGACGATATCCGCATCGCGACCGAGCAGCCGGTCGATTTCGCCGTCGGCATCCTGAGCGCGGTGCTGACGTCCGTGACGTTCATGGGCGTGCTGTGGTCGGTCGGCGGCAGCCTGACCATCGGTCTCGGCGGCTCGGAGTTCTATATTCCGGGCTATCTGGTCATCGCGGTCGTCATCTACTGCATCATCATCAGCGGGCTGATGATGATGATTGCCAGCAGCTTCGTTCCGACCGCCGAACGGAAAAATCAGGTCGAGGCCGAGTTTCGTTTCGCGCTCACGCGCGTGCGCGAATATGGCGAGAGCATCGCGATCCTCGGCGGCGAGAAGGAGGAACGCGCAGGCCTCGACAAGCTGCTCGGCAACGTCATCGTCACCTGGGCGACGATGGCCGGTCAATACATGCGCACGATGTTCGTGTCGCACGGCAACTACATCATCGCCTCGGTGATCCCGATCATCCTGTGCGCGCCGAAGTATCTCGCGGGCGAGATGACGCTCGGCACCGTGATGCAGGCGGCAGCCGCCTTCATCCAGGTGCAGTACGCCTTCAACTGGATCGTCGACAACTATCCGCGCCTCGCCGAATGGACCGCGTCCGCGCGGCGTGCCTCCAATCTGCTGGTCGCGATCGACGCGCTCGACCACGTCGAAGACAGCCAGGTCGGCGCGATCAGCCGGGGCGAGGATGAGGGCGCCGCCATCCGGCTGCGCGACGTGTCGGTCGCGCTCAGCGACGGCACCGTGGTGGTGGACGATGCCGACGTCACCGTGCAGTTCGGTGAGCGGGTGCTGGTGGCGGGCGAATCCGGCACCGGCAAGAGCACGCTCGTGCGTGCGATCGCGGGGCTGTGGCCATGGGGCGAAGGCGAGATCACGCTGAAGCCCGGCGCCAAGATGTTCCTGATGCCGCAGAAGCCTTACATCCCGCTCGGCACCTTGCGCCGCGCCACGACCTATCCGCGTCAGGCGAAGGACTTCGACAACAAGGAGATCACCGAGGCGCTCGAAGCGGTCGGTCTCGAACACCTGATCGAAAAGCTCGACGACAAGGAAGCCAAATGGGACCGCACACTGTCCGGCGGTGAGCAGCAGCGGCTCGCGTTCGCACGCCTGTTCCTGCACGAGCCCGACATCGTGGTGATGGACGAAGCGACTTCGGCGCTCGATCCCGAAAGCCAGGCGATGCTGATGAATGCCTTGGCCAAGCGGCTGCCGAAAACCGCGATCATTAGCGTGGGCCATCGGCCCGAGCTTGAAGCCTTCCACGAGCGCAAGGTGAACCTGGTCAGGCGCAAGGGCGGCGCAAAACTGATGACCGGCGAAGTTGTCGCGCCGCCAATCAGTATCGTCTCGGCGCTGATGAAGCGCTGGCGCGCGCCGCCTGCCGCATCGCCGACGACACCGACGGCAACCGACGAGGAACCGACGCGGCGGCGCCCCGCCGCGTAATCAGTTGCCCAGAATCTCGCGGCTCACGATCAGCCGCATCACCTCGTTGGTGCCCTCGAGGATCTGATGCACGCGCACATCGCGCAGCACGCGCTCGATCGGATGATCGCGCAGATAGCCGTAGCCGCCGTGCAATTGCAGGCAGCCGTTGACGGTTTCGAAGCCCACATCGGTGGCGAAACGCTTGGCCTGCGCGGCAAGCCGCGTCGCGCCCGGCGTCTTGTTCGTCACAGCGCTCGCCGCGTGGTGCACCATCAGGCGCGCGGCCTGCAGTTCGGTCGCGTAGTCGGCGACGCGAAACGCGAGCGCCTGGAAGTCCGCGAGCCGCGTCCCGAACTGCTTGCGCTCGCGCATGTACGCGACCGTGCGGTCGAGGCAGAACTGCGCGCCGCCGACCGAGCAGGCCGCGATGTTGAGCCTCCCGCCATCGAGCCCCGCCATCGCGATCTTGAAGCCTTGGTCCTCCGCGCCGATCAAGTTCGCCGCCGGCACGCGGCAGTTCTCGAAATTCACCATCGCGGTCGGCTGCGACTTCCAGCCGAGCTTCTTCTCCTGCGCGCCATAGGAGAGCCCCGGCGTGCCCTTCTCGACCACGATGCACGAGATGCCGCGCGGCCCGCCTTCGCCGGTGCGCACCATGCACACGTAAATATCGGAGACGCCCCCGCCGGAAATGAACGCCTTGGCGCCGTTGAGCACGTAATGGTCGCCGTCGCGCACCGCGCGGGTCTTCAGGCTCGCGGCATCGGAGCCAGAATCCGGCTCGGTCAGGCAATAGCTCGCGAAATGCTCCATGGTGGCAAGCTTCGGCAGGAAGCGCTTGCGCTGCGCGTCGCCGCCGAACGCGTCGATCATCCAGGCCGACATGTTGTGGATCGAAATGTAGGCGGCGGTCGAGGTGCAACCCTGCGCCAGCTCCTCGAAGATGATCGTGGAGTCGAGCCGTGTGAGGTCCGAGCCGCCGGCGTCTTCCTTCACGTAAATGCCGCCGAAGCCGAGCGCCGCCGCCTTGCGCAGCGTGTCCACCGGGAAGGTGGAATTCTCGTCCCAATCCTTCGCGTACGGCATCATTTCGGCGCGCGCAAAGTCCCGCGCGGTGTCCTGAATGGCGCGCTGCTCTTCGGAGAGTTCGAAGTCCATGCGGCGTTCTCGTCACCCCCGGGCTTGACCCGGGGGTCCATCTGGTTTGAATCGTTCCAGACCAGATGATGGATTGCCGGGTCAAGCCCGGCAATGACGAATGGTGAAAGCAATGGCCATCAAATACGGCCGCCCGATCGAAGCCGGTGCCCGCTTGCGCCCCGTTGAGGCGCCCGCGCCCCCAACGCCGCTCGAACTCACCACCCGCATGCGGCGCAACCGCAAGGCGGAATGGGCGCGCCGCATGGTGCGCGAGAACGTGCTCACCGCCGACGACCTGATCTGGCCGCTGTTCGTCGTCGCGGGCGCGAACGCGCGCGTGCCGGTCGCCTCGATGCCGGGCGTCGAGCGGCTCTCGGTCGATCAGGCGGTGCGCGCGGCGGTGCGCGCGGCCGAACTTGAAATCCCGTGCATCGCGCTGTTCCCCTACACCGACCCGAAGCTGCGCGACGAGGACGGCAGCGAAGCGCTCAATCCGGAAAACCTGGTCTGCCAGGCGATCCGCGCCATCAAGAAGGAAGTGCCCGACATCGGCATCCTGTGCGACGTCGCGCTCGATCCTTACACCAGCCACGGCCACGACGGACTGATGCGCGGCACCGAGATCGTCAACGACGAGACCGTCGAGGTACTGGTCCGTCAGGCGCTGTGCGAGGCCGAAGCCGGCTGCGATATCATCGCGCCCTCCGACATGATGGACGGCCGCGTCGGCGCAATCCGCGCCGCGCTCGATGCCGCCGGCCGCACCGACGTGCAGATCATGGCCTATGCGGCGAAATATGCCTCGGCGTTCTACGGCCCGTTCCGCGACGCGGTCGGCTCGTCGAAGACGCTCACCGGCGACAAGCGCACCTACCAGATGGATCCGGGCAATTCCGACGAGGCGCTGCGCGAGGTCGAGCTCGACATCGCCGAAGGCGCCGACATGGTGATGGTGAAGCCGGGCCTCCCCTATCTCGACATCGTGGCCCGCGTGAAGGACGCATTCGGCATGCCGACCTTCGCCTACCAGGTGTCGGGCGAGTATTCGATGATTCAGGCGGCGGCGGCGAACGGCTGGCTCGATGGCGAGCGCGCGATGCTGGAAAGCCTGGTGGCGTTCAAGCGCGCCGGCGCCGACGGGGTGCTGACCTACTTTGCGGCGGCGGTGGCCGAGAAGCTGAAATCCGCCCGCTGAGCGCTCGCGATAGACCTTTCGCGGAACCGCGGCTTGCTCTATGATGCCGTGAGTTGTGTCATCGACGCAGTTCAATACGATGACGATTGGGGACGACGCCGAGATCCGCCGCACGTCGGTCAGCACGAAAGTGCTGATGGTCGGACTTGCGGTGCTTGCCGTGCTCGGATCCTTCTGGTCCATCGTCTGGTTCATCCGCTCATACGTCGAAGCCCCGCGCATCAGCATGGCGCCGATGGCGCTCGCCGCGCGCGAGAGCACGCCGGTGGCACCCACGCCGGTGCGCTCGGCGACGATCGCGCCCGCCAAGGCGCAGCCGGCCGCCGATCCGCCCGCAACATCCGCTCCGGTGACAGCCGAGGCGGCGCCGCGCGCCGCGGACGCGATCTCCGACCGCTGGATGCCGCCGCCGCCGGCGCCCGAACCAGCTCCGGTCGCACCGCCCGAAACCTCGGCGCCCGCCGCGCTCGCGACCCCCGCCGACACCGATCCGCCGGTCGAAGACGTGGCGGAGAGCTCCGTTCCGGCGATTTCCGGCTCCGCGCCGTTGCCACGGCGCAAGCCGACGCAGACCGCGGCTGTCCGGCCGCGCAACAGCGATCCGCCGCTGCCGCGCCCGCGCCCCGACGGTCCGGCGCCGCAGAGCGTGTGGACCGCGGTGCCGACGACCGACGACCGCTTCCCGCCGCAGTAATCACTCCATCGCCGCGCCGGCATCGATGCGCTGCGGGCGATAGCCGTCCTCGGCGAGCGCACGCCCGATCGCGTCGGCATGCGCGGCGTCGCGCGTCTCGACCGTGACGTCGACCTTGACGCCCTTCGCCGGCACATCGAGAAACAGCCGGCTGTGCTCGACTTCGAGAATGTTGGCGCCGAGCTGGCCAAAGCGCGTCGCGATCACGCCGAGCACGCCCGGCCGGTCCGGAATGGTGAGGCGGAACGAGACGATCTGGTTCTCGCGCTCCAATTCGCGCACCATGATGGACGCCAGAATGCGCGGATCGATGTTGCCGCCGCACAAAATGAGGCCGACGCGGCGGCCCTTGAAGCGCGTAGGGTTTGCCAGCAGCGCCGCCAGGCCGGCCGCGCCGGCGCCTTCCGCCATCGTCTTCTGCAGCGTGAGAAACGCGTTCACGGCGCGCTCAAGCTGCGCTTCCTCGACCAGCAGGATGTCCGAGACCAGCGCGCGCACGATCGGCAAGGTCAGCGCGCCGACATTCTTCACCGCGATGCCTTCGGCCAGCGTCGGCCCGCCGACCGCACGGTCCTCGCCCTTCAGCGCGTTGGACATCGAGGGATAGAGCACGCATTCCACGCCGACGATCTCGATTCCCGGCCTGATGCCGCGCGCAGCGATCGCGTTGCCGGCAATCAGCCCGCCGCCGCCGACCGGCACCACCAGCACGTCGAGGTCGCCTGCCTCCTCGAGCATTTCCAGCGCGATGGTGCCCTGCCCGGCGATCACGTGCAGGTCATCGTACGGATGCACCCACACGAGCGCATCCTTCGCGGCGATGTGCTCGGCACGCGTCTGCGCATCCGAAACGGTCTCGCCGTCGAGCACGACGGTCGCGCCATAGGCTTGCGTCGCCGCCACCTTCACGAACGGCGTCGTGACCGGCATCACGATGGTCGCCGGAATGCCGAGCCGGCGCGCGTGATAGGCGACCGCCTGCGCGTGATTGCCGGCCGACATCGCGATCACGCCACGCGCGCGCTCGGCAGCGCTCAAGGTGGCGAGCTTCACCACCGCGCCACGCTCCTTGAACGAGTTGGTGACCTGCAGGTTTTCGTATTTGACCCACACCTGCGTGCCGGTCAGCTCGGACAGCTTCGGCGCCGGCAGCATCGGCGTGCGCAGCACCTGCGTGCCGATGGTGCGCCGTGCGGCCTCGATGTCGGCGAGCGTGACGGTCACGCGATGTTTCTCCGAAGGTGCGATTGAATAACCGTAGCCCGGATGAAGCGTTAGCGAAATCCGGGGACCCCAACAGCCGCTCGTTCTCGCGGCGCGTATGCGCCCGAGGTTTGCTCCCGCCTTCCCCTTGCTTCGGCTTCGGCGGGCATTTGCGCTCCCCCTGAGGGGAGCAGAGCGCCGACAGGCGCTGGTGCGGAAGCGCCGCACCCGGTGACCGTCCTCGCGGATAGGTCCATCTCCGGAAATTCGGCCAGAGATGACCGGCCACTGACGGGGGCCGGCGCGCCTCTCGGCGCCCTGCTGCGGCGTTCTCACTACGGCGGCGGGCCGCGCTTTCGTCGACGGTGCAAACGTGCCCATCGATCGTCAGCCAGCTCCTGGCGGGAGGCCATAGTACCTCCGGGCGGAGCCCCGACGCCGCCCGGGTGCGTGCTGTGCGTCAGCACGCCCGCGGGCGCCGCACCGGCGAAGGCCCGGAATTGCCGGGTGCCCGCCACCGAAGGAAGCCGCCTGTTCTCCGGCGCTTCCTCCAATTCGTCCCGCCTCACGACGCCTCATGATGACGCCCCTCAACGGACGAGGTTCTTAGGGTATAAGCTACTATGGGTATCTTTGTCAATAGATAGGAATATACTGTTGATAAGTATGCAAACGCCGGTTGGTGCGGAACATGATAAGATCGTCCGCGAAGGAACAGCAGATGACAAAGCCGGTGATCTTCACGATTTCCGCCGCATGGGATGACGAGGCCTCGGTCTGGAGCGGCCATTGCGACGACATCCCAGCGGCCGCGGACGCGCCGACGCTCGATGGATTGCTTGCCAAGATTTCTGCGATGGCGCTCGACCTGCTGCCGGACAATCACCCCGGGGTCGATCCCGCGTCGCTCTATTTGCAGATCACCGCATTGCGCGAAGCCGAACCGGTCGCCTGAATGGCTCCGCAGTTCGACCGCGCGCTGCGTGACTTGCTGCGCGCCGCCGGATGCAACTTCGTGCGGCAAGGAAAGGGCAGCCACGAAATCTGGTACAGCCCGATTACGCAACGAAATTTCGCGGTGCCCATTGGCATTCCGAGCCGTCACACTGCCAACAGCATCTTACGCCAGGCAGGATTGCCGAAGGCGTTTTGAGAGCGAGCGCGTAGCGGCGTAGGATGGGCAAAGCGAAGCGTGCCCACCGAGTTGTTTGGAGCACGGCCCTACGCGCCTTTTTCCACGCCGCACCTACCGACGGATTGACAACGTCTCTTGCGCCGCAATTTCACGGATCAGACGGAAAATCACATCGCGGCAGTACTCCTCCTGCTCGCGGCCAGGGCGCCGCTCGTTCCACGGGAGCGTCACGATGAATTTCGTTGCGATCCCTCGCTTCCTTACTTCAAAATCACGTCGCTCGGTCCTGCCTCCAACCAACGGCGCTGGCCGCACTTCCCAAAGTGCTTCGGCAGCCTGATCTAGCTCGGCCATTAGCTGACTCCGTCTTCCGCACTCTTTGGATACTTTAGTAGCGCTCGCATTCGGCCTAAAGCCAGCCCACAAGGAGAACGAGGACCGCCGCCGACGCTGCAACGACCGCCCAACGTCCTTCAGCGACCACTTCTACGAGGAACGGAATACGTACAGAAAGTTTTTCTCGTTTTTGCATCTCATCACCGGTTCGGCCGCCGACAAGTGGCGTGTTAGGTTCGATGATGCTCGGCGAAGTCGTGTTGCGCACCTTATTTTCTGTGCAACGCCTATTTCTGACGCTCATTGAATGGGATCATCTTGCCATCCGCGTCGAATGCGCGTGACCAGTAGTCCACCTCACGCTCGAATTCACCCGGCTCGAACCATCGCTTTACTGTGCTCGGCGCCACACCAAGAGCATCGGCCAGCATCTTGAACGTCGGGGTAATACCACGTGCTTTGAGCTGTCCACCAATCAGCGCCGCATTGCCTTTCTGTTCGTGTGCGTGGGCTGCTTGCTTGTATTCTGGATTTGCCCCGCCAAGTCGCTCGCGAATGAGTACGATTAAGTCGCGAGGAATTTCCAAAGTGTTGTTCCAGCTTAGCGCATCAAGCGAGCAGTTTATGATCCAGTCAATTAGCTTGTCGGGGACTGCGAGCCCTCGTCTTACCAAGTGAGTCTCACCGGCCTCAGCCCGTTTTCGCGCCTCAATAATTCTTTCCATAAGCTGGAGAGAGATTTCGCTGATGGCGTCCGGATCAGCGTCCAGCGTTCCTGCTATCAAATCGGGATCGAATCCATAGCGCTTCAGTTCAGGCTCCATATAGAAAAGCGGGTCTATACCGCCAAGTACGCTTACCTCAATTTCAGCCGTCGGATTTTCCCTTCGCAATCTTACGTAATTTTCTATCGAAGGGTTCTTTTTGAAAGCTTTTGAAAAGTCGTTGAAACCACCACCCTCTTGGCTCCCGAAGCTGCGCGCTGCCACGAGTCCCTCCTCGCATCATCAAGGATCATTCAGCAAGCGTCAGGAGGGCTAGGCAAACGACCCCACACTCTTCGCTTTTTACTTATCGGCCCGCGTGGGCACGGCGCTACGCGCCTTTGCCCACCCTACGGCTGGTCACGCCTTCGGCAGATAGCCCTTCTTGCGAAGATAATCGGCGAGCAGCTTTTCAATCAGCGACGTGAGCGAGCGGTGATCATCGACCGCGGCTTTTTCGGCGGCCTCCTTGAGCGACGGTTGCAGCCGCAGGTTCACCTGAGCGCTCTTGGTCTCTTTCGACACTGTATAGAAACCCTCTTTACAATATTGAGAATCGAGTGTAAAGAGAGTCGCTACATTCAACAAGCGGCCCGCCCCGGTGCTACCAACACCGCGACGGGCCTAACCCCAGCCACGGAGATCAGTCCATGGCCAAGGCTGAGCCGCGTTCTATCACACGCCGGTCGCTGGTTGCAGCGCTTGCGCTGCCGGCCGTCCCCCTGCTTCCCGCCGTTGCGTCGGCTCTCCCGTCCCCGGATTTCGCTTCCGCTCAATCCGGGCTACCCGCGCCGCCCGACCCCATCTTCGCGGCGATCGAGGCACACGTTCGCGCCTATCGCGCGTTCATCGCCGTGCTCGATGCGCTGGCGGTGGCCGAGACGCAGGCGTGGCACGCCCCGCGTGGGGCACGGCGCGCCGCCAAGAAGCGGCTCAAGCAAGCCCGTGCCGACGAAAACCATTTCGGTGACCTCGAGTCCGATGCGTTCGAATCGTTGGTCGCGACCGTGCCACAAACCCTGCGCGGCGCCGCCGCGATGCTGGCGTACGTGCGCGCGTGGTTGGCGGAAGGCCATTCCATGGACGACGAGGAGGAAACCATCACGCTGCTTGTCTCGATCGAGTGCGCGGTGCGTGCCAGCATGTAGCTTGCTCCCGGATTGCGCTTCCGCCTTCGCTAAAGCTTCGGCGGACGAGCCGGTCCATCCGGGCTACACATCCCGCGCCTTCGGCCCGGCAAAGCCGAGCAGCCCGCCGGGCCGCAGCACGAACACCACGATCAGCAATGAGAACACCACAATGTCACGCGCGGAAATGTCGAAATAGGCCGACCAGATCGCCTCGATCAGCGCGACCGCGACCCCGCCGAGAAACGCGCCCGGCACCGAGCCGATGCCGCCAACCACGGCCGCGACCAGCGCCTTGAGGCCGAGCATCGCGCCCATCGAGAACGAGATGTTGCCGTAGTAGGCGGCGACGATCCAACCGGTCAGGCCCGCGAGCAGGCCGGCCAGCAGAAACGTGAGGCTAAGCAGCCGCTTGCCGTCGACGCCGAAAAGCGCCGCGGTGCCGGGATCGTCCGCGAAGGCGCGCCACGCACGGCCGAAGCGCGTTCGCCCGAGCAGCAGCAGCACGCTGCACGCCGCCGCGAGCCCGAGAACGGCCACCACGATCTGCATCGGCGTGACCGTGACGACGAAATCCTCCGCGCGCGCGAGCGCGATCGGCTGATTGAACACCGGCGGCGTCCAGCGCTCGCGCGCGCCTTGTGAGATGCGCAGGAACTCCTGCACCGAAAGCGCGACCGCGGCGGTGGCGATCAGGATCGGCTGGCCGAGCCGGTGACGCGCGTGCAGCGGCGCGACCACGACACGGCCGATCAACAGGCTCCAGCCGGCCGAGATCGCTGCCGCCAGCACGAAGGCGAGCGCGAGGCCCGCGATGGCATCGCCGACGCCAAGCGCGACGGCTGCCGCGACGCCGCCGATCGCCCCATAGGCACCGAGCACGGCGATTTCGCCGAACGCCAGATTGATCCGGCCGACCAGCCCGTAGATCAGCGAATAGGCGGTCGCGAGGAGCGCGTAGACGGCGGCGAGCGCGATGGCGTTGATGAGTTGCTGCAGCGCATAGGCCACGGCGGCGGGGAGTTGCGAGAGGCCTTGCCGGGAGAGGGACTCGCCGCCCTCGCGCTCGGCCTCCGCCAGGAAACGCTTGAGATAAAGGAGCCGCGCCTCGCCAGCCAAGCCCTCGGCGGTTTCGACCGCCACCAGATCGAGCCGGTCGCGCTCGAAGGTGGTGCCGCCGAAGCCGCAGGCGACGAAATGCACCCGGCTGGGCGTGCCCGGCTCGCGCGCCGCGTAATCGATGCGCACGCCCGAGCGCGCGAGCGGGGCCGGCGCGACACGAAGCTCGCGGATCGCGGTGCCGTCAGGATGCAGCACCGCGGCTACCTGCCGGCAGAGCCGAAGCTGCTCGTTATCGGTCGCCCGGCCGCATCCCGTGACGGCGAGCGGCAGCAACAGGACGGCGAAGCGGAGCCAGCGCATGGCATAACGATACGCGAACCGCCCTATCCCGTCGCCGCCCCGCCTGCCCTCTTGCGCGCCGCTTCTTGTCGCCGCATTTTCTAAGTCAACTGCGAGGTCATGACCATGCCGCCAAGCGAGCCGAAGCGGATCGGCCTCTCCGTCGAAGTCAAGCCGCACGCCTACGATCCGGTGACCCAGCCGGAGCTGTTCGAGGGCGTGCTGGCACGCCGCGTGGTGGCGTTGATGATCGACCTGATAGTGATCGCGCTGCCGCTGATTTTTGTTGCAATCTTCATGCTTGCTTTCACCGTATTAACGCTCGGCTTGGGCTTCTTTGTATTCTTTCTCTATGCCCCGATCGCCGTGATCTGGGCGTTGGTCTACTACGGCATGACGCTGGGCAGCCCGGCCTCGGCCACCATCGGGATGCGCGTGGTCGATATCGAGATGCGCACCTGGTACGGCACGCCGTGCTATTTCGTGCTCGGTGCCATGCACGCCATCATGTTCTGGCTGACGGTGTCGTTCCTCACCCCGTTCGTCCTGCTGGTCGGCCTGTTCAACGACCGGCGCAGGCTGCTGCACGACATGCTGGTCGGGACGACCGTCATCAACAACGAGGCGCGGGCGAGCGCGTTACGTAGCGCTAGCCGCCCCCTTTGACGGACAGGTTCGAGCAAGCGATGCTGTTCACGCACACAGGATTCGGCTTCGCACCGTGACACACCACTCGCGCGACACGCCGCAGTTCTACCTGACCGCGCCGTCCCCATGCCCGTATCTGCCGGGCAAGGAGGAGCGCAAGGTGTTCACGCACCTGGTCGGCGAGCGCGCCGGCGACCTCAACGACCTGCTCACCCATGGCGGCTTCCGCCGCAGCCAGTCGATCGCCTATCGGCCGGCCTGCGAGGCCTGCCGCGCCTGCATCTCGGTGCGGGTGATCGCCGATCAGTTCCGTCCCTCGCGCGGCATGCGGCGCATCCGCGACCTCAACGCCGACCTGATCGGCGAAATGCGTGTGCCGGTGCCGACCTCGGAGCAGTACTCGGTGTTCCGCTCCTACCTCGACGATCGTCACTTCGACGGCGGCATGGCCGACATGACCGTGCTCGACTACGCCATGATGGTCGAGGACAGCCATGTCGAGACCAAGCTGGTCGAATACCGTGCGCAGGGGCCGGATAGCCGCATCAACGGGCGCGGCGCGGGCGCACTGATGGGCGTGGCGCTGACCGACGTGCTGAGCGATGGGCTTTCGATGGTCTATTCGTTCTACGATCCGGAGTATCGCCGCCGCTCGATCGGGACGTTCATGATCCTCGATCACATCGCGCGCGCGCGCCGCATGGGCCTCGCCTACGTGTATCTCGGCTACTGGGTGCGCGATTCAAGGAAGATGGATTACAAGGGCCGCTTCCTGCCGCAGGAGCGCCTGCTCGCGGACGGATGGACGCGGTTTGAGAGCTAGCTGCGTTCGCGGCGGGCCGGCCGCGCCTCGTCTAGTGATGATTGACGTAGCTCACGCACTGACCCCGATTGCGGAACGGCTGGTTATTGGCATCGACATAGTTTGCGTAACCGCCATTCTTGCACTGGTCCTTGTTGGTCGGGTGGCGGTTCGCTGCCGCGGTCCACTTGCTCAGCCGGCCCAAACCAATGGGGAAGAAATCCCCCACGAACTCCTCGCCCGTGGAAGCAATCGCGATGTCTTCCGGCTCCCGGAACGCCGTGCTGTCTCCCCACGCGCCCTGGAACACGCCGTTGGTATCGAAAATCTGGATCCTGTTGTTCGGATACGAATCCGCCACATAGAGAAGCCCATTGCTATACCGGATACCGAGGCAGCCGTAGTCGGCGCATTGGCCGTTACCGGAACCCTGAGAGCCCCATGACGCCAGATAGTTTCCGTTGAGGTCGAATTTCTGGATGCGGAAATTCTGGGTATCGGAGACGAAGACGCTGGTGCCGTCCGTCGTGACCCCGCCGGTCGATTGGAACAGATTGAATTGCCCCGCGCCGCTGCCGGTCTGACCGGGGAAGCAGACGGCGTCGAGCGAGGTGCAGATTTCGAACTGCGCGGCACCGGTCTTGACGCCCCAGCCCCACATCCGTTCGAAGTTGCCGCTGAGATCGAACTTTTGCAGGCGCTCGAATCCAAGACCATCGACGACGTAGATCTTCCCCGTCACCTGATCGACATCGATCGCCGTGATGGTCCCGGAGAATTGCGCCTTGCTGGTGCCGCCGCTGCCGAACTGGAAAACCAGATTGCCGAAGGCGTCGAGAACCTTGATGCGGTTGTTCACCCGATCGGCCACGATGATCCGGTCATTGAGGATGTTGGTATTCCCGGCTCCTCCGCGATAGACCGCGATCCCGGAGGTGCTTGCGCCGAACTGATTGGCCGCGCTGCCGGCGCCGCCGCCATTGCCGGTGCCGGTGTAGGGAAGCTGCGTGAGCGTGGCGTCGAACTTTTGCACCTGCGCGCCGTCGGACAACAGCACATACAGATTGTCGCCGGTGCCGAACGCGAGCGTCACCCCGTGTCCTTCCGGTGGGACGATGGCCCGGTCGGCCATGAAAACCGGCGTGGTGATCGCGCCCGCCGCCGACACGGGACGCTGGGTGGTTGGCAGGATCGCGATTGCACTTATGGTTGCTGCGCCGGCCAGCAGAAGGCCGCGTACGGGTCTGGTGATGTTCACGGGGTGAGACCTATGAGGATGGGGCGGGAGGCGGGACGGAGGCGAATCGCCGGTTGGCACCGGAGGTAAGGTAAACTGTCCAATTGCCGCGTGTCGAACAAGCCGTCGACAACTACTTGTCCTCAGAATTCGGCGTATGCGCAGGCGGGGCACGCGCCACGCTGTCGAACGAGGCTGCGGAAAAATGTCTGCGCGCAGGCCGCGCGTCACCCCGGGATCAAATCGTACAGCAGCTTGATATTGAGCACGATCAGGATCGCGGCGATCAGTGCCGAAGCCCAGGTGAGCCAGCGCGGCGCGACCAGTTCGCCCATCTTGGCGCGGCTCGCCGTGAACATCACCAGCGGCACGATCGCGAACGGCAGCGCGAGGCCGAGGATCACCTGACTGAGGATCAGGAGTTTCGCGGTGCCGGCCTCGCCGGCCCAGATCGTCACCGCGGCGGCCGGCACGATCGCGATGGCGCGCGTGGTCAGCCGCCGCGCCCAGGGCGGCAGGCGGATGTCGAGAAAGCCCTCCATCACGATCTGGCCGGCGAGCGTCGCCGTCACGGTCGAGTTGAGGCCGCAGCACAGAAGCGCGATGCCGAACAGCGTCGGCGCCCAGGCGGAGCCGAGCAGCGGCGCGATCAGCTTGTGCACCTCGCCGAGCTCGGAGACGTCCGTCTGGCCGGTCTTGTTGAAGGTCGCGGCGGCGAGAATGAGGATCGCCGCGTTGATCAGCAGCGCGAACATCAGCGCGACGGTGGAGTCGATTGTCGCGAGCTTGATCGCCTCGCGCTTGTCCTCGACCGACTCGCCGAACCGCCGCGTCTGCACCACGCCCGAATGGAGGAATAGATTGTGCGGCATCACGGTCGCGCCGATGATGCCGATCGCCAAATAGAGCATGTCGGGATTTTTCACGATCTCGACCGTCGGCGCGAAGCCGACGATCACGGCGCGCCAGTCCGGATTGGCCATCGCGATCTGGATCGCGAAGCACACCGCGATGACGCCGAGCAACGTCACGATCAGGGCCTCGATCCAGCGGAAGCCGATATTCTGCAGCCACAGGATCAGGAACACATCGAGCGCCGTGATGATCACGCCGAGCTCGAGCGGAATGCCGAACAACAGATTGAGCCCGATCGCGGTGCCGATGACTTCGGCCAAGTCGGTCGCGCAGATCGCGATCTCGCTCACCACCCAGAGCGGCCACGAGGCCCAGCGCGGGAATGCGTCGCGGCAGGCCTGCGCGAGGTCGCGGCCCGCGCCGATCCCGAGCCGCGCACACAGCGCCTGCAGCAGGATCGCCATGATGTTCGAGACGAGCGCGACGGTGAGCAGCGCGTAGCCGAACTTGGAGCCGCCCGCGAGCGAGGTCGCCCAGTTGCCCGGGTCCATGTAGCCGACGGCGACGAGGTATCCGGGTCCGAGGAAGGCGGAGAGCTTGCGCCAGAACGAGCCGGTCGGGCGCGTCCGGATCGAGCCGAAGACCTCCGAGAGCGATGGTGTCCCGCGCGGGCGCTTCCAGCCGGCTTCGCTTGGCGCGGCTTCGATCGACTGTACGGCCATCGACAATGCTCCCGAGTTGGCCGGGACTATAGCTTGTTGCGAATAATTTGCAATTGCAGAATTGGAACAGACAAGCGATCCAGAAGGCGCTTTGGCCGCGCCGGAGTTCCTCAACTCGCCATTCGGCGCAAAATGTCGTTCTTTTTGATGAAGTGGTGCCGAAGCGCGCCGGCCACGTGGACCAGCACAAGCACGGCCAAGCAGTAGGCCAGCACTTGGTGGCTTCCCTCCAGCAGATTGCGCACGCTCCGCTCCATGCTGGTCACAATCGGTGGAATTTCGAGGCCCAACAAATCCTTGGTCATCGGGGTCCGGAACGTCGTCGCCACCAGCCAGCCGGTTACGGCCACGATGAGCATGAAAACATAAAGGCCGATATGACCGCCGTGGGCCGCCCACCGCTCCCATGTCTTGGTATCCAGCGGGAGCGCCGGTACCGGATTGATCCAGCGCCACAACAGCCGAATGACCGTCAACGCCAACAGATCGTAACCGAGCGCCGCGTGCCACGCGTAGTTTGCCAGCCGTTCCGGGCGCGGCGTCAAATGGGTCATCCACCAGCCGTGAGCGAGGAGTACCAGAATCGCGAGCGCCCCTATCCAGTGCAGCGCCTTCGCAGGCCAACCCCAGGTTATCGTCGAATTGCGAAACATGACGTCTCCGGAGTCCGGGCCTAGCTGAACTTATTCGACCGCGGGAATCCCTTCGGCGCCAACCGGCCCGCATCGGCGCGGTTGCCGCGCCAGTCGGAGAGCTCTTTCAGCGTCAGCGAGAACGCGCGCCCTGCCCCATCGGTCCAGGTGAGCCCGTCCGCACCCTGGAAGGTCTTCACGTCGGAGAGCCCGCCGTCCTTGTAGCGCTGCAGGCGCACGCCGGAGCCGCGCGACATTTCCGGCAACTGCTCGATGGGGAAGATCACCATCTTGCGGTTCTCGCCGATGACGGCGACCTGCTCGCCCTCGACCACGCTGACCGCGCGCGCCTCGTCGGGGGCCTTCACGTTGAGCACCTGCTTGCCCTTGCGCGTGGTGCCGAGAACCTCGTCCTCGGAAACGACAAAGCCCCTGCCCTGATGGCTCGCGACGATGAACTTCCGCCCGCCCACAAACGGGAACATCGTGACGATGTCGCCTTCCTGTTCGAGATCGATGAACAGCCGCACCGGCTCGCCGTGGCCGCGTCCGCCCGGCAGCTTGGCGCCCTCCAGCGTGTAGAACCGCCCGTTGGTGGCGAACATCAACAGCTTCGAGGTCGTCTCGGCAAAGAACGCGAGCTTCAGCCTGTCGTCCTGCTTGAACGCGACATTCGACAGATCCTCTTGGTGCCCGCGCAGCGCGCGCACCCAGCCTTTGTCCGAGAGCACGACCGTGATCGGCTCGCGCACGACCATCGCTTCCTCGATCGCGGCCTCGTCATGCTCCGGCGCCTCGGCGAAATCGGTGCGGCGCTTGCCGAGCGGCGTCTTCTTGCCGAATTTTTCGCGCAACTCCTTGATCTGCGCGGCAATCGTCTCCCACTGCTTGGTCTCGGACTTGAGTAGTTCTTCGAGCGACTTCTTCTCGGCGCGAAGCTCCTTGTCCTCCTTGCGGATCTCCATTTCCTCAAGCTTGCGCAAATTGCGCAGCCGCATGTTGAGGATCGCTTCGGCCTGCACCTCGGAGAGCTTGAACGCCTTGATCAGCACCGGTTTCGGCTCGTCCTCGGTGCGGATGATCTTGATGACGCGATCGAGGTTGAGATAGGCGATTAGGTAGCCGCCGAGCACTTCCAGGCGGTGGGCGATCTGCTTCAGGCGGTAGTTCGAGCGCCGTACCAGCACGTCGCGCCGGTGGTCGAGCCATTCGCGCAGCGCTTCCGCCAAACCGATGACCCGCGGGACCTTGCCCTTGATCAGCACGTTCATGTTGAGCGGGATGCGGCTTTCCAGCTCGGTGAGCTTGAACAGGCTCTCCATCATCAGCGCGGGATCGACCGTGCGGGCGCGCGGCTCGATCACCAGCCGGATGTCCTCGGCGGATTCATCGCGCACGTCGGCAACCAGCGGCAGCTTCTTTTCATTGAGCAGTTCGGCGATGCGCTCGACGAGGCGCATCTTCTGCACCAGCCACGGAATTTCCGTGACCACCACCAGCCAGGTGCCGCGCCCTGAGTCTTCTTGCGTCCAGCGCGCGCGCACGCGGAACGAGCCGCGCCCGGTCGCGTAGGCCTCGGCGATTTCGGCGCGCGGATCGACGATCAGCCCGCCGGTCGGGAAATCCGGACCGGGCACATATTTCAGCAACGTCTTGGAGCGCGCGTTCGGATTGTCGATCAGGTGCAGCGCCGCATCGAACAGCTCGGCGGCGTTATGCGGCGGGATCGAGGTCGCCATGCCGACCGCGATGCCCTGCGAGCCGTTCGCCAGCAGATTGGGAAACGCCGCCGGCAGAACGATCGGCTCGTTCGACTGGCCGTCATAGCTCGGGCGGAAATCGACCGCGTCCTCGTCGATACCGTCGAGCAGGAGCCGCGCGACCTCGGTCATGCGCGCCTCGGTGTAGCGCATGGCGGCCGGGTTATCGCCGTCGATGTTGCCGAAGTTGCCCTGCCCGTCGACCAGCGGGAAGCGCGAGGAGAAATCCTGCGCCAGCCGCACCAGCGCGTCGTAGATCGCCTGGTCGCCGTGGGGGTGGAAATTACCCATCACGTCGCCGACGATCTTGGCGGACTTCTTCAGCGTCGTGCCGGGATCGAGCCGCAAGAGTCGCATCCCGTACAGAATGCGCCGGTGCACGGGCTTGAGCCCATCGCGCGCGTCGGGCAGCGCGCGATGCATGATGGTGGAGAGCGCATAGGCGAGATAGCGCTCCTCGAGCGCCTCGCGCAGCGCGATCTCCTGGACCTCGCCCCGGTCTGGGGGAATCAGTTGTTTACCCATGAAATACCGGTACTGCGCGCCCGTGCGATGAACAAGAGATGAACAACTTGGCCACGTTCTCTACGTAATTCTCGGTTTAACTTGGGTCATCGCAGGCGAACACTGTAGTGTCGCGTCTGCAATCGATCGAACGGCCATATACACTCTGGAGCGAAACGAATTGGTCGGTTGGAAGTTTACCACAGCCACCGAACGATCTGTTCGCGGAGCTTTGAGTTCGTATGATGGACGGAGGGAAGCAAGTGGTGGTCGCCCAGAAATCCGTCCGGTCGCCAACATCACCTACCTAGGAGAGGAGACTTCACTATGCGTGGTACCCTGTTAGCAATGCTGGTCGCGGCCGGCGTCGGACTTGCCGGCACCGCCGGCGTGTCGGCCGCCCCGATCAACGGCGCCGTGATCGGTGACGCCGCGAATTCGACGAGCACTGTCGAGCACGTGCAGCACTGGCGCTGGGGCTCAGGCGGTCACCGGCGCTGGGGCAGCGGCGGCGGCGGTCACTGGCGTTGGGGCAGCCGCCCGATCCGGCGCCTGTGCCATCGTCCGTATTCGAGCCGCATGGCCCCCTGCTGGTAAGCGGGTCTCATCGGCCGACGTGATTGGGCCGGTCGCGCAAGCGGCCGGCCTGTTCTTTTGGACGCCGTCACCGCTCGTTGAGATTGGGCTGCCGATCCCGAAGATTGCGCCAAATGGCGCCCACGATGTTGGAATAGTCGTCGGTCCAGACGCGCTGCTTCGAGTCGGCCTCGCGAACCGGCCAGAACGCCGATTTCGCGAGCGCGCCGAAATCCTCGTCCCGCCGCGCGATCGCTGCGACGCGCGGCACCCAATGATGCAAGTCCGGATTGGGCGCGACGTCGCCGCCCTCGTAAACGCGCGCAATCGCGCCGTTCGCATCGGCGACGCCTGCCGCGACTGAAGCGAGTTCCAGATTGAGATTGGAGATGTGCATCGCCACGATGCCGTCCGGCTTGAGCTTGCCGAAATAGAGCGCCATCGCTTCCCGCGTCAGCAGGTGGATCGGGACGGCGGCGCCGATGAACGCGTCGACGAAAATCAGGTCGTAGCTGCCGTCCGGCGCATCGGCGATGCGCAGCCGCGCGTCACCGAGCACGATCTTCGTCTCGGGCGCGCATTCGGAGACATACTGGAAGATCGTCGGATCGGTCGCGATCCGCATCACATCCGGGTCGATCTCGTAATAGGTGAGCGTGTCGCCCGGCCGAACCTGGCAAGCGAGCGCGCCGGTGCCGAGCCCGATGACGGCGAAATTGATCGGCCCGTCCCCGGCCTTTGCATGCACCGCGTCGAGCGTCTGCGCGATGCCCGCGCCTTCGAAAAACTCGGCGATCATTTCCGGCGGGCCGGTCAGCGGATTGCCCTCGTCGTCGCGCACCTGCTGCGTCCCTTGCGCGGTCGTGCCGTGCCAAAGGACGCGATACTTTCCGTCCGATGTATCGATCACGTTGAGCACGCCGAAGAAGTTGCGCACCTTGAAGACGCTCGGCGTCTCGTTGAAATACGCATTGGCGAACAGCAAGAACGCCAGGATGGCGGCGAACGGCAGCGGCGCGCGCCAGAATTTCGCCGTGAGCCCGAACAGCACGCCGAGCATCACGAGATACATGCGGTAATCGAAGCCGACGTCGTAGTTCTTCACCACATAGGTGAGAGCCAGTGCGATCGCGAGACCGGCGAGCAGCAGCCGCCCTCCGCTGCCGCGCGCCGGCCACGTCAGGCCAGGCCGGCAGAGCAACGCGAGCACGATCAGGATCGGATATTCGGCGACCCAGCGGAACGCATGCGG
>JAXDNY010000024.1:0-17313 GCA_034669145.1 Hyphomicrobiales bacterium
ACGATCTGCTCGGCATCAATCTCAAGGTGATGGATCAGGTCGGCGCCGGCATCAAGAAATACGCGCCCAATGCGTTCGTCATCTGCATCACCAACCCGCTCGACGCCATGGTGTGGGCGCTGCAGAAATGCTGCGGCCTGCCGAAGAACATGGTGGTCGGCATGGCGGGCGTACTCGACTCGGCGCGTTTCCGTTACTTCCTCGCCGACGAGTTCGACGTGTCGGTGAAGGACGTGAGCGCGATGACGCTCGGCGGTCATGGCGACGACATGGTGCCGCTCACGCGCTACTCGACCGTCGGCGGCGTTCCGTTACCGGATCTCGTCAAGATGGGCTGGACCACGCAGGCGCGCCTCGACGCAATCGTGGAGCGCACCCGCAAGGGCGGCGGCGAAATCGTCGCGCTGCTCAAGGCCGGCTCTGCGTTCTATGCGCCGGCCTCCTCGGCCGTCGCGATGGCGGAGAGCTATCTGAAGGACAAGAAGCGCCTGCTCCCCTGTGCGGCCTACCTCAACGGCGAATACGGCGTGAAGGACCTTTACGTCGGCGTGCCGGTGGTGATCGGCGCGAAAGGCGTCGAGCGGGTGATGGAGCTGGAGTTCAACGGCGCCGAACGCGAGATGTTCGACAAGTCGGTCACGGCCGTGCGCACGCTGGTCGACGCCTGCAACAAGATCGCGCCGACGCTCGGCAAGTAATCTCACCCGTACTCGGGGCCTTCAATGAACATCCACGAGTACCAGGCGAAAGCGGTCCTCGCGAAATTCGGCGTGCCGGTGCCGCGCGGTTTTCCGGCGATGACCGTCGCCGAAGCGAAGAAAGCCGCACAGGACCTTGGCGGCCCGGTGTGGGTCGTGAAGGCGCAAATCCACGCTGGCGGCCGCGGCAAGGGCGGCGGCGTCAAGGTCGTCAAGTCGATCGAGGATGTCGAGAAGGAGGCGACGCGCCTGCTTGGCTCCAACCTCGTGACGCACCAGACCGGCCCGAAGGGCAAGCAGGTCAACCGGCTCTACATCGAGGACGGCTCGGCGATCGAGAAGGAGCTCTATCTCTCGATGCTGGTCGACCGCGAGAGTTCGCGCGTCGCGATCGTCGCTTCCACGGAAGGCGGCATGGACATCGAGAAGGTCGCGCACGACACGCCGGAGAAGATCGTCACCATCACGGTCGATCCGGTGGCGAACATCTGCCCGCATCACGTGCGGCGCCTCTCCAAGGCGCTCGGCCTCGACGGCGATCTCGCCAAACAAATGAGCCCGCTGATCACCGATCTCTATCGCGCCTTCACCCTGAAGGACATGGCGCTGCTGGAGGTCAACCCGCTCGTCGTCACCAAGGACAGGAAGCTCATCTGCCTCGACGCCAAGGTCGGCTTCGACGACAACGCGCTGTTCCGCCACCCCGACGTCGCGGCGCTGCGTGACGAAACCGAAGAAGACGCAAAGGAAATCGAGGCATCAAAATTCGATTTGAATTACGTCGCGCTCGACGGCGAGATCGGCTGCATGGTCAACGGAGCCGGCCTCGCGATGGCCACCATGGACATCATCAAGCTCTATGGGCTGGCACCGGCGAACTTCCTCGATGTCGGCGGCTCGGCGACGACCGAAAAGGTGACCGCCGCGTTCAAGATCATCACGTCCGACCCGAACGTGAAGGGGATCCTGGTCAACATTTTCGGCGGCATCATGAAGTGCGACATCATCGCCGAAGGCGTGGTGACGGCCGTGAAGGAAGTCGGCTTGCGCGTGCCACTGGTGGTGCGGCTCGAAGGCACCAACGTCGAGAAGGGCAAGGAGATCATCGCGCAGTCGAACCTCAATGTGACCTCGGCGGATGACCTCGACGACGCCGCGCAGAAGATCGTGAAGGCCGTGAAGGGCTCCTCCTGATGTCCATCCTCATCGACCGAAACACACGCGTCATCTGCCAGGGCTTCACCGGCAAGAACGGCACGTTCCATTCACAGGCCGCGATCGACTACGGCACCAAGATGGTCGGCGGCACCGCGCCCGGCAAAGGCGGACAGATGCATCTCGGCCTGCCAGTGTTCGACACCGTGCAGGAAGCGAAAGAGAAAACCGGCTGCGACGCGAGCGTGATCTACGTGCCGCCGCCCGGCGCGGCCGACGCCATCGCCGAAGCAATCGATGCCGAAATCTCCCTGATCGTCTGCATCACCGAAGGCATTCCGGTCGCCGACATGGTGAAGGTGAAGCGCTCGCTCGCTGGCTCCAAGTCGCGCCTCGTCGGGCCGAACTGTCCCGGCGTGATGACGGCCGGCGAATGCAAGATCGGCATCATGCCGGGCAACATTTTCAAACCCGGCAAAGTCGGCATCGTGTCGCGCTCCGGCACGCTCACCTACGAGGCGGTATTCCAGACGACGCGCGAAGGCCTCGGCCAGACCACCGCGCTCGGCATCGGCGGCGACCCCGTGAAAGGCATGGACTTCATCGAGGGGCTGGAGCTTTTTCTCGCCGACGACAAGACCGAGTGCATCGTGATGATCGGCGAGATCGGCGGCGCGTCTGAGGAAAACGCCGCGCAATTCCTGATCGATGAGGCCAAGCGCGGCCGCAAGAAACCGATGGTCGGCTTCATCGCGGGCCGCACCGCGCCGCCCGGCCGCCGCATGGGCCACGCCGGCGCGATCATCTCGGGCGGCAAGGGCGACGCGGAGTCCAAGATCGGCGCCATGGAAGCGGCCGGCATCAAGGTCTCGCCGTCGCCGGCTCGGATCGGCAAGACCCTCGTTGAAGTATTGAAATCCTGATTCAGTTCTTGTTCTTTTAATTGCCATGTCGGCGGCCTAGATAAGGTACAAGGCGATCCGCTCACCGGGGATGGGCGGATTCGCGGCCATAACGGGTTAAATTCGTGAGGCGCATCGCCTCCGAGCTAGGATGCGGCAGATGTCACGTCAGGATGCGAACGCGGCTTTCGCACTCTCCTCATTTCTCTACGGCGGCAATGCCGCCTACATCGAAGACCTCTATTCCCGCTACGAGACCGACCCGAATTCGGTCGATGCCGAGTGGCGCGACTTCTTCGGCAGCCTGAAGGACGCGCGCGCCGACGTCGCCAAGAGCGCGAACGGGGCCTCGTGGAAGAAGCCGCCGCTGGTGGAGCGCACCGAGCTTCTCTCGGCGCTCGACGGGCAATGGGCCGAGACCGAGAAGAAGCTCGGCGACAAGGTGCGCGCCACGGCGCAGACCGCGGGCGTCGAACTCAGCGCCGCCGATGTGCAGCAGGCGACGCGCGACTCGATCCACGCGCTGATGCTGATCCGCGCTTATCGCATCCGCGGCCACTTCCACGCCAAGCTCGACCCGCTCGGCCTCGAGCCGCCGAAGGATGACGAGGAACTCGATCCGCGCTCCTACGGATTCAGCGACGCCGACCTCGACCGCAAAATCTTCCTCGACTTCGTGCTCGGACTCGAATTCGGCACCATGCGCGAGATCGTCACGATCTGTCAGCGCACCTACTGCCAGACGATGGGCATCGAGTTCATGCACATCTCGAATGCGCAGCAGAAGGCCTGGATTCAGGAGCGCATCGAGGGCGCCGACAAGGAGATCACCTTCACCCGCGAGGGCAAGCGCGCGATCCTCAACAAGCTGGTCGAGGCGGAAGGCTTTGAGAAATTCTGCGACGTCAAGTTCACCGGCACCAAGCGCTTCGGCCTCGACGGCGGCGAGTCGCTGATCCCGGCGCTCGAGCAGGTCATCAAGCGCGGCGGCAATCTCGGCGTGAAGGAGATCGTGCTCGGCATGCCGCATCGCGGCCGGCTCAACGTGCTCACGCAAGTGATGGGCAAGCCGCACCGCGCGCTGTTCCACGAGTTCAAGGGCGGATCGGCCGCACCTGACGATGTCGAAGGCTCCGGCGACGTGAAGTATCACCTGGGTGCGTCATCGGATCGCGAGTTTGACGGCAACACCGTGCACCTCTCGCTCACCGCGAATCCCTCGCATCTTGAAATCGTCAACCCGGTGGTGCTCGGCAAGGTGCGCGCCAAGCAGGATCAGCATGGCGCGACGCCGGACGACCGCACGATGGTGCTGCCGCTGCTGATGCATGGCGACGCGGCTTTCGCCGGTCAGGGCGTGGTCGCCGAGTGCTTCGGGCTGTCGGGGCTGAAGGGCTACCGCACCGGCGGCTCGGTGCATTTCATCGTCAACAACCAGATCGGCTTCACCACGTACCCGCGCTACTCGCGCTCTTCGCCGTATCCCTCCGACGTCGCCAAGATGATCGAGGCGCCGATCTTCCATGTGAACGGCGACGATCCCGAAGCCGTGGTTTACGCCGCCAAGGTCGCGATCGAATTCCGGCAGAAATTCCAGAAGCCGGTCGTGGTCGACATGTTCTGCTATCGCCGCTACGGCCACAACGAAGGCGACGAGCCGGCCTTCACCCAGCCGCTGATGTACAAGGCGATCCGCGCGCATCCCTCGATCACCGAGATCTACGCCAAGAAGCTGATCGGCGAAGGCGTCGTCACGGAAGGCGAAGTCGAGAAGATGAAAGCCGACTGGCGTGCCCGGCTTGAGGCCGAGTACGAAGCCGGCACCGGCTACAAGCCGAACAAGGCCGACTGGCTCGACGGCCAGTGGGCCAAGTTCAAGTTTTCCGACGACATCGACGATCCGCGCCGCGGCAACACCGGCGTCGCGATCGAGAAGCTGAAGGAGATCGGCCAGAAGATCACCACGGTGCCGCAAGGCTTCCACGTGCACCGCACGATCCAGCGCTTCCTCGATGCGCGCCGCAAGGCGATCGAGACCGGCGAGGGCATCGACTGGTCGACCGCCGAGGCGCTCGCATCCTCCACGCTCGTGCTCGACGGCCATCGCGTCCGCCTGTCCGGTCAGGACTCCGAGCGCGGCACGTTTTCATCGCGCCATGCGGTGCTGATCGATCAGGAGAGCGAGGCGCGCTACACGCCGTTCAACCACCTCGCGGAGAAGCAGGGCCGCTACGAGGTGCTCAACTCGATGCTCTCCGAGGAAGCGGTGCTCGGCTACGAGTACGGCTATACGCTGTCCGAGCCGAATGCGCTCACGATGTGGGAGGCGCAGTTCGGCGATTTCGCCAACGGCGCGCAGGTCGTGTTCGACCAGTTCATCTCGTCGGGCGAGCGCAAGTGGCTGCGGATGTCCGGCCTCGTGTGCCTGCTGCCGCATGGCTATGAGGGCCAAGGTCCCGAGCATTCCTCGGCGCGGCTCGAGCGCTTCCTGCAGATGTGCGCCGAGGACAACATGCAGGTCGCGAACTGCACGACGCCTGCGAACTACTTCCACATCCTGCGCCGCCAGTTGAAGCGCGAGATACGCAAACCCCTGATCCTGATGACGCCGAAGAGCCTGCTGCGCCACAAGCGCGCGGTCTCGCGGCTCGATGAACTCGGCCCCGACGCCACGTTCCACCGCCTGCTGTGGGACGATTCGCAAACCAACAAGGACGAGAAGATCAAGCTCGTGGCCGACGACAAGATCCGCCGCGTCGTGCTGTGCTCGGGCAAGGTCTATTATGATTTGCTGGAGGAGCGCGAGAAGCGCGGGCTCGACGACATCTACCTGCTGCGCGTCGAGCAGCTCTATCCGTTCCCCACCAAGGCGCTCATCACCGAGTTGTCGCGTTTCAAGCAGGCCGAGATCGTGTGGTGCCAGGAAGAGCCGCGCAACATGGGTGCGTGGTTCTTCGTCGACACCTTCATCGAGTGGGTGCTCAACCAGATTCAGGCCAAGCACCGCCGTCCGCGCTATGCGGGCCGCCCCGCGATGGCGGCGACAGCCACGGGGCTGATGTCGAAGCATCAGGCGCAGCTGAAGGCGTTTCTGGAAGAGGCGCTGGGTTAATTCAGGAGCACCGTCATGGCTGAAATCCGCGTCCCCACGCTCGGCGAGTCCGTCACCGAGGCGACGATCGGCAAATGGTTCAAGAAACCCGGCGATCCGGTCGCGGTCGATGAGCCGCTGGTCGAACTCGAAACCGACAAGGTCACGATCGAAGTCCCGGCGCCCGCCGCCGGCACGCTCGGCGAGATCGCCGCCAAGGACGGCGAGACCGTCGCGGTCGGCGCGCTGCTCGGCGAGGTGAGGGAAGGCGCAGGCGCCCCCGCCAAGCCCGCCGCCGCGAAACCGGCTGCCGCACCCGCCGCCGAAGTCAAGCCAGTGCCCGCTCCCGCGCCGCCGCCGCCGAAAGTTGCCGCCGCCGATGCACCGCTCGCGCCCTCCGTGCGCAAGATGGCGGCGGAAACCGGCATGGACCCTGCCAGGGTCGATGGCTCGGGCAAGAACGGGCGCGTCACCAAGGGCGACATGATGGCGGCGATCGAACGTGCCGCCGCGCAGCCGACGCCTGTTTCGCAGCCTGCGGCTGCGGTTCAAGTCCGCGCGCCCTCGCCGGCCGACGACGCCTCGCGCGAAGAGCGCGTGAAGATGACGCGGCTGCGCCAGACCATCGCGCGCCGCCTGAAGGACGCGCAGAACACCGCCGCGATGCTCACGACCTTCAACGAGGTCGACATGAGCCACGTGATGGGCTTGCGCAACCAGTACAAGGACATGTTCGAGAAGCGCCACGGCGTGAAGCTCGGCTTCATGGGCTTCTTCGTGCGCGCCTGCGTCGCCGCCCTGAAGGACATTCCGGCGGTCAACGCCGAGATCGACGGCACCGATCTGATCTACAAGAACTACTATCACATGGGCGTCGCGGTCGGCACCGAGAAGGGCCTCGTGGTGCCGGTAATCCGCGATTGCGATCAGAAATCGCTGGCGCAGATCGAAAAGGAGATCGCCGACGCCGGCAAGCGCGCGCGCGACGGCGCACTCAAGATCGAGGACATGCAGGGCGGCACCTTCACGATCTCGAACGGCGGCGTGTACGGCTCGCTGATGTCGACGCCGATCCTCAACGCGCCGCAGTCCGGCATTCTCGGCATGCACAAGATCCAGGAGCGGCCGGTTGTCCTCGCCGGCAAGATCGAAATCCGGCCGATGATGTATCTGGCGCTGTCCTACGATCACCGCGTCGTCGACGGCCAGCAGGCCGTGACGTTCCTGGTGCGCGTGAAGGACGTGCTGGAGGACCCAGCGAGGCTGGTGCTGGATTTGTGATGATGCCGACCATCGCTATTGTCGCGGGCGTTCGGATTATCATCTATCCTAAGGATCATCTGCCGCCGCATTTGCATGCGAAGTTTGCGGAGTACGAGGCCTTGATTTCGATTGTGACAGGAGATGTTTTGGAAGGCTCGCTTCCGCGGGCGAAGCAAAAAGTCGTTCAGGATTGGCTGGCGGCGAACCGGGAGCAAGTCGCGTACGTGTGGCAGGAAGTACGCGCGCTCCGCTATCAGGGAGGCCGGATAGACGAATGAACTATCGAATCAAAAGCGTCGAAGTCGTGCGCTATCCGGTCTTGCGCGTCACATTCGATGACGGGCTCTCCGGCGAGTATGATCTTTCCGAGCTAATCGAAAGAGGGCCCATGTTCGCCCCCTTGAAGAATGAAGCCTACTTCAACACTGTCGCGGTCGGAGAGCACGGGCACACATTCGGGTGGAATCTCGATGACATCGGAAACGAGATCGACTTCTGTCCCGACGCCACGCGCATTCTCATCGAAACGCAAAAAGTTGAAGAGATGGCCGACCGCTATCGCTTGAGTCGCTCGGCCGCAGAGTGATCTCAGCGCGACTGGTGCTGGATTTGTGAGGCGCGATGGATTGGTTGCGCATTCTAAAGCTGGATAGCTTGAGAGACGTTTGGCTGAGAATCCTCGCCCCGGCCATTTGGATCTTTGTCGGGAGCACTGGCATGGGCACATACATTTTCGGCTTCGATGGAATGCACGTTCCCGTTCAGAATCGAGAGTCCGTTGGTCGGCTCTTGTTATTCCTTTCTGCTCTTGGTCTTGCTGGAATAGTGATTGGACTTTGGCTCCGGGCAGTGGTGCGACGACGCTACACGATCAATTAGCTAGGTGAGAAAAGCGGACATCACCAATGCCCACCTACGACCTCACAGTTATCGGCACCGGCCCGGGCGGCTACGTCTGCGCCATCCGCGCTGCGCAGCTTGGCATGAAAGTGGCCGTCATCGAGAAGGACAAGACCTTCGGCGGCACGTGCCTGAACGTCGGCTGCATCCCGTCGAAGGCGCTGCTCTATGCCTCCGAGCTGTTCGAGGAGGCCGGCCACAAGTTCGAGAAGATGGGCATCAAGGTGCCCGCGCCGAAGCTCGATCTGGCGGCGATGCAGAAGTTCAAGGACGAGGGTGTCGCCGGCAACGTCAACGGCGTCGCCTTCCTGCTCAAGAAGAACAAGATCGACGCGATCATCGGCCACGGCCGCATCGCGGCGCCGGGCAAGATCGACGTGACAGGCGCCGACGGCAAGACGCAGATGGTCGAAACCAAAAACATCGTCATCGCGACCGGCTCGGATGTGACTCGCCTCAAGGGCATCGAGATCGACGAGAAGCGCATCGTGTCCTCGACCGGCGCGCTCACGCTCGACAAGGTGCCGGCCAAGCTGCTGGTGGTCGGCGCGGGCGTGATCGGGCTCGAGCTCGGCTCGGTGTGGCGCCGCTTAGGCAGCGAGGTGACGGTGGTGGAATTCCTCGACCGCATCCTGCCGGGCATGGACCTTGAAGTCGGCAAGCAGTTCCAGCGCATCCTGCAAAAGCAGGGCCTGACGTTCAAACTGTCATCCAAGGTCACGGCCATCGACTCCTCGGGCAAGACCCTGAAGGCGAGCGTCGAGCCGGCTGCGGGAGGCGCGGCGGAAACGATCGAGGCCGACGTCGCGCTGATTGCCATCGGCCGCGTGCCTTACACCGAAGGGCTCGGCCTCGACGCCGTCGGCGTCGCGATGGAGCGCGGCCGTGTCACGGTCGATGCGCACTACGCGACGAACGTCGCCGGCATCTACGCCATCGGCGACGTGATCGCGGGGCCGATGCTGGCGCACAAGGCCGAGGATGAGGGCGTCGCGGTGGCCGAGATCATCGCGGGCCAGGCGGGCCACGTGAACTACGACGCGATCCCGAACGTGATCTATACGTTTCCGGAGGTCGCCTCGGTCGGCAAGACCGAGGAGGAATTGAAGGCCGCCGGCATCGCCTACACGGCCGGCAAGTTTCCCTTCACGGCGAACGGCCGCGCCAAGGTCAATCTCACTACCGACGGCTTCGTGAAGATCCTCGCCGACGCAAAGACCGACCGCGTGCTCGGCGTGCACATCGTCGGCGCCGACGCCGGCACGATGATCACCGAGCTGACGCTGGCGATCGAGTTCGGCGGCTCGGCCGAGGACATCGCGCGCACCTGCCACCCGCATCCGACGCTGTCGGAGGCCGTGAAGGAAGCCGCCATGGCGGTCGGGAAGCGCGCGATTCATATGTGATCTCCGGCTGTCGTCCCGGGCGAGCCGAAGGCGAGACCCGGGACCCATAAGCCCAGGATTGTCCGCATCGTGAGGTCCGTGGCTATGGATCCCGGCTCTCGCTGCGCTCGGCCGGGATGACAGTTGTGCTAGACTTCGCCCATGCGCCGCCTGCTCAAACCGCTCTGGGTCCTGCTCGCGCTTCTCTTCCTGTTCGAGGCGTGGCTGTGGGAGCATTTGCGCCCGCTGGTCGCGTGGGTCGTCAACCTCATCGCATGGGACAGACTCAAGGCGCGCCTCGCGCGGCTGGTCGAATGGCTCCCGCCCTGGGCGGTGTTGATCATATTCGTAATTCCGTTTCTGGTCCTGTTGCCGCTCAAGTTCCTTGAAGTCTACCTGCTCGTCCACCGCCAATGGATCGCCGCGATCCTCGTGCTCGTGCTGGCAAAGCTGCTCGGCCTCGGCGTGACCGCGTTCATCTTCGACGTGACCCGGCCGAAGCTGCTGCAGATGGCCTGGTTCCGCTGGCTTTATGAACTGGCGCTCCGCTGGCTCGGGCGTGCGCACGCGCTGATCGACCCGATCAAGACGCGCATCAAGCGCGCGATGCGGCGCTGGCGCTGGCTGATGAAACCTGGCCGCCCAAGGCGTTTTTTCCGGCGCCTTGCGCGGCTGCGCCGCCGCGCCTACGCGCAGCCGGCGGAGTGAATTCTTTGGGCATGATCTTTTCCGAAAACCGGTGCCCACTTTTCGGGATCATGCCCTAGTGATGCCCGCCGCCGCCGGCGAACAGCGTTTCAAACCAGTGCAGAATGTCGTGCAGCAAATCCGGCATGAACAGGCCCGTGCCGGTCAGCACCGCGCCGAGCAGTCCGACAGCAATCGCCGCATAGGCCAGTCCAATCATGCTGGTGATGACGGCGGCTGACGCGAGCACGATGCCGATCTGGAACGCCGCCGAAGCAAACTCGAAATTGTGGTATTTGTTGAGTTGAAGGTCGCGATCCTTCTGCATCTCGATGGCGCGCCGCGAGAGCTCCCGCGTCCCCTCGCCCTTGCCGCCGCCGGCTTCCGGTTCCGACTGATAGCGCGCCGCCGTCTTGGTCCACTCGTCGATCTGCTTGGCGAGCGCGGCCTTATGCTGGTCCGTGCCTGCCGCAACCGCGTCGACCTTGGCCATTTCGGTCGCCACGATCGTCATGGTGCGGCGGATGTTCTTGGCCTGGAAGAAATTCCACAGGTTCGAGGCTTCGATCTGGGCATTCAGCGCGGCTGTCTGCGCGCTCTTGCCGAAGGTTTCCGAGAAGGCAAGAAACAGCGCCAGCACCGAGATGATCAGCGCGATCTTCTTGTTGTTTCCACCCTCGTGCGCGGCATGCTCCGCGTGCTCGGCGTGCTCAAGACTTTCGTGCGGCCCAGCCATCGTGGCCTCCCCAGGTTGACCGGCCGGGACGTTGGGCCAACGGACGCTGCGCCGCAAGGGGATTTCGGCGTTTGTCGCCGAAATGTCACGCGCGCGGATGCGCGCTGCGGTAAACCTGCAGCAATTGCTCGCTGTCGACCGCGGTATAGATTTGCGTGGTCGAGAGCGAGGCGTGGCCGAGCAGTTCCTGGATCGCCCGCAGGTCGCCGCCGCGCGCCAGGAGATGCGTGGCGAAGGAATGGCGCAGCGCATGCGGCGTCGCGGTTTCGGCCAGGCCCAAAGCGCCGCGCAGCCGCGCCATGGTGAGCTGCACGATGCGGGGCGAGAGCGGCCCGCCTTTCGCGCCCCGGAAGATCGGGCTGCGGTCCGGCAGATCGTACGGACAGAGCACCGCATAGTCGGCGATCAGTTGCAGCACCGCCGGCAGCACCGGCACCATGCGCGCCTTGTTGCCCTTGCCGCGCACCGTGATCGAGTCGCCCTTGCCGGGCGCCGGCATGGCCTCGCGCGTGAGCCCGAGCGCCTCCGAGATACGCAGGCCCGAGCCGTAGAGCAGCGCGAGGATCGCGGCATCGCGCGCCAGAACCCACGGCTCGCGCTCCTCGCCGGCGCGCAAATCGGTGTCGGTCAGGCGTTTGGCGGAAGCGATCGAAATCGGCTTCGGCAGGGTCTTCGGCACCTTCGGGGCCCCCACGGCGGCGAGCGCGCCGACTTTGCCTTTGCCGTTGCGTTCGAGAAAACGCGCGAACGAGCGCACGCCGGCGAGCGAGCGCATCAGCGAGCGCGAGCCGATCCCGTCCGAACGCCGCGACGCCATGAAGGCGCGCACGTCGCGCGGCTCGATGGCGGCAAGGCCTTTCAGCGAAACCTGCCCGCCGGTGTGCTCGGTCAGGAATTGCAGGAACTGCCGCGCGTCGCGCTCGTAGGCCTCGACGGTCTTGCCCGACATGCGCCGCTCGGCACCCAGATGCGACAGCCAGCGCCGCAGCTCGGCTGCCACGTCGGGGGAAGCGAAATGAAGCGCGTTGCTTTCGTCTGCGGACATCATATCTCTCTGTCGCCCTCACCCTGAGGAGCCATGCGAAGCATGGCGTCTCGAAGGGCGGGCGACGAACAAATACGCGGCCATCCTTCGAGACGCGCCCTGCGGGCGCTCCTCAGGATGAGGGCCGAAACTTGACACCCCCGCTATAATCCCCTGCGTTCCCTTAAAGAAAGCTCTATCCGAGTCGCAACCCGCATGGCACAGCGCATCGTCGACGTTCTGGTGCCGGTCGCGCTCGACCACGCCTATTCGTACCGCGCGCCGCCGGAGCTGGACCTGCACGTCGGCGATCTCGTGGCGGTGCCGCTGGGGGCGCGCGAGGCGCTCGGCGTGGTGTGGGCCGACAATGTTCCGCTCCGCCCCGGCCTGCACAATCGCCTCAAGGACGTCGAGGCAAAGCTCGACTATCCGCCGCTCCGCGAAGAACTGCGCAAATTCGTCGATTGGGTCGCGAACTACACCCTCAGCCCCAAAGGCATGGTGCTGCGCATGGCGCTGCGCATGGGCGAACTCGGCCCGGAGCGCGAGCGCGTCGCGGTGCGGCTTGCAGGCCCTGCGCCGCAGCGCCTCACGCCCGCGCGTAGGCGCGTGCTCGACGCGCTCGCCGACGGCCTCTTACGCACCAAGTCCGAGGCCGCCAAGGATGCGGGCGTTTCGGCCGGCGTGATCGACGGACTGGTCGATGAAGGCACGTTGGAGGTGGTCGCGCTGCCGGCGGAGCCGGTCGCGCGCCAGCCCGATCCGGATTATCGCAATCCGGAGCTGACCGCCCCGCAGCGCATGGCGGCCGACATCCTGCGCGGCGCCGTGCGGCAAGGCGGCTATACCGTCGACCTGCTCGACGGCGTCACCGGCTCCGGAAAAACCGAGGTCTATTTCGAGGCGATCGCCGAAACGATCCGGCGCGGCCGCCAGTCGTTGGTGCTGATGCCCGAGATTGCGCTCACGGCGCAATTCCTCGATCGCTTCGCGCAGCGCTTCGGCACGCGCCCGGCCGAATGGCATTCGGAGCTTAGCGCCCGCAAGCGCGCGCGGACGTGGAATGCGGTCGCGGCCGGCGAGGTGAATGTCATCGTGGGCGCGCGTTCGGCGCTGTTTCTCCCCTACGCCGATCTCGGCCTGATCGTGGTCGATGAGGAGCATGACGCCGTCTACAAGCAGGAAGACGGCGTGCACTACCACGCCCGCGACATGGCGGTCGTGCGCGCGCGCATCGCCGACATTCCGATCGTGCTGTCGTCGGCGACGCCGTCGGTCGAGACCGTCGTGAATGCACGGCGCGGACGCTACCGGCGGCTCGCGCTCGCCCAGCGCTTCGGCGGGCAGCGCGAGCCCGCCATCGAGGCGATCGACTTGAAGCGCGAAGGCCCGCCGCGCGGCCGCTTCATCGCGCCGCGCCTCGCCGGCATCGTGAAGACCGCGCTGGAGCGTGGCGAACAGGCGCTGCTGTTCTTGAACCGCCGCGGCTACGCACCGCTGACGCTGTGCCGCGCCTGCGGCTTCCGCCTCAACTGCCCGAACTGCGACGCCTGGCTGGTCGATCACCGCTTCAAGCGCCAGCTTGTCTGCCACCATTGCGGCTTTACCGCACCGCCGCCGGCCGCCTGCCCGAAGTGCAAAGCGACGGACTCCTTTGTGGCCTGCGGACCCGGCGTCGAACGGCTCGAAGAGGAAGCAGCAGTACTGTTTCCCGACAAGCGCATCATGGTGCTCTCGAGCGATCTGATCGCCTCAATCGAACGCATGCGCGAGGAATTCCGCGACATCGAAGAAGGTCGCGTCGATATCGTCATCGGCACGCAGCTCGTCGCCAAGGGACATCATTTTCCAAAACTCAATCTGGTCGGCGTGGTCGATGCTGACCTTGGACTCGGCTCCGGCGATCCGCGCGCCGCCGAGCGCACGTTCCAGCTGCTGCATCAGGTGATCGGCCGCGCCGGCCGCGACGAGGGGCACGGTATCGGGTATCTGCAGACGCACCAGCCCGAGCATCCGGTGATGAAGGCACTGATCGCGCAGGACCGCGAGGCGTTCTACGACTCGGAAATCGCTGCGCGCGAGCGCACCGGCTATCCGCCGTTCGGGCGGCTTGCGAGCCTTCTGGTCACCGGGGCCGACAAGCATGCCACGGAAGGTTTCGCGCGCAAGCTCGCAGCCTCCGCTCCCGCGACCGAAGACGTGCGCGTGCTCGGGCCCGCCGAAGCGCCGCTCGCGGTGGTGCGCGGCCGGCACCGCTTCCGCCTGATGGTGAAGTCGGCGCGCAATTTCGATCTGCCGGGCTATCTGCGCGACTGGCTCGTGCAGGCACCGAAGCGCAAGGGCGACCTCAAGCTGGATGTCGACGTCGATCCGCAGAATTTTCTGTGACGTCGCTCTCCGCTGTCATCGTCCGCGAAGGCGGACGATCCCAGTAAACACAGAGCTCTGCTGAATCGCACTGTCGGCGATTACTGGATGCCCGCTTTCGCGGGCATGACAGGTTACCGCCCCGGCAGCAGCACGCACACCGACGCCGCGAAGATCAGCACATAGCCGACGACATCCGCCGCGGTGGGAACCTCGCCGAGCAGCAGCGCAGTGGAGAGAACGCCGATCACCGGCGCGCTCAACACGCCGAGCGACGCCGTCATCGCCGGCACGCGGCCGATGATGTTGAACCAGAGGAAATACGCGAGCCCAGAACCGACCAGCCCGGCGAAAACCGTCGCGAACGCCGCGAGCGCACTGGCCTGCGTCAGATGCAGCGATCCTTCGGCGAACGGCAGACATGCGGTGACGATGACGAAGGCCGCAAGGATCTGCCACGCCGCATTGGCGATCGGATCGCCGGTCATGCGCGCCCATTTCACATACACGGTGCCCGCCGCCCAGCTCACCGCAATGCCGATCGCGATCGCGAGGCCGATGACGCTGCCGGTTTGCAGCAGCGGATAGATCAGGATCGCCATGCCGGCGGCGCACAACACCAGCGCGATGATGCGCGCGCGCGTGAGCCGTTCGCCGAGCACGAACCAGGCGAACACCGCCGCCCAGATCGGCATCGTGTAGGACAGCATCGCGACCCGGCCGGTGCTGGCGAACATCATCGCGATCACGCTAAACAGCGAGAACGACAGCACGTTGAGGATGCCCGAGACGATCAGACGCGCGCAATTCTTCGTGCTGCCGAGCGCGAAGGAGCGCCCCTGCAATCTGGCGACGGCGAACAGCGCGCCCGCGCCAAGGCCAAGCGTCACGACCCGCATGCTGAACGGCGGAATCTCGTCGAGCGCGATGCGCATGGCCGGCCACGTGAGGCCCCAGGCGAAGCTGAGCGCGACCAGCATCAGTTTCGCGGTCGTGTCGGCGGTTTGTTGTTGTGGAACTGGCACGGCCAATGTCTGGAGAGCGCGCCGGAATGGCCGCCGCACTGTTGTAGTGCGGCGCGGCCGTCTGGCAATGCCGTGCCGCCTGCAGGCCAGCTATACGGCCGTTCATTTTTTCTAGCAGAATCGTGACAACGAACCGCAGCCTGCGGTGTTATGGTGTCTAGAGGGGCGATTGCCGGAGAGGAGCAGTTCCAATGCGTACGTTCATCGCGATCCTGGCGGCGGCCTTTATCAGCCTCGCCTTCGCTGCGACCGAAGCTTCAGCCCGTCCGGGCGGAGGCGGCTTCCGGGGCGGTGGTTTTCACGGCGGCGGCTTTCGTGGATTCCACGGTGGCTTCCGCGGACGTGGGTTCCCATTCGTGGGTGCAGCCGTGGGCCTCGGTCTAGGGGCAGGCTACTGGGGTTATCCGGGCTATTACGGCTACGGCGACGGGTGCCTGCAACCGCGCCGCATCTGGACGCCGTATGGCTGGCGCGTCCGCCTGGTAAATCTCTGCTACTACTAAGTCCTGAGGGAGAATACTCTTTTCCTTCAGATACTTGCTGCACTGCGGAACGAAAGGCCGCAGTGCGGCGTTATCACCGGGCATTTGGCCTGGAGCGCCGCCATGGATATCGACTTGCATCAAGCGATCGCCGGAAGGCTGGAAGCCGGGAAACTGGCCGGCTGGCTTTCCGACTATCTGGTGGCGTGGCATGGCCCACGCGAGAATCTCGCCCCGGAAGTGACCGTCTGGCGGTCCGCGGACTGGAACGACGATACCGTGAAGGCGTATCTGGCCGGAATGCTCGGCGATCTGGTCCCTGAAGGCGGCATCGTGATCGCCGGCATCTGAGGCCTTCAAATTTTGACTTCTTCTAAGGGGCGCTGCGGCGCCCTTTTCGCTGCGTCTCGCCCGGCTGGTTCCACCATGCTAAATCATGCGCATGACCGCGCCGCTGAAATCCATCGAGGGCACCGGCATCGCCGCCGCGATGGCCGACATCGGCCGGCGCGCCAAAAGTGCCGCGCGCAAACTCGCGCTCTCGCCGGCCGCGCAGCGCGATGCCGCGCTCGCCGCGATGGCGAAGGCGATCCGCCAAGCTGAGGCCGCGATCCTTGCCGCAAACGCCGAGGATGTCGCCGAGGTCAAAGCCGCCGGAACGAACGCCGCCTTTCTCGACCGCCTGACGCTGACGCCGAAAATCGTCGCCGGCATGGCGGACGGTATCGAGATGGTGCGCGACCTAAACGACCCCATCGGCGCCGTGATGGAGAGCTGGACGCGGCCGAACGGCATGACCATCGAACGCGTGCGCGTGCCGCTCGGCGTGATCGGCGTGATTTACGAGAGTCGCCCGAACGTGACGGCGGACGCGGCCGTGCTTTGCCTGAAAGCCGGAAACGCCGCGATCCTGCGCGGCGGCTCGGAGAGCTTCCGTTCGGCGCGCGCAATCCATGCGGCGCTGCTTGAGGGTTTGCGCGCCGCCGGTCTTCCGGAGGATGCGATTCAACTGGTGCCGACGCGCGACCGCGCCGCGGTCGGGCTGATGCTCGCCGGGCTCGATGGCAATCTCGATGTGATCGTGCCGCGCGGCGGCAAAGGTCTGATCGCGCGTGTGCAGGCCGAGGCGCGCGTGCCGGTGTTCGCGCATCTGGAAGGCGTCGTGCACGTCTATGTCGACAAGGCCGCCGATCTGGATATGGCGAGAACAATCGTGCTGAACGCCAAAATGCGCCGCACCGGCGTGTGCGGCGCCGCCGAGACCCTGCTGGTCGATCGCGCCGCCGCGCCCACGATGCTTAAATCCCTCGTTACCATGCTGCTCGATGCCGGCTGCGAGGTGCGCGGCGATGCCGACGTGCAGAAATCCGACACGCGCGTAAAGCCCGCATCGGAAGAGGACTGGCCCACCGAATATCTCGACGCCATCATCGCGGCGAAAGTCGTGGACGGCGTCGATGCGGCGATTGCGCATATCGAACGCTACGGTTCGCACCACACCGATGCGATCGTGACTTCGGACACGAAGACGGCCGAAAAATTCCTGCGCGAAGTCGATTCCGCCATCGTGCTGCACAATGCTTCGACACAATTCGCCG
>JAXDNY010000025.1:0-4392 GCA_034669145.1 Hyphomicrobiales bacterium
ACGGCGCCATCGCCGACACAATGGTCCGGCAAATGACTGAGGCGAATGCGACAACGCGTCGCCCAATTTGGAGGACATCGATGGCATCTGTGACGATCCGAGACGTGCGCAAGGCGTTCGGTTCCACTCATGTGATTCATGGGGTGGACATCACCATCGACGATGGCGAGTTCGTCGTGCTGGTCGGCCCCTCGGGCTGCGGCAAGTCCACCTTGCTGCGGATGATCGCAGGACTGGAGAACATCACCGGCGGCGAAATCCGCATCGGCGAGCGCGTGGTCAACAACGTGCCGCCGAAAGAGCGCGACATCGCGATGGTGTTCCAGAACTACGCGCTCTATCCGCACATGACCGTTGCGGCGAACATGGGGTTCTCGCTGCGGCTGCGCGGCGCCCCGAAATCCGAGATCGACCAGCGCGTGCACCGCGCCGCCGAAATCCTGGGGCTGATGCCGCTGCTGGAGCGCTTCCCGCGCCAGTTGTCCGGCGGCCAGCGCCAGCGCGTCGCGATGGGGCGCGCGATCGTGCGCGATCCGCAGGTCTTCCTGTTCGACGAACCGTTGTCGAACCTCGATGCGAAGCTGCGCGTCGCGATGCGCACCGAGATCAAGGAACTGCATCAGCGGCTGAAGACCACGACGGTCTACGTCACCCACGACCAGATCGAGGCCATGACCATGGCCGACAAGATCGTCGTGATGCATGACGGCATCGTGGAGCAGATCGGCACGCCGCTCGATCTCTACGACAAGCCCGACAACCAGTTCGTGGCCGGCTTCATCGGCTCGCCCGCGATGAATTTTCTCAAGGGCAAGGTGCGCGTGAACGGCACGGCCTCCTTCGAGGGACCGAACGGCGTGAAGCTGCCGCTCGGCGCAGCGGCCGCCGCCTCCGACGGCCGCCCCGCGGTCTACGGCATTCGCCCCGAGCACTTCACCATCGCGGCCGACGGCGCCGAAGCCGAGATCGTGGTGGTGGAGCCGACCGGCTCCGAGACACAGGTGTTCGCCAAGCTCGGCGGCGAGGAGATCGTCGCGGTGTTCCGCGAGCGCCATCAGTTCAACCCGGGCGAAAAGGTCCGGCTCAAACCCGATCCGATGCTCGTGCATCTGTTCGACGAGGCGACGGGCAAGCGATTGAATGCGTAATGCGGACTGCCGCGTGCCGTTAAGACTACGGCGCGGGGGATGGAATGAACAAGCCGGCACAAGAACCGGCAACAGGAAAATCACCAGACGCTCATAAGGGAGGAATCACTGATGAAGAAGATTACGAGACGCACGGTGCTCAGGAGCGGTACCGCGCTTGTCGGCGGCATGGCCGGTATTCTCGCCACCGGCCGCGCGCCCGCTTTTGCGCAGGGCACGACGGTGCACTGGATCCGCTGGAACGACTTCGTTCCGGCATCCGATCAGTTGCTGCGCAAGGAAATGCTTCCCGAGGCTGAGAAAGCGCTCGGGGTCAAGATCAACTTCGAGACCGTGAACGCCAACGACCTGCAGCCGCGCATTACCTCCGCGATCCAGTCGGGCGCCGGCCCCGACCTGTTCATGCTCAACAACAATCACCCGCAGCTCTACGCGGCGAGTTGCGTGGACATGACGGACGTGGTGGAGCCGCTCGCCAAGGCCGAGGGCGCGCACTACGCGCTCGTGAAGGCCAACTCGAACGACGGCAAGAAGTGGCTCTCGATGCCGTGGGCGGTCATCGGCGGGATGATCGCCTACCGGAAATCGTGGTTCGCGGAAGTCGGCGCCAACGAATTCCCCGACACCTGGGAGAAATACCGCGAGGTCGGCAAGAAGCTCAAAGCCAAGGGCCGCCCGATCGGCCAGACGCTCGGCCACACCTTCGGCGATGCCCCGACATTCTCCTATCCGTACCTGTGGTCATGGGGCGGCAAGGAAGTCGACGAAAGCGGCAAGGTGATCATCAACAGCAAGGAGACCGTCGAGTCGGTCAAGTTCATGGTCGGCTTCTGGAAGGACGCGCACGACGAGGGCGGGCTTGCCTGGGACGACACCAACAACAACCGCGCGTTCCTGTCGCAAACCATTTCGGCGACGCTCAACGGCGCGTCGATCTATATCGAGTCGCTGCGCAACCCGGACAAGTACATCACCGAGAAGGGCGCACAGCTCAAAACCGACGTCCTGCACGCGGCGCTGCCGAAGGGTCCGGCCGGCCAGTTCTCGATGCACACCTACCACTCGCACGTGCTGCCGACCTACTCGAAGAACCAGAAGGCCGCCAAGGACTTCCTCAGGTACATGCACTCGAAGCCGGTCTACGAGAAGTGGTTCGTCTCGCAGAAGGGCTTCGCCACGCCGTGCACACCCGAATGGGAGAAGCACAAGGTGTGGGGCGAGGATCCCGTCATGGAGCCCTACAAGGTCGCCGGACGGCTCGCGCGCACTCCGGGCTATGCCGGCCCGGCGGACGCGAAGGCGGCCGAGGTGCTCTCCAAGTACATCGTCACCGACATGTATGCGAAAGCCGTGCAGGGTGGTACCGCGGAGGATGCCGTCAAGTGGGCTGAGAGCGAACTGAAGAAGATCTACGTCTGACGTGTGCACCGGTCCGCGCGGCTTGGCCCTCGCGGACCGGATACATCGGGTTTGAGTGGTCGCGCCGTCTTCGCCGGGAGGCGGCGCGATCGGGGGTCCCGCTCCGCCGCCCGCGATGGGACCATGCTGAATCGTCGCGTCTCGCTGGCGCTCCGATCGAGGTGAAGCTTAAAGCACATGGCGATCGCCGAAACCCAGGTTTACATGCCGCCGCAGGGGCCGCGCCCCAGGCTCAGGCTGCTCGAGGACGAGCGCTGGCTCGCCTTCATGCTGCTGGTGCCGACCGTCGTGCTGCTCGGCATGTTCATCGCCTATCCGTTCGTGCGCGGCATCCTGCTGTCGGTGACCAATTCGCGCGTCGGCGTGCCCGGCGATTTCGTCGGTCTCGCCAACTTCTACAAGATCTTCAACGACTCGATCTTCCGCACCTCGGTCTACAACACGTTCCTGTATACGGCCGTGACCACGGTCTTCAAATTGGCGCTCGGGCTGTGGCTCGCGATGCTGCTCAACCGCCATTTCCGCGGCAAGGCCTTCACGCGCGCCTTCATCCTGCTGCCGTTCATCATTCCGACGGTGCTCTCCACCTTCGCGTGGAAGTGGATGTTCGACCCGACCTTCAGCGTGCTCAACTGGCTGCTCTATCATCTCGGCCTGATCACCGGCCGGATCAACTGGCTGGGCGATCCCGATCTCGCCATGATCTCGATCATGGTGATCAATATCTGGCGTGGCGTGCCGTTCTTTGCGATCAGCCTGCTTGCAGGGCTGCAGACAATCAGTCCCGAGCTCAATGAGGCCGCGGCCATCGACGGCGCAAAACCGCTGCAGCGGTTCTGGTACATCACCTGGCCGCTGCTGCTGCCGGTGACGATGGTGGTGGTGTTGTTCTCGGTGATCCAGACCTTCGCCGACTTCCAGATCGTCTACGTGATGACCGGTGGCGGCCCCGCCAATGCGACGCACCTGTTCGCCACCTACGCCTACCAGATCGGCATCGGCACCGGCCTGTTGAGCGAGGGCGCCGCCATTTCGCTCGCCATGTTCCCGGTCCTGTTCCTGGTCGTGATCATCCAGCTTCTCTACATCCGCCGCGTCGAGGTGCGTTGAGCCATGATCGAAGGTGCGATTTGGCGACGATGGGTGTTCTTCTACATCCCCATGGCGTTGTTTCTGCTGTTTCTGCTGTTCCCGTTCTACTGGATGGTGATCACCTCCGTGCGCCCGGACGGCGAGCTTTACCGGCCTTGGAATTCGATCAATTACAATCCGTTCTGGACCTGGAAACCGACGCTGGATCATTTCCGGTATCTGTTCGAGGAGACGCTGTTCGCCGCGTGGCTGTGGAACACGATGTTCATCGCGCTGGTGTCGACCGCGATCTCGCTCGTGTGCGGCGTGTTCGCCGGCTACGCGCTCTCAAGACTGAACTTCCCGTTCGCCGGCAGCCTCGGCACCGGCATCTTCATCACCTACCTGGTGCCGCAGACGCTGCTGTTCATTCCGCTGGCAGAGATCATCCGCAACTACCGGCTGGGCGATACGCCGTGGTCGCTGATCCTGACCTATCCGACCTTCCTCATTCCGTTCTGCACCTGGCTGATGATGGGCTACTTCAAGGCGGTGCCGAAGGAGCTCGAGGAGTGCGCGCGCATCGACGGCGCCTCGCGCTGGCAGGCGATGCTCTACATCGTCATCCCGGTCGCGGTCCCCGGCATCCTGTCGGCCGGCATCTTCGCGTTCACGCTGTCGTGGAACGAGTTCATCTATGCGCTCGTGTTCCTGTCATCGCCCGAGCAGAAGACCGTGCCGGTCGGCGTCACGT
>JAXDNY010000026.1:0-4888 GCA_034669145.1 Hyphomicrobiales bacterium
ACACGGACGGGCCGACACTCGCGGCGCATGCCATCAAGAACGCCGTGGAACGCTCCGGCATCGATCGGGACATGATCGAGGATGTGGTCCTCGGTTGTGCACTGCAGGAAGGCACAACCGGCGGCAATGTCGCGCGCCGCGCGCTGCTGCGTGCCGGATTACCGGTGACGATCGCCGGAACGACGATCGACCGGCAATGCTCGTCGGGTTTGCAGGCGATCGCGCTCGCCGCCCGTTCGATCATGTTCGATGGCGTAACCGCCGCTGTTGCCGGCGGCGTCGAGTCGGTCAGTCTCGTGCAGAACGATCACCGCAATACGTTTCACCAGCGCGACCCGGGGCTCGTCGCGATGAAACCCGAAGTTTACATGCCGATGATCGATACGGCGGAGGTTGTTGCCGCGCGCTACGGCATCTCGCGTGAGGCGCAGGATGCGTACGGACTGGAGAGTCAGCGCCGCACCGCCGCGGCGCAGCAGGCGCGCCGCTTCGATGCGGAGATCGCGCCGATTTCGACACGGATGGCGGTGAGCGACAAGGCCACCGGGGAAGTGTCGCATCGCGACGTGACGGTGAGCCAGGACGAAGGACCGCGGCCCGACACGACACCGGAAGGACTCGCCTCTCTGAAACCGGTGCGCGGCGAAGACAAGACGGTCACCGCCGGCAATGCGAGCCAGCTGTCCGACGGTGCGTCGGCCTGCGTCATCATGGATGCGACACTTGCGGAGAAAAAGGGATTACAGCCGCTCGGCACCTTCCGCGGCTTTGTTGCGGCGGGCTGCGAGCCGGATGAGATGGGTATCGGACCTGTTTTCGCGGTGCCTCGGCTCCTGGAGCGGCACGGGCTGAAAGTTTCCGACATCGATCTCTGGGAATTGAACGAAGCGTTCGCGGTGCAGGTGATCTATTGCCGCGACCGCCTCGGCATTGATCCGGAAAAGCTCAACGTCAATGGCGGTGCGATTGCGGTCGGCCACCCCTACGGAATGACCGGTGCGCGGCTCACCGGTCACGCTCTGATCGAAGGCAAGCGCCGCGGCGCCAGGCGCGTCGTGGTGACGATGTGTGTCGGTGGCGGCATGGGCGCCGCCGGCCTCTTCGAAATCAACTAAAGACACGGTTCGTCCGGAGGAAAACCATGGACCTGCGCTTCACCGACGAGGAAGTCGCGTTTCGCGACGAAGTCCGCACCTTCTTCAAGGAGAACCTCCCTCCCGCGATCCGCGAGAAGCTGAAAGAGGGGCGGCACACCAACAAGGACGAACTCGTCCAGTGGACGCGCATCCTCAACAAAAAGGGCTGGGCCGTCTCGCATTGGCCGAAGGAATATGGCGGCACCGGCTGGACGCCGGTGCAGCAGTACATCTTTCTCGATGAGTTGCAGCAGGCGCCGGCGCCTTCGCCGCTGCCCTTCGGCGTCAGCATGGTCGGCCCGGTGATCTACACGTTCGGCTCCGACGCACAAAAGAAGCAGTTCCTGCCGCGCATCGCCAATCTCGACGATTGGTGGTGCCAGGGATTCTCGGAGCCTGGCGCTGGCTCCGATCTCGCCTCCCTGAAAACGACGGCGAAACGCGACGGCGATCATTACGTCATCAACGGCCAGAAAACCTGGACGACGCTGGCGCAATATGCCGATTGGATTTTTGTTCTCGCCCGCACCGACATGGCAGCCGCGAAGAGGCAGGAGGGCATCTCCTTCATTCTCGTCGACATGAAAACGCCGGGAATCACCGTGCGCCCGATCGTCACAATCGACGGGGGCGCCGAGGTGAACGAAGTCTTCTTCGACGACGTGCGGGTGCCGGTCGAGAATCGCGTCGGCGAAGAGAACAAAGGCTGGGATTACGCGAAGTTCCTGCTCGGCAACGAGCGGGTCGGCATCGCGCGGGTCGGCGTCTCGAAGGAGCGGCTGCGCCGAATCCGCGAGCTCGCGTCGGCGACGATGGATCACGGGCGCCCGTTGATCGAGCTGCCGCGCTTCCGTGAGAAACTCGCGGCGGTCGAGGTGGAGCTCAAGGCGCTGGAAATGACGCAGTTGCGCGTCGTTGCCGCGGAAGCCAAGCGCGCCAAGGGCAAGCCCGACCCCGCTTCGTCGATCCTCAAGATCAAAGGCTCGGAAATCCAGCAGGCAACGACCGAGTTGCTGATGGAAGTCGTCGGCCCCTACGCGCTGCCATACCGGCAAGAGCACGAGGAAGAAGAGGGATGGAACGAGCCGCCCATCGGCCCCGATTGGGCCTCAACGATCGCGCCGACTTATTTCAACACGCGCAAAGTCTCGATCTACGGTGGCTCGAACGAGATTCAGAAGAATATCATCGCGAAAGCGATATTGGGGCTGTAGTCACGACTACAATCCTTCGAGACGCGCTTCCGTGCGGGAGCGCTCCTCAGAATGAGGGCTTAAATCAAACAAGGCCTAGGGATGGATTTCGATTTCACCGAGGAACAGCGTCTGCTCAAAGAAAGTGTCGACCGCTTCATCGCGGACCGCTACGATTTCGAGCAGCGCAAGACGTTTGCAAAGAACGAGACCGGCTATTCCCAAGAGAATTGGAAACAATTCGCCGAGTTGGGACTTCTCGCCATTCCCTTTGCCGAGGAGCACGGCGGCTTCGGCGGCGGCCCGATCGAGACCATGATCGTGATGGAGGCGTTCGGGCGCGGCCTCGTGCTCGAACCTTATCTCGGGACCGTCGTCCTCGGCGGCGGGCTGTTGCGGCACGGCGCCAGCGACGCACAAAAGAGCGAGTTCATTCCGAAAATCGCATCCGGCGATTTGCGCCTCGCCTTCGCGCACGGCGAGCGCCAGTCGCGTTATGATCTCGCCAATGTCGAAACGCGTGCGAAGAAAAGCGGCGCGGGCTATGTGCTCGACGGCGAGAAGAGCCTCGTTCTCAATGGCGATTCCGCCGAGACGCTGATCGTCAGCGCGCGTCTCGCGGGCGGTCAGCGCGACCGCAGCGGCATCGGCCTGTTTCTCGTCGATGCCAATGCGAAAGGCCTGTCACGCCGTGGTTACCCTACTCAGGATGGATTACGCGCGGCGGAAATTTCGCTCTCCGGCGTTGAAGTGCCCGCCGATCGCGTCATCAGCGAAGATGCGCTGCCGATTATCGAGCGGGTCGTCGACGAGGCCATTGCCGCGCTTGCAGCGGAAGCGGTGGGCGCGATGACCGAAATGCACGCCCTGACGGTCGAGTACCTCAAGACGCGCAAACAATTCGGCGTGACGATCGGCTCATTCCAGGCGCTGCAACATCGTGCCGTCGACATGTTTGTCGCGGTCGAACAGGCGCGTTCGATGGCGATGTTCGCAACGATGATGTCCGCCGACGACAATCCCGAGGTGCGCCGTCAGGCGATCTCAGCCGCGAAAGTGCAGATCGGCCGCTCGGCCAAAATCGTCGGCCAGGGTGCGATCCAGCTCCATGGCGGCGTCGGCATGACGATGGAGTTGAAAGTCGGGCATTATTTCAAGCGCGCGACCATGATCGACGTGCTCTTTGGCGACGCCGACTACCACCTCGCGCGGCTCGCCCAGGCCGGCAGCCTCGCGGCCTAGGACTGCAAGAGCGGCGACGCTTCCGTGGCCGGCCCGCTCACCGTCACCTCCACCACCTCGGGCGGACGCATGAAGCGCACCGGCACGATCGACGTGCCGAGCCCTGCCGAAACCACGACGTGACGAGGCCCTTCATTCGAGTGCCCGTAGACGAGCTTCGGCCCGAACCGCTCTTCGGCAATGACCGGGCCAATGAACGGCAGGTTCACCTGCCCGCCGTGGGTGTGGCCGCAGAGGGTCAGCGCCACGCGGTCAGGCACTTTCGGGAAAATGTAGGGCTCGTGCGCGAGCAGGATGGCGGGGGCATTGTCCTTCACCTGCCGCAGCGTGCCGGTGAGATCGTCGGCGCCCTTGCGGGCACCGGTGCGGAAACTCCACCAAGCCATCTGATCGGCGAGGCCTAATAGCCAGAACGGCTGGCCGTTGAAGGTCAGTCGCACCGCGTCGTTTTCGAGAAGGCGGATGCCGGCCTGGCGAAGCCCGCGGCGCACGCCCTCGGCGCCGTCCGGCTTCATGCCGGGCAGGGGGCCGTGCCACCAATCGTGATTGCCGAGAACGGAGAAGACGCCGAGCGGGGCTCTCAGAATCGACAGCGCCTCCGCCCATTGATCCGGCATGACCGGACCGGTCACGAATTTGTGGCCGCCGGAAAAATCACCGAGGAGCACCGTCAGATCGGGGTCAAGCGCGTTCGCGACTTCGGCGATCTCGCGAATGCGCGTGGCGGACATCCACGGCTCGCAGGCATGGATATCGGCAATGACTGCGATTTTCAGCGTGAGGTCGGCGGGCCAGGCGGCGGGGGTGACGTTGTAGCGCGTCACCTCCAGCATCAGGCCGGGCTCGACGGCAAAAGCGTACGAGCCGAGCGCCGCCGTTCCCAGGGTCAGCCCACCAAAACCTTGCAGAAAATGCCGGCGGGTCAGCATATCAGTCCTTTGCCGCCTCTCCGGTCGGAGGCGGCGGCTGCATCATGCAGCCAGGCCAGTCGCCCTCGGGAGTCTCGGGGCCGGGGGCTCGATATGCGCGCTCGGCTCCGGCTTGTCCACCTGCACCTGCAAGGCGGCTGCCACGGCGGAGATGCCGATCTCGCGATAGAGGCGCGCGAGCAGGTCGCGGGGAACATGGGCGGAAGAGCGGGGCGCGGGCGGAACAACGCGGGACTCGGACATGAGCTACTCGTGACGCAAGAGTACACACACCACCGCGGTCAACACGCGGTGAACGAATTGTTTAAAATTGCAGATGTCCGCTTAAGGCGGCGTTAAGCGTGCCCGGTGGCCGGAGTCCCGCGGCGGGAGTTTCGACGCGAAATGA
>JAXDNY010000027.1:0-16154 GCA_034669145.1 Hyphomicrobiales bacterium
TTCGGCCAGGTGATGGACGCCGAGGCTGGCAAGAAATCCTTGGTGAAGGTGATCGATGCGGCGCCGGCGCAAATTCCCTCGCAGGAATCGGTGAAGCGCGCGCTCGACGTACTGAAGAGCGCAAAGCGCCCGCTGATCATTCTCGGCAAGGGCGCGGCTTACGCGCAGGCCGACGATGCGATTCGCCAGCTCGTTGAAAAGAGCGGCGTGCCGTTCCTGCCGATGAGCATGGCCAAGGGCCTGCTGCCCGACACGCATCCGCAGTGCGCGGGCGCGGCGCGCTCGACCGTGCTCGCACAGTCCGACGTCGTGATGCTGATCGGCGCGCGCCTCAACTGGCTCTTGTCGCACGGCAAGGGCAAGGCCTGGGGCACCGAGCCGAAGAAGTTCATCCAGATCGACATCGAGCCGAAGGAAATGGACTCCAACGTCGAGATCGTGGCGCCGGTGGTCGGCGACATCGGCTCGTGCGTCTCGGCGCTGCTCAAGGCGGGCGACGGCGACCCCTTCCCTTTGAAGGTGGCCGACTGGATCAAAACGGTGACCAGCAAGCGCGACGAGAACGTCGCCAAGATGGCGCCGCGCCTGATGAACAACAACGTGCCGATGGACTATCACGGCGCGCTCGGCGTGCTCAAAACCATCGTCAAGGAACGTCCCGACGCCATCCTGGTGAACGAAGGCGCCAACACGCTCGATCTCGCGCGCGGCATTATCGACATCTACCAGCCGCGCAAGCGCATCGACGTCGGCACCTGGGGCATCATGGGCATCGGCATGGGCTACGCGATCGCGGCCGCGATCGAGACCGGCAAGCCGGTGCTCTGCGTCGAGGGCGACTCGGCGTTCGGCTTCTCCGGCATGGAGGTCGAGACGATCTGCCGCTACAAGCTTCCCGTTTGCATCGTCATCTTCAACAACGACGGCATCTACCGCGGCACCGACGTCAACACCGTGAGCGACGATCCCGCGCCGACTGTGTTCGTGAAGGGCGCGCGCTACGACAAGATGATGGAGGCGTTCGGCGGCGTCGGCGTCAACGCGACCAGCCCCGACGAACTCAAGCGCGCCGTCAACGAGGCGATGGATTCCGGCAAACCGACGCTGATCAACGCGGTGCTCGATCCGGCGGCCGGCAGCGAGTCGGGCCGTATCGGAAACCTCAATCCGCAGAGCGCACTCAAAAAGAAGAAGTGACGCGACAGCCACGCGCACTGCACATAGCGAAATTCTTTCTGGAGGAATGGAAATGGCCAAGGCAAAGAAAAAGGCGGCCAAGCCCGCCAAAAAGGCTGTGAAGAAAGCCGTCAAGAAAGCAGCCGCGAAGTCGAAGAAGGTCGTGAAGCTCGTTGCAAAGACCAACGGCAATGGCGTGCCGAAGCCCTCGACCAAGCCGTTCGGCCAGGCCGGCAAGGCGCTCGAGGGCGTGCGCATCCTCGATTTCACGCACGTGCAGTCGGGCCCGACCTGCACGCAGCTCCTCGCCTACATGGGGGCGGACGTGATCAAGGTGGAGCGCCCGGGCGTCGGCGACATCACGCGCGGACAATTGCGCGACGTGCCGAACGCGGACTCGCTCTATTTCACGATGCTCAACGGCAACAAGCGCTCGATCACGATCGACAGCAAGCACGCCAAAGGCCGCGAGATCCTCGATCGCTTGATCAAACAGTGCGACGTGCTGGTGGAGAACTTCGCGCCCGGCGCGCTCGACCGCATGGGGCTCACCTGGGAGCACATCCACAAGCTCAACCCGCGGATGATCGTCGCTTCGGTGAAGGGCTTCGGGCCAGGCCCATATGAAGACTGCAAGGTCTACGAGAATGTCGCGCAGTGCGCCGGCGGCTCGGCCTCGACCACCGGCTTCCGCGAAGGCCCGCCGCTCGTCACCGGTGCGCAGATCGGCGACTCAGGCACGGGCCTGCATCTCGCGCTCGGCATCGTGTCGGCGCTCTATCAGCGCATCCGCACCGGACGCGGGCAGAAGGTGCTGTGCGCGATGCAGGACGGTGTGTTGAATCTCGCGCGCGTGAAACTGCGCGACCAGCAGCGCCTCGCGCACGGGCCGCTGAAGGAATACAGCCAGTTCGGCGAAGGCGTGCCGTTCGGCAAGGCGGTGCCGCGCGCCGGCAACGATTCAGGCGGCGGCCAGCCCGGCTGGATTCTCAAGTGCAAGGGCTGGGAGGACGATCCCGACGCCTACATCTACTTCATCACGCAGGCGCCGGTGTGGGGCGCGATCTGCGATCTGATCGGCAAGCCGGAGTGGAAGACCGATCCGGATTACGCAACGCCGAACGCGCGGCTGCCGCGGCTCAAGGCGATCTTCGGCACCATTGAGCAGTGGACCATGACCAAGACCAAGTTCGAGGTCATGGACCTGTGCAACGCGGTCGACATTCCCGTCGGGCCGATCCTGTCGATGAAGGAGATCGCCGAGGAGCCCTCGCTGCGGGCGACCGGCACCGTGGTCGAGGTCGATCATCCGACCCGCGGCAAGTACCTGACGGTCGGCAACCCGATCAAGCTGTCCGATTCGCCGTGCGAGGTGGCGCGCTCGCCGCTGCTCGGCGAGCACACCGAGGAGATTTTGAGCAAGGTGCTCGGCTATTCGGCGAGCGAGGTCGCCGAGATCAAGACGTCGGGCGCGATCACGCCGGCTGAAAAGGGCGCGCGCGCCGAGGCGGCGTAACGAAGGTGGTCATCCCGGGCGAGCGAAGCGAGACCCGGGACCCATAACCACAGCCCTGTCGAGGGTGTCGGGGTTATGGGTCCCCGCTTTCGCGGGGACGACAAGAAGAATTTGGGGAGACACTGATGCGTATCGTCGTCCACGGCCAGCAGGCGTTCGGCAAGGCGGTGCTGGAAGCGCTGATCAAGCGCGGCGAGAACGTCGTCGCCGTCTATGTGGCGCCGCAGAAGCCGGGGCAGAAGCCCGACCCGCTGATGGAAGCGGCACTTGCCGCCGGCCTGCCTGTGCATCAGCCCGAGTCTTACAAGAAGCCCGAGGTGTGGGAGCAGTTCCGCGCGCTCAAGCCCGACCTGCAGGTGATGGCCTTCGTAACGCTGTTCGTGCCGGAAGACTTCCTCAACATCCCGACCCACGGCTCGATCCAGTATCATCCGTCGCTGCTGCCCGCCTATCGCGGCGCCAGCGCAATCAACTGGCCGATCATCAAAGGCGAGACCGAAACCGGGCTTTCGATCTTCTGGCCCGACAACGGGCTCGATACCGGCGACGTGCTGGTGCAGAAGAAAACCCCGATCTCGGCGACCGACACGCTCGGCACGGTCTACTTCGATCGCCTGTTCCCGATGGGCGTGGATGCCATGATGGAGTCGGTCGATCTCGTGAAGGCCGGCAAGGCGCCCCGCATCAAGCAGGATGAATCCAAAGCCACTTACGAAGGCCGCTGCGGCCCCGGCAATGCCAAGATCGACTGGGGCAAGCCGTGGGAGCAGATCGACCGCCTGATCCGCGGCTGCAATCCGGCGCCCGCCGCCTGGACCACACTCGACGGCAAGACCATCAAGATCTTCGACGCCAAGCCCCTCCCCGCCAAGGACCCGAAAGGCATCGCCGGCAAGCTTGGCGAGATCGTCGCGATCGACTCCGACAGCCTCACGGTCGTGTGCGCCGACGGGCGCTTCAAGGTCACGCGGGTGCAGGCCGATGGGCCGAAGGTGGGCGCGGGCGAATGGGCCAAGAGCGCCAACATCGAGAAAGGCGCGCGATTTACATGAACTGAATTGGTCGTCCCCGCGAAAGCGGGGACCCAGTAAACACCGAACCATCAGTGATTACTGGATGCCCGCCTTCGCGGGCATGACAGCGGAGAAACAGACCCCGACAACCTGGACCATCCCCCCATGCCCGCCTCGCAGCATCAGTCGCCGAAATCCGATATCGAGATCTCGCAGGCCGCCAAGCCCAAGCGCATCGCCGATGTCGCCAAGGACAAGCTCGGCATCGCGCTGGAAAACCTCGAACCCTATGGCCACTACAAGGCCAAGGTGTCGATGGACTTCATCAAGTCGCTGAAGGACAGACAAGACGGCAAGCTGATCCTGGTGACGGCGATCTCGCCGACGCCCGCGGGTGAGGGCAAGACCACCACGACCGTCGGCCTCACCGACGCGCTCAACCACATCGGCAAGAAAGCGATGTGCGCGCTGCGCGAGCCCTCGCTCGGTCCCTGCTTCGGCGTGAAAGGGGGAGCGGCCGGCGGCGGCTACGCGCAAGTCATCCCGATGGAGGACATCAATCTCCATTTCACCGGCGACTTCCACGCCATCACGTCGGCGCACAATTTGTTGTCCGCACTGGTCGACAATCACATCTACTGGGGCAACGCGCTGGGCATCGACTCGCGTCGCGTGGTGTGGCGCCGCGTCATGGACATGAACGATCGCGCGCTGCGCGAAATCGTGTGCTCGCTCGGCGGCGTCGCCAACGGCTACCCGCGCGAAGCCGGCTTCGACATCACGGTGGCATCCGAGGTGATGGCGATCTTCTGCCTCGCCAAGGACCTGGAAGACCTGAAAGAGCGCCTCGGCAACATCATCGTCGGCTATACGCGCGAGCGCAAACCCGTGCGCGCCAGGGAACTGAACGCCAATGGTGCAATGGCGGCGCTGCTCAAGGACGCGATCGCACCCAACCTGGTGCAGACTCTGGAAGGCACACCCGCCTTCATCCACGGCGGCCCGTTCGCCAACATCGCGCATGGCTGCAACTCGGTGTCGGCGACGACCGCCGGGCTGAAGCTCGCCGATTACGTCGTGACCGAAGCCGGCTTCGGCGCCGACCTCGGCGCCGAGAAGTTCCTCGACATCAAGTGCCGCAAGGCCGGGCTGAAGCCCTCCTGTGTCGTCGTCGTCGCGACCATCCGCGCTCTCAAGATGCATGGCGGCGTCGCCAAGGCCGACCTGAAGAAGGAAGACCTCAAGGCGCTTGAGGCCGGCATGAGCAATCTCCAGCGCCATCTTGAGAACATCAAGAAGTTCAGCCTGCCGGCCGTTGTCTCGATCAACCGTTTCTCAGCCGACACCGATGCCGAGATCGCGCTGGTCAAGGAGAAGTGCAAGGCGCTCGGAGTCGAGGCGCTGATGGCCGACCATTGGGCAGAAGGCGGGGCGGGCGCCGCGGACGTCGCCAAGGCGGTCGTGAAGATCTGCGACGACGGCAAGGCGGATCTGAAGCTGCTCTATCCGGACGAGATGCCGCTGTTCGAGAAGATCCGCACCATCGCCAAGGAAATCTATCGCGCCGACGATGCGACCGCCGACAAGGCGGTGAAAGACCAGCTCAAGACCTGGGAAGAGATGGGCTTCGGCAAGCTTCCCGTGTGCATCGCCAAGACGCAGTATTCGTTCTCCACCAATCCGGACGCCAAGGGCGCGCCTACCGGTTTCAACATTCCGGTGCGCGAAGTGCGGCTCTCGGCCGGCGCGGAGTTCATCGTGGCGATCTGCGGTGAGATCATGACCATGCCGGGCTTGCCCAAGGTGCCGTCCGCCGATTCGATCAATGTCGGCGCGGATGGAAAAATCGTTGGACTGTTCTGACAAACACAAGGAAGCAAAACGATGCTGAAGTTTTATTACAGCGGCGCGCCCAATCCGACCAAGGTCGCGTTGATGCTCGAGGAGACCGGCCTGCCCTATGACCCGATCCCGGTCGACACCCGCAAGGGCGAGCAGCACAAGCCGGAGTTTCTGAGCATCAATCCAAACGCCAAGGTGCCGGCGATCGTCGACGGCGACGCGACCGTGTTCGATTCCAGCGCGATCCTGCTTTATCTCGGCGAGAAGACCGGCAAGTTCATGCCGGCCAAGACCGACAAGGGGCGCGGCGAGCTGTTGTCGTGGATGTTCTTCGTATCGTCGGGCGTCGGGCCTTATTCGGGCCAATCGGTCCACTTCCGCGTCTATGCGCCGGAGAAGATCGAATACGCGATCAACCGCTACGCCTTCGAGGCGCAGCGCCACTTCGGAATCATCAACGACCGCTTGGCCAACAACAAGTATATGCTGGGCGACACCTACACGGTGGTCGACATGAACGTGTGGGGCTGGGCGCGGCTGATCCCGAACGTGCTGGGCGAAAAGGGCTGGGAGAAATTCCCGAACCTGAAGCGCCTGACCGACGAGATCAGCGCCCGCCCGGCCGCCGCGCGAGCGGTCGCGCTGAAGGACAAGCACAAGTTCAAGACCGAGATGGACGACGAGGCGAAGTACGCCATGTTCCCGCATCTCAAGGTGAAGGTGGCGTAGCGCTTTTAAGCCGCGAACGCGGTTCGCGTCAGCGTGCCCTTTCCCCTTGAGGGAGAGGGCTGCTCCCAAGCATCACCGAACTCGAATGGGTGAGGGGTTCGTGCAAATCGCACCAACCCCTCACCCATTTTTCTTTGCTGAACCTCTGAGTAGCCCTCTTCCTCAAGGGGAGAGGACACAATAACCGCCACCGCGCTCGCGGCTACATTGCCCGCGCAGTGTCTTCAAACCCCGCATAATCCATTGTCAGTTCCTCGCCCGCCGCGATGTCGCGCAGCGCGACGTCGAGCCCGTACAAGTCCTGCGCGTAATCCGTCGCGACGTTCGGCGTATCGGAGTGATTGACGAAGCGCGCATCGTCGAAGCACAGGACGATCCGGTTCACGTTGCGGTCGAGATAGCCGTAGTGCGAGAAAAACTCCTGCACGTGCGCGGGCAGCGTCGGCACGATGTCCGGCGAAAACTCCATGTCGAGGCCCTTGGCGAAGCGCCACACGGCCGCGCCCTTCGCGATCGGCGCCACGGCAAACACGCCGAAGCCGTGAATTGCGCTTGGCGCTAATCGCGTCGGGACGAGCAGCATGGTCTCATTCCGCCGTCAGTGTCGGCTCCAGCGTGCGCGCAAGCCGCTTCGCCTCAGCCACCAGCGCGACATTAAGCGGCGTCATCGGCTCGCGCGACGGCACCACCAGGCCGATGGTATGTACTGCTTCGGGCTCGGTGATCGGAATTGCGCGGATCGTTTCCGTCAGCCCCAGCGTCTCGGCGAGCTTGGCGGGCATCACGCTCGCCCAGCGCCCGGTGCGCACATGGGCGAACAGCACAATCATCGAATTGGATTCGAGCGTCGGCTCGGGGTTGCCGCCCGCGCCGCGCAACAGCCCTTCGATGATGCGGCGGTTCTGCATGTTCGGCGTCAGCAGACACAGCGGCACCTGCGCGACTTCCGCCCATGTGACGCTGTCGCGATCGCCGAGCGGCGCGTCCGACGACGTGATCAGCCGGTAGCGCTCGCGATAGAGCGGCACGGCGGTGACGCGCCCGAGCGGCTCGTTGTCGAGATAGGTCACGCCGGCGTCGATTTCGAGATTGTCGAGCTGCTCCAGCACCTCGATCGACGTGCGCGACTGAATCGTGAACCGCACGTTCGGGTGACGCTGGCGGAACGGCGTGGTGAGGCTCGCGATCATGGCGAGTGCGGTCGGGATCGCGGCGATGCGCAGGCGGCCGGTGAGGCCATGGCGCAACGCGTTGACTTCTGCGCGCATGGCGCGCGTGTCGCCGACAATCCGGCGCGCCCAGTCCAGCACCTTCTCGCCCTCGGGCGTGAAGCTCTGGAAGCGCGAGCCGCGATTGACCAGCAGCACACCCATCTGCTCCTCGATCTGCTTCACGCCGGCCGAGAGCGTCGGCTGGGTCACGCCGCAAGCCTCGGCGGCGCGGCCGAAATGGCGCTCGCGTGCCAGCGCCAGCAGGAATTCGAGCTTGTCGATCAAGATGTTAGCCTTTGCCAGCCGCACCCTCGCGGCGTGCTATCAGGCCATAGAGTGATAGAGAATTCCAATCAATCGATGGTGATTGGGGGATTGTTTTTGATCGACCAATTTAGTCTTGTTCCAACCGGAAAAGCCAAGGGATTTCAATGAACGCGCCTGTCATTCCGCCCGGGACCAATGGCGCCGGCCGCAAGCGCCGCCCGCACAAGACGCCGAAGGGGCGTCAGGTCGATCCGGCGGCGCTTGATGAAATCCGGGCGCTGCTGGGTGACAAGCCGCGCCGGCGCGACCTGCTGATCGAACATCTGCATCTCATCCAGGACCGCTACGGCTATCTTGCGGCCGCGCATCTCGCGGCGCTCGCCGCCGAGATGAAGCTCGCGCTCACCGAGGTCTACGAGGTCGCGACCTTCTACGCGCATTTCGATGTCGTGAAGGAGGACGAAACCCCGCCACCGCCGGTCACCGTGCGCGTGTGCGATTCGCTCTCCTGCGCGATGGCGGGCGCGGAAAAATTGCTCGCGGCGCTTCCCGCCAAACTTGGCCCCGTGCGCGTCGTGCGCGCGCCGTGCATGGGCGCGTGCGACCGCGCGCCGGTGTGCGCGGTCGGCCACGTGCAGGTGATGCAGGCAACGGAAACGAGTGTGGCAAAAGCCGCCGCTGTGGTTCCGCACGCCCATGGCTGGAAGCAGCATGTCGATTTCGAGCACTACATGGCGGACGGCGGCTATCGCGTGCTTGGCGAGGCGTTCGCCGGAAAGCGATCGCGCGAGGACTTGATCAAGATCGTCAGCGACGCGGGTCTGCGCGGCCTCGGCGGCGCCGGTTTCCCGACGGGACGCAAATGGTCGCTGGTGCGCGGCGAGCCCGGCCCGCGGCTGATGGCGGTGAATGGCGACGAGGGCGAGCCCGGCACGTTCAAGGATCGCTTCTATCTGGAGAAGGACCCGCACCGCTTTCTCGAAGGCATGCTGCTCGCCGCCTGGGTGGTGGAGGCCGAAGCCGTCTACATCTACCTGCGCGACGAGTACCCCGAGATCGCGCTCATGCTTGAAGACGAGATCGCGCGCGTCGAGAACGCGGGACTGGCCAAGCACACCAAGCTACATCTGCGCCGCGGCGCCGGCGCCTACATCTGCGGCGAAGAGTCCGCGATGATCGAGTCGATCGAGGGCAAGCGCGGCCTGCCGCGCCATCGCCCGCCTTACGTCGCGCAGGTCGGCCTGTTCGGCCGCCCGACACTCGAGCAGAACGTCGAGACGCTCTACTGGGTGCGCGACATCGTCGAGAAGGGCGCCGAGTGGGTCACCTCTCAAGGGCGGCGCGAGCGCAAGGGCTTTCGTTCCTTCTCGGTGTCGGGCCGCGTGAAAAAGCCGGGCGTGGTGCTGGCGCCCGCCGGCGTCACGGCACGCGAACTGATCGAGGAATATTGTGGCGGCATGACCGACGGCCATGTGTTCAAGGGCTATCTGCCGGGCGGCGCCTCCGGCGGCATTCTGCCTGCCTCGATGGCGGACGAGCCTTTGGACTTCGGCACGCTGGAAAAATATGGCTGCTTCGTCGGTTCTCACGCCGTCGTCATCCTGTCCGAGGCGGACGACATAAAGGCCGTGGCGCTCAACCTGATGCGCTTCTTCGAGGACGAAAGCTGCGGCCAGTGCACGCCCTGCCGCGCCGGAACCGAGAAGGCCGTCAAGCTGATGGCAACCGGACCATGGGATGAGGCGTTGTTGACCGAGTTGTCCGCCGCGATGCGCGATGCCTCGATCTGCGGGCTCGGCCAAGCCGCGCCGAACCCACTGACCTGCGTGTTCAAGTATTTCCGCGACGATCTGACAAAGCCCCTCGGGGCATGGTAACGTCATGAGCAAGACAAACGGATCAACGCCCGTGGGCTATGGCCACGACGCCAAGGGCGCGGCGGGCGGCACGACCAAGGGTGATGGAAAGCCCGGCGTCGCGCACACGGCACCGGCCGACAAGGTTTCCGGCGAAGGCGCAGGCCCCAAGACCATCACGTTCACGCTCGACGGCGAAGAGGTTCACGCGCGCGAAGGCGAGACGATCTGGCAGGTGGCGAAGCGCCAGGGCACCGACATCCCGCATCTGTGCTACACGCCCGAGCCCGGCTACCGCCCGGACGGCAACTGCCGCGCCTGCATGGTCGAGATCGAGGGCGAGCGTGTGCTTGCCGCCTCGTGCATCCGCACGCCGAGCGCCGGCATGAAGGTGAAGAGCCAGTCGGACCGTGCCAGGACCGCCCGCAAGATGGTGTTCGAGCTGCTGATCGCGGACCAGCCCGACCGCAACACGCAAGCGCACGATCCGGCGTCGAAATTCTGGAACTGGGCCGACCGTATCGAGATCGCGTCGAGCCGCCTGCCCGCGCGTGAAAAGGATCCTGCGCCGGACCGCAGCCACGTCGCGATGGCGGTCAATCTCGATGCCTGCATCCAGTGCAATCTCTGCGTCCGCGCCTGCCGCGAGGTACAGGTCAACGACGTGATCGGCATGGCGGGGCGCGGCCACCACGAACACATCGTGTTCGACTTCGACGACCCGATGGGGGCCTCGACTTGCGTTGCCTGCGGCGAATGCGTGCAGGCCTGCCCGACCGGCGCGCTGATGCCAGCGACGCTCGTCAACGAGGACAACGTCCGCACCGCGGCGCATTTCCCCGACCGGCAGGTGAACAGCGTGTGCCCCTATTGCGGCGTCGGCTGCCAGCTCACCTACAACATCAAGGACGACAAGCTACTCTATGTCACCGGCAAAGACGGTCCGGCGAACCAGAACCGGCTGTGCGTGAAGGGCCGCTTTGGCTTCGACTATGTGAGCAATCCGCAGCGCCTCACCCAGCCGATGGTGCGCAAGGACGGCGTGCCGAAAGCCGCCGACGATCTGGTCGATCCCGCGAACCCGTGGACGCACTTCCGCCCCGCCACCTGGGACGAGGCGATGGAGCGCGCCGCGTCCGGCCTCGTGAAAATCCGCGACCGCGACGGCCCGCAGGCGCTCGCCGGCTTCGGCTCCGCCAAAGGCTCGAACGAAGAGGCGTACCTGTTCCAGAAGCTGGTGCGCACCGGCTTCGGCACCAACAATGTCGATCACTGCACGCGGCTCTGTCACGCGTCGTCGGTGGCGGCGCTGCTCGAAGGTGTCGGCTCGGCCGCCGTCACGGCGACGTTCAACGAGTGCAAGAACTCCGACGTCATCATCGTGATCGGCGCGAACCCGACCGAGAACCATCCCGTCGCCGCGACCTTCTTCAAGCAGGCGGCCAAGCGCGGCGCCAAGCTGATCGTGATGGATCCGCGCGGGCAGGCCTTGAAGCGGCACGCCTGGCAGATGATGCAGTTCCGGAACGGCACCGACGTCGCCATGCTCAACGGCATCCTCAACGTCATCATCGGCGAGAAGCTCTACGACCAGCAATACGTCCAGACCTACACCGAGGATTTCGACAAGCTTGCCGAGAGCGTGAAGCCGTTCACGCCCGAGGAGATGTCGCCGATCTGCGGCATTGAGCCGGACGTGCTGCGTAACGTGGCGCGCACCTTCGCGCGCGCCGAGTCGGCGATCATCTTCTGGGGCATGGGCGTGTCGCAGCACACCCACGGCACCGACAACGCGCGCTGCCTGATCGCGCTGTCGCTGATCTGCGGCCAGATCGGCCGTCCCGGCACCGGCCTGCATCCGCTGCGCGGACAGAACAACGTGCAGGGCGCCTCCGACGCCGGCCTCATTCCGATGTTCTTCCCCGACTACAAGTCGGTGGAGAACGCGGAAATCCGCGGCAAATATGAAGCCGCATGGGGCGTAAAGCTCGATCCCAAGCGCGGCAAGACCGTGGTCGAGATCATGGACGCCGTGCATACCGACGAGATCAAGGGCATGTACATCATGGGCGAGAACCCCGCGATGTCCGACCCGGACCTCAACCACGCTCGCGGCGCGCTCGCGCATCTCGAGCATCTCGTGGTGCAGGACATCTTCCTCACCGAGACGTGCTCGTATGCCGACGTGATCCTCCCCGCGAGCGCCTGGCCCGAGAAGGACGGCACCGTCACCAACACCAACCGCCAGGTGCAGATGGGCCGGCAGGCGCTGCCGCTGCCAGGCGAGGCGCGGCAGGACCTGTGGATCATCCAGGATCTCGCCAAGCGCATCGGCTGCAACTGGCACTACGACCACGTCTCGGAGGTGTTCACCGAGATGGCCTCGATGATGCCCGCGCTCGACAATATCACCTGGGAGCGCGTCGCGCGCGAGGATCACGTCACCTATCCGGTCGATGGGCCGGACGTGCCCGGCCGCGACGTGGTGTTCGACACCGGCATCCCGCGTCCGAATGGGCTCGCGAAGCTGGTCGCCACCAAATACACCGCCCCGGACGAGATGCCGGACGCCGACTATCCGTTCATTCTCACCACCGGCCGCCAGCTCGAGCATTGGCACACCGGCGCGATGACGCGGCGCGCGAGCGTGCTCGATGCGCTGGAGCCGGGCCCGGTCGCTGGGCTTTCCCGCGGCACGTTGGCGAAGCTCGGCGTCGCGCCGGGCGATCCTGTGCGCGTCGCGACGCGGCGCGGCGTGGTGGAGCTTGCCGCCCGGCTCGACGATGCCGTGCCGGACGGCGTGGTGTTCATCCCGTTCGCGTACGTCGAGGCGGCGGCCAACCTGCTGACCAATCCGAAGCTCGATCCGTTCGGAAAAATCCCCGAATTCAAATTCTGCGCCGCCAAGGTGGAGCGGGTCGAGCCGGTGCGCGAGGCGGCGGAGTAATTTGCCGCCCGCGCCGGGCGTTTAGAAGATGTAGCAAAGCGACGCCGGAGTATCGATGAAGACGGTCGAGCCGCGGATGCCCGACCACATGCCCTGGATTTTCTGCGGCTTCATCGTCAGCCCAACGCCAACGACCAACGTGGTCGGCACGCGGTCGAGGGAACCCCCTCTGTAGGTGAAGCTTGCAAACATCGGCAGGGCCTTGCCGTCGACCGCGATGCCGAAATACGCGCCGGGGGAATTGTCTCCCGTGGCGTAGGGATTCGGCACATTCAAGATGACGATCGCTTCGGTCTGAACACCCTCGGGTAACGTGAGTTCCAGCCCCGGTATGGGTATGAGATTGGGTGCATTGGTCTGGTGGGTGCCGCTGCTCTGGGCATAGTTCGACGCCATGACGTTCTCCCAAAAATGATAATTTCTGTAACTAACAACAAATGGTTGAGAAGGACAACTCAATTCGGCGCACCTTCTCCACGTCGCCGCGGTAACGAATCTCTACTCAGCGCAGCCGCGACAGATAGTGCGACAGATCGACGATGTCGGCATCGGTGATGGGCCGGATCACCTCGTCCATCGTGGCGTCGTAACCGGGCCGCTGTGCCGCCTTGTAGTCGCGCAGCGATTTCAGCAGATAGTCCTCGCGTTGCGCGGCGAGCCGCGGCATCTGCTCGCGGCCGGAAAAATCCGGGTTATGGCAGGAGCCGCAATGGTTCTTGGCGATGACACCTTGCGCGCGCGCAGCGATCGCCGGATCGGGCGGATCGCCCGCGGCCTTGGGCGGGGGAAGCTTTGAAAAATACTCCGAAAACTTGCGCAAATCGTCGTCGGTCATGTCCTTGGCGAGGTCGTTCATGATCTCGACCTTGCGCGTTCCCTGGCGGAACAGGAACAGCTGGATCAGCGTGAAGTCGGCCGGCATTCCGGCCAGCGAAGGCACCTCGCTGGTTTCGGAAACGCCCTTCTCGCCATGGCACGCAAGGCACGTGGCGAGCTTTTCGTCATAGGTCAGGGCGTGCGCGGTGCCGGCGAGCACGCACATGACCAGGGCTGTAGCGATGTTTTTCATGACTGCTCCATTGGGTGTCCCGGGCGCAATGCAGCACGAAGTGCTGCTTTGCAGACCCGGGACCGCCAAGGACTTCGGAATTTGTGCGGTCCCGCATCTGCGATGCACCGCTTGCGCGCTGCATCGCGTGCGGGACACAGCGACGCGTTACTTCACGGCGGCGCTTTTCGGGTTGCCGTAGGTCACACGCCAGATCGCGCCGTTGAAGTCATCCGAGATCAGCATCGAGCCGTCCTTGAGGAACACCACGTCAACCGGGCGGCCGATGTAGTTGTTGTCCTCGCCCAGGAAGCCGGTGATGAAGGGCTCGATGTTCTTCACGGTGCCGTCCTTGTTCAGGTGCACCACGACGATGTCGCCCCCTTGCTTCTTGGTGCGATTCCACGAGCCATGACGCGCCACGAAGAGCGCATTCTTGTACTTGGCCGGGAACTTGTCGCCCGTATAGAAGCGCGCGCCGAGCACCGCGGTATGCGCTCCCATCTTGGCGACCGGCTTCTCGAACTCGTCACACGAGCGGCCCCAGCCGAGCTCCGGATCGAGGAAGTCGCCCTGGTGGCAGAACGGGTTGCCGAAATGCTGACCGACCTTGGTGATGCGGTTCAGCTCGTCCTCCGGGTGATCTTCCGAGACCCAGTCGCGGCTGTTGTCGGTGAAGTAGAGCTCCTTCGACACCGGATGCCAGTCGAACCCGACCGTGTTGCGGATGCCGCGGGCGACGACTTCTGCGCCGCTGCCGTCGAGATTGATGCGGCGCATCTGCGCATGCGTGTCGGGCGCGGGGCAGCTGTTACAGGGCAGCCCGATCGGAACGTAGATCTTGTTGTCCGGCCCGATACCGATGAACTTCCAGCCGTGCGCCTCATCCTTCGGCAGGTCGGAGTAGATCTCGACCGGCTTTGGGTTCTTGTCGAGATTGTCCTCGACCTTCTCGATCTTGGAGATCTTCGAGAGCTCCGCGATGTAGAGCGTGCCGTCCTTGATGGCGAGGCCGTTCGGCCGATAGAGGCCGGAGACCAGCACCTTCACGTCGCGCTTGCCGTCCTTCTCGGTGATGTAGTGGACCTTGTCCTGCAGGCGGCTGCCGACGAACACGGTGCCCTTCTCGCCCTGACGCATCGAGCGCGCGTTTGGCACGTTGCCGGCATAGAGCTCGATGTTGAAGCCCTTTTGCAGCTTCAGCTTGCCGGGAACGGTGGCGAGCTTTTCGGCCGTCGCCGGGATCGGCGGCGGCGCGACCGGCGCAAGCTTCATGGCGCCTTCGGTGCTCGGACGGCCGATCAGCGGCGAGCCGGGCGGCAGCGGCGCAGGCGCCCCAGCGGCTGGCGCGGCGGCGGGCGCCGGTTGCTGTTGGGCTGCCGCCGGATACGCGATTGCAAGGGTGCCAAGCGTGCCGGCAAGCAGCAGCACTCGGCGGGTCGATAGCCGGAATGTCATCTGAATCCTCCCTAACGCCGCGGCCCCTTGGTGCCACGTCACACCGTCATGGCCTGAGCCTCGGCAACTGACTGGCGCGACGGGATTGGAGCCCGGTCGGACGCGAGTTTCCGACTTTTGCAAAGCGAGTGCAATCGGTTCCGAGGCCTGCTGGCCAAGGTACGGGATTGTGCGATAAACCCCATGAAACCTTCACCATCGCGAAATCTTGTCGAGGAGCGCGCCATGCCCGAAGCTTTCATTTGCGACGCCGTGCGCACGCCGATTGGCCGTTATGCGGGCGCGCTCGCCAAGGTGCGCACCGACGACCTGGCGGCGGTGCCGCTGAAAGCCCTGATGGCGCGCAATCCACAAGTCGACTGGACGAAGCTCGACGAGGTCTATTTCGGCTGCGCCAACCAGGCCGGCGAGGACAACCGCAATGTCGCCCGCATGGCGCTGCTGCTGGCGGGGCTGCCCGATAATGTGCCGGGCGTGACGCTCAACCGGCTGTGCGCCTCCGGCCTGAATGCGGTCGGCGCGGCCGCGCAGGCGATCCGTTCGGGCGATATCGATTTCGCCATCGCGGGCGGGGTCGAATCGATGACCCGCGCGCCGTTCGTGCAGGGCAAGGCCAGCGAAGCCTTCTCGCGCACGGCCGAGATCTACGACACCACCATCGGCTGGCGCTTCATCAATCCGCTGATGAAGAAGCAATACGGCGTCGACGCAATGCCGGAGACCGGCGAGAACGTCGCCGAGGAGTTTCAAGTGAAGCGCGCCGACCAGGACATGTTCGCGTGGCGCTCGCAGCAGCGCGCCGGCAAGGCGATCGCGGCCGGATACTTCGCCGAGGAGATCGTGCCGGTGGAGATCGGCGGCAAGGTACCGGTGAAAGTCGACGCGGACGAACATCCGCGTCCCGAGACGACGCTCGAAGGTCTCGCCAAGCTCAAGACCCCGTTCCGCGATCCCGGCACCGTGACGGCCGGCAACGCCTCTGGGGTCAACGATGGCGCCGCCGCCATGATCGTCGCGTCGGAAGCGGCCGTGAAAGCGCATGGCCTCACCCCCCGCGCGCGCATCACCGGCATGGCGTCGGCCGGCGTGCC
>JAXDNY010000028.1:0-35686 GCA_034669145.1 Hyphomicrobiales bacterium
GCGCTCGTGGAAAATCTCACCGGCCGTGGGTTCCGATCCGGACTACCCCAACGTAACCCCGCGCGACGCGCAGGCGCTGCGCGAATGGGACGCCATCGCCAAGGCGGCGGAGTAAGGTGCTCGCACAGTATCTCTACGGCCCGTTCACCCGCTACGGCGTGATCGTCGCGCTCGTCGTCTGCGCAGTCGATCAGGCGGTGAAACTGTGGCTGCTCAACGTATTCGATCTCGCCAATCGCGGGATCGTCCGTCTGACGCCATTCCTCAACCTCGTGCTCACCTGGAATACCGGCATCAGCTATGGCCTGTTCCCGCAGGAGAGCGACTTCGGCCGCTATGTGCTCCTGGCGCTCAAGTTCGCCGCCGTTTTGGTCCTGTGGGTCTGGCTGGCGCGGGCGGATTTGCGCCTGACCGCGCTCTCGCTCGGCCTGATCATCGGCGGGGCCTTCGGCAACGCCATCGACCGCCTCGCCTATGGGGCGGTGGCCGATTTCGTCCTGTTCCACATCACCACGCCCGGCTTCAATTTCACGTGGTACGTGTTTAACCTTGCGGATGCCGCAATCGTTGCAGGGGTGATCGGACTCTTGTATGAATCCCTATTCGGGGGGCACGCCGCAAAAGCGCCCTGATCCCCCGTGATGAGTGGCCCGAAATGGCCAAACGCCAGCCGGGGGCGGCGAAGGTCGTGGCAAACCGCGACATTTGGACCGTGAAACGGATGAAAGCCATGCGTAACGAGCCGCCAACGAGCCTGCGCCGGACCCTGCTGGTCTGCGTGTGCGGGGCCCTGCTGGCTCTTCCAGCCGCCACCGCCTACGCGGACGACGACGACGACACATTCGAGCAGAAGATCATCAAGAACATCCTCGGCGGCATGGGCGTCGATGTCGGCCGCCCGGGCATCGATTACCGCGAGCGCTCCCCGCTGGTCATTCCGCCGACGCGCGACCTGCCGCCGCCGCAGGCGGCCGACGTCTCGGCACGCAATCCCGCCTGGCCGCGCGAGCCGGACAAGAAGCTGGTGGTTCGCGCCAAGCCAAACGCGCGTGCGACCCCGGATGAGCCCGGCAGCCACTCCGTGATGTCGCCGGACGAATTGCGCCGCGGCGCCGGTGGTCCGCGCGCCGGCCGTGTCACCGAGACGTCGCGCAGCGGTTCGCTCGACGAGGCCAACGTCGGCCGCCCGGTGAACCCGAGTGAGCTGACCGGCACCTACAGCATATTCAGCTGGCGCTCGCTGATGGGCGTTCATATGAACGAGCAGGCTCAATTCACCGGCGAGCCGACCCGCGGCTCGCTCACCCAGCCGCCGCCCGGCTACCAGACGCCGTCGTCCGCGCAGCCCTATGGCGTCGGCACCGACAAGGGCAGCGGATGGAAAATCCCGACCATTCTCGATCGCCCGGTCGGAAACGACCAGTGACGCCAGATTGCGTTTGACCGTTTTGCCGCGCCATGACCGGTCAGCTGTACCAGGCACCGGCGCTTTGAGAGTCCCCGTGCACTTATTGAATCGTTTTCTCGCCATCCTCGCCGTTTGCGCCGCGCTCACGCTGCCCTCGCACGATACCGTCGCGGCGCCCGCGGTCACGCAGTTCAAGCTCGCCAACGGACTGAGCGTGGTGGTCATTCCGGACCGCCGCACGCCCGTCGTCACGCACATGCTGTGGTATCGCGTCGGCGCGGCCGACGAGCCGTGGGGCAAATCCGGCATCGCGCATTTTCTCGAACATCTGATGTTCAAGGGTACGGCGAAGAATCCGGCCGGGCGCTTCTCGCAGCAGCTTGCCAGCATCGGCGGCCAGGAGAACGCGTTCACGGCCTACGACTACACCGGCTACTTCCAGCGCACGTCACGCGAGCATCTCGGCACGCTGATGGAGTTCGAGGCCGACCGCATGACCGGGCTCGTGCTGACCGACAGCGTGATCGCGGCCGAACGCAACGTCATCCTGGAGGAGCGCAACCAGCGCATCGACAACGAGCCCTCCGCGCGGCTCGGCGAGCAGGTGCAGGCGGCGCAGTACCTCAACCATCCCTATCACCGGCCGACCATCGGCTGGCGGCACGAGATGGAGACCCTCGACCGCGAGGATGCGCTGGCGTTCTATCGGCGCTTCTACGTGCCGGACAATGCCGTGCTGATCGTCGCAGGCGACGTGACGGCGGAGGAGGTCAAGGCGCTGGCCGAGAAGACTTACGGCAAGATCGAGCGGCGCGGCGAAATCGGCGAGCGCAAGCGACCGCAGGAGCCGCCGCAGATCGCCGAGCGGCGCGTGACCTTCGCGGATCTGCGCGTCACCCAGCCAAGCCTGCAGCGCGGCTATCTGGTGCCGTCCTTCACTACCGCAAAGGACAATGAAGGTGAAGCGCTTGAGCTGCTCGCCTATGTGCTCGGCGGCGGCTCGAGCAGCAGGCTCTATCGTGCGCTGGTGATGGAGAAGCGCGTCGCGACCAATGTCGGCGCCTGGTACCAGGGCACATCGCTCGACGTCACGCGCTTCGGCGTTTATGCGACCGCGGCCGCTGGCACGTCGCTTGAAAAAGTCGAGGCCGCGATCGATGCGGAGATCGAAACGCTGCTCGACAAAGGCGTGGCGCCCGAGGACCTTGAGCGCGCGAAGAACCGCATGATCTCGGACTACATCTACGCGCAGGACAACCAGGCGACGCTCGCCCGCCAATACGGCGCGGCGCTGACCACCGGCTCGACCGTCGAGGCCGTGCTGGCGCGGCCCGACCGGCTGCGCGCGGTGACGCCCGAGCAGGTCCGCGACGCGGCGCGGCGCTATCTCGACAAGCGCCAGTCGGTCACCGGCTATCTCATCCGGGAAGGCGCGCCGCGCGAGGAGAAGAAATCGTGAGCAGGTTTTTCGCGGCGGCGCTCGGCATCGCACTGACGTTTGCAACTTTTGGGTCCGTACGCGCGGCGAGCAAGATCGAGGAGATCGTCTCGCCCGGCGGCATCAAGGCTTGGCTGGTGCGCGACAACACCGTGCCGATGCTGGCGCTCGACTATGCCTTCGCCGGCGGCGCCAATGCCGACCCCGCCGACAAGACGGGCGTCGCCCACATGGTCGGCGCGCTGCTCGATGAAGGCGCGGGCGACCTCGATGCGCGCGCTTTCCAGGAACAGATCGAAGAGAAGGCGATCCATCTCGGCTTCACGGCCGGACGCGATCATTTCCGCGGCTCGTTGCGGTCGCTCTCCGCCAACCTCGACGACGCCGTGAAGCTGCTGAACCTCGCGCTGACCGCGCCGCGTTTCGACCCCGAGCCGCTGGAGCGCATCCGCGACCAGTCGCAGGCGCAACTCGTTCGCGGCACCACCAACCCGAACCAGATCGCCAGCCGGCGCTGGTGGTCCGAGGCGTTCCCCAACCATCCCTATGGCCGGCCCAGCGACGGCACGGCGGAGTCGCTTGCTGCGATCACGGCCGCCGATCTGCATGCCTATGTGCGCAACGTGTTTGCGCGCGACACACTCACCGTCGGCATTGTCGGCGATATCGATGCAGCGGCAGCCGGCAAGCTGATCGACCGGGTATTCGGCGGTCTGCCCGCGAAGGCGACGCTCGCGCCTGTGCCCGACATCGCGATGCACGGGCTTGGCGAGCGCATCGTGGTCAATCTCGACGTGCCGCAGACCGTGATCAGCTTCGGGGGCCCGGGACTTTCGCGCACCGACCCGGATTTCTTCGCCGCCTATGTGGTGAATCACATCTACGGCGCCGGCGCGATGACCTCGCGGCTCTATCAGGAGGTGCGCGAGAAGCGCGGCCTCGCCTACGGCATCCGCACCAGCCTGATCTGGATGGATCGCGCCAACATCATGAGCGGCGGGACGGCGACACGGTCCGACAAGGCGGGCGAAACGCTCGCGCTGATGGAGGAAGAAACCCGGCGGATGGCCATGGAAGGTCCAACGCAGGAGGAGCTCGACAAGGCCAAGGCCTATCTCAAGGGCTCTTACGCGCTCGGCTTCGATACCTCGGCCAAGATCGCCGGACAGCTGGTGCAGATCCAGCTCGACAAGCTCGGCATCGATTATCCGGAGCGGCGCGGCGCCATGATCGACGCCGTCACGCTGAGCGAGGCCAAGCGCGTCGCCAAGCGCCTGCTCGACGCCAAGATGCTTACGCTCGTGGTCGGCCGTGCGCAGGGGCTGACCAAGACCAACTAGCTTTCGAAGGCGTGGAACTTGTCTGCTGCATTGCAGTAATGTAGCGAAATGCCTTTCCAGCAGAACATCGACAATACGCGCGCCGAAAGGATCGGCGAGCATGGCGTTGCCGAGGCGGCGCTGGACGGAACGCTGCGCCGCTGCGAGGCGGCGCTCGACTGGCTGCGCCAGCAACACGCCGATGAGACTTTGCCGCTGTTGCGGCTGCCGGCGAAGACGAGCGACCTCGACGAGATCAATCAGGCGGCGGCACGTTTGCGCGCAGGCGCAACCGATGTCGTGATGCTCGGCACCGGCGGGTCGAGCCTCGGCGGTCAGACGATCGCGCAGCTTGCCGACATCGGCGTGCGCGGCGCCGAGGCATTTCGTGCTCCCCCGCGCATGCACTTCATGGACAATCTCGATCCCGCGACCTACGGCGCGCTGCTCGGGAGTCTTCCGCTCGCGACCACGCGCTTCGTCGCGATTTCCAAATCCGGCGGCACCGGCGAGACGCTGATGCAGACCGCGGCCGCGCTCGGCGCCGTGAAACAGGCCGGCCTCGCGCCACGCATCGGCGAACTGTTCTTCGGCATCAGCGAGACGGCGAAGCCCGGCGAGAACAATGGCTTGCGCGATTTGCTCGGTTCATCGGTCGAGATGCTGGAACACGATCGGAATATCGGCGGACGCTATTCAGGCCTGAGCAACGTTGGGCTTCTGCCGGCCGCGATCCTCGGGCTCGATATCAAGGCCATCCGCGCCGGTGCCGCGATGACGCTCGCGCCGGTGCTGGCCAAACGTCCGGCCGCCGAAGTGCCGCCCGCGCTTGGTGCAGCGCTCAACATCGCGCTTGCGGATCAGGGCAAGACCATCGCGGTGCTGATGGCTTATGCGGACCGGCTGGAGCGCTTCACGCGCTGGTACGTGCAGCTCTGGGCCGAGAGCCTCGGCAAGGCGGGCCGGGGCACCACGCCGCTCGGCGCGCTTGGGCCGGTAGACCAGCACTCGCAATTGCAGCTTTTCATCGCCGGCCCGCGCGACAAGCTGTTCACGGTGATCACCGTTGCGACCGACGGCCAGGGCCCGCGCATCGACGCCGAGCTTGCGCGCCGCGCGGGCGAGCCGGACTTTGCCGGCAAGAGCATCGGCGATCTGGTCGCCGCGCAGGGCCGCGCCACCGCCGAAACGCTCGCCAAGAACGGCTGCCCGGTGCGCACCATCCATCTCGCGCGGCTCGACGAGACAAGCCTCGGCGCCCTGATGATGCACTTCATGCTGGAGACCGTCATCGCGGCGCATCTCACCGGCGTCGACGCGTTCGACCAGCCGGCGGTGGAAGAAGGCAAGGTGCTGGCGAAGCAATACCTCGCCAAGGCCTGACCATGGCGATCCGCGTCACGGACGAGATCAGTCTCGACGAGCGCGAAATCGAGGAAAGCTTCGTGCGCTCCTCGGGTCCCGGCGGGCAGAACGTCAACAAGCTCTCGACCGCCGTGCAGCTTCGCTTCGACGTGCGCCGCTCGCCGTCGCTGCCGAACGACGTCGCGATCCGCCTGATGCGGCTTGCCGGCAAGCGGCTGACCAAGGACGGCGTGATCGTGATCGTGGCGCAGAGCCACCGCACCCAGGAGCGCAACCGCGCCGACGCGCTGGAGCGCCTTGTGGCGCTGATCCAGGAGGCGGCGGTGCGCCCGATCCCGCGCCGGGCCACCAAGCCGACGAAAGCCTCGAAGGAAAAACGGCTGGAGGGGAAGAAAGTACGCAGCGGCATCAAGGGGTTGCGGCGCTTAAGGTCGTCATTCGACGACTACTGACTGGCGCCGATCGATGAAGCGACCAGTCAGCCACCAGTAGACCAGACCGCCGATTAGACCGCCAGGCACCGAGAATCTGCAGAAGAGGAGAATCCGTTCATAGAACGGAGGTTCCACGGGCGGCGCTGAGTACATCCGAGGCGTAATTAGATCGGCGACGGGAGCGAGTAATACGCCAGTCGCAGCGCCGCATAACAAATAGTAGGCTATGTTGGTGATTGAATATCGCTTGGCGATCTTATGCACCAGTATGACAGGGACGAATGCCGTAAAGAATACGCAAAACGTGACGATCAGGAATGCAAGGGCGGAAATTCCAAACAGTTGCGTCATTCGTGCAGAGAAGGGATGCACCGCCGAAAGGCCGCCGTACAGAAAATAGTTGAGGGTCGTCTGTACTGCGACAAACGTGAAGGACGCGGTGAGTACAGCACCGACGTAGCCAACGACAGCGTGTGCCCCAGATTTCATCTTGGTATCCGTGATTCGAGGACCATGCCCTCGCGATCTTAGGACTGTGCAGTTACATTTGACCACACCGACTCAGTGAAGCCATGCCCGTCCGCCAGCTCGCCGAAAACATCGTCAACCGCATCGCCGCCGGCGAGGTGGTCGAGCGTCCGGCGAGCGTCGTGAAGGAGCTTGTCGAGAACGCGCTCGATGCAGGCGCGGGGCGCATCGAGATCGTCACCGACGGCGGCGGGGGGCGGCTCATTCGCGTCACCGATGACGGCTCCGGCATGACGCGCGCGGATTTGGCGTTGGCGGTCGAGCGCCACGCCACCTCGAAATTGCCGGATGACGATCTGCTGGCGATCGACACGCTCGGCTTTCGCGGCGAGGCGCTGCCCTCCATCGGGTCTGTCGCGCGGCTGTTGATCGCGACGCGTCACGCCGGTGAGGCGAACGCCTGGGCGATCGAGGTCGATGCCGGCGAAAAATCCGAGGTGAAACCGGCGGCGTTGACGCAAGGCACGCGTGTCGAGGTGCGCGATCTGTTCTACGCAACGCCCGCGCGGCTGAAATTTCTCAAGACCGACCGCACCGAGGCCGAAGCGATCCGCGACGTGGTACGCCGCCTCGCGATGAGCAGGCCGGATGTCGCGTTCACGCTCGCGGGCGAGGAGCGCAGCGCCATCACGTGGGGTCCGGCGCTACCCGGCCCCGCGGGGCGGCTCGCGCGGCTCGGCGATGTGCTCGGCGCAGACTTCCGGGCGAATGCCGTCGAGGTGCGCGGCGGACGCGAGGGGCTGACCATCGAGGGCTACACGGCGCTGCCGACCTACTCGAAGGGCAACGCGCTCTCGCAATATCTCTTCGTCAACGGCCGCCCGGTGCGCGACCGGCTGCTGCTCGGCGCGGTGCGCGGCGCCTACGCGGACTATCTGCCGCGCGACCGCCATCCGGTGCTGGCGCTGTTCGTCACGGTCGAGCCGCGCGAGGTCGACGTCAACGTGCATCCGGCCAAGACCGAAGTGCGCTTCCGTGATTCCGGGCTGGTGCGTTCCTCTATCGTGCGCGCCTTGCAGGAGGCGCTGGCGCGCGACGCGCAACGCGCCGCAACCACCGGCGGCGATGCGACCATTGCGGCGTTCCGTCCGAACACTACGCCACGCCGCGGCTGGGACTGGCGCAACTCGCCGGCCTATCCAACGCAAGGGGCCACCGCGCTCGCCGGTTTCGCGGAAGCCGCGCAGGCCGCGTTCGATACCGGCATGCCGGCGGCGGACGTGCGGGTCGTTGCCGAAGCCGCGCCGGACCTGCTCGATCGCCCGCTCGGCGCCGCGCGCGCGCAACTGCACGAGACCTACATCGTGGCGCAGACGCGCGACGGCATGGTGATCGTCGACCAGCACGCCGCGCATGAGCGCATCGTCTATGAGCGCATGAAGGCCGCGCTCGAAAAGAGCGGCGTCGCCAGGCAGATCTTGCTGATCCCGGAGATTGTCGAACTCGACGAAGCCGATGTCGAGCGGCTGTGCGCGCGCGCGGATGAGCTTGCGAAGTTCGGGCTCGTGCTCGAAGCGTTCGGGCCGGGCGCGGTGGCGGTGTCGGAGACGCCGTCGCTGCTCGGCGAAACCGACGCGCAGGGGCTGGTGCGCGATCTCGCCGAGCACATGGCCGAGTGGGACGAGGCACTGCCGCTCGAACGCCGGCTGATGCACGTCGCCGCCACGATGGCGTGCCACGGCTCGGTGCGCGCCGGCCGCCGCCTGAGGCCTGAGGAGATGAACGCGCTGCTGCGCGAGATGGAAGCAACGCCGAACTCCGGCCAGTGCAATCACGGCCGGCCGACTTATGTGGAGTTGAAACTCGGCGATATCGAAAGATTGTTTGGGAGAAAATAACTCCGCTGTCATCCCGGCCAAGCGATGCGAAGCATCGCGCGAGCCGGGACCCATAAATCCCGTGGTATATGGGTCCCGGCTCTCGCTGCGCTCGGCCGGGATGACAATCGAGTTCATTGGCGCCGCAGGATCGTAAACTCCGTGTCGTCGTACTTGCGCCGCTCGACTTCCTCGAATCCTTCCGGCGCCTTGAACGCATCCGCCGCTTCCTCGACCACGATCAGCGCGCCATCGCTCAGCCATCCGCCGTCGCGTGCTGACGTTAGCGCCTGCTCGGCCAAGCTTTTCCCGTAAGGCGGATCGAGGAATACGAGCGAAAATGGCTCCGCCGGATGCACGGACCCTAGTTTCGTCGCGTCGCGGCGGAAGATGCGCGTGATCGCCGCCACGCCCAGCGCCTCGACGTTCTGGCGCTGCAGCGCGCGCGCCTCCACGCCGTCGTCGACGAACTGCGCGAAGACGGCGCCGCGCGAGATCGCCTCGAGCCCAAGTGCGCCGGTGCCGGCGAACAGGTCGAGCACGCGCGCGCCGGTCATCGGGTCGCCGTAAGCGTGTATCAGGATGTTGAACAGCGATTCGCGCAGGCGATCCGCGGTCGGGCGGATGCTTTGCGTTTTCGGTGCCGCGAGTGCGCGCCCGCGCAGGCGTCCGCCGACGATGCGCACTTAGCGATCTCGCTTGCCGCGGTTCGGCCGCCCGCCGCGTTTGGGCGCATCGTCGAATGACGGTCTTGCGCCTTCGCCACGCGAGGGGCGATGAAACTTGCTATCCGCTGCGGGCCGCTTCTCGCGCTTTGCTCGACCCCCCACCCCCGACCCCTCCCCGCCGTCTCGCTTCGCTCGCGGGGGGAGGGGAGCAGACCGAGCCTGCGGCTTCGGCGCACTGTGCACTGTGACCGGCCCGGAAAAATCCGCGCCCGCCAGCCGCGCGAGCTTTTCGCCCAGTTGGTCGCGCAGCACCCGTGTTGGCACCTCGGCAATCCCGCCGTCCTCGATCTCGCCCAACTGGAACGGCCCGAACGACACGCGGATCAGCCGCGCCACATGCAAGCCGAGATGGCGCAGCACGTTGCGCACCTCGCGGTTCTTGCCCTCGCGGATCGCGAATGTGATCCACACGTTCGACGTCTGCTCGCGGTCGAGCGTCGCCTCGATCGGCCCGTAGTTGACGCCGTCGACGGTGACGCCGTCGCGCAATTCGTCGAGCTGCGCCTGCGTCACCTTGCCGTGTGCGCGCACGCGATAGCGCCGCAGCCAGCCGGTCGCGGGCAACTCCAGCGCACGCGCAAGCCCGCCGTCGTTGGTGAGCAGCAGCAGCCCCTCGGTCGACAGATCGAGCCGCCCGACGCTGATCAGCCGCGGCAGGTCCTTCGGTAGCGCGCCGAAGATGGTCGGCCGGCCCTGCGGGTCGGCGCTGGTGGTCACCAGCCCGCGCGGCTTGTGGTAGAGAAACAGCCGCGTGCGCTCCGCGCCGGGCAGCGGCTTGCCGTCGACCACGATCTTGTCGGCAGCGCTGACGTTGAGCGCGGGCGAGGCGATCTTGGCGCCATTGACGGCAACGCGCCCGGCCGCGATCCAGGCCTCGGCTTCCCGGCGGGACGCAAGCCCTGCGCGCGCGATGACTTTGGCGATCCGCTCGCCTTGTGTAGGTTGGTTCGACATCGGAGCCTTATGCCACAAAGTTTCATGGATGACGCGCTCGCCGAAGCGCATGCGGCGCTTGCCGCCGCCGAGGTGCCGGTCGGCTGCGTGATCGTGCGCGACGGTGCCGTGGTGGCGCGCGCCGGAAACCGCACCCTGCGCGACCGCGATCCGACCGCGCACGCCGAAATGCTGGCCGTTCGGCAGGCCGCAGCCGCGCTCGGGTCCGAGCGGCTGACCGATTGCGATCTCTACGTGACGCTTGAGCCCTGCGCGATGTGCGCGGCGGCGATTTCGTTCGCGCGCATCCGGCGGCTCTATTATGGCGCGGCCGACCCGAAGGGCGGTGCGGTGGACAACGGCGTGCGCTTCTTTGCCTCGCCGGCCTGCCATCACCGCCCGGAAGTCTATGGCGGCATCGGCGAGAGCGAGGCGGCGGCGCTGCTCAAGGATTTCTTCAAAGCAAGGCGCTGAGCTTCTCCTTCACCTCCGCCTTCATCGGTTCCGCGGCGCGCAGGATCGCGCTCGCCTGGAAGAAATCCAGCATACGGAAAATGCCGATATTCGGCCGCACCACGAGGTCAGGCGCGCCGCCTTTCAGCTTCTCCGAAACGATCGTGCGGCCCATCACCGAAATCGTGGCGAACAGGCTTTCCCACGGGTCGGGCACGCCGCGGGCCTCGGCGCTACCGCCCGACACATCGACCGCGAGAATGACATCGGCCTTGCCGCGCAGGCACGTGAACGGCAGCGGATCGACCGCGCCGCCGTCGACCAGCACGCGATCGAACTCGATCGGCCGCACCAGACCGGGAATGGCGAATGAAGCGGCGATCGCGGACCTGAGCGGCCCCTGCGTGAACACGACAGGCTCGCGCGCGTGCAGATCCGCCGCGATGGCGGTCAGCGGAATTGCGAGATCGGAGAAATTTTCCGGCAGCAGCTCGGCCAGAAACGCGTCGTAGAATTTCAAGCCATCGACCACCAGCGGATTGCCAAAGCCGGCTCCGAGGATGTCGGACCAGCCGACCGCGCGACACGCCATCACCCGGCGCAGCACCTCGCCGCGGTCGTGCGCCAGGGAAATGAGATGGCGGCGCATCGCGCGGCCGGAGAGGCCCGCCGCATAGCCGGCGCCGATCACCGCGCCGATCGACGAGCCCGCGATCGCGGCAGGCGTCACGCCCATCTCGTCGAGTGCTTCGACGATTGCAATGTGGGCGAGCCCGCGCGCGCCGCCCGCGCCGAGCGCCAGCGCGAAAGTTTTCACAGTCTCACTTGGCGCCCGCTTCGCGCGCGAACTCCCAGGCCGTGGCGGCGAGCGGCCGGACCATTTGGGCGCGAGCGGGCGCATTTTCGTTGGTGGCGGTGCCGTCGCGCACCCGCCCGACAATACCCTGCAGGATCGCGGCGAGACGGAAGAAGTTATAGGCCGAATAGACCGCGAGATACGGCCGTGGATCGAGCCCAGTGCGCGCCACATAGGCGTCGACGTAATCCGACAGCGCCGGAATGCCGAGCGCCGGAAGATCGAGCCCGACCAGCGAGCCGGTGCCGGCGCTCGAGTCCGAATGCGGCATGTGCCACTGCATGCAGTGATAGGTGAAGTCCGCCAACGGATCGCCGAGCGTGGACAGTTCCCAGTCGAGCACCGCAAGCACGCGCGGCTCGCTCGGATGCAGGATCATGTTGTCGAGCCGGTAATCGCCGTGCACAAGGCGCACCGGGCCGGCCGGCGGCAGGTTCGTCGGCAGCCACGCCATGATGCGCTCCATCTCGTCGATCTTCTCGGTCTCGGAGGCGCGGTATTGTTTCGACCAGCGGTCGACCTGGCGCGCGACGTAATTTTCGCCGCGCCCGTAGTCGGAAAGCCCGATTGCCGCCGGGTCATAGGAGTGCAGCCGCGCAAGCGTCGCGTTCATCGCGTCGAACACGGCGGTGCGCTCTTGCGGGTTCGAGCCCGGCATGTCGGGCACCCAGATCACGCGGCCCTCGACGAAGCCCATGACGTAGAACGCGGTGCCGGTGATGCTCTCGTCGGCGCAGTAGATCACCGGCTCGGCGGCCGGGAAGCCCTGGGCATGCAGCGCGCTGATCACCTTGAACTCGCGGTCGACCGCGTGCGCGGACGGAAGCAGCTTGCCGGGCGGTTTTCGCCGCAGCACGTATTTGCGCGCAGGCGTTTCCAGCATGTAGGTCGGGTTCGACTGGCCGCCCTTGAACTGCTTCACCGTCAGCGGGCCCTTGAAGCCCTTGGCATTCGCGGTGAGATATTCCTCCAGCCGCGCGGTATCGAAGCGCAACGGCGCCGCCACCTCCTTGGTGCCCGTGTAGGTGGCCTGCCGGTCGATCTGGGTCACAGCATTTCCCCGAAGTTATATCTTATGGCCGCCAAGCTGGCACGATATCGGTCTTGAGGAAATCGTCGCCCTTGAACAAGAGAGGTTCGTTTCGGCTTCGAGCAAGAGCGTATGAAAAGCAATCAGCCAGATTGAGATTGGCCGGATGATATCCTTTGCCGAAGCGAAAATAGGCATCGCGCGCAGCGCGCGCCTGATCCGCATCTGCGGCCGCGACCTCGATGCCAAAATCGCGCAGAAAGTTGTCTACCTCAAGCGCGGCGACTTTATCGCGCTTCTTCCCGACAACAACAATGGAGGTCTCATGGAGAGACACCGCGGACATCACCCATCGCGTCTCGCGTATCAAGATGTCGAGAAAATGGTTGCGCTCCGGCTCATGAAAAATCATTGCCACGATAGCAGAGGTGTCAACGACCATCAGTCGAAGTGACCTTTGTCGTTGTAACCGATGATCTCGTCGGCGGAGCGATGGTCGAGAGTCGGCATTGCGTCGAATTTGGCGAGAATAGATTCAAGCTTCGCGCGACGCTCAGCGATCTCAGCGTCCGATAGTGGTGTGCGGGCAAGTTTCTCCGAAACAGCACCCTTCACGGCGTCCGTTATTGTCTCACCGGTGCGCTCGGCGAGTTGCCGGATCATCCGGTCGGCTTCTTCGTCCTTGATCAGCACCGTCATAGGCACTCCGTATATACGAAACGCCGTTCAATATATACGAAACCGGTGCACGGCGCTACGTAGCTGTTTTTCCTAGTGTTCGCGGCCGATGGCGAGGTATCCAATATCCCGCCGGCAGAACCCGCCCGGCCAGTCGATCTTGTCCACCGCCGCATAGGCGCGCTTTTGCGCCTCCGCCACGGACTTGCCGGTCGCCGCGACGCCGAGCACGCGCCCGCCATTCGCCGTGATACATCCGCCTTCGGCCCGGGTGCCGGCGTGGAAAATCTCGACGTGTTCGAGCGAGGCCGCCGCGTCTAGTCCGCCGATCACCGAACCCTTGCCGTAATGGCCCGGATAGCCGTTGGTCGCCATGACGACCACCAGCGCGGCGTCGTCGTACCAGCGCAGATCGAAATTCTTCAACTGCCCGTCGCGCGACGCGATCAGCGCCGGCAAGAGATCCGACATCAGCCGCAGCATCAGTACCTGGCACTCGGGATCGCCGAAACGCACATTGTATTCGATCAGCTTCGGCCCCTGCGCGGTGATCATGAGCCCGGCGAACAGGACGCCGCGGAATGGCGCGCCCATGTCCCGCATGGCGCGCACCGTCGGCTTGACGATCTCCTCCATCGTGCGCCGGGTCATCTCTGCCGTCATCACGGGCGCGGGCGAGTAGGCTCCCATGCCGCCGGTGTTGGGACCCTTGTCGCCATCGTAGGCGCGCTTGTGGTCCTGCGCGGAGGCGAGCGGGATCGCGGTCTCGCCGTCGCACAGCGCGAAGAACGAGGCTTCCTCACCGACGAGAAATTCCTCGATCACGACTTCGGCGCCGGCGTCGCCCAATCCGCCGGAAAACATCATGTCGATCGCGGCTTCGGCCTCCGCGATCATCTCGGCGATGATCACGCCTTTGCCGGCCGCTAGGCCATCGGCTTTGATGACGATCGGCGTTGCGTGTTTGCGGGCGTAGGCCTTCGCGGGATCGGCCGCGCTGAAGCGCTCATAGGCGCCAGTCGGGATACCGTGTGCCTTGCACAGGTCTTTGGTGAAGCCCTTGGAGCCTTCGAGCTGCGCGGCCTTCTTGACCGGCCCGAAGGTTTTGAAACCGGCCGCTTCAAGATCGTCCACGATGCCGGCCACCAGCGGCGCCTCCGGCCCGACCACGACGAAATCGACCTTGTTCGCCTTGCAGAACGCCACCACCGCCGCGTGGTCGGTGATGTCCACGGCCACGCACTCGGCCTCCTGCGCGATGCCGGCATTGCCGGGCGCACACCAGAGCTTGGTCGTCAGCGGCGAGGCGGCGATCTTCCACGCGAGCGCATGTTCGCGCCCGCCCGAGCCGAGAAGGAGGATGTTCATGACCTGCGATGTAGCAGGATTCGGAACCGGTTTCCGCGCTAACCCGGGCCGATGTGGATAGCGGCCTTCGTCCCCGGCGGCAGCGCGTTCGGATCGACTTCGACGATACCGCCGCGCAGCCGAACGCGATACGTGGCGAGCTTCTCGGTGAACGGCGGCGGGGCGCAGCCGTCTTCGAGGCGGTATTCATAGCCGTGCCACGGGCAGGTCACGAGGCCGTTGACGATGCATCCTTCGCCGAGCGGCCCGTTCTGGTGCGCGCAGAGGTTGGTCAGCGCACCGATCTGATTGCCGTCGCGGAACACCGCGATGCGCTCGCCGTCCGGCGCGGTGACAATGCACGCCTTCTTCTCAGGGATCGAATCGGGCGGGCCGACGATGAGCCAGCCGTCGTGCTGCTGCGCGGCCTCGCGCTCGCGCCAGGCGGCGGCGATATGCAGCAGCCCGACCAGTGCGAACGATCCACCGAGGAAGATTGGGACGAACACGCGCCGATTTTCTTGCATCAGGCCAAGCGCCACATGCATCACCAGCACGCCGTAGGCGACGTAGAGCGCCATGTGCAACGCCTTCCAGATGCGCGGCGTCAGAAACGCGAGCCAGAAATCGTGGCTGGTGGCGGCAAGCAGGAACAACACGGTGAGGCCGAACAGCCCAAGCGCCTTGATGGGAAAGCCGATGAACTTGCCGTAGCCTGGGCTTGCAACCATCTCGTTCATAAGGTCGCCCAACGCGCCCTGGACGGCGAACCAGTCGACCACCGAGTAAGCGTGCACCAGCGCGACGAGAAACGTCAGCACGCCAAAGTGCCGGCGGTTGTAGAGCAAGGGCAGGAAGCGGGGCGACAGCCGCGCGAGCGGACCGATCGTCAGGATGATGGTCAGCATCACGAACGCGCAGGTTCCGAATGCCTTGATGCGCAGGCCGATCCAGGCCGGCATGTCGGCGGGCGGATTGCGCACTGCGCCGACCGTCATGAAGGTGCCGATGAACAGCACGACGCCGGCAATCAGGATGCCGTCGTAGATCAGCTTGCGCCGGTTCCACTGGACCGCGGAGAAGCCGGCGCTCATTTCGCAGGCTCCACTTGCGCGGGCGGCTCAGGTGGCGGGCGCAGCGCGAGCGCCATCGTGAAGCCGAGCGCGACGATCACGGCCAGCACAGGCCACAGGAGGCGGTGAAACGTGCGGTGTCCGCGCGTCATCGCAACTCCACCTTGAGCCAACGCGTGAGCACGTATGGCCATAGCGCCGCCACGCCGGGCAGGATCAGGATGCGCGCACCGAGGCTCACCGGCGCGGGCTGCACCCGTGTCACGCCAAAGCTGACGAACGCGAGCGCCGTCAGGATGCCGGCAGCTGCGTAGAGCGCCAGCGAACTGAGCAGGAATAAGACGAGGGGATGCATCGAGGACTTCCAAGACGCGTCAGCATAGCCAATACGACAGCCGCGAGGATTCGTTTCGCGCTCTGCGGGTTTCGCTACCGTTGTAACATCGCATATGATGTGATATCATATATAATGTGAGATTGGTCCTGGACACCAACGTCATCGTCTCGGCGATGCGCAGTCCCGGAGGCGCTTCGGCTGCGCTTCTGATGGCGGCGCGCCGCAATAGAATTGTGCTGGTCGCAAATGTCGCGCTTGCGCTTGAGTACGAGGCGGTCTGCCGGCTTGCTGAGCATCAACTGGCGTCGGGTCTCAGTCGTGATGAAGTCGAGATATTTGTCGAGGCGGTCGTGGCGATGTGCAATCCTGTTGAATCGCACTTCATCTGGCGGCCGCAACTACGCGATCCAGGCGACGAACTTGTGCTGGAAGCAGCGGTTAATGGCCGTGCGGACGCAATCGTCACGTTCAACCAGCGCGACTTCGGTGATACTCCACAGCGCTTCGGAATTGAATTGCTGATGCCGGCGGAAGCTCTTAGGAGGATTGGGCAATGAAGAGTCAGAGCACTTACCCGCTTCGTCTGCCGCGCTCGGTCAAGGCCGAGGTCGAGCGGCGCGCGAAGGAGGACGGGATCAGCATCAACCAGTTCGTCGCGACGGCGGTGGCTGAAAAGCTCGCGGTCATGAACAGCGCTACATTTTTCTCCGAGCGCCGCAATCGCGCGGACTTCAAGGCGTTCGATCGGATCATGCGCCGCAAGGGTGGAGAGCCGCCGGTGCCCGATGACGTGATTTCCTGAGTTGAACGGCGCCGCATGAACGAACCCCGCGTCAACATCCCGGAATGGACCGTCTCCGAGCTCTCGGCGGCGCTGAAGAAGACCGTGGAAGACGCCTACGGCTTCGTGCGCGTGCGCGGCGAGATATCCGGCTTCAAGGGCGCATCTCCGTCCGGCCACTGCTACTTCCGCCTGAAGGACGACAAGGCGGTACTCGAAGGTGTCGTCTGGAAGATGGTCTACGGGCGGCTGCGCTTCAAACCGCAAGAAGGCCTGGAGGTCGTCGCAACCGGCCGGCTGACGACGTACCCCGGCTCGTCGAAATATCAACTGATCATCGAGGCGCTGGAGCCGGCCGGCATCGGCGCGCTGATGGCGCTGCTCGAGGAGCGCAAGAAAAAGCTCGGCGCCGAGGGCCTGTTCGACGAGGCGCGCAAGCAGCTCATTCCGTTCCTGCCTGCCACGATCGGCGTCATCACGTCGCCGACCGGCGCGGTGATCCGCGACATCCTGCATCGGCTCGCCGACCGTTTCCCGCGCCACGTGCTGGTGTGGCCGGTGCGCGTGCAGGGCGAAGGCTCGGCGGAAGAGGTCGCGGCCGCGATCCGCGGCTTCAACGCGCTGCCCGAAGGCGGGCGGATCGCGCGGCCGGACGTGCTGATCGTGGCGCGTGGCGGCGGCTCGCTCGAAGACCTCTGGTCGTTCAACGAGGAGATCGTGGTCCGGGCGGCAGCGGAGAGCATGATCCCGCTCATCTCCGCGGTCGGCCATGAGACCGACATTACGCTGATCGATTTCGCGGCCGACAAGCGCTGTCCGACGCCCACCGCGGCGGCCGAGTGCGCCGTGCCGGTGCGCTCGGACCTGCTGACGCGGACCGACTCGCTCGCGCGCCGCCAACGCTCGTGCTGGGCGCGCGGGCTCGATGCGCGGCGCACCGAGCTGCGCGCGGCTGCGCGCGCGTTGCCGGCGGCCGATGAGCTGCTGGCGGTGCCGCGCCAGAAGCTTGATTCGCTCAGCGAACGGCTGCCGCGCGGGCTGCATGCGAACGCCCAAATCCATCACAAGCAATATCTGCGCTGTGCGAGCAGGCTCTCGCCGCCGCTCCTGCGCGGGCGCGTACAGCGGTCGCGTGACCGGCTGGCGAACGCGGGCGGACGATTGACGGTCGCGGTGCGGACCAACATCGCGGCACACCGCCAGCGCATCGTGCGCGACCGCGAGCGTATCGCGACATTGTTCGAGCGCGGCTCGGTCGGGATGGCGCGGCTGATCGAGCGGCGCTTCGCGGCGCTCGACCGCGCCGACAAGCTGCTCGGTGCATTCTCGTATCAGAGCGTGCTCGCGCGCGGGTTTGCGCTGGTGCGCGATCCGTCGGGGACGCCGTTGCGCAGCGCGTCGGCCGTCAGCCCCGGCCAGCAACTCGATATCGAGTTCAGTGACGGGCGCGCGACCGCGGTGGCGACGCAGGCGCATGGCGCCCCGGTGAAGCCGCGCCAGCCGATCCGCCCGCGCGCGCGCCGTTATGGCAGCGGCGAAGGGCAGGGGAGCTTGTTTTAGGGAACCGGCAAGCGCCCGCGGCTCAGGTGCCCTGCTCGGGTGCCTTGTAGACGACGACCGGGGGCTTCTGGCCAGGCTTGTCGGCGAGCTTGGGCTGCGGCAGCGCATAGAACTTCGGCTCTTCGCGCTTCCAGCCGGGCTCGAACAGTTGTCCGACGCCGACGCCGCTGCCATGCCGGGCCTCGTTCTCGGAGATCGCGGCCTGCAGCGACTTTGCGACTTTCTCATCCCACGGCAGCTTGTAATAGCGCGGCTCGCTCGAGCCGGGCAGCTGCAGCCAGAGATACACGCCGTCGTTTTCCTTGAGATACGAGCCGATGACCTTGGCGCCCTGCATATCCGTGCGGAACACCTCGAGCCGCGTCGATTTCGGCCGCCCCAGCATGTCGGAATAGCCGAAGAACAGCGCGCCGAGGATCACCGCGAAGAATCCCGCGATGATGGCGCGGCGCCCACGGCTCGCGGCCGGCACCGCCACATAGGCGAAGATCCCAAGCAGAATGGCCAGCGAGACAAAGGCGATGAGGAAGCTGGTCATGACTTGGTTCCCGCCCGGAGACGCTTCGGAATACGGTTCATACTGTCGGGGATGAACTCGCCTTTCTCATCGAGGCGAAAACGGAACGCAGTCGTCTCCTGCCCCTCGAACGTGAGCTGGATATCCGACATCAGCACCTGGCGAACCTCGCCCTGCTGGTTCTGGTGCGAAACCTTGATCTGGGTGCTGACCGGGTATTTTTCGTCGCGCGAGCGGTACAGCATGGCGTTGACCACATACTCGCCCGGCGCGCGGCCGCGGCCGTAGGATACCTCATAGTTCATGGAGTTGGGGTCGCCGCCCTTGCCGAGGTCGTCGCGCACCAGGTTGAAGATCATGCCGGATTTGTTCGAGTAACCGACCGGAACGTCGCCCGGCCCCTGCACCCAGAGATCGACGTCGGCATCGATCGCCTTGTCCCAGAACATCTCGACGATAACGTTGCCGGGCGGCGTTTGCCCCTTGCTGCTCTCCTCGTTCTTCTTGGCGACATGCGCGAGCGCGACGGCACCGATCACCAGATAGGCGAACACCAAGAGAAACAGCATGTCGCGGAACAGGACATTCATTCCCCGCCACATGGCACTAAACCTCCTGGCGGGCGAGCAGTTGAGCGTTTGTGCCGAGCCAGAGATAGCCGATGCAGGCGAGCAGATTGGTGTAAAGCGCGATGCCGGCGCCGATATAGATCGAGGAGATGATCGCCTTGAAGCTCTCGAAATTCTGCGCGTTGTCGACCGAGAGGTTGGACACCGTCATGATGAGACCGAGCACGGTGCCGACCATGCCGAGAAAGACCAGTGTGTTCCCGATCCAGCGTACCGACTGCCAATCCTTGCGTGCGACCGAGATGAGTCCGATCACGAACAAGGCCGTGATGAGATAGCTCATCCCCGATTCATCGGCGCGATAGGGCTTGAGCAGGAGGCCCTCCGCCCAGGCGGCCGCCAGCAGCGCCACGCCGACCAGGTTGATGACGGCAAATCGCGCCAGGAACGGGACCTGCGCGACGCGCGACGAGAAGGTTTCCTCCCGCAGAGCGGCCTCGACAGCGCCGCGCGGCTTTAGCTGCACCACCTCGTGCGGCGGTTCATAACGTTGGATGGCCGGGGCCGACGGGTTGAGTTGCAGCGTCATGACGCCCTCGCATGATAATGGAGTGTCGGGACAGACAGCTTGACGTCGCCGAGGTAGCAGCTGTGATCGCAGTAGGAGAGACCCGTGGCGAGCTCTCGCAGGTAGCTCTCGCCAATTTTATCGCAGCACAGGGCACAAACGGTTTGCGGATTGGGTGTCCTGCCGTTGACCAAGACGAATTTCATCTGCCGCCTCCCGCCGCCTGGCTACGCACCGATCTCTTCAACGCGAACCGCCGAAAAGTAACGCGCAGGCGCGACGGTCTGGATGCCGTTCGCGGTCACGACGCCGAGAACGAGAATCGGGACGATTTGAAACGTCGTGTCTTTCGTTCGCGCGGTCGCAAGGTTGCGCCCGCGGACATAGGCCATCCCGGAAATCACGCAGGCGGTCGGGTTGTGCTCCGCGGCGTTGACCTTTTCGGCCGTGCTTTGCGCATCGCCGTCATAGAGGGCGACGAATTGTTCGACCTGCTCTTGGGTGTCGCAGATCGGCCCGCTCGCAACTTCGACCTCTTGGGCTTGCGCCGCAAAGCCGAGTGTCAGCAGCAATGGCAAAGCGAGCAGGCCGGCGCGTGATGCAAAGCTCATGACAACCTCTTGAGCGCTGCCTCGGCGGCGCTGCCTTGCGGGTTACCTTCTGCTTGTCTCCAACATTGCGAACGAAAGTACGGATGCATCGTCATTCCAGCAATCACGCGTAGGTAGGTCGGAGTCATCCATTGGTTTAGATTCGCCCAACGATAACGGGCCCGTGATGCGAAACGGCCGGCACAAGGCCGGCCGTTTCGGGCTGAGAATCGGTGGGAAGGGAATCGGTAGGCAATTTCGGTGGAATTGCCGCAATTACCCGCTGACGCAGGAATGAGCGGAGGATCGTTATTTCCTCGGTAATTGCAGCAGTTCATCGAGCTGCGCCTGACCGAGCGCTGCCGGAATGTATTTGAACGCGATCGCGTCCTGCATCAGTTCGGGCATGCCCTTCACGTCATCGAGTTGCAGCATGGACTTCGGATAGAACTCGTCACGCACCTTTTGCGCCGTCGCGGGCGGGATCGACGCGTACTTTGCGAAGGCCTCGATGGCGCGCGGGTCGGAATACATCCAGTCGATGACTTCGCGATAGGCCTTGATGAAGCGGTCGTAGACCTCGCGACGTTTCGTGAGATCGGTTGCATTCGCGATGATCAGCCGGACAGTCTGATTGCGCACGCTGGGCAGATCGTTCGCGAGCGCGATCAGCCGCGCGCGGCCCTCGGCGAGCGCGTCGAGGCCGAACGGCGGCGTCGAGAAGCCGATGTCGACCTGGCCTGTCATGACCGAGGTAAAGGTCGCCGGGACGTTGCCGGTGGCGGTGAGCTTCGCCGAAAAACCATATTCCTTCATGAAGCGCAGCGCCGTGATGTGCGTCCCCGAGCCCGCGGTCGAATAGGCGAGCGTCATGTCGGGCTTGACGCCCTTGAAGTCCTTCTGCACGGCTGAGTCGGCCTTCACGAAATAGTACTCGGCCGTGCCGGTTGCTTCGCCCGCGATGATGCGGACCGGCGCGCCCTTCGCGAAGGCACCGAGCACTCCGAGCGTGCCGGGCGACACGCCGATGTCCGCGCTCCCGGAGATCACCGCCTGCTGCGTCTCGCCGCCGCCCGAGGTATAGAACACCTGCAATTCGAGGCCGTGCTTCGCGAAGAGACCGAACTGCATTCCGATTTCGGCGAAGGACGAATCCCACAGGCCGCGCTGACCGATCGCGAGCTTGAGCTGATCGGCGGCGAATGCTTGCTGCGAGGCGAACGTTGTGAGCACGGCCGCAACAGCAAGCATCTTCCTCATCGCATCCTCCCGGTTTCTCATGCCGTGCCCCAGACGTCCTGCGCCAAGTCTACCACCAGCCGCAACTTCGCCTCCTGCATTTCGGGCGGAAGCGGGTTGCCGGCTTCGGTCGACGCGAAGCCGCATTGTGGGCTGACCGCGAGGCGATCGAGCGGGACGAGGCGGCTTGCCTCCTCGATCCGGCGCTTGAGTTCGGATTTGTCCTCAAGGAAGTTCATCTTGGTCGACACGAGCCCGAGCACGATGGACTTTTCCTTCGGCACGAAACGCAGCGGCGCGAAATCGCCGGCACGCGGGGAATCGTATTCGAGGAAGAAGAAATCGATATCGAGCCGGTTGAACAGCTTCTCGGCGACCGCCTCGTAGCTGCCCTCGGCGTGCCACTGTCCGGCGCGATTGCCACGGCACAGATGCATGCCGATGCTCATCCCCGGCAGGCCGGCGAGCACGCGATTGGTCATGTCGATGTAACGGTCGATCAGCGCATCCGGCTCGTCGCCGCGTGCCCGCAAGGTCGCCTGCACGGCGGCGTCGCCGAACTTCGCGAACGCGGTCTCGTCGATCTGCACATAGGTACAGCCGGCCTCGCTAAGCGACCGCAACTCGCTCCGGAACGCCGCAACGATGTCGTCCCAAAATTCATCGGTGTCGCGGTACGCCTGCGCCGTCACGGCCGCGTCGCCGCCGCGGAAATGCAGCGCGCACGGACCCGGAATGGTGATCTTGGGCAGCGCCTTCGTGCGAGTTTTCAGGAATGCGAAATCCGCCGCATGAATTGGGCCGTTCCACGCGATGCGGCTCTTGATCGACGCTGTCGGTTGCGCGCCGCGCCCGCCCGAGGCGTCCTCCGCCGGCGCCTCGAACGAGATGTCGCCAAGCTGGCGATAGAAATAGGAATGATACGAAGCGCGGCGGAATTCGCCGTCGGTCGCAACCGCTAAGCCGACGCGCTCTTGCAAGCGGACCGCATCCTCGATCGCGCGGTCCTCGGCGGCGGTGAGCGCCGCCCGATCGATCTCGCCACGAACAAAGTTTCCGCGCAGGTCGAGCAGTTCCTTCGGCCGCAGCAGGCTGCCGATATGCTCGGCGCGGAATGGCGGAGGGCTCAAATCCTTCGCCCCACGCCTTCCCAGTAAGGATCGCGCAGCCGCCGCTTGAAGATCTTGCCGCTCTCCTCGCGCGGCAGCGCGTCGGAAAATTCGATTACGCGCGGCACCTTGTAGTCGGCGATGCGTTCTTTCAGAAACGTGCGCACCGCGTCACGCTCGATCGCCGCGCCATTGTGCGGCTGGACATGCGCGGCAAGCGCCTCGCCGAACTCGGCGTCCGGAATGCCGAACACCGCGCAGTCCGCGACCTCCGGCATGGTGATCAGCACCGCCTCGATCTCGGCCGGATAGATGTTGACGCCGCCCGAGATCACCATGTCGGACTTGCGGTCGCAGATGTAGAGATAGCCCTCGCGGTCGAAATAGCCGACGTCGCCGACCGCCACGAGCCCATCGCGGTCGATCGCTTTGCGGTCCTCCGGGCGGTTGATGTAGGTGAAATCCGGATAGGCCGCCTGGCGGCAATAGATCAGCCCGGGCTCATAGGGCGGCAGCACTTCGCCGGCATCGTTCATGATGCGCACCTCGGCACCCGCGACCGGACGCCCGGCCGAGCCCGGATGCGTGCGCGACTCTTGCGACGTCATGAGCGTGATGAACCCGGCCTCGCTGCTCGCATAGCTCTCGTTGATCACCGGTCCCCACCAGTCGATCATCTGCTTCTTCACTTCGGGCGGGCAGGGCGAGCCGGTCGAGGCGACGAAGTCGATCGAGGAAAAGTCGTAGCGCCGCTTCACATCCTCGGGCAGGCGCAGCAGCCGCACGAAATGCGTCGGCACCAGATAGAGCCGGTCGAGCCTGTGTTTTTCGATGTCGGCGAGCAGGCGCTCCGCGGCGAAGCGCTCGTGCATCACGACGATCTCGCCATTGAGCAGGCTCTGCGACCCATAGGACGCGGGCGCCGAGTGATAGAGCGGCGCCACCATCGCGGTGCGCATGCCCGGCTTGATGCCAAGCACGGTCTGCGTGATCTCGAGCATCCGCGCCATTTGCTCGGGTGGGGGCGGGCGGCGCAACACGCCCTTCGGCTTTCCGGTCGTGCCGGAGGAGTATGGCACCGATCCATGCACCTGGCGGGGCGGCCCGGCATAAAGTTCGTGGCCCGCGAGCCAGCTTTCCCATTCGGTTGCGCCCGGCGGCACGGCGCATTGCTCGCCCGTGAGGCGAAATGCGGCGCGCAGCTCCGGCGGCGGCTCGACCACGATCACGACGCACCCGGCCGGCACACCGCCCTCGATCTGCCGCAGCAGGTCGGCGTGAACGATCAGCGCCTTGGCGCTGCAGTCGCGCAGGATGTAACCGGCTTCGTCCGCCTTGTAGTGCCAGTTGATCGGGCAGGAATAGCAGCCGGCCTGCCGCGCGATCAGCATCGCTTCGAGGAACGCGACCTCGTTGCGCAGCATGATCGCGACGACATCGCCTTCGCCGACGCCGAGCGCCGCCAGCGCACTGATCCCGCGCGCCGCCCGCTCGGCGATCGCCGCGCCATCGCGCTCGCCGCCTGCCCAGATGACTTTCGCGACCATCGTCCTCCCCGATTTTGGGCCATAACCTATTGACCCAAAGGGACAAGGTCTAGCGGGCGAGCCATTCGGCGACGCGTTTGAGCGCATCCGCGCGCGCCGCCGGGTCGGTGCCGACATGCACGCGGCCGGTCGCGCCGGTCACGAAGGCGATCCCGTTGCGCTGCTGCAGCGGCAGGTCCGGATGATCGAAGTCGTGGTGCGCGCCGGGATAGACCATGATCGCGGCGCGGGCAGTGCGGCCGCGCGCGCCGGCCACCATCTGCTCGCAGGCGCTCGCCGGCGACCAGTCGTCCTTGGCGCCGATCAGGATCAGGGTCGGCAGGCGCGCGCTCCAGGCGGTGTCGCGCAGGCGGCGGCAGCCCGGATAGAACGCGACTGCGGCGCGGAAATCCGGCGTGTCGCCTTTCTTCGCGGCGCGCGGCCGCACGGTCCACAGCGCCGCCACCGCGCCGTTGGCCCAGCCGACCAGCGAGACCCGGTCGGCCGCCACGTAAGTCTGTTGCTGCAGCCAGTGCCGCGCCGCATCCGCATCGACCACCCGCTCGCGGCCCGAGCGCATGCTGCGCTGGCCGGCATTGCATTGCGGCCCAAGCGAACGAGAACCGAAACTGTCCGGGAACAGCGCCACGAAACCCGCCGCCACCAGCCGTTCGCCCCAGTCGCTGTAACGCGCCGCCACCGGGCCATTGCGCCCGGCGAGCCCGTCGCAATTATGCAGCGCCACGACGGCCGGAAACGGACCTTTGCCCTCGGGCCGGTAGATCAAGGCCTTGAGCTTCACCCCCTCATGGGCGATTTCGACCGGTTCCGGCTCGGGCACGCCCGCCGAGGCCGCGACCGGCAAGGCCACACCGGCGGCAAGAATCAGGCTGATGAGGTGCCACATGAACGCACCAATCGAAGGGTTTAACGCCGCGTATCGAACCATTATGTTCTGCGTCGCCGGGCCGATATGCAAGTAAGGCCGCCTTGGGCCTGAACGGAGACTGAACGTGCTCAACCGCTTTAGCGGACCCTCGCCGATGCCGGGTGAGGCCGAGGTGAAATATCTCGACGGGGACTTCCGTGTCGTGCGGCCGGGCGCGTTCGTCCGCTGTGCGATCACGAATGTGCCGATCCCGCTGGAGGAGCTGAAGTACTGGAGCGTCGAGCTCCAGGAGGCCTACGCGACGCCGGAGGCGGTCTTGCAGCGCTACGCGCCGGGCCGCCTCAAGGAGGCTTGAGGCTCAGCGCAAGCGCTCAGCACGAGCCGGCCGAACGCGTCCGCCTCGGCGATTTTCATCTCGACCGGCAGCGTACGTGCACGCGCGCTGAGCATCGTGACCGATGCGTCGCCTCTGAGCCGCGCAGCGTCCTTCTCGGTCGTGAGCAGTTCGAGGTTCCCCTGGTCGGCCTCGCGCAGGAGCGCTCGCGCCTCTTTGACGCTGTAGCGATGATGATCGGGAAAGCTGCGCCGCACCGCGGCGTCGATGCTGCAGGCTGCGAGTGTCGCAAAGAATTTTTCCGGATCGCCGATGCCGGCGAACGCGAGAACCTTCCTGGCGCGCAGCGCCGCGACCGCGTCAGGCGCGGGCTCGAGCTTGCCGTGAAACACCGGCAGGCCGCGCGCTCGCGCCGACGCTTCGATTGCGGGATCGGTTTCGCCGACAATCAGGAGTGCGGAGGTGCGGTCGAGCTGCGGCTCGAGCGGCGCGCGCAAGGGCCCGGCAGGCACGACGCGGCCATTGCCTATGCCGCGCGTGTCGACCACGAGAATCGAGAAATCCTTGGCGAGCGATGGGTTCTGAAACCCGTCATCCATCACGACGACGCTGGCGCCACCATCGGTGGCAAGCCGCGCCCCGGAGACGCGCTCTTCGGCCACAATAGTTGGCGCGACGCGCGCGAGCAGCAGCGGCTCATCGCCGACTTGAATCGCGGTGTGCGCGGGATCGACCATCACGGGTCCGGCCAGCCGTCCGCCGTAACCGCGCGTGAGAAACATCGGCGTCTCGCCCGCCGCGACCAGCAGCCGCGCAATTGCAATCGCGGTCGGCGTCTTGCCGGCCCCGCCGACGGTCGGATTGCCGACGCAGATCACCGGAACGGCAGCGCGCGTACCGGGCTGCGCGAGGCGCCGCGCAGCGACCGCGCCGTAGATCGCCGCCAGGGGAGACAGCAGCGCCGATGCCGCCCCCGGCTTCTCCCACCAGAAGGCCGGCGCCCGCATATCAGCGCCGTTCGAGATCGAGCTGCATCAGATACGGCTCGATCGCCGCGAGCGTGCGGCGCAGCGCGCCGCCGAGCTGCTCGACGGTGGCAAGGCCCGCATCGGCGACCTGCTTGCGCGCCGCCGCATCGGTCAGCCACGCGCCGATGCGCACCGCGAGCCGGTTCACGTCGAGCACTTCCTCGGCGCCGCGCGCCTCATCGAGCGCCGAGTAAATCTCGTTGAAATTCCACACATGCGGCCCGTGCAGGATGGCGGCGCCGAGTTTTGCCGCCTCGATCGGGTTCTGTCCGCCATGACGCACCAGCGATCCGCCCATGAACACGATCGGCGCGAGGCGATAGATGAGGCCCAGCTCGCCGATCGTATCCGCCACGTACACATCGGTGCCGCGATCGGGCAAGAGCCCGCGCGAGCGCGCGACCGCGTTCAAGCCCGCCGCGGTCGCGATCTCGACCACGCCGGCCCCGCGCTCGGGATGGCGCGGCGCGATGATGGTGAGCAGGCCGGGAAAGCTCTGCTTCAGCCTGCGGTGCGCGTCGATGATGACGGCTTCCTCGCCCGGATGGGTGGAGGCCGCCGCGATCATCGGACGCTGGCGCACCACGGCGCGCATCGCGGAAAGCTTTCCGGCGTCGACCGGCGGTGCCGGCACGTCGAGCTTCAGGTTGCCGGTCATGCTGACGCGCGGCGCCCCAAGCTCGGAATAGCGTTCGGCGTCGGGCTCGGATTGCGTCAGGCACAGGTCGAAGCGTCCGAGCAGCGCACCGATCGTATTCGGCAGATAGCGCCAGCGCGTGAACGAGCGCTCCGACAGGCGGCCGTTCACCAGGATCAGCGGGATGCTCTTCTGCGTGCACGCCATGATCAGGTTCGGCCAGAGATCCGACTCGGCGAGCAGCGCCAAATTCGGCTGCCAGTGCTCGAGAAAGCGCCCGGTGTAGCGCGGTGCATCGAGCGGGATGAACTGATGGATCGCGCCCGGCGGCAGGCGCCGCTCGGCGAGCCGTGCCGACGTCACGGTGCCCGAGGTGACCAGCACATTGAAGTTGCGCGCGCGCAGGCCCTCGACCAGCGGAATGACGGCGAGCATCTCGCCGACGCTCGCGCCATGCGCCCAGATCAGTGGGCCGGGCGGACGCGGGATGGCGCTCTCGCCGCGCCGTTCGGCGAGGCGTTGCGGATGCTCCTTGCCGCGCCGCAGCCGGCTCGCGAGCACGAGCCGCGCCATCGGCGTCGCCATCGCGGCAAACCCCCGATAGGCGCGCAACGTCCACGGCAGCCGCTCGGCCACGGCCGGCATCTCTAGCCCTTCCGGTCGGCGAGCGCGTAGGCCCGCGCCGTCGCCGCATTCAGATTGTCTTCGACTTGCCGCCGGTATTGCTCCAGCGTCTCGTCGGTGGCGTCGGCGGGTACGCGCACCGGCTCCCCGCACACAGCAGCGCCACGGCTGAATGGCAGATTTATGGTTGTCTTGTCCCAGTTGTGGAGAACGTAGCGCCGGCTGGTCGCGACCGCGATGGGAAAGATCGGCCGCCCGGACTCACGCGCCAACATGACAATTCCGCGGCCCGCGCGGCGCGCGATCTTCGGCACGTCCGCGCTGAGTGCGACCGAATCGCCGGCCCGAAGCGTCTCAAGCAGCGCCTGGAATGCACCGAGGCCGCCCTTGCGCAGGAATTCACTGCCGTTGTTGTCACCCGAGCCGCGGATCGTCTCGATGCCGAGCCGCTCCGCCGCGATCGCGTTGATTTCGGCATCGTGATGGCGCGAGATCAGCGCCTTGCCGCGGTCGCCCGGCCGCCGGGCGAACGCGGCCATAAAATGCTGGCCGTGCCACATCGCGATAATAACCGGCATGTGCGCATCGATACGCGCGTAGCCGTCGGGCGGATCGATGACGATGCTTGTCGTCTTGTAGACAAGACGCATGTACTCGGCCGCCAGCGTACCCGCGGCGACCTGCACCCAGCGCTGACGCCCGAGACGCTTCCAAGAAAATATCGACAAAGCAAATCCGCTCAAGATTTCTGACGCGTCGTGTCGGTCGCGGGATCGAGCAGCCGGTGCATGTGCACGATGAAGTAGCGCATCAGCGCGTTGTCCACGGTCCTCTGTGCCTTGCCCTTCCACGCCGCGTAGGCGGTCGCGTAGTTCGGATAGACGCCGACGATATCGAGCTTGTCGAGGTCCTTGAATTCCACCGAATCGAGTGACTTCAGTTCGCCGCCGAATACCATATGGAGCAACTGCTTGGGTTCGCTCGTGTCGGTCATGCCTCAATCCTTCGCCCCGGCGAGGTTGCTGCGGCACGGGTCTCATGCAAACGCCAGCGTTCTCGCCCGCACCAGCGCGAGAAACGCTTCGTGACGCGAACGCCCGGCGGCCACGAGTGCGGCATGCAACGGATCGGCACGATTGTAAATCAGTTGTTGACCCGCAAACGTGGTCAGCGCCCCGCCGGCTTCGTGCACCAAAAGATCGGCAGCCGCAAGGTCCCAGTCATGGCTGTTCTCCGATGCAAACGCCAGGTCAAGCGTGCCCGCCGCGACGCGCGCCAGCCGCAGCGCGAGCGAGAACACTTTCGGTTCCGCGACGAGGCGCGGTGCGACCGGCGCGAGCCGTTCGAGCATCGGTTTGGGGCCCGCCGCGTGTGCGCTATCGAAGTCCGCGCCCGCCGTTGCCTTAATGGCCGCGCCATTGAGTGTGGCGCCCTCGCCGGTCGCCGCAAGGTAAAGCGCATCCTGCATCGGGGCGAAGATCGCGGCGAGCGCCGGGCGCCCGTTCTCCACCAGCGCGACCGAGATCGACCAATCGGTGCGGCCAGCGAGAAAGGCGCGGGTTCCGTCGATCGGATCGACGATCCACATGCGCGACGAGTCCAGCCGTATCAGATCGTCTTCGGTCTCCTCCGAGAGCCAGCCGCAGTCCGGCGCCAGACGCATCAGCCGCTCGCGCAAGAATTTGTCGACCGCCATGTCGACTTCGCTGACCGGCGAGCCGCCGGTCTTGTCCCACGACTTGACCGTGGTCTGGAACGAGCGTGCGGCGAGCGCACCTGCTTCGCGCACCGCGGTTTCGAGCGCTGCTTTTAGCGACGCGATGTTCGCCTCAGGTGCCCGCAACGGTCAGTCCTTCCAGCCGAACGGTCGGCGCATTGGTGCCGTAGCGGAATTCGAGATCGTTCGCCGGTGTCAGGGAGGAGAAGATATCGTTCAGGTGTCCGGCGATCGTCACTTCGCTGACCGGATACGTGAGTTCGCCGCGCTCGATCCACAATCCGGATGCGCCGCGGCTGTAGTCGCCGGTGACGAGATTCGTGCCCATGCCGATCAGGTCGGTAACATAGAATCCGTCCGCGATGTCGGCGATCAGTTCCTGCGGGCTTTGCGCACCCGCTTCCAGATGCAGATTGGTGGGAGAAGGCGAGGGCGATGACGAGACCCCGCGGGCCGCGTGGCCCGTGGTGCTGAGCGATAGTTCGCGCGCGGTTGCGCTGTCGAGAAACCAGGACTTGAGCACGCCGTCATCGATCACGGCGAGCGGCTTGCCGGCGACGCCCTCGCCGTCGAACGGGCGCGAACGTTGCCCGCGGCGGCGCAGCGGATCGTCGACGATGCGGATGCCGGAGCGGAACAGCCGCTCGCCCATGCGGTCCTTCAGGAAGCTCGACTTGCGCGCGATCGATGCGCCGTTGATCGCGGAGGCGAGATGCCCGACCAGCGAACCCGCGATGCGCGGATCGAACACGACCGGCACGCGGCGCGTCTCGACCTTGCGCGGATTGAGCCGTCTGACCGCGCGCTCACCGGCGACGCGGCCGACCTTCTCGGGGGCCTCGAGGTCCGCTGAATGCAGCGTTGAGGAAAAATCGTAGTCGCGCTCCATGCCGGTTCCTTCGCCGGCGATCGCCACCATCGAGATCGAATGACGCGAGCCCACATAGGCACCGCGAAAGCCATGGCTCGTCACCAGCACCATCCCGCCGATGCCGGCCGAGGCGCTCGCGCCCGCGGACTTGGCGACGCCTTTCACGGCGAGCGCGGCGTGCTCGGCCGCGCGTGCATGTTGCTCAAGCGTGCCGACGTCCGGCAGCACGGGGTCGATCAGATCGAGATCGGGAAAGTCGTGCGCCAGCAACGCGGCATCCGCGAGGCCAGCGAAGCGATCCTCCGGCGCGACGCGCGCCATGGCGACCGCGCGCTCGGCGAGCGCATCGGCGCCATTGCCTTTCATGTCATTGGTCGAGACCACGGCCTGCCGCTTTCCGACCAGCACGCGCAGGCCCACGTCGTCGCTCTCGGAGCGTTCGCTCTCCTCAACATTTCCGTCGCGCACCTCGATCGAGAGCGACATCGAGCGCACCGCAACGGCATCGGCCGCGTCGGCGCCCGCGCGCCGCGCCGCGGCGACGAGGCGTTCGGCAAGGTCGATGAGCGGAGATTGGTCGAGCAAAGATGACATGGGGCTGTCGGTGTAGGGAGTGCGTCCCGGGCTGGCAAGTGTGCTGAATCGGGCCGGATTCGCCCGCGCGCGCTTTATGTTGGTTTCCACGAGGTTATCGGCAAGGGCGCAATTCTGGTTGTCGGGCCCCGTTCACGAAAAATGGCGCGATCGCGGCAACGCACCGTCAAGCATGTCGCCCGGAACCGGGGCCAGCTACAGCTCATTAACCAGCGAAATTAAGCTCATTCCGACACGGCCGCGGCATACTCGGCGCAACGTCCGGACAAGAAAACAAATAGTCCGGCAGGGAGCGTGTTTTGAGGCGTCAAACCGAGCTCAGCGGGCACTCCGCTGGGTCGAGCCGCGCGCTGCGGCTCGACCCTCTCACTCTGCCTCTCCACTTCACCGCCAACGATGCGGTGGCGGACGAGCGGGTGCGGCACGTTGAGCTGCATCGCGAACGCGTGATCCTCCGACGTGCCGTGCAAGGCATGCGCATCGCGCTCAACGTCCCGGTGCAGGCGTTCCTCGGCGTATCGATCCGGCTCACGCCGGAAGGCGACGACACGCCGGCCGGCGTTGCGGTCTTTCTCGAACATCGCGATCCCGCGCTCTCGATCGAGCTTTTCGCCGCGCAGAATTCAGACGACGTTGTCGCCGAATGGCAGTTGTGGTCGCGCGTGCTCGGCGTGCCGTGCCTGGTCGCGGGCAGCGACGGCGCCCTCAGCGAACCGTTCCCGCGCCTCGGCGCGGTACGCTGCAAGGCGCCGGCACAACGCCGCCGCCGCCGCTCAGCCGTCAGCAAGCGCCGCCCGCGCTTTCTCGCGCGCCGCCGCGCCGGCGTGACGCGGCCTGGGCCGCTTGTGCATCGGGGCGAACGCGAGTTGATCGCGCGGAATTGAGCCGCCACTCAGCTCGACTTGCCGAATCCGTAGACCGTTGCCGGGTTGTCGACCAGGATGCGATTGCGCGTGGCCTCGTCCGGCGCCCACTCGGCGAGCAGATCGGCCAGGATCGCGTCGTTCGGCTTGTCGTCGTCCTTTTGAGTCGGATGCGGCCAGTCGCTTCCCCACACCATGCGCTGTGGCGCCAATTTGACGAACGCCTGCGCAAGCCTGGTGGAGTCCGCGTAGGTCGGCGGGCCGACCTTGGTGTCCATATAGGCACCGGAAATCTTCACCCAGGTGCGGCCCTTGTCGATCAGCTTGGAGATCACCGCGAAGGCCGGATGAGCGGTGCCGACATCCTTCGCGATGCGCCCCATGTGATCGAACACGATCGGCGAGACCACCTTCTGAAGAACGTCTTCCATCTTCACGATGCCGTCGCCGGTCTGGTGGATCTGCACGTGCCAGCCGAGCTCGTTCACGCGTTTCGAAAGCGGCTCGAGCATCTCGACCGTGGTGGCGCCGGCCTGCACGAGATTGAACCGGATGCCGCGGATGCCGAGGCCGTGCAGCCGCTTCAACTCGTCGTCCGTCACGCTGGTATCGACCACCGCGACACCGCGCGTCGTCGCGCTGCCAAGCTGCGCCATGCCGTCGAGCGTGCAGGAATTGTCGGTGCCGTAGGTCGACGGCTGCACCACAACGCTGCGCGTCGTGCCGATGCGCTTCTGCAGCGCGCGATAATCGGGAGCCTTCGCGTCGCCCGGCTTCAACGTCGCTGTGGGTGCGATCGGAAAGCGGGCGTCATAGATGTGGTGGTGGCAGTCGCAGGCGTCGGCCGGCATTTTCAGTTTCGCCGGCTCGGTGCCGGACGACCACAGCACTTGCTGTGCGCTTGCTTTCTCGATGCCCAATCCGGCGGCCGCAATCGCGCCGATGCCTTGCAGGACAGTCCGGCGTCGCAATGTCGTGTCGCTCATCGTCGCCTCCCTTGTGATGTCGGACCGGTTGTCGGGCAGCGCCCGCCCGGTCCGATTGTCTTGAACCATCAGTCTAGCGCAATTCCCAGCCTCGCGGCGGCGCTGGACGCGGGTCAACCCTTCACATCGAGCAGCTCGACCTCGAAGATCAGCGTCGCATTTGGCGGGATCACACCGCCCGCGCCGCGCGCCCCATAGCCAAGCTCCGGCGGAATGATGAGCGTGCGCTTGCCGCCGACCTTCATCGTGGCGACGCCTTCGTCCCAGCCGGCAATGACCCGCTTTTGCCCGATCGGAAACTCGAACGGCTGGCCGCGGTCGACCGAGGAGTCGAATTTCTGGCCCTTGGCGCCGTTCTGGTAGAGCCAGCCGGTGTAGTGCATGACGCAGGTCTGGCCGGACTTCGGCGTCGCGCCGGTGCCGACTTTGTTGTCGGTAATCTGTAGTCCCGATGGTGTGGTCATGGCTTTTCCGGCGGTTTGAGCAATTGCGGTGGATGCCCCGGTGGCGACGAGCGCCAGTGCGGCTGCGAGAGTAGAGCGGCGAGTGAGTTTCACATCGATCTCCATTTTGGCGGCGCTGCGCTATTACTCGAAAAAGTAGGATTTGTAGACCGCATCCCCGGTCAGTGCCGCGAACAGGATCAGCCCGGCGTCGCGGTTCGACTTGAAAATCCTCAGGCATAAATCCGGATCGTCGATGTCGAGCCGGTCGATCTGCCAGCCGAGATGCGCGCCGAAGAAGATGCAGCCGATGACGTAGACCGGCCCGGCGCCCGCCGCCGCGCCCGCAAGCCCGATCAGCACCACGGCCAGCGCGTAGAACGCCATCAGCGCCAGACGCGTGCGCGCGCCGAACAGTCGCGCGGTCGACTTCACGCCGATCAGCGCATCGTCCTCGCGGTCCTGATGTGCGTAGATCGTGTCGTAGCCGATCACCCAGGCGATCGAGCCCGCATAGAGCAGCAGCGCCGGCGCATCGAGCCTTGAGAATACCGCCGCCCAGCCCATCAGCGCGCCCCACGAGAACGCAAGCCCCAGCACGATCTGCGGCCACCAGGTGACCCGCTTCGCCAGCGGATACAACGCCACGATGGCAAGCGACGCGATCCCGAGCAGGATCGTGAATCCGTTGAATCGCGCCAGGATGAGCAACCCCACCAGCGCCTGCACGGCGAGAAAGACCGCCGCCGCCTTCACGCTCACCTGACCTGACGGGATCGGGCGCGAGCGGGTGCGCGCGACCTTGGCGTCGAGATCGCGATCGACGATGTCGTTCCAGGTGCAGCCCGCGCCGCGCATCACGAATGCGCCGGCGAAGAACAGGAACACGTGCCACGGGTTGGGGTAGGGATGGCCGGCCGCGACGGCGGCCAGTCCCGCCGACCACCAGCATGGCAGCAGCAGCAGCCACGCCCCGATCGGGCGGTCGGCGCGCGCTAGCCGCAGGTAGGGGCGGAGCCAGGGCGGCGCGAGCGTGTCGACCCAGTTGCCGGTCGAGTCGGCGACACGGCCATCAGTGCCTCGCTTCCGAAGTTCGTCAAACATCGCCGCACACTCTGGCACGAACTTCGGAAGCAAAGAGGCACTGACAAGGATATGACACTAGTGTCCCGATTCCGAAGTTCGCCAGCGCTCGCGGCATACTCCAAAGCGAACTTCGGAATCAAAGGGACACTAGCAAATCTATGATTCTAGTGCCCCTTTTGAACCCGAAGTTCGCAACCGCGATTGCAGCACAATATGTGCGAACTTCGGGTTCGGGGCACTAGTGCCGCTTATCGATTTGAAGTTCCTGAACGAACTCGCCACAAACGGTGCAGGAACTTCAAATCGGCGGCACGGCCGTCAATCATCGGGCGAGCACGTTACCGGTCAGCGTGTCGAGCGCGCCGTTATTGGGAGCGAACGGATCGAGCGTGCCGCCGCGCGAGGTGCCGAGCGCCTCGCTCAGGCCCGGACCGGTCGGCTTGGCAGGGCCGCCCGCCACGGAGCAGATCTGGTTCTGCGTGCGCATCGTGCGGTCATGGTTCGCTTTCATCTGCGTCGCGGCTTCCGGCGGGATACCACACCACTGCGCGTTAGTCTTGATAAACTTGACGAGTTTGGCTTCCGCCGCCGAATAACTCTTGAACAGCGCGCAGACTTCTTCCCGCGACGCTTTGTCCTTCTTGGACGTGGCGGCCTGGATCATCTGGCCGCGCTTCTGGGCTTCTTCGCGCAGCGGCATGAAGTCCTTGTAACAAGGCGGCATCTGCTGTTGCTGCGGCGCTGCTTGTCCCGGCATCGGCATCCCCGGCGCGAGGAACTGCGCGGGCGCGCTCACCGTGATGCCGACGATCATAAGTGCCGCAAGCGGCACGAGGCGCATCGATATCATTCTCTGTCCCAGCCGGAAGGCCTTGATCTTTGTCGGTCCCCGGGCGCGCCCAAGTCAAGCTAAAGTCTAGGCCGGAGCAAGCCCTTGTCGTCCCCATGGTTTCTATCGCGCCGAATTCCGGCGGCAACGCGGCAAAGTGGCCGAAATCGCCCGCGAATCCGGCCCGGGCCAGCCCGGCGGGCTGGAACGGCCGCCGCCGCCCGGATAGATGGATTTCATGGCGCGTTATGATTTCCGCTCTCCCAGACTGTTCGTCGAAGCCCCGCTCGCCGAGGGCGTGACGTTCGCGCTTGCACCCAATCAGGCGAACTATCTCGTCAATGTGCTCCGCCTCAAGCCTGGCGGCGGCGTGCTGGCGTTCAACGGCCGCGATGGCGAATGGCGGGCGCAGCTCGGCACGGCGGGCAAGAAGGCCGTGCAACTCGCCATCGTGGAGCGCACACGCGAACAGACTGCGCCGGGCGACCTGCATTACCTGTTCTCGCCGCTCAAACATGCGCGCCTCGACTACATGGTGCAGAAGGCGGTCGAGCTCGGCGCCTCGCGGCTGCAGCCGGTGAT
>JAXDNY010000029.1:0-31098 GCA_034669145.1 Hyphomicrobiales bacterium
AAGATCGAGATCGAGGGCGCGGACGCCGCCGTGTTCCTTGATCGCGTCTACACCAACACGTTCTCGACGCTCCCCGTCGGCAAGTCGCGCTACGGGCTGATGCTGCGCGAGGACGGCTTCGTGATGGATGACGGCACGACGTCGCGGCTTGCGCCCGAGCGCTATTTCATGACCACGACGACCGCGCAGGCGGGCCGTGTGATGCAGCATCTGGAATTCTGCCATCAGGTGCTGTGGCCCGAGCTCGACGTGCAGATGGTGTCGGTGTCGGAGCAGTGGGCGCAGTTCTCGATCGCGGGCCCACGCTCGCGCGACGTGCTGCGCAAGCTGGTCGACGAGAAATACGATCTTGCCGACAAGGCATTTCCGTATCTGGCTGCCAAGGAGATCGCGGTCGGCGGCGTTGCGGCGCGCCTGTTTCGTCTCTCGTTCTCGGGCGAGATGGCCTACGAGCTCTCCGTTCCGGCGCGCTACGGCGATGCCGCGATCCGCGCCATCATGGCGGCGGGCGAGGAATTTTCCATCACGCCTTACGGCACCGAAGCGCTCGGTGTGATGCGCATCGAGAAGGGCCACGTCGCCGGCAACGAGATCAATGGGCAGTTGACCGCGCGCGATCTTGGCTTGGGCCGCATGATGTCGAAAAAGAAGGACTACATCGGCCGCGTGTTGGCGCAGCGCCCCGCGCTCACGGACCCCGATCGGCCGACGCTGGCCGGTTTCAAGCCCGTCGATCGCAAGGCGCGGCTGCGCGCGGGCGCACATTTCTTGTCCATCGGCGCCACGGCGAGCGTCGACAACGACGAGGGCTACATGACCTCGGTCGCGTTCTCGCCGATGCTTGGCCACTGGATCGGGCTTGGCGTGCTCAAGCATGGACCGCAGCGGATGGGTGAGCGCGTGCGCGCCTACGATCCGGTGCGTAATGGCGACGTCGAGGTGGAGATCTGCAATCCGGTGTTCTTCGACGCGGAAGGAGCGCGCCTCAATGGCTAGCTTCGCCGGACAGGAGCGCTCCGCACTGCACGGCCTCGGCGTTCCGGGCCATTACGGCCGTGCCGGAACGGCCGGCCTCGTGATCGAGGAGCGCACCGATCTCGCGCTCGCGAGCATCACAGCCAAGCGCGGCAAGCGTTTCGCGCTCGTCAACGCCGTCAATACGGCGTTCGGCGTAGCGCTGCCCGACGGCCCGCGCCGCGCGACGCGCGGCAGCGTCACCTTCGCGGGCACGGGTCCGGATCGATGGATCGCGAGCGCGGAAGGGAGCGAAGCCGCCGGTTTCGCCGCCAAGGTGCGCGCGCGCATCGGGCCGTTCGCCGCGGTATCGGACCAGTCCGATGCGCGGCTGGTGCTGCTGCTGCGCGGGCCGAACGTGCGCGATGTGCTGGCCAAGGGCGTGCCGGTCGACCTGCATCCCAAGGCGTTCAAGGCGGGCGACGTGGCCACCACACTCGTTGCCTACATCGGCGTGCAAATCGATATGCTGGACGATGCGCCGACCTATCAGCTCAGCGTCCCGCGCAGCATGGCGGGCAGCTTCTGGTCGTGGCTGAGCGCATCGGCCGCCGAGTTCGGTTACGACGTCATCACGCGCTAGGAGCTTTCATTGCCCCATCCGCTCGACGCTTTGTTCCGCCCCGCCAGCGTCGCGATCATCGGTGCGTCGAGCGACGCCAATCGCATCGGCGGGCGGCCGGTAGCGTACAGCAAGCGCGCGTTCAAGGGCGCGATCATCCCGGTCAATCCGAACCAGAAGGAGATCCAGGGGCTGACGGCCTATCCGTCGATCAAGGACGCGCCGGGCGAGATCGATCAGGCCATCATCGCGGTGCCCGCCAAGGCCGCAATACAAGCTGCGGATGAGTGCATCGCCAAGGGCGTGAAGGCCGCCGTGATGTTCTCCTCCGGCTTCGCCGAGACCGGCGCGGAAGGCCGCGCGATGCAGACCGAACTGGCACGGCGCTGCGCGGCGGGCGGTATGAAGCTGGTCGGCCCCAACAGCCTTGGCATGTTCAATGCGCGCATCGGGCTCTATTCGACCTTCTCGTCGTACTTCGATCCGCTGTGGCCGCGCACCGGGCCGGTCGGCATCGTCAGCCAGAGCGGCGCCTTCGGCACGTATTTCCTCGCAATCGCGGCGGAACGGGGCCTCGGCTTTTCGCACTGCGTTGCGACCGGCAACGAGGCCGATGTCGATGTCGCCGAATGTGTCGACTGGCTCGCCGATGACCCCGACACCGGCGTGATCATGATCTATCTGGAAGGCTGCCGCGACGGCGCACGGCTGCGTGCCGCGCTCGCGCGCGCAGCCGCGAACCGCAAGCCCGTGGTTGCCATGAAGGTGGGCGTCTCGGAGCAAGGCGTGGCCGCGATCGCCTCGCATACCGGCTCGCTTGCGGGCTCGGACGCCGTGTTCGACGCCGTGTTCCGCGAATATAACGTGCACCGCGCGCGCACGCTCGATGAGCTGGTCGATGTCGCCTATGCGTGCTCGGGCGGCGTGTTTCCCAAAACGCCGCGCGTCGGCGTGGTGACGATCTCGGGCGGCGTCGGCATCCAGATGGCGGATGCGGCGGCTGAACTCGATCTCGAACTGCCGCGCATGCCGGACGCCACACAGCAGAAAATCCTGAAGATGATCCCGTTCGCCGGGCCGGCGAATCCGGTCGACGCCACCGCGCAGGTGATCAACGACTGGTCGATGTTCACCACGATCCTTGGTCTCGTGGCGGACGAAGGCAACGTCGACAGCGTGATCAGCTTTCTGGCGCACACCGGCACGTCGCCGGGCGTGATGGCGAAACTCAAGCCCGCGCTGCAGGAGGTGAGGGCACGCTTCCCGGACCGCGTGTTCATGCTGTGCGCACGCCTGCCGCGCGACATGGCGGACGAGTTCTTTGGAATAGGGTTCCTGACGTTCGAGGATCCGACGCGCGCGATTGCGGCGGTCGCGGCGCTCGCTAAGCTGGCGAAAGGGTACGCGAAGCCACGCGTCGTGCATACGGAGGTCAAGGCCGCGCCACCAGTTCCCGCGGGTCCGATCAACGAGGCGGAGGCGAAGCGAATACTATCCCAGGCTGGTGTGGCGTTTGCGCCGGAGCGCATCGCGCGCACGCGCGACGAAGCCGTTGCGGCCGCGAAGGAGATCGGGTTTCCGGCCGTGCTAAAAATCCTGTCGGCGGATATTGCGCACAAGTCGGAAGCGGGCGGTGTCATGCTCGGCTTGCGCAACGCGGATGAAGTCGCAGGCTCCTACGACACCATGATGGCGACCGTCGCGAAGCGCGAACCGAATGCCCGCATCGAGGGCGTGCTGGTGGCGCGCATGATCGCGGGCGTCGAGACTGTGATCGGCGTCAAGCGCGATGCCGTGTTCGGGCCGGTGGTGATGTTCGGGCTCGGCGGCGTCTATGTGGAAGTGCTCAAGGACGTCACCCTGCGGCTCGCGCCGGTCGATCGCGCGGCGGCGCTCGAAATGATTAGCAATATCAAAGGCGTTCCGCTGCTCGCCGGTGCGCGCGGGCGCCCGGCGGCCGATCTCGATGCGCTGGCGGATACGCTGGTGGCGATGTCGCGCTTCGGCGCGGCGCATCCGGAAGTCGCCAGCGCGGAGATCAATCCGTTCATCGCGCTGCCGAAGGGCGGCGTCGCGGTCGATGCGCTGATCCTGACAGGAGGGGCGAATGAACCTTGAGACGGTACGCCTCGACATCGCGGATTTCATCGCGACGGTCACGATGGATCGGCCGCCGGTGAATGCGCAGAACAGACAAGCGCGCGAGGAACTGATGCGCGTGTTCGATGCGATCAGCGCGCGCGACGACGTCCGTGTCGCGATCCTCACGGCCAGCGGCAAGCTTTTTTCCGCGGGTGCCGACGTGAAGGAGCGGGTCGGCATCGCACAGGAGCCCGCCGACTACATCCGCAACAACCGGCTGGTGAGGGAGTATTTCTATGCCGTCTCGGACTGCACCAAACCGGTAATCTGCGCCGTCAATGGCGGCGCGTTCGGCGCGGGTTTCGCGCTGATGCTCGCCTGCGACATCATGATTGCATCCGAGGATGCCTATTTCGTCATCTCCGAGCTCGATGTCGGCCTTGCGGGCGGCGCGCGTTTCCTGATGGATCACTTCGCCAAGTCGATGGCGCGATACATTTACTTCACGGGCCGGCGCATCCCAGCGGCGGAGCTTTACCGCCTCGGCGTGATCTCGGCCTGCGTGCCGCGCGAGAAGCTGATGGATGAGGCCATGCAAATCGCGCGAGAGATCGCGGCGAAAAGCCCGGTCGCGGTGCGCGAGGTCAAGCGCGCGTTCAACGTGATCGAGGAAATGCCGACACGCGACGGCTATCGGTTCGAGCAAACGGTCACGGTCGCGCTGTCGCACACCGAGGACGCCAAGGAAGCGCAGCGCGCCTTCGTGGAAAAGCGCAAGCCGGTGTTCAAGGGGAAATAGGCTTAAGGCCGCGACAGCGTCTCGCGGAAGAACGGCCCGATGATCCCGGCGACCTCCTCCGGCATCTCCAAGAACATCATGTGCGGCCCGTTGGGAAGCACCGCGTAGCGTGAACCGGGGATCGCATCGGCCATTGCCTTGACGACGGGCGGCGGCGTCGACCTGTCGTCTCCGCCCGCAAGGCACAGCACCGGCATCTGCAGCGATTTGAGCTTCGGCGCGGTGTCGACGTTCGCCATCGCGACGAACGCGTCGCACCACGTGCGGATGTCATTGGCGAGCAGGCGCGCGCGCACGGGCGCGTCGCCACCCTTGCGGCGGAACGGCTCGTTGAACCAGCGCTCCATCGTCACATCGAGGATCGGCGCCATGCCGTCGCGCCTTGCGTCCTCCGCGCGCCCCATCAGTGCCGCGAAGCTCTCTTTCGTCTGCTGGTGATTGATGTTCGCGAAGACCGCTGCTCGCACATCCTGCGGGTACGTCACGGCGAGTGATTGCGCGACCATTCCGCCCATCGCGAAACCCGCGACCGCGCACGGCGCGAACTTGAGCTTGGTCAGCAGCGTGTGCACGTCGTCGGCATAATCCGAAACGCTGGTGGCTGACACGTAAGGCGACTTGCCGTGCCCGCGCATGTCGGCCGTCAACACGGTGAAATCCTTCGCCAGGATCGCGGCGAGCGGCCCGAGGAATGTCGAATCCATGCCCACCGCATGCAGCAAAAGCACATGCGGACCGCTGCCGGTGATGCGATGATTGAGTTCTACCGTCATGAAATGCTCCAGGGAGACACGCGATGCCGAAAGGCCTGCTTCTGATGATGACCGATATCGATCCCGCCGACGAGGCCGACTTCAATCGCTGGTACGAGGAAGAGCATCTCGCCGAGCGCATGGCGATTCCGGGCTTCATCAACGCGCGCCGCTTCACGGCGCTTGAGGGTGGGCCGAAATATCTCGCGCTCTACGATCTCGAATCCCCCGAGGTGCTGCAGTCGCCGCCTTACCTGAACATCGTCGGCGCCGGCACGTCGCCATGGACGAGGCGACTACAGCCGAAATTCAAGAACTTCCGGCGCAATGTGTACGTGGGGTTGAGCGAGCGGACGCGGTGATCTTTGCCTCGCGCCCCGAAGCGGGGAGAGGGTGGCGAAGCGCGTAGCGTCGAGCCGGGTGAGGGGCGTACTCCGATCGCCGCCCCTCATCCGCCCTCGCGTTTGCTCGGGCACCTTTTCCCCGCAGGCCGGGAGAAGGAAGGGCGCAGCGGCACTCACTTCTCCACCGGCCCACTTTCGTTCCCGCCCACCACTACGCCGGCCCACTGCTCAAACATCTGGATCATAGCGGTGAAGTCCTGCTCGCCGCGGCCCTGCACGACGCCCATGTGCCACATCTCCACGACGTTCGCGCCGAGCCACATCGGCACGCCGAGTTCGCGCGCTTCCTCCAGCGCGAGCGAGACATCCTTGTACATGATCGAGGTCTTGCCGCCGTAGTCGAAGCTGCGGGTGAGGATCGAGGCGGGGAATTTGTCCTGCGTCGTGGCGTTGCGGCCAGTAGAGGCATTCACGGTGTCGATCAGCGTGCGCGCTTCGACGCCAGCTTTCACGGCCATCGCCGAGCACTCATAGGCGGCGAGCATGCCCGCCGCCGATATCATGTTGTTGGCGAGCTTGGTGACCTGGCCGAGGCCGGGCTTGTCGCCGACATAGAACACGTTGCGCGCCAGCGCCTGCAGCATCGGCTTCACGCGCTCGAACGTCGCATGGTCGCCCGCCACCATGGTGGAGAGCGTGCCGGCGCGAGCGCCGCGCGGCCCGCCGCTCACCGGCGAGTCGAGCATCGCGATGTTCTTGCCCGCGAGTTCCGTCGCGATAGCCTTCACGGTTTTCGAGCCGATGGTGGACATCTCGACGTGGATGCGAATTGAGCCGGCTCCGATCACGCCGTCCGCCCCGCACGCGACAGCGCGGCTGATCTCGGGCGCCGGCAGGCAGGCAAAGGACACCTCCGCGCCCGTCGCGGCTTCGCGCGGCGAGGCCGTGGCGACGCCGCCGCGCTGCACCAGCGGCGCCATCGCCTCGGCGTGCGGGTCGAACAGCCGCACCCGATAGCCGGCGTCGATCAGCCGTTCGGTGATCGGCGCTCCCATCGCACCGCAGCCGATGAAGGCGATGGTTTCCATGCGTTTCCCCATATGTGGCTCTGCGTCAGCGTCGAACGCCGGGCTCTGGCCGTCAAGGCGCGGGATGCGTAGAATGCCGCCACGCTGCGACAAGAAGATCAAAGGGAGTGCATATGCCCGCGCTGACATTGGATATCGCGAAGTTCGTCGCCACGGTCGATCCCGGCAGCATGCCGGAGCGCTGCAATTTCGGCGCACGCATCGGCATGCTCGACTGTGTCGGCACCATGATCGCGGGGGCGGACGAGGAGGCGGTGCGGCTCGTGGCGCAGATCGTGCCGGCCTACACCGGCAATGACGGCGCGCCGGAGATCCCGGGTGGGCGCAACCTGTCGGCTGGCGATGCGGCGCTCGTCAACGGTGTAGCGGCGCACGTTCTCGACTATGACGACGTGGGCATGGACGGCCACCCGAGCGCCGCGCTCACCCCGGCGATCCTCGCCGAAGGCTGGACGCTGGGTTCGAGCGGCGAGGAAGCGGTCGCGGCCTATGTGGCCGGCTATGAGGTCTGGGCGCTCTTACAGGAGCTGGAGCCCGGTGCGCTGCACGAGCGCGGCTTTCACCCGACCGCGATCTGGGGAACGCTGAGCGCGGCGGCGGCGTGCGCGCGACTCAATCATCTCAACGCCGACGAGACCGCCAACGCGATCGCGATCGCGGCCTCGCTTGCGGCAGGGACGGTGGCGAATTTCGGCACCATGACCAAGTCGCTGCACGCCGGGCGGACGGCGCAATCCGGCGTGCTGGCGGCACGACTGGCGAAGTCCGGCTTCACGGCGTCGCCGGATGTGCTGGAGCACCGGGCGGGCTTCATGCATGCGCACTCGGACAGCGGCAATCCGAAGGTCGAGCGCGGCGACTGGGGCTTGGGTAGCAACTGGCGGCTCGAGAAGATGGGCATCAACATCAAGCGCTATCCGATGTGCTACGCGACCCATCGCTCGATCGACGCCGTGCTCAACCTCGCGGCGGAGCACAATCTCGATCCGAAGGCCGTGGAGGAAATTCATGTGCGGATCGGCGACGCGCAGGACCTGATGCTGCGCAACCGCGAGCCGAAGACCGCGCTGGAAGCCAAGTTTTCAATCGAGTTTGCCGTCGCCTCCGCGCTGGTTGCCCGCAAGGTGGGGCTGAAGGAGCTCGACGACGGCTTCGTGCGCCGCGGCGACATTATCGAGACGATGCGCAAGGTGAAGCGCTCGACGACCGAGGAGCGGATGGCCGACATGCCGCCGTTCGCGCCGGACGATCGCGTCAGCATCCGGCTCAAGAGCGGACAGGAAATCCGGCATGAGCCGGTGGTGCGACCGAAAGGGCATTGGCAGAAGCCGTTGACGGAAGGCGAGTTGCGCGAGAAGTTTCTCGACTGCACCGAACGGCGGCTCGGCGGCAAGCAGGCCGCGGCGCTGTTCGAGAAGCTGAACAATCTGGAAGATGTGGCCTCGCTGCGCGAGTTGCCGGTGGTGAGGATTTAAGCGACCGCCGCTCGTCCCCGCGAAAGCGGGGACCCAGTGCGTTGGCCAAGAACTGGATTCCCGCTTTCGCGGGAATGAGCGGAGTGCGGGCTACGCCGCCACATACTCCTCGGTCCCGAACCTCATCTCCCCGTCCACCATCGGCGTGCAATCCGGCGGGAAGTCCTGCCGGATGCGTCCGCCGCGGTCCTCGATCAGTCCGAGGAAGCGGTCGAGGTGGCGCATCGCGCCGGTCGGCAGATCGTGTAGCACCATCAGGCTCCAGGGCCGCACCGCGACCTGCCCCAACGCGCGCTCGACCCATCCATCGGGGTCATTCCAGTCGCGCGGAAGTGCGCTCCACAGCACGAGGGTCGCGCGTTGGCTCGCGAGATGCGCGACTACATCCCGCGACAGCAGCCGGTTGTCGAGATTGCCGCCTTGCCCATACGGGCGGAAGTAACGGTGCGCGTGCACGAGCGAACCGATCGCATCTTGCGTGCGATCGAATTCCGACTTCGCGGCGTCGGCGGCCATGAGGCCGAACGGCAGCGAATGGCTCCAGGTATGGTTGCCGATCCAGTGACCCTCGGTATGAGCCCGTTCGGCGAGCGCGCGATGTCCGGGCCGGTCGAGCTTCTCGCCGATCACGAAGAACGTCGATCTGACGCCACGCCGTGCCAGCACATCGAGCACCAGCGGCGTGACGTCCGGCGTGGGGCCGTTGTCGAATGAGAGAGTGAGGTCGAACACGCCGGCATCATACCCCGGCGGCCGGTCGCGTCACACCACCGCCGTTGCGGGTTTGACCGCGATATCGGCCTGTTCGCCCTCTTTCTGCCGGCGCCCCGCGATCTGCCACACCATCGTGCGCCGCTCGACCGCGCGGGCGAGCGTGTCGAAGGCGATCGACAGCAGCAGGATCATCACGATCGCGCCGAAAACGTGCGGACTATCGAGGATGGTGCGGTAGCGCGTCACCAGATAGCCGATACCGGCGGCCGAGGTGAGCATCTCCGACACCACCACGCCGATGATCGTGAGGGCGCCGCCGAGGCGCAGGCCAGTGAGCACGGTCGGGATCGAGGCCGGAATGATGACGCGGGTGATCTGCTGCGTGAGATTCGCTCCCATGCTGCGTGCGGCGAGCAGCAACTGCGGGTCGATGGTGCGGATACCGGCCGCGGTCGAGAGCATCACCGGAAAGAAGCCGTAGACGCCCGCAAAGATGATTTTCGACTCCGAGCCGATGCCGAACCACGCGGTGAAGATCGGATAGAGGATCACGATCGGCACCGCGTAGAGTGAGGAGAACACAGGCAGCAGCAGATTGCGCAGGAGCGCGATGCCGCCGACCAGCGCGCCCGCCAGAATGCCGAAGCCGCAGGCGATCAGCATCGCGAACGCGACCTCGTAGAGCGTCACGGCAAGCTCGGATGCGTATTCGCGCCAGTCCTTGACCAGCACCGCGATCGTCTTCGACAGCGAGGGGAGGAACAGCTCCGGAATGACCCCGGTGCGCGGAAACAGCTCCCAGAACACGAGCAGCGCGCCAAGGATCAGCCAGCGCACCGTGGAGGGGGCAGGGCGGCGCATCACCCCTCCTTCCTGATCTGCTGCCAGATGCGGTCGCGCAAGCGCCCGAACACTTCCGTTCCCATCATCTCGTAGGTGCGCGGGCGCGGCAGTGGAATCGCGATGCGGTCGATGATGCGGCCGGGCCGCGCCGACATCACCAGCACTTCGTCGGCGAGATAAACCGCCTCGGTCAGGCTGTGCGTGACGAACACCACGGTCTTGGCGGTCTGCGACCAGATGCGCAGCAGTTCGTGGCCCATGGTCATGCGCGTCTGCTCGTCGAGTGCGGCGAACGGCTCGTCCATCAGCAGCACCGGCGGGTCCTGCACCAGCCCGCGCGCGATCGAGACGCGCTGTTTCATGCCGCCGGAAAGCTCATGCGGATAGCGCGCGCCGAAACCCTGCAGCCCGACGAGGTTGAGCATGTCGTTCGCGCGGGCGGCCCGTTCATGTCGCGGGGCGCCGCGCAATGCGAGCGGAAACTCGATGTTGTCGAGCGCGGAAAGCCAGGGAAACAGGCTCGCCTCCTGGAACACCACGCCGACGCGGTCCGGATCGGGCGCGTCGATCGGCCGGCCCTGTATGTCGATGGTGCCGGAGGTCTGGTGGCGCAACCCGGCCATCATCATCAGCAGCGAAGTCTTGCCGCAGCCGCTCGGGCCCACGATGACGACGAAGCGGCCCGCGCCGACCGTCATCGCGATATCGGCCAGCGCCGGCACCGCGCCGTCGCGGCCCGCATAGATGTGGCTGAGCGCCGCGAGTTCGATCGCGGCGTTCGCAGGCGCGTCGCGAACGATGCTGAGGTTGGCGGTCATGTTCGCCATGCGCTCACGCGATGTTCGAGGTAGCGCACGGTCTCGTTGAACGCGATGGCGACGGTCGCGAGCAGGATCACGCCGGCGAACAGTTGCGGCAGCTGGAAGTTCTCGCCCCAGTTCGCGATCAGGTGGCCGATGCCGGTGCGCGAGGCATACATCTCGGCGATCATCACGCCGGTGAAGTTGAAGATCATCGAAATGCGCAGCGTTTCGAGCAGAATCGGCATCATGCTCGGCACGTAGACGTGGGCGAGGATTTGCAGGCGCGTGGCGCCATACGAGCGCGCGACCAGCACATGCTCGGCCTTGACCGATTCCACCGCCGCAGTCGCGCTCATGATCACAACGAACAGCGTGGAGAATGCCGCATACGCGACCTTCTGCTGGAAGCCGATGCCCATGATGAGAATGAACATCGGCAGGAAGATCGATTTCGGTACGCTGAACACGTAGAACAGCAGCGGCTTGAAGATCTGCCCCGCGTAGTCGTATTCGGCGATCAGCACGCCGATCGCGGCGCCGAGCGGAACCGCGATGATGAAGGCCACGATCACTTCGGCGGCCGTGACCAGGACCGCCTCGTGCACTTGCGGGCGCCCGAGGAGTTGCCACAGCGTCGCCAGCACGTCGGTAAACGGCGGCAGCAGCAGCGGGTTGATGACGTTGTTGCGCGGCAGCGTTTCCCACGCAGTCAGCACCAGCGCGAGGAGCAGCAGGCGGATCGCGATGAGCTGGAAGCGGGTCATGTCTCTTTCTTTCTCCTCTCCCACTTGCGGGAGAGAGGGTGGCGAACGCCGAAGGCGTGAGCCGGGAGAGGGCGATTGATCTAGAGCGAATGCCCTCTCCCGCCCTCGCGTTCGCTCGGGCACCCTCTCCCGCAAGCGGGGAGAGGGGAGCAAGCTCACACCATCGTCGGCACCGGCCGGAACTGCGTCGTATAGATATCCTCCACCGGCGCGAGGTCGGTCATGCCGATCAGCCGCGCCATGTCGAGTGCGCGCACCATCCAGTCCTTCTCCATCGCGCCGTCCTTGGAGAGCTTGAGGATGTTGCCGTCGAGCTCGGCTTCGGCAATCGGCGCGGGGATTTCGTCGATCTCGGCGATCAGCTTGATCGCCTCGGCGCGGTTTTTCGGGTCCTGCAGGAAGGCGAGCCCGCCGTAGAGCGCGTTCAGCGTCTTCTGCAACACCTGCGGCTTCTCCTTGATGAACTTGTCGGTCGCCATCCAGGCGCCGGTCATGTTCGGCGGCACCGAGGCGCCATAGTCGATCAGGCTGCGCGCCTGTTTATCGAGGAACATCTTGTAGGTGAGCGGCGAATAGAGAACTGTCGCGTCGATATTGCCGGTGAGCAGGTTCGGCACCAGTCCCCCGCCGCCCAGCGGTACGCGCGTAAAGGTGATCTTGCGGTCGGCTTGCGTCCACAGCGCCAGAATATCGGTGCCCGAGCCCGCCGACGTGATGCCGACCTTCTTGCCGGCGAGGTCCTTCGCATCCTGGATTGGAGAGTCGGTCTTCACCACGAGATGCCAGCCGTAATAGCCGAGCGCGGCGCCGGCGACGTTCTTCGCCATCACGCCTTTTTTGATGCCCGCTGCGATCGAGGACGCCGAATTGAGGATCACGTCGGCTGCGCCCGCTGCCATCGCCTCATAGCCCTCGGCGCCGCCGCGATAGATCGTCAGCTCCGCCTTGATGCCTTCCTTGTCGAACAGTTTCTGGCGCAGCGCCGTCTCGGCGATGATGGTCGGATAGTAGGTCTTGGTCGGCAGGCCGATGCGCACGACCTGGCTTTGCGCGCGCGCGATCGATGGAAAGCCGAGCGCCGCGACGCCGGCTGCGCCGTAGCCGAGCACGCGGCGGCGCGAATGGCCGGAAATGATGGTCATCGGTTCCTCCCCCCAGCAGTTATTCTCTTGCTCGCGGTCTTTGCAGCGACTGCCGATACTCTGGCACATTGCCGCGCGTGGGCAAAAGCGGCTTTTTCGCCCCGCACGCTTTCAGGATTTCGGATCGACGTCGAGCCGCGCGACCCAGCCTTCAAGCCCCGGCCCTGCCGCCGGATAACGGTCCAGCACGAGCGGATCGTGCCCCGGAATGACGTTGCGCACCCCTCCGGCGAGCCTTTTCATCGTCTCGTAGCCATCCAGTACCTCGCCCACATTGTAGGTGATGGGAAACACCCGGCCGCCCTCGATGTGGGCATAGAGGTGGGTCGTGTCGGAGGCGAGCACGACCGGACCGCGCTTCGTCTTCACGCTGACGCATTGCAACCCCTTCGAGTGGCCGCCGATCTTGTGCACCGTGATGCCGGGCGCGATCTCGTCGACGCCGTCATGGAAGGTCACGCGGCCCGCGAACACCTTGCGCACCATAGCGACGACGTCCTCCTCCTCGAACGGGACGCGCAGGTGCTGGTGGCACATGCAGCGGCCGGTCGCGTAGGCCATTTCGGTGTCCTGCACATGGAAACGCGCATTCGGGAAGGTGTCGTAGTTTCCGCAATGGTCGTAGTGCAGGTGCGAGACGATCACGTTCGCGACCTCGTCGGGCGCGATGTCGATTGCCTTCAGGCCTTCGGCGATCGGTTTTGAAATCACGCGCCCGCGCTTCTTCGCCATCGCCTGGTCGAAGCCGGTATCGACGACGAAATTGCCCGAAGGCCCGGTAATCGCCCACACGTAATAGTCGATGGGCTCGGGGCCGTCGTGCGGATCGCCGCCGATGTAGTTCTCCGCCTTCTTGCGCTCGTGGCGGCCGTATTTGATGGCATAGATTTCATGGATGTCGTCGGGCATGGCGCAGCTCACGCCTTTTTCTGCTCGGCGAACACCTCGCGTGCCTGCCGGAACGCATCGACGCCGGCCGGCACGCCCGCATAGATCGACATGTGAATGAAGATTTCGCGGATCTGATCCTTGGTGAGCCCGTTGGTGAGTGCGCCGCGCACGTGCAGTTTCAATTCATGCGGGCGATTGAGGATCGCGATCATCGCCAGATTGAGCATACTGCGCTCTTTTTTCGTGAGACCTGGACGGCCCCAGCCCGCGCCCCAGCAATATTCGGTGACGAATTCCTGGAACGGCTTGTTGAAATCGTCGGCCGATTTCATCGAGTTCTCGACGTACTCCTTGCCGAGCACTTCGCTGCGGATCTTCAGTCCGGTCTCGAAAGTCTGCTTGTCCATGGTAGGTTCCTCTCTGTTGTTCTGGCCGGGAGATTGAGATGAGCGACTATCCGGGAAGCGCGTGGCTCGCGCGCTACCGCGAGCGGGTGAACGGCGATGCCGAATTAAAGGTCATCGGCGACTGGTTCACAACCACGTTCGCGCTCACGTTTGGCGATAGCCGCTATGCCGTGAAGGTGGAGAAGGGGCAGATCACCGATATCGTGGCGCCGAAGCTCGATGTGCGCACGCCGTTCGGCTTCCGTGCGCCGGTCGCGGTGTGGCGCAAGTTTCTCTCGCCCAATCCGCCGCCGCTGTTTCACGACTTTTTCGCCATGCTGATGCGCGTGCCGGACTTCGTGCTCGAAGGCGACAGCCTGATCGCCATGCAGAACGCACGGGCGCTGCACCGGATGATGAACGTCATGCGCGAGACGGGAGCGCCGAATGTCTGAGTTCGAGCCGATCATCGGGCGCTATCTTTCCGTCGATATCGAGGGCGCCGCATATCGCGTGCATGTCGAGGAGGCGGGGCAGGGCGTCCCGTTGCTCTGCCTGCACACCGCGGGCGCGGACTCGCGGCAATACCGCCATGTGCTCAACGACGCGGAGATCACGGAGCGGTTTCGCGTTATCGCGTTCGACCTGCCGTATCATGGCCGCTCGACACCGGCCGTCGGCTGGTGGCTGAAGAAGTATCGCCTGACCACGCAGAGCTATCTCGCGATGATTCGCGCGGTGTGGCTCAAGCTCGCCCTGGAGCGGCCGGTGGTGATGGGTTGCTCGATGGGCGGCGCAATCGTGCTGAAAGTGGCGGCGGAATTTCAGGACGAGCTGTCGGGGATTGTCGGACTAGAAAGCTCGGCCTACGCGCCGGGGCGCTACAATGAGTTCCTGCATCACCCGGCGATCCACGGCGGCGAGCTTGCGGCAAGCTACACCTACGGGCTCAATGCGCCGGGAAGCCCGGAGCAAAGCCGGCGCGAGAACTGGTGGTACTACAGCCAGGGCGGTCCCGGCGTTTATCAGGGCGACGTGCATTTCTACTCAAACGACTGGGACGGGCGCGAGGACATCAAGCGGATCGACACGAACCGCTGCAAGGTCGCGCTGCTCACTGGCGAATACGACTATTCCTGTACGCCGGAAATGAGCGAGGCGGTGGCCAAGAACATTCCGGGCTCGCGGCTCACCATCATGAAGGGAATGGGGCATTTTCCCATGGTGGAGAATTATCCGGGGTTTCGGCCGTATCTGTTGCAGGCGCTCGAGCACGTGGCGGGTTGATTTTTCTTTCTTCACCTCTCCCCGCTTGCGGGGAGAGGTCGACCCGCCGCAGGCGGGGCGGGTGAGGAGCTCGCGCGTTCAAGCTCCAGCCCCTCACCCGGCTCGCTTCGCTCGCCACCCTCTCCCCGCTTCGCGGGGCGAGGGAAAGAACGGCCTCAATTCCCCTTCACCCCATGGATGTCCGAGAAGAACATGTCCTGCCAGGCCTTCGGCCGGTTCTTGATCGAGCCGACGTCCGCCATGAAGTTCGCGTAGGTCATCAGGTTCTCGGGCGAGGTGGTGAAGCGGATGTCCGGATCGTTGAGGACTTCCATTAGGTCATCCATTTTCCAGCCCTTGCCCTCTTCGGACTGGAGATAGACTTCCGCCGCGGCGCGCCGGTCGGCATTGATGAATGCGATCGCGGCCCGCAATGCGCTGAGCACCGCCACATAGGCCTTCGGATTCTCGTCGTAGAACTTCGCCGGCGAATACAGCATCGTGAAGGTGCTAGGGCCCCCCATGATCTCGTTCGAGGTCGTGATGGTGCGGATGCGCGGGTCCTTGCGCTCGCGCTGATGGAACGGTGGCGAGGTGAAGTGCGCCGTGATCTCGCTCTTTCCCGCGAGCAGCATCGTCACGCCGTCGGGGTGCGTCAGCGACACCGTGTAGGGATCGTAGTGCGCGTAATCGGCTTTGCCGAATTCCTTCAGCGCCGCCATCTGCATGATGATCGCCGGGATCGAGACCTTTACGGCGGTAACGGCGATCTTGTCATTCGCCGTGAGGTCCTTGAGCGATTTGAGGTGCGGCGCATTGGTGTTGAGATACATCGGGATCGAGGTCATCGCCGCAACGCCGCGCACCTTCATGTTGGCGGCGGTCTTGTCCCAGATCGTGATGAAGGCCGGTGGACCGGCGGGCGCGAAGTGCGCGGCTCCGGACAGCAGCATGTCGTTGACCACCGAAGGCCCGCCGAACTTGATGTATTCGGCGCCGAGCTTCAGCCCCATCTTCTGGGCTTCCTGCTCGACCAGCTTCTTCTCCTCCATCACGACGAGCGGCAGAAAGCCGACGCCGCCGGCCCCTTTGGGAATTTTCACCACACCGACTTCGGCATGCGCGAGCAGGGGCGCGAGCGCGGAAATGAGCAGGAGCGCGGCGGCGACGGCAATATGTTTCATGATTTTTTGCCGACCTCGACGCCGGCCCATTGCTCGATCGGCTTCACGAATTCGGTGATGTCCGCGTCCGGGCCCATCGTGGCCTTGCCGATCCCCATCATCTGGCGCACCGCGTTGCCGACGATCATCGGAACGCCGAGCGCTTCGGCTTCGTCGAGGCAAAGCTTGATGTCCTTGTAGAGCAGCGCGGTGGTGAAGCCGAAGTCGAAACGGCGCGGCACCACGCAGCGCGGGAACTTGTCGGCAGTCGCCGTATTGCGGCCCGAGCCCGCGTTGATGACGTCGAGCATCGTGGTCGGATCGAGTCCTGCTTTGACGCCCATCACCATCGCTTCCGACGTGATCGTGATCGCGGTTGCCGAGAGCAGGTTGTTGATCACCTTCATGGTCTGGCCGAGACCCGGCTCCTCGCCGATGTAGAAGAACTTGCCGAGCACCTCGATGGCCGGCCGCAGCGTGTCGGCGAGCGCGCGCGGGCAGGCAATCATCATCGCGAGCGTGCCCTTCTCGGCGCCCGAGGGGCCCCCGCTCACCGGCGCGTCGACCGCCGTGATGCCTTTCTTGGCCAGCCCCGCGGCGACTTCCTTCGCGACGCGCGGGCCCGTGGTCGACAGATCGACGAACGTCTTGACCTTCGTGCCTTCGATCACGCCGGCCGGGCCGAGCGCGACCGCCTTGACGATGTCGGGTGTCGGCAGGCTCACCAGCACGATCTCGCATTTGGATGCGACATCCGCGGCCGATGCGGCGCGCTTGGCGCCGCGCTGCTCCAGCCGCTGCATCGCGGTTTCGTTGGTGTCAAAGACCGTGACCTCATAGCCCGCTTCGATCAGGCGGCCGGCCATGTGGATGCCCATGCGGCCGACGCCGATGAAGCCGAGTTGTTTGTCGGGCATTCTTCCTCCGTTTTTCTGTTGCGCGACCGATAGCAGACCGACGGCACGCCAGAAAGGGCATGGCTGATCTGCCACGCCATGCGCTAACGTGAACGAAAGTTGGGAGTTCGCCCATGAACCGGCTGTTGCCGACCACGCTGGTCGGCTCGTACGCCCAGCCCGATTGGCTGATCGATCGGGATAAGCTCGCGGGCCGCTTTCCGCCGCGCGTGCGAGCCAGGGAGTTGTGGCGCGTCGCGCCGGACTACCTTGAGCAGGCGCAGGACGACGCGACCCTGCTGGCGATCCGTGCGCAGGAGCGCGCCGGCCTCGACATCATCACCGACGGCGAGATGCGGCGCGAAAGCTATTCCAACCGCTTCGCGACCGCGCTGGAAGGCGTCGACGTCGACAATCCCGGTACTGCGCTCGACCGCTCCGGCCATCCCAATCCGGTGCCGCGCGTGACCGGCAAGGTCCGGCGCAAGCATCCTGTCGAGGTGCGCGACGTGCAGTTCCTGCGCCGCAACACCGACCGCATGATCAAGATGACGGTGCCCGGCCCGTTCACAATGTCGCAACAGGCGCAGAATGATTTCTACAAGAGCGATGAGGAGATGGCGCTCGACTACGCGGCCGCCGTCAATGCCGAGATCAAGGATCTGTTCGCGGCCGGTGCTGACGTGGTGCAGGTCGACGAGCCGTACATGCAGGCGCGGCCCGACAAGGCGCGCCAGTTCGGCCTCAAGGCGCTCAACGCCGCGCTCGACGGCGTGACCGGCACCACGGCGGTGCACATCTGCTTCGGCTATGCGGCGATCATCCACGTGCGGCCGGAGGGTTATTCGTTTCTACCCGAATTCGCCAACTCGCCCGTGAAACAGGTTTCGATCGAGACCGCGCAGTCGAAGCTCGATTGCGCCGTGCTGGAGAAGCTGCCGGGCAAGACCATCCTGCTCGGCGTGCTCGATCTCTCGGACATGACCACCGAAACGCCCGAGCAGGTCGCGGCACGCATCCGCCGCGCGCTGCCGCATGTGCCGGCTGAGCGCATCATCGTGGCGCCGGACTGCGGGCTGAAATATCTGCCGCGCGACGTGGCGTTCGGGAAGATGCAGGCGATGGTTGCGGGCGCGACAATCGTGCGGCGCGAACTGGAGGGTTGATCTCCGGTGTCATCGCCCGCGAAGGCGGGCGATCCAGTAGACACCGGCGTTCATGGTTACGCGTTGCGTTTCCCATGGTCTGTGATTACTGGATGCCCGCCTTCGCGGGCATGACAGGCAGAGAGAATGAACGCAAATCTCACCACCGAACGCCCGACCTTCGTCACTCACCTCGAATGCGCGATGCATGGCGACCGCTACGAGGCGGACACGCTGCACAATCTCTCCAAGGCCGGAAAGCCGCTGCTGGTGCGCTACGACCTCGCCGGCGTCAAAAAGGCGCTGACCAAGGCCGCGCTGAAAGAGCGCCCGAATGGTCTGTGGAAGTGGCGCGAGCTACTGCCCGTGCGCAAGGCCGAGAACATCGTCAGCCTCGGCGAGGACGCGACACCGTTGATCGCCCTGCCGAAGCTCGCGAAAAAACTCGGCGGCGGCGAAATCATCGTCAAGGACGAAGGCCGCCTGCCGACCGGCTCGTTCAAGGCGCGCGGGCTTGTGATGGCGGTGTCGATGGCGAAGGCGCTCGGCGTCAGGCACATGGCGATGCCGACCAATGGCAATGCGGGCGCGGCGCTCGCGGCTTACGCGAGCCGCTGCGGCATCCGCACCACGATCTTCTGTCCGGAGGACACCCCCGAGATCAATCTGTCCGAGATCGCGCTCGAAGGTGCGCACGTCTATCGCGTCAACGGCCTGATCGACGACTGCGGCAAGCTGGTGGGGCAGGGCCGCGAAGCGACCGGCTGGTTCGATACCTCCACCCTCAAGGAGCCGTACCGGATCGAAGGCAAGAAGACGATGGGGCTCGAACTCGCCGAACAGTTCGGCTGGGAGCTGCCGGATGTGATCTTCTATCCGACCGGCGGCGGAACCGGGTTGATCGGCATGTGGAAGGCCTTCGCCGAGCTCGAGACAATCGGCTTCATCGGCAGCAAACGCCCGCGCATGGTCGCCGTGCAGGCCGAAGGCTGCGCGCCGATGGTGCGCGCCTGGGAGAAGGGCGATGAGCACGCGCCGCGTTTCGAGAATGCGCACACCATCGCGTCGGGCATCCGCGTACCGCAGGCGGTTGGCGATTTCCTCATTCTGCGCGCGGTGCGCGAGTCCGGCGGCTTCGCGATCGCGGTGTCGGACGAGGCGATCCAGGCGGGCGTCGATGAGGTCGCGCGCGATGAAGGTTTCCTGATGTGCCCCGAAGGCGGCGCGACCTATGCGGCCTACAAGGCGGCGCTCGCCGACGGTCGCGTGACCAAGACCGAGCGCGCGGTGCTGTTCAATTGCGCGACAGGGCTGAAGTACCCGATGCCGAAGGTGACGGCGACGCTGGATCGCTTGAAGCCGATCGATTTTGCGAAGCTGTGAACATGGCAAAGCGCAAAAGCATCGAGATTGTCGGGTTCGCGCACAAGAACCCCATTCCGGCCGCCTCACGCGTCGGCAACATGCTGATGACCGGCATCATCACCGGCACCGATCCGGCGACCGGCAAGCTTGCCGATACGCTGGAAGTGCAGTGCGCGAACATTTTCCACCATGTGCGCTCGATCATGGCGGCGGCGGGCGGTTCGACCGACGACATCATCAAGATGAACGTCTGGATGAAGGACCGTTCGAATCGCGACGTGCTCAACGCCGAATGGGTGAAGATGTTTCCCGATGGAGACGCGCGCCCGGCGCGACACACGTCGCAAGCGGCGCTGGAAGGCGGTCAGCTCATCGTGTGCGATATCATGGCGGTGTTTGACTAACGCCCCTGCAACCTCTGCACCAGCTCCGGCGTCGGATAGCTGTCCGCCGGCAGACCCAGTTTGACCTGCTCGGCCTTCACGGCGGCGCGGCTTTTCAGCCCGAGGAAGCCGTCGATCTTGCCGACGTCATGGCCGCGCCGCGCGAGCAAGGTTTGCAACTCGCGGATCTGCGCCGACGCGAACGGCACGATCTGTTTGCTGCCGCGATGCATCGCCGGCGCGCCGTTGATGCGCGTTGCCAAATACGCGGCGCTGGTCGAATAGACGATCGACTGGTTCCATTCGAGGAAGACCTGGAAATTCGGATAGGCGAGGAACGCCGGGCCGAACCGCCCCATCGGCAGCAGCAGCGAGGCGGGCTGCGCGTCGGCCGCGATCGGGCTGCCGTCGGCCTTGGTCACGCCCCAGCGCGCCCATTGGGTGCGCGGGTGCTGGATCGTGAGGTCGGCCTGCGCCCAATCCATCTGCGCGGGCGCGCGCACCTCCTCAAGCCAGGGCTGGCCGCGCTTCCAGCCGATCTTGGAGAGATAGTTCGCCGCCGACGCGACTGCGTCCGGCGTCGAGTGGATCAGATCGCGCCGCCCGTCGCCGTCGAAGTCCACGCCGTAGTCGAAATAGTGCGCGGGCAGGAACTGGAATTGCCCCAGCTCGCCCGCGAACGGGCCGATCATCTGGTCGGCGGTGAGGTCGCCCTTGTCGATGATCTTCAGCGCCGCGAGCAAACTCGTGCGGAACAGGTCAGGCCGGCGGCAATCGTAGGCGAGCGAGGTGACCGACTTGATCGTCGGCAGATTGCCCATGAAGCCGCCGAAGTCCGTCTCCAGCGCCCAGAACGCCGCGATGACGGGAGCCGGTACGCCGAACTGCTGCTCGACGCGCGAAAACAGCGCGCGGTTCTTGGCGATGCGCTGGCTGCCGCCGTCGATGCGGTGCCGCGCCACCATGCGGTCGGAGAATTCCAGGAACGTCTGCGAGAAGACCTTCTGTCCGCGGTCCTTGTTCACAACGCTCTGGTCGTACACCATCAGATGCGCGGCAGAGGCGATCGCGCGCTGCGAGATGCCCTGAGCGACGGCGTCGCGTTTGAACGCGTCGAGCCATTGCTCGAAGCTCGCACCCTTGTGGCAGGTTGCGCGCTGCGCCAGCGCGGGCGTCGCGACGATGAGTGCGGCGAGCGCCGCGACGATGCTACAGCGCCGCAATGGTTTGCACCTCGATCAGGAGCGGCTCCTGCACCAGCCGGTCGACCATCAGCAGCGTGTTCGGCGGATAGGCGCCGTTCGGGAAGAACTTTGGAAACTCGCGCTTGCGGTAGGTCATGAACTTCGGAATGTCCTGTGAGTGGACGAGGTAGGTGGTGAACTCCACCACGTTGCCCCAGCCGCCGCCGACCGATTTCAGCGCCGTCTCGATGTTGGCATAGACCTGCGCGCATTGCGCGTCGAAATCCTCGCCCACCTTGCCGTCGCGGTCCGCGCCGACCTGTCCGGCGATGAACACGAACTCCGACGCCTTCACCCGCGTGATCTGCGAATACTGCCCGAGCGGCTTGCCGAGCGTGTCGGGGTTGAAGATCTTGATGTCGGGCATACGCGTGTCCGCCTCAGTACGGATCGTGCGAATAGCCGCCGAGCGGGTAGGCGCTGAACACGTCGGCCGACTTTACCGGCGCCATCTGGCACACATAGGACTTGTCGAGCTTCTTGACGCTGACGCAGCCCATCAGGCCGAGGTCGCGCTTCATCTCGTCTTCGAGCAGTTCCAGCATCCGCACGATGCCGGGCCGGCCGGCCGCGGCGAGCGCGTAGCAATATAGACGCCCGATACCGACTGCACTCGCGCCAAGGGCGATCGCCTTGAGCACGTCGGTGGCGCGATAGAACGCGCCGTCGATGATGACCGGCATTTTGCCCTTCACGACCTCGACCACCTCGGGAAGGATGTCCATCGCGCCGCGCGCGTGATCGAGCGCGCGCCCGCCATGGTTCGTCACGTAGATGCCCTTGATGCCGTTATCGACGGCGATCTGCGCGTCCTCGGCGGTCTGGATGCCCTTAATGATGATCTCCGCTTTCGGGAAGCGCTTCTGAAAGCGCTCGATGGTGCCCCAGTCGAGCCCGGCGAGATTGCGATGCTCTTCCACGCTGCGGTTGGCGATGCGGTTGTGGCGCTTCACGACGTCGCGCTCGCGCCGCGAGTAGTAGGCAAGGTCGACCGTGAAGCAGAATTGCGGCGCGAAACCCGCGTCCTGCGAGCGCTTGTAGAATTCGTCGATGTACTTGTCGTCGCCGCGCGCATAGAGCTGGAAAATCTTGAACGCGTCGGGGGCTTCCTTCGCGACGCCCTCGGGGCCCGGCTCGGTTGCCGAGCTGAGCATCATCGGAATGCCGAACTCGCCGGCTGCGGCGGCGACCGTCCCGGCGCCGCCTTGCCAGAAGAGCTGCAACCCGCCGACCGGTGCGATCATCACCGGGATGCGGATCTTGCGTCCGTACAGTTCCGTGGAGGTGTCGACATCCTGCATGTTGCGCAGGATGCGCGGCTTGAACGCGATGCAGTCGAGCGAGGCGCGGTTACGCGCGAGCGTGGTCTCGGTCTCGGTCGCGCCGACGATGTAGTCGAAATTATTGCGACTGAGGTTCTGTTTCGCGACCTTGATGAATTCGTGCAAGTTCTGAAAGCGCTCGCGAACGTCGTCCATCCTTGAAATTCCCCCGTGGGCCGATGCGGCAGTGTTGAAGGCTTGCCCACCCATAGACCAGAGACGAAATCCCCCACAACGGATTTTCGCAACAATCCTGCCATTCCGATTTGCCGCCGTTGAACGGGCCTCCCCGCTGCGGCATAGTCCGCGCCAAATCAGTGCCGGAGGAACCATGGGCCCACGCATCAGCTATGTGCAGCCGTCCACCGTGACGGACGACAAAATGCTCGCCGAATTCGACCGCTGCGCCCGCGAGGGCACGCCGCGGCCGGAGAGCCAGGCGGTGCGCGCGCACGTGCCGGCGGTGTTCTGGTCGTTCGCCAATTCCTGGCGCGACGTGTTCAAGAACGGCGTCGCGGATCACGCCATCAAGGAGCTGTGCCGCATCTACGTGTCGCGCTCGGTGCTGTGCGAGTTCTGCGGCAACCAGCGCTCGATGAAGGCGGCGAAGCAGGGGATCGTCGAGGACGACTACAGCGACCTGATCAACTTCGAGTCTTCGACGCGCTACAGCGAGAAGCAGAAGGCCGCGCTCGCCTACGCCGAAATGATCACTTGGGACCTGCCGCCGACGGATGAGACTTGGGCGCGGCTGCACAAGCACTTCAGCGAGCCGGAGCTGGTCGAGATCGGCTACTTCATCGCGTTGACGATGGGCCAGCAGCGCTGGCTGCGCACGCTCAACATCGAGCACCATCAGGTTCTCGCCGGCACCGACGCCTCGATGGCGCCGGGCTTTACGACCGAGGAAGAGCTCAAGCGCTCCAAGGCGCAGGCCGACTATTGGGCGAAGAAGCCCGCCGCGCCCGCCACGCAGGCGGCGGAGTAGCGCGCAGATATGGGTGACGTTTACGGCGTGGTGAAAGTGGCGGCCGTGCAGGCCGCTTCGGTCTTTCTCGATCGCGAGGGCTCGACCGCAAAGGCCTGCCGGCTGATCCGCGAGGCGGGTGCGAACGGCGCCCGCGTCATCGCGTTTCCCGAAGGCTTCATCCCGGCGCACCCGGTCTGGTACCACCATCACTCAGCGAGCGGGGCAATCTCCAACCGGCTCGCGGTCGCACTGTTCAAGAATTCGGTCGAAATTCCGGGGCCGGAAACCGCCGCGCTCGGCGAGGCGGCGCGGGATGCCGATGCCTACGTGGTGATCGGCGTGTGCGAGAAACTGCCGAACACCACCGGGACGATGTTCAACACGCAGGTCTACCTCGGGCCCGACGGCAGGCTGATCGGCAAGCACCAGAAGATCATGCCGACGGTCGGCGAGCGGCTCGTCCACATGGGCGGCTTCGGCGACACGTTCGGGGCCTTCCAGACCGAGTTCGGCCCGATGAGCGCGCTGATCTGCGGCGAGAATTCCAATCCGCTTGCGGTGTTTGCGCTGACCGCCGAGGGCACGCGCATCCATGTGATGAGCTGGCCCAATCACTTTCCGGTAAGCGGCGACCCGATGCGCAATCGCGTCTCGGTCGACTCGCAGGCCTTCGCGCAGATGAGCAAGGCCTTCGTCATCTCGGCGTGCGGCACGGTGGACGAGCACATGATCGAGATGCTGCAGGCCGGCCCGGAGGGCGAGAGCTTTCTGCGCAACCCGGACTGCAACGGCGGCAGTGTCATCGTGGCGCCGAATAGCCGCATCCTGGCGGGCCCGATGGGTGCCGAGGAGGGAATCCTCTACGCCGAGTGCAATCTCGAGCTCAGCGTGCAGATGAAACTGCGGCATGACTTCGCCGGCCACTACAATCGGCCGGACATCTTCCACCTGCAGATCAATCGCGCCGCGCCGCGGCTCTACTCCGTGCACAACGAATCCGACCCGGCACTGGCGGCCGCGCGCGCGGCGGCGCTGGCGGCTCCTCCGGGCGGATTGCTGGCGCCGCCCGACAGTGACAGCGACTGAACGGGAATCTCTCATGGACGATCTCGTCAAGTCCGCGATCGCGCATTGGGCGCCGCGTTTCGTCGCGAATGGCGTGGCGCTCACCGACTTCGAGGAGGTGACGGCGGGTATCGCGACATGGAACGACTGGTGCCGTGCCTGGTCGGAGCGCGCCGCGCAGCACGAGGCGATGGGGCGCGAGGCTCTCGCCAACAAGAAATTCATCAGCGCGGGCGAGCACCTGCAGCGCGCCGGGGTGTACTACCACTTCGGCAAATTCGTGTTCGTGCACGACGTGCCGCAGATGAGGGCGGCGCACATGAAGGCGGTTGAATGCCGCAATCTGGCGTTGCCGCACCTCAATCCCCCGGGCGAGCGCGTCACGATCCCGTACGAGGGCAAGGCGCTCTACGGCATCCTGCGCAAGCCGCGTGGCGTCGAGAAGCCGCCGGTACTCATCATGGCGGTTGGGCTCGACTCGGCGAAGGAAGAGACCGACGCCTATGAGCGGCCGTATCTCGACCGCGGCATCGCCACGCTGGTGTTCGACGGCCCCGGGCAGGGGGAGGGCGAATACGATTTCGCCATTCGCGGCGACTACGAGGTCGCCGTCAAGGCGGTGGTGGATACCGTGATGACGCGGCGCGATCTCGACACCTCCCGCGTTGGCCTGTGGGGCGTGAGCCTCGGCGGCTATTACGCGCCGCGCGCGGCGGCGTTCGAGAAGCGCATCAAGGCGTGCCTCGCGATGGGCGGTCCGTACGACTGGGAAGACAACTGGGACAAGCTGCCGGCGTTGACGCGCGAAGCATTCCGCGTGCGCAGCCACTGCGCCACGCAAGCCGACGCCAAGCGCCATGCGCTGACGCTGTCGCTGAAAGGCGTGGCGCAGAACATCACCTGTCCGATCTTCGTGATGACCGGCAAGCTCGACCGGCTGATCCCGTGGCAGCACGCGCAGCGCCTCGCGAACGAGGTGAAGGGCCCGTGCACCTTGCTGCTGATCGAGGACGGCAATCACGTTGCGAACAACCGCGCCTATCGCTGGCGCTCGCAGAGCGCGGATTGGCTGGTGGAGCAGCTACGTTAGCACCGCGAAACCCCGCGGCACCGCGTGCATCCGCTCGATGCCGCTTTGGGTAATCAGCACCATCTCGCCGGTCTGCACGCCCGCTTTCCCGTCCTTCGTCACCACGTTCGGCTGGATCACCACCGTCATGCCGGCGCGGAACGGCTCGTCGGGCACCGGCCCGGCCGGGCGGCTCGCGCTCCCGAGGATTGGCGGCAGGTATCCGCCGCCGTAGCCATGCAACAGGTCGTCGATGGTGGTGAACCCTGAGTCCTCGATCACGCGGGCGGCTTCGATGACCTGCGCGGGCAGGGCGCCGTCGCGCAGCGCGGCGGCGATCGCATCGAACGCCGCATCGGCCGCCGCGTGCAGGTCGCGATAGAGCGAGGTCGGCTCGCCTAGCGCGAAGCTGCGCAGCACCTGGCCGGGGTAGTCCCAGAACGCCGCGCTAATCTCGGCGAACACGATGTCGCCCCGCTCGACGCGCCGCGTCGAAGGAAACTGCGCCGGCACCGCGCGTTGCGGATCGTGCATCGGCGTGATGCCGAAATAGTGGATCACGTTGGTGCCGCCCTGCCCCACGTAGGCGCGCTCGACCAGATCGCTAAGCTCGCGCTCGGTCAGCCCCCGCCGTAGCCCGTCGCGCAGCGCCATGATGCCGAGATCGGAGAAGTGCGCGCCGATGCGCAGCCAGTCGAGTTCTTCGGCCGATTTGATCATGCGCAGCCGCACGTAGCCCTTGTTCAGGCTCACGACCTTGCCGAATACGGCTGACAGCGCGGCATGCTGTTCGGCGGTCAAAGGTCCGATCGTCGCGACCTTGCAGGGCCGCGCGCCGCGCTTCTCCAGTTCGGCGACCGCCGCGCGGATCGACGACTGCCCGCCCCACGCCACCTCGGCATCGCGCGCCAGCCGCCGCGCCTGCGGCACATGGTTATGGTACTGCACGAACAGCGCATCGGCTTTTCCGGGCGTGAGCACGCCGACCGCTTCCGCCGTCACCGGCCAGCCGGTTAGCCATTGCACCGCCGAACCGAAGCGGTTGGCGCCGCAAAACACCAGATGATCGCAGCCAGATTCTGTCAGCAGCGTCTCGACCGCGCGGCGGCGGCGCGCCATCTCGCCGCCGGAAAAGCGCGGGTATTCGGCCTCGACGATGCGGCGGAGCGGGTCTGGCAAAATCATTGGTGCAGCATATGTCAGATGCCGCACACACCGCGCGCCAAATCGGCAGGGCGATTGAACCCCCCGCGTTTTGCTGCGTTATTCGATGGGAGAGGGGCAAAAACCCCTCACGATGCCGTGAAGCTTTCAATGCGCGTATCACGAAATTTCGATTCCAAGATGCGGCGCATCCCTGACACAATCCCATATGACATTTGCGGCGCGGGGCTCGTCTCCGCCTGTCCGCGGAGACCGTGATGCCGCCCGCCGCTCTCAAGGAAGCCCTGCCACAGTCCGAGCGCGAGCGCTGGATCGAGGCGTTCCGCCGGGTGCGCGCCGAAACCGAGCGCCGCGCAGCGCCCCTGTCGGCGGAGGATCAGGTCATCCAGTCGATGCCGGACGCGAGCCCGATCAAATGGCATCGCGCGCACACGACGTGGTTCTTCGAAACTTTCCTCATTCAGCCGAACGTGCCCGGCTACAAGGTCTATGACCAGCGCTTCGCGTTCCTGTTCAACTCCTATTACGTCGCGGCCGGCCCGCGCCACGCGCGGCCCAAGAGGGGATTGATCACGCGGCCGACCGTGAGCGAAGTCGCGGACTATCGCGCGCATGTCGACGCGGCGGTCGAGCGCCTGATCGCGGAGGCGGGCTCGGCCGCGCTGCCGGAAATCCTGCGCATTCTGGAAATCGGGCTCAATCATGAGGAGCAGCATCAGGAACTGATGCTTACCGACCTCCTGCATGCCTTCGCGCAGAACCCGACATTGCCGGCTTACGACGCAAACTGGCAGGCGCCGAAATCGGCTGCGGCGGAAGGCTTCGTTGATTTGCCCGAAGGCATCCACACCATCGGGCATCAGGGCGATGGCTACTGCTTCGACAACGAGGGCCCGTCGCATCGCGTGCTGGTCGGGCCGGTGCGTATCGCGCGCGGGCTGGTCACCAACGGCGAGTGGCTCGTCTTCATGAGCGACGGTGGCTACGCCAATCCCGCCCTGTGGCTCTCCGACGGCTGGGCCGCGGTGCAAAACGAAGGGTGGCAGGCACCCGGCCACTGGCAGGACTGCGATGGCGCGTGGAAGCAGTTCACGCTCGGCGGGTTGCGGCCGGTCGATCCGGCCGCGCCGGTCATGCACATCAGCTACTACGAGGCGGATGCGTTCGCGCGCTGGAGCGGCAAGCATCTGCCAACCGAGCAGGAGTGGGAAGTTTCCGCGCGGCAGGGCGCTCTGAGCGATGCCTTCGGCATCGTCTGGCAGTGGACGCGCAGCGCCTACTCGCCCTATCCGGGTTTTGTCGCCTGCGACGGCGCGCTCGGCGAATACAACGGCAAATTCATGATCAACCAGATGGTGCTGCGCGGCTCGTCGCGCGCGACGCCGGACGGTCATACGCGCGTCACTTACCGCAACTTCTTCTATCCGGGAGCGCGCTGGCAATTTTCCGGCCTGCGCCTTGCCGACTACGCCGAACGATTTTCACTCACCTAACGCTCAAGGACAAAAACCATGGCCGCCCTCGCTCGATCCGTTCTGCGCTATTCGGCGCGTCACGAGGCGGCAGCCTCGGAGAGCTTTGCCGAGCATGTTGTCCACGGCTTGAGCGATAGTCCGAAATGGCTGTCGGCGAAATATTTCTATGACGCGGCGGGATCGGAGCTCTTCGAGCAGATCACGGACCTGCCCGAATATTATCCGACGCGCACCGAGCTGAAGATCCTGCGCGGCCATGCGCGCGAGATGTCCGGCTACATCGCGCTATCCGCCGCGCTCGTTGAGTTCGGCACCGGCTCGACCCGGAAGGCGCGTATTTTGATCGATGCCGCGCCGCAGCTTGCCGCCTATGTGCCGGTCGACATCTCGGCGGAATTCCTGAACCAGGAGGCAGCCGCCGTGCGGCGCGATTACCCCTGGCTCGCGGTGCTGCCGGTGGCGGCGGATTTCACGCGCGACTTCGATCTGCCGCCACAAATACGGTCGCGCCCGCGCGTCGGCTTTTTCCCGGGCTCGACCATCGGGAATTTCGAGCCGGAGGACGCGGCGGAATTTCTCCGTCAGGCTGGCCGCATTTTGGGCGCGGGCGCCACGATGACCGTCGGCGTCGATCTCATCAAGGACGAGGCCGTGCTCAACGCCGCTTACGACGATGCCGCGGGCGTGACGGCGAAGTTCAATCTCAATGTGCTGGCGCGCATGAACCGCGAGCTTGGCGGCAACTTCGACTTGTCGGCCTTCCGTCACCTTGCGTTCTACAATGCGAGGGATCATCGCATCGAGATGCATCTTGAAAGTTTGGAGGCGCAGACCATCACAGTGGCGGGGCACAGCTTCGAATTCCGCAAAGGCGAAACGATCCACACCGAGAATTCCTACAAGTACACGGTGGAATCTTTCCGCGCGCTCGCCGAAACGGCAGGCTGGCGCCCGGCCGCGACGTGGACCGACGAGAACGATTATTTTTCGATCCATGCGCTGAAGCTGTGATTCGCTTTCGCGCCGCAAACTCAATCCTCCTCCTGAGGAGGGCGCGCAGCGCCCGTCTCGAAGGATGGCCGAGAGCCTGCGGCCATGGTTCGAGACGCCCGCTTCGCGGGCTCCTCACCATGAGGACCGGTTAGGCCAATGCCCATCTGCGAAATCGACCCCTGGCGCATGCAATACTTCGAGCATGTGGCCTGTCCGGCCGATGTGCTGATCTCCACGGAAGATTCCGACAGCTGGACCTGGTATCCGCGCCATCGCTGGGTCTACGACAAGGTCGCGGTCGCGCTCAGCCAAGGCCTGGAGGCGGCGCCGCACGGCGTCGAGCCGAAAGCTTTCCCCGTCTTCTCCAAGCCGATCACGAACCTGAAGGGCATGGGGGTCGGCAGCCGCGTGTTGCGCGATGCCGCCGACTACACGAAACACTACGCGCCCGGCCATATGTGGATGACGCTGCTCGACGGGCGGCACGTGTCATCCGATGTCGCGGTCCTCAACGGCGAAGCGAAATGGTGGCGGCATGCGACCGGCCATCCGGGCCCCGAGGGCACGTTCGATCATTGGGTGCTGCATGCCGCGCACGACGCCGAGATTGAGGCGCAGTGCGGCGCGTGGATCGGGAAGCATCTCGCCGGCTACACCGGCATGCTCAATGTCGAAACCATCGGCGGCCGCATCATCGAGGCGCACCTGCGCTTCGCCGACCAGTGGCCGGATCTCTACGGCAGGGGCTGGGTCGAGGCGCTGGTGCGGCTCTACCAGCACGGCCGCTGGGACTATCCCGACACGGATCGGCGCGACGGCTACAGCGTCGTGCTGTTCGGCCCGCATGGGCCGCACTACCGCCATCCGCCGCGGGCGCTGGTCGATGAGGTGCGCGCAATGCCGCAGGTCACGAGCGTGCAGATCACGTTCCACCAGGACAGACCGGCGGACCAGCACGCCATGCCGCCCGGCGGCTTTCGCCTGGCGGTCGTCAATTGCTTTGACCTCGACGCCGGCCGCGCGGCCCGCGAAAAGCTGGCGATGGTTCTGCTGAAAACCTGAGTGGGCAGCGTTGGGACGTGACGTGGTGGCGCGCGACGCATCGATGCGCTAGAGCCGGCGCACAAGAAACGCGAGGAAACCATGCTCACCAGCCGCGACCGTATTCTGACCACACATGTCGGCAGCCTGCCGCGCAACGACACCATCACCGAACTGCTGATCAAGCGCGAAGCTGGCGAGGCGATCGACGCCGGGAAAATGTCGCACGAACTCGACCGCGCGGTCGCCGACGTGGTGAAGCGGCAGAAGGATTCCGGCATCGACATCGGCAATGACGGCGAGCAGCAGCGCGTCGCGTTCCAGACCTACATGGCGGCGCGCATGACCGGCTACGGCGGCGAGAGCAAGCGCCGCGTCGGCAAGGATTTCGTTGAGCATCCCGATCTCGTGGCGACCTTCGGCCGCCGCTTCATTCACCGCGCGAGAATTTCCAACGCCCCGCAGGCGATTGCGGATGTGAAATACACCGATATGGCGCCGATCAAGGACGAGATCACGCGCTTCAAGAAGCATGCGTCCGGCGCCTTCGCCGAGCAGTTCATGACCGCGCCGTCGCCCGGCATCGTTGCGACCACGCTGATGAACGCGCATTACGACTCGCACGAGGCTTACGTGGATGCGCTCGCGGCCGAGCTCGCGAAGGAATACCGCGCGATCCACGAGGCTGGGCTGATCCTGCAGGTCGATGCGCCCGATCTTGCGATGGAACGCGTGATGATGTTCCAGGACGAGACCGACGAGGGCTTCGTCAAGATCGCCGAGATGCATCTCGCGGCGATCAACAAGGCGACGACCGGCATCCCGGCGGACCGCTGGCGGCTGCATGTCTGCTGGGGCAACTGGGAAGGCCCGCACGT
>JAXDNY010000030.1:0-12881 GCA_034669145.1 Hyphomicrobiales bacterium
AGTAGCGCGCCGGGAGGATTTGAATAGCGCCGCGATCAGCGCGACGGATATCAGTAGAAAAACGGCAGTGCCGAAACCCGGGATCGTTACGCGTTCCGGCACTTCATCGAGGTCAAGCGCCGATCGATCGCGTCACATCGTGCACGAGGCGTTGTTCTTCATGTCGCCTTCCTCCACCGGCTTCACGCCGTCGGACATGCTCTTGAGAAAGAGCTTCACCCGCATGCAGTTCGGACACTCGGACTTGCCCTCGGTCTTGAGAATAATCGCCGGCAGGGGCGAGTTCGCCGCAATTCCCCCAGGGGGAATCTGATATGAGCAGGTGAATGCGTCCGGCCCAATTACCGGGAAGATGACCCCTGGGCACTGCCAAGGGGCGCCGCTGGCGCTGTCGATGATCAAGCCCGCCGGAACGATTTCGGTCACGTCGACCTTGCCGGTCGGCATGATTTGCGAACCCGCGTTGTGCACGTTGAGCACATAGACGTTGCCGTCGTGCTTCTTGCTCGCGACCAGATCGTATTTGGGCGGCAGGGGCTTCGCGCATCCTTCAATCTGGATAAAGTCGACGCTGGTATCGTCCTGCACGTACATATGCAGCACGTGATTGAGGGTGAGGTCAGCGTAAAACGCGGCGCCGCTATAGGGAGGTCCCGCGCTAAAAGGACTGCCTGGAACATTGACATGAACTTGCGCACCGGACGCGTCGAAATCGAACACAAACAGCTTGGCCGGTGCCGATGTCCCCCAACCAGGAACCAGGGTATTGAGCGCGAAGCCGAAGTGCCCGGGAGTGAACGTCGGGCTCGCGGAAAAGCTGATCCCGTCGTTGTTGGCATCGCCCGAATTCGCTTTCAGACGGGTCGTCAGTCTAATTCTCGTGATCTGACCGGCCGGGAGCGTGAACGAGTCGCCAAAGTGATAGTTGCTTGCCGTCTGATCGTAGATGTTGCTCGTATTCAGGCCAGGGATGCCGACCGGATGCGGCTTGGGATCCGCAGTGCCGGTGCCGACGAAATTGTCGTTGGTCCCGTTCTGAACTTGAAACATCTTGTCGGTCGGATCGCATTTGAAGGGTTGGGGTCCATTGGTGGCAACGGGGCCGCCGGGCTTCGCGGGCGGTTGCGCCTGTGCGAACACGGCCGATGAGCCGACAAACCCGATCAGTGCGATCGCGGCGAGCGGCAAGAGAACTTTGTGTCGAGCGTTCATTGAGAAATACCTTCGTTGTGGGCCTGAAGAATGAAACTTCGCCATGTTCGGCCACAGACAGCGAAGCCGCACGCGGAGCGTGCACGTCATTCGGCCCGCATGAGCACGGGCCGCCTCAGCGACAGCATTTCAGGCTGGCGGAGCTGTGTTTTTGACAGGTAGGGGACCTGCGAAGCGTTTTGAATCTTTACCTTTTCACAACCATAATTTGCACAACCAAATTCAAGTGTGATTCACATCACACAACGAAAAATAGTAGACAAAGGCCTCCACGAGCGCCGCGAATGGCTCATCCGGCTGGCGCAACAGGCGCACCGGCGGGGCAGGCGAGACGTAGGATTGCGAAAACGATCAAGCCGACTTGCGCTCGCCGTTGAGGCGGACGGCAGTGAGCGCGGCGAGCAAGCCCGGTACCTTGTTCAAGATAATGCCGATCGGCGGGTTCGGGCTACCGAGCACGGGCGGCATGCCACCCGTGCGCCGGGCCGATCCGCATCGAGGCGTCAGGCCGACGCTTTCATGCCGGCGCGCACGCGCTTGAGCATGACTTCCACGTCGGCGCGCGCCGCCGCGAGGTGGCCCGCATCGCGCGAGCGGATCACCAGGTTGGTATTGGGCCCGGCCTTTTCGTCGAAGAACGGATAGCTGCCGATCGCGACGTTCGGGTGCAGCTTGGCGATCTCGCCGAGCTCCGTGCCGATGTCGCCTTCGCGCACGTCACCGCGGACCGTCTCGGACATCATCTTGACGCCCGTCGTGAGCATCGGCGCCGCGGAATCGAGCATGACCTGCATGATCGACGGCACGCCCGCCATCACGAACACATTGCCGAGCTTGAAGCCGGGCGGGCCCTGATTGGCCTTGAGCAGATCGCCTCCAGCCGGGATGCGCGCCATGCGCAGCCGCGCCTCATTCATCTCGATGCCGCGCGTCTTATAGTTTTCCTCCATGATGGCACGCGCGCGCGGATCGACATCGATCGACACGCCGAACGCTTTTGCCACCGCATCCGCCGTGATGTCGTCGTGCGTCGGGCCGATGCCGCCGGTGGTGAACACATAGGTGTAACGCTTGCGCAGCGCGTTGAGCGCCGTGACGATCTCATCCTCCTCGTCCGGCACCACGCGGACCTCCTTCAGGTCGATGCCGATATTGGTCAGGTACTCGGCGATGTAGCCGATGTTCTTGTCCTTGGTGCGCCCGGACAGGATTTCGTCGCCGATGACGAGAATGGCTGCGGTGATGATCGAATGGGTCATGAGGTCACTTTGCTGAAAGGCCTGCCCCATCATGGCCCTGCCAAACGCAACGCCGCAACCACATTGACTTGGCACCTATGAATTCTTACTTTCGTAAGTAAGAATAGGAGACGCCCATGCGCATCACATCCAAGGGCCAGGTGACGATCCCGATCGCAATCCGCGAAAAGGCCGGCCTGATGCCCAACACCGAAGTCGAGTTCGCGTATGAAGGCGGCGACGTCCTCATCCGTCGGCTCCGTCGCGGGAAGCGCAACGGCAAACCGACCCGCGGCGAGCAGATCGTCGCCCATCTTCGGGCGCATCCGGGCGATGGGACAATGACGACTGATGAGATCCTGGCGCTCATGCGTGGAGAATGACAGTCTTGGTCGACAGCAACGTCATTCTCGATGTCCTGACAGCCAATTCTCACTGGGCTGATTGGTCGTCGAACGCGCTTGCGGAAGCGTCCGACCATGGCCGTGTGGTGATAAATCAAGTCATCTTTGCCGAGGTTTCCGCGCGCTATGATACGATTGAAGAACTCAATGCCGCACTGTCCCCGAGCCAATTTGTTCGTGAACAAATTCCGTTCGAGGCAGCGTTTTTGGCCGGCAAGGCATTTCTGATTTACCGCAGCCGTGGAGGCGCGAGGCGTTCTCCGATCGCGGATTTCTACATCGGCGCGCATGCTTCGGTTGCGGGTTATCGCCTGTTGACGCGCGACGCCACGCGATACCGTAGTTATTTTCCGCGACTTCCGCTGATCACGCCGGACGCCTGACAAGCCGCGGCAGGATGTTCTAGTGTCGAGGCGGAAACGCTTGAGCCAAAAAGAATGAACGAGTCGATCAGCGCCGCGAACGCCCCGCATCGGCCGATCGCGTTTGCGCCTGCGCGGGTTGCGCGCACGGCCGATCCGGACGGGACGATCCGGCTGACCTGCACGGCCGAACTCGGCGCATACGACCCGAGTCTCGCGCGCCTGTTCCGCTCGGCGGTCGAGGCGCAGCCGGACCGCGTGTTCCTTGCCGAACGCGCCGGAGATACGTGGCGCAAACTCACTTACGCGGACGCGCGCCGCACCGTCGACGCGCTCGCCGCCGCGCTGCTCGGGCGTGGGCTGTCGGCGCAGCGGCCGGTCATGATCCTCTCGGCCAACTCGATCGACCATGCGCTGCTGATGCTCGCCGGTTATACGGCGGGCGTGCCGGTCGCGCCGATTTCGGTCGCCTATTCGCTGCAAAGCCAGGACTTCGCCAAGCTCAAGCACATCGCGGAGCTGCTTGCGCCCGGCCTGATCTACGTCGCCGACACCGCGCCATTCGCCAAGGCGCTCGCCGCGATCGAGAGCGGCGCCGAGATCGTCGCGAGCCGCGACAGTGCGAACCTTGGCGCGACATCGTTCGACGACCTCGCGCGCACCTCCATCGGTCCTGCCGTCGATCGAGCCGCTGCGGCGTCCGGCGCGGACACGATCGCGAAAATCCTGTTCACCTCCGGCTCGACCGGCCTGCCGAAGGGCGTGATCAATACACACGGCATGCTGACCGCCAATCAGCAGCAGGCGCTGCAATGCTGGCCCTTCCTCACCGAGCAGCCGCTCACCTTGGTCGACTGGCTGCCGTGGAATCACACCTTCGGCGGCAACCACAACTTCAACATGGTGCTGCGCCACGCTGGCACGCTTGCGATCGACGGCGGGCGTCCGCTGCCCAGCATGGTGGCTGAGACCGTGCGCAACCTCAGCGAAATCTCGCCCACCATCTATTTCAACGTGCCGGCCGGCTACGCGGCGCTGCTGCCGCATCTTGAGCGCGATGAGACGTTCGCGCGCTTGTTCTTCACGCGGCTGCGGCTGATCTTCTACGCCGGCGCCGCGCTGCCGCAGGATTTGTGGGAGCGTCTCGAAGCCGTGTCGGTGCGCACCACCGGCCGCCGCATTCCGATGTCCTCCTCGTGGGGCACGACCGAAACCGCGCCGCTCGCGACCGCGGCGCATTTCCTGCTCGACCGCGCCGGCAATGTCGGCGTGCCCGCGCCCGGCGTCGAGATGAAGCTGGTGCCGAGCGGCGGCAAACTGGAAATCCGCGTGCGTGGACCGAATATCACGCCCGGTTACTGGAAGCGGCCCGAACTCACCGCGGCCGCATTCGACGCGGAAGGCTTCTACATGCCGGGCGATGCGATGCGCTTCGCCGATGAGAACGACGCCACGCGCGGTGTGATGTTCGACGGCCGCCTCGCCGAGGATTTCAAGCTCACGACCGGTACCTGGGTGAATGTCGGGACCCTGCGCGTCGGCGTGCTCGCGGCCTGTTCGCCGGTGTTGCAGGACGCGATCGTCGCCGGCGCGGATCGCGCGTTTGTCGCGCTGCTCTGCTGGCTCAACGCGGGTGGATGCCAGAAACTCGTTGGCGAGGGCGCGCCGGCCGCGCTCCCCGATCTCGCGCGCCATCCTGCGGTGCGCGAGCACGTGCGCCGCGCGCTCGTGCAATGGAACGCCGCGCATCCGGGCTCCTCGGAGCGTGTCGCGCGCGTGCTGCTGCTGGCGGACGCGCCTTCGATCGACGCGAACGAGATCACCGACAAGGGCTACGTCAACCAGCGCCTCGCGCTCGAGCGCCGCGCCGCCGATATTGCGCGGCTGTTCGCTGCGCAGCCGGACGCTGATGTGATCGTCGTGAGTTGATCGTCAGGCGACCGCGCGCTGGCGTTCGCGCATGCGATCGCCCGCATGCTCGGCCTGCATCAGCACGTCAAGCGCAAGCCAGGGCTTGGGCAGGTAGACGACGTTGTCCGGGAGCGCATCCACCCGCTCGCCGGGATAACCGGTCGTCACGACGATTGCGATGCGCGGCCACAGCACTTTCGCACGCTGCGCCAGATCGACGCCGTCGAGCAGGCCCGGCAGGCGGATGTCGGTGAAGATCAGCGCGATCTCGTCGCCGTATTTGCACAGTGCGGCGAACGCCTCTTCGGCGTCCTCGCACTCCACGACGCGGAGGTTCGTCTCTTCCAGCAGCGCGGCCGCAAGTTCGCGGACGATCGGATCGTCTTCGACCACAAGCGCAATCGGCGCGGTATTAAGGTGTGCTGCCATATCACCCCCGCGGCCGGAGTGCGGCCGGTTGGAAAGAACTCGCAGGGCTACTGTGTAGTGACAGCAGATCAGAAAAATTGACCGCCGTCAGGAAAAACACCTTCTCGCCGGCCTCACGATTCCTACCGAAGTTGCACAAAATTGATCGATCTTGCGGGGAACCGCGCTGTGTGTCTCCAGACGGCACCGGGTGCCCGCTGCCCAGCCGAAAACCATAGTCAGCCCAATAAATGGGCAACTTCGCGGAACCTCTTCGCTCCGAACCGCCTCTTTCATTGGCGTGGAGATTGCACCTAACATGCGCAAAGCCAGGTGGGTCGCTCCATCCGGCCTTCCGGGGGACGAATGTCGGCCGCGTTCGACGAGATGAACGGCACGGATGGGCTGACCCGCCCCGCCTATCAGGAATTGGCCGGCTGGCTCGGGCAAGTGAGCCCGGAGGTGTTGCAGCACCGCCGGCGCGAAGCCGAGCTTCTCTTCCGCCGCATCGGCATCACCTTCGCGGTCTACGGCGAGGCGGAATCGACCGAGCGGCTGATCCCGTTCGACGTCGTGCCGCGCATTCTCGCGGCATCCGAGTGGCAGACGGTCAAGCGCGGCCTCGAACAGCGCACCAAGGCGATTAACCTTTACATCAGAGACATCTACACCAAGCGCGAAGTTCTGCGCGCCGGCATCGTGCCGGAAGACCTGGTCTTCCAGAACCCGGTCTTCCGCCCGGAGATGAACGGCCAGCGCGTGCCGCACGACATTTACGTGTTCATCGCCGGCATCGACATCGTGCGCGTCGATGCCGACACCTTCTACGTGCTGGAAGACAACGCGCGCACACCCTCCGGTGTCTCCTACATGCTGGAGAACCGCGAGATCATGCTGCGGCTGTTCCCCGACCTGTTCGCGCGCCACCGTGTCGCGCCGGTCGAGAATTATCCGGACGAACTGCTGGCGACCTTGCGGTCCGTCGCGCCCGTCACCGCCGTCGCGGAGCCGGTCGTCGTGCTGCTCACGCCCGGCATCTACAACTCGGCCTATTACGAGCACTCGTTCCTCGCCGACAAGCTCGGCATCGAGCTGGTCGAAGGGCGCGATCTCATCGTCAAAGGCGAGATCGTCTATATGCGCACGACCGAGGGGCTGAAGCGCGTCGACGTGAACTATCGCCGCATCGACGACGACTTCCTCGACCCGCTCTCGTTCCGCCCGGACTCCGCGCTCGGCGTACCCGGCCTGATGTCGGCCTACATTGCCGGCAACGTGACGCTCGCCAACGCGGTCGGCACCGGCGTCGCCGACGACAAGGCGGTCTACAGCTACATGCCGGAGATCGTGAAGTTTTATCTCGCCGAAGAACCGATCCTGAAGAACGTGCCGACCTGGCGCTGCCGCGAGGCCGAGCATCTCTCCTACGTGCTCGATAATTTGAGCGAGCTTGTCGTGAAGGAAGTGCACGGCTCGGGCGGCTACGGCATGCTGATCGGCCCAAAGGCCGACAAGATGACGCTCGAAGCCTTCCGCGAGAAATTGAAGCGCGATCCGCGCGGCTTCATCGCGCAGCCGACCTTGGCGCTCTCCACCGTGCCGACCTTGGTCGACGAAGGTCTCGCGCCGCGCCATGTCGACCTGCGCCCGTTCGTGCTCACCGGGCGCGACCGCATCCGCATCGTGCCGGGCGGGCTCACGCGTGTGGCGCTGAAGGCCGGCTCGCTGGTGGTCAATTCGAGCCAGGGCGGCGGCACGAAGGATACCTGGGTGCTGGACGGATAGCATGCTCTCCCGCACGGCCGACAACATGTACTGGCTTGCGCGCTATGTGGAGCGCGCCGAATATCTCGCGCGCATTCTGGAAGCGACGCAGCGCCTGAGCGCCGTACCTACCTCGGAAGGCGCGACCACCAACGAATGGGAGTCCGCGGTCGCGACCGCGGGCTGCGCGGCCTCGTTCTTCTCCGCCCACAAGGAAGCGAACGAACAGACCGTCACCGACTTCCTCGCCTTCTCGCCCGACAACCCGTCCTCGATCCGCTCCTGCTTCGAGGTCGCGCGCTCCAACGCGCGCTCGGTGCGCACCGCGCTCACCAGCGAGATGTGGGACGCGATCAACGGCACCTGGCTTGAGCTGCAGAAACTCGGCTCGGGGCCGGCTTCGCGGGAGCAGTTCGCGACCTTCCTGCGCTGGGTGCAGGAATCCTCGCTGCGCTTCGACGGCTCCGCCTACCGCACCATGCTGCGCAACGACTCCTACTGGTTCTCGCGGCTCGGCGTGTTCATCGAGCGCGCCGACAATACCGCGCGCATCCTCGACGTGAAGTATCATCTGCTGTTGCCGCCGCAGGAGCACGTCGGCGGGCCGCTCGATTATTTCCAGTGGGCCGCGATCCTGCGCTCGGTCTCGGCGCTCACCGCCTATCACTGGGTCTATCGCGAGAGCCTGAAGCCCTGGCTGATCGCCGACCTCCTGATGCTCAACGACCAGATGCCGCGCTCGCTCGCGAGCTGCTATGCGCATCTCGTCGAGCACCTCGACAACATCGCGCGCGCCTATGGCCGCCAAGGCCCCGTGCAGCGCCACGCGCGCCAGGTCCGCACGCGGCTGGAAAACAGCCGCATGGACGAGATCTTCAAGACCGGCCTGCACGAATTCATCGGCGGTTTCATTTCCGACAACAACCGGCTCGGCGCGCTGATTACCGACCAGTATCTGCTGTAAACGCCTACCGCTCGCGCACGCTGAGGAACTTCACCTCGGGATATTCCTCGATCGCGCGATTGAGCGCCCAGGCGTTGCGCGCAAGATAGACCAGATTCGCATTACGGTCCTCCGCGATGCTGGAGCGATGCGCATCGCGGAAGCGCTGCACGGCGGTCTCGTCGCCGGCGATCCAGCGCGCGGTCTCGTAAGGCGCGCTCTCCAGCCGGATCGACACGCCGTATTCCGCCTTGAGCCGCGACTGAAGCACGTCGAGTTGCAGCGCGCCGACCGCGCCGAGGATCGGCCATGCGCCATCGACCGGGCGGAAGGTCTGCACCACGCCCTCCTCGGCCAGATCGTTCAGCGCCTTGTTAAGCTGCTTGGCGCGCATCGCATCCTCCAGCACCACGCGGCGCAGGATTTCCGGCGCGAAATTCGGAGTGCCGACGAATTGCAGCGCCTCGCCTTCGGTGAGGCTGTCGCCGACATGCAACGTGCCGTGATTGGGGATGCCGATGATATCGCCGGGAAACGCCTCGTCGATCGTTTCGCGCTGCTGCGCGAAGAAGAAGATCGGCGCCGCGACGTTCATGGCCTTCTTCTCGCGCACATTGAACAGCCTCATGCCGCGGCGGAATTTTCCCGAGCACAGCCGCACGAACGCGATGCGGTCGCGATGGTTCGGGTCCATGTTGGCCTGCACCTTGAACACAAAGCCGCTGGCCGCTTCCTCGTTTGGTTCAACCGTGCGCGTGGTCGTCTTGCGCGGCAGCGCGTCGGGCGCCCAGCGGGCGAGACAGGCGAGCAGCTCGCCGACGCCGAAATCCTTCAGCGCGCTGCCGAAGATCACCGGCGAGAGATGGCCTTCGCGGAACGCCTTCTCGTCGAAGCGCGGCAGGTCGGCGAGGCACAGTTGCAGGCTTTCCAGCGCCGGCTGCGCGATGCGGTCTTCCACAAACGGATGGTCGATCGCTTCGATGCTGTCGACGGGCTCGGTGCGCCCGAATGCGTCCTTTGGGTCCTTCGCGGGAAGCAGCAGTTTCTTGTCTTGCACGTCGAGGCAGCCGCGGAAATCGACCCCCATGCCGAGCGGCCACGTCAGCACCGTCAGGTCCAGCGCCAGCCCGGATGAAATCTCATCGAGCAGCGCGAGCGGGTCGTGCCCCTCGCGGTCGATCTTGTTGATGAAGGTGATGATCGGAATGTCGCGCAGGCGGCACACCTCGAACAGCTTGCGCGTCTGGCTCTCGATCCCCTTCGCGGCGTCGATTACCATCACGGCTGCGTCGACCGCGCTCAGCGTCCGATAGGTATCCTCGGAAAAATCCGCGTGCCCCGGCGTGTCGAGCAGGTTGAACACGATCCCGTCGTGCTCGAACGTCATCACCGACGAGGTGACCGAGATGCCGCGTGCGCGTTCGATCTCGAGCCAGTCGGAGCGCGTGCGCCGCTGGTTGCCGCGCGCCCGCACCTGCCCCGCCATCTGGATCGCGCCGCCGAACTGTAAGAGCTTTTCGGTCAGCGTGGTCTTGCCGGCATCGGGGTGCGAAATGATCGCGAACGTGCGGCGCGGCGCGTCGGCCGATTGGTCGGACCGGGCGGGGCGGTCGAGGTCGGTGGCGTCGAGCATGGCGTGATCTCAAAACGGTCGCCTGCGGCCGGCGAACGTGGCTGCCATGCACGATGGCAATCTGGGATGTTTCCAGTGGCTCAAATCCGCGAGCCCGCGCCTGTATATGGCGCTTCGCCCCGCAATGTGAAGCCTAAAACGGGCGGCTTTCGGGACCGGCGACGCCTGATATGATGCGCCATGCGCATCCTCATTTCGCATGAGACCCGCTACCGCTACGACGCGCCGACCAGCGGCGTGATCCAGACGCTGCGCCTCACCCCGCGCAATCATGACGGCCACTATGTGGTGCGCTGGCGCATCGACGTGTCGGAGGACTGCCGTCTCGACGTGCATGAGGACGCGTTCGGCAACATCACGCACACCTTCACGGCCGAAGGCCCGTTCGAGGAGCTCGGCGTCCAGGTCGAGGGCGAAGTCGACGTGCAGGACACCGCCGGCATCGTGCGCGGCGCGATCGAGCGCTTTCCGCCGAGCCTTTATCTGCGCGCGACGCCGCTGACCGAGGTCGACGGCACGATCGCCGACTTCGCGCGCGAGACCCGAGCTCAGGCCGACGATACCCTGCCGCTGCTGCATGCCCTGCTCGGCCGCATCCATGGCGAGATGACCTACGACACCGACCCGACGCACACGACGACCACGGCGGCGGAAGCCTTCGCGCTCAAGCGCGGCGTATGCCAGGACCTCACGCATATTTTCATCGCGGTCGCGCGCCATCTCGACATTCCGGCGCGCTATGTCGGCGGCTATTTCCACCGCGCCGACGGCGTGACGCAGCAGGATGCCGGCCACGCCTGGGCCGAGGCGCATGTACCCTCGATCGGCTGGGTGGCGTTCGATCCGACCAACGGCATCTGCGCGACTGACGCCCATGTCCGCGTCGCGGTCGGGCTCGACTACCTGGGCGCCGCCCCGGTGCGGGGCGCACGCCGCGGCGGCGGCACCGAAAGCATGGCCGTCAAGGTGCTGGTCGATCAGGCGTCACGGCAGGTGCAGAGCCAATAGGACTGGCATTGTAACGCCACCTATGCTATCATAAGTGATAGCATAGAGGTTTGTGTCATGGGACAGGTTCTTGTTCGCAATCTCGATGACAAGGTCATCAAGAATTTCAAAACGAAGGCCGAGCTCAAAGGTCATTCGCTCGAACAGGAACTTCGTGACCTGATTACGGCCGCTGCCCCCCTGACGCCTGAGGAAAAAGTCGCTCTCTCGCGCAAATGGCGCGCATCTATGCCTCCGCTCAAGGACTTCGACGTCAGGGCCGCGATCCGGCATGGCAGGGACGACGAGTTCGACGAATGACCGTCGTCGTCGACGCGAGCGTTGCGGCGCGGTGGTTCCTGACGTTTGATAGATCAGATGCCGCTGTCGCGCTTCTGCATTCGGAAGAGCGGTTGATTGCTCCCGATCTCGTCGTTGTCGAAGCCACCAATACGGCGTGGAAGGCCAGGACGTTTAGCGACGTCTCACTGGAAACGGTCATCGACTTTGTCGAGAAATCCGCGCGACTGTTTCACGAACTCGTCCCCGCCGCCGACCTGAAAGATCGCGCGTTGGAAATTGCTCTCGCCCTCAAGCATCCGGCCTATGACTGCTTCTATCTGGCCCTTGCCGAACAGCGCGACTGCAAGCTCGTGACCGCCGACGAACGGCTCCAGCGCCGTTGTGCCGGAACGCCGTTCGCGCGGCTCGTCACAATTCTGTAGCAGCCGCAATTTCCAACGCCGCACTCCATTGCAGCCGCCGCACCCCGACCGCTATAAACTGCCCCGCGGCGCTGGGGACTCTGAGTCGTCATGACCTACTGTTGCGGCATATTGGTGCGTGACGGCCTCGTCATCATCGCCGACACGCGCACCAACGCCGGCCTCGACAACGTCTCGACCTTCCGCAAGCTGCACGTGTTCGGCGTGCCCGGCCAGCGCATCATGGCGCTCGCCTCCTCGGGCAACCTCTCGCTCAGCCAGTCGGTCGTCTCGACCCTGACCGAAGGGATCGAGAATCCGGACACCAAGGAGCTCGAAACGCTGCTCAATGCGCCGACCATGTTCCAGGCCGCGCAGCGCATCGGCACCGCGATCCGCCAGGTGCAAAAGCTCGAGGGCGCCGCGCTCGAGGCGGCGGATGTGACATTCGACGTCTCGTTCCTGTTCGCCGGCCAGATCAAGGGCGAGAAGATGCGCCTGTTCATGGTCTACGGCGCCGGCAACTTCATCGAATGCACCGTCGACACGCCCTATTTGCAGATCGGCGAGCACAAATACGGCAAGCCGGTGCTCGATCGCGCCGTCAATCACGGCATCGACCTGTACGATGCGCTCAAGATCAGCCTGATCTCGATGGACTCCACCATGCGCTCCAACCTCGGCGTCGGCATGCCGATCGACCTGCTGGTCGTCCGCCGCGACACCTGCGAGGCGGAACTTTCCTATCGCATCGAGCCGGGCGAGCCGTATTTTCACGATCTGAGAGAACGCTGGTCGGCCGCGTTGCGCGCCGCGCACATGAATATCCCCCGCCCGCCTTACGGGGCCGGGCGATAGCGCAATTTACCGGTCGTTAGGGACATCGCGCGAATTGCCCATGGATCGGGCATATCCCGTTCTCCCGCATACCCCTGACAAGCCTTTCACAAGCACTCCCTCTTATGGTGCCGCGCAATTCAAACGTCGGCCCGGGGGTCGCCTGTGTGGCGGAAGGCTTTGACGCACGTGGGAAAGCTTCGCAGGCGGAGTGACGGCGGCCGTCCGCGCACGACCGGCGTCATCCCGATCGGCGTCGTCGTCCTTCTGGCGATCGTCTGCGTCATCGTCGCGGTGCTCACCACGGCCCGGCGCGCCGACGACGTGGAGCTGCAGCAGGAGCGTCTGCTGCTGACCAACGCCATCGCCGACCGCGGACATCGCGTGTTGCGCGAACTGGAAAACATCGCCGCCGCCCACGATGTCGTCTACCAGCTGCATTACAATTTCGATCGCGACTGGGTGCATCACCTCGTCG